>JAACFB010000054.1 GCA_009937615.1 Gammaproteobacteria bacterium | reverse complement strand
AGCGCCAGGTAAATCAGGGGCGGAAGCGGGTACGCGAACGTTCGATAGGGGCGCGGCAGATCGGGCTGTCTCAGCCGCAACACGAAAATGCCCAGCACGGTGACAAAGCTGTTGAGCGCAAGTATGAAACCGGCAAATACGAGAACTGACTCGAAACTCGACGTCAGTATGAACAGTATTGCCAGTGACGACTGAAACAGTATGGCCGTTGCCGGAACCCCGTCGCTGTTCGTCCTGGCAAGTCTCCGCATGGACGGAAAGTCCTCGCCGATGACGAGCAGGACTCGGGGCCCCGCAATCGTCATGGCGCTGACCGTGGAGATCAAAAGCAGGCTCAGCACCAGGCCCGCAAACCGGCCGCCGGCATCGCCGAAGGCAGCGTCGGCGGCGATGTAACCAACCTCGATTTGCCCGGCCATCGCCTGCATGGGCGTCACGCGCAGGAATACAAAGTTCAGGGCCAGGTAAAGGAGCATCACCACCAGCGTTCCGGTGATCAGGATCCAGGGCAGGGTGCGCTGGGGGTTTTCCAGTTCGCCACTGAGATAGGTTGCCGCGTTCCAGCCCGTGTAGGCGTAGCTGACATAGATCAGGGAGATTGCAAACGCGCCGCTGACAAGCAGCCGGCCGTCACCTTCGGAAGGAAGAAACCGAACCGGCTGGATCGTGTCGGCGAACAGGAGGGCTCCTGCGCAGAAAGCCAGGATGACCCCCACCTTCAGCACGGTGAAAATCACCTGCAGCCCGCCACTGTTACGCCGATTGCTGCCGTGGACCAGCGTGAGCACAATAATCAGGGCACAGGCGAGAATCTTCAGCAGCCACGGATTCGGCTCACCGAAAAAAGCCGACGCCCCGTAGGCCGCAAACGTCATGGCTGCCAGCGCGGTCGGCCCGGCGAAGCCAACCGTTGCCGACACCCAGCCGGACACAAATCCAACGGCCGGATGATAAATGCGCGTCAGGAAGTTGTACTCGCCGCCCGACCTGGGCATTGCGGCGCCGAGTTCGGCATACGTCATTGCGCCGCACAGCGCTATGAGCCCACCGACAGCCCACAGCATGAGCAGGACAAACCCGGAGCGGATTTCGAGCAGCTGAAAACCAAGGCTGGTAAAGACGCCCGTGCCGACCATGTTTGCAATGACGACGGCGGTAATGGTGGTGTAGCGGAATTTACTCATGGATCGATGCCAGCCGAAGCGAATGGATGCCGACTGGCACGCCGAGGCGATGCCTCCCGAGACGGTGCCGGCCAGAAATGGGCGCTGCAGAAAGTGGGGCCTGATCGTAACTGTCATCGCTCACTGTCAGTAGCGCCTGACGAATTCGAAAGTGCGGTCCGGTCGGTACTCATCCAGCCGGTCGATTGTCAGGCCCTCGGAGACCTCATGCGCGACCAGCTGTCCGACGATCGGCGCCAGTGATACCCCACTGTGCATGATCGCCAGGTAGACATCGCGCCGCGCGGGCGAGGCCCCCAGAACCGGGTGTCCGTCCAGTGGCAGCGGGCGCCAACCAATGAACACGTCATCGATCCCCAGGCCTGCAATGCCCGGAACAAAGCGCTTCGCCACAGCCAGCATTCGTTCCGCATGTTGCTCGGCGATAACCCTGGTCGGAAATTCGTTTGGACGCGCCGTGAGTCGCATCGAGTGAGCCTCGTTCTGCGGGGCGCCATCCTGTTCGCCAAAAACCAGTCGACCATCCCCGCGCTGGTGCATGTGAATCCCCGGAGCAACGATGATCCGATTCAGGAGCCGCGGTGTCGGTGCCGAAAAAGCAATTATTCCGGGGGCAGACCGCTGTGGAATATCGACGCCGGCAAACTGAATCCCGGCGCCTTGCTCGGCGCCGGTGGCGAGCACAAGCCTATCCGTCCTGATCGTACCCAGGCTCGTTTCGACAGCGGAAACCCTTCCGGAAACCGGCGACACGCCGGTCAATGCACACGGATACCTTATTTCTGCACCCATGGCTTCGGCAGCCGAGAGGAGAGCCCGTGTTGCCATCACCGGGTCCACGGCTCCATCATTCTCCGAAAATGCAACCTGCTGCACGTCGCCGAATTCGACGTTTGGCTCCAGCGCTGGCAGCTCCGCAGCACTCAACATGCGAGCGCGCTCCCCCCACTCGATCTGCTCCGCAATCTGCTCGACCAGCTTTTCCTGTTTTGCAGCGCTATCAAACCACTCAAGCGACCCGTTCCATCGAATCGGAATTTGCAATGATTGCTGCAAGACTTTCCAGTTGGCCAAACCATCCTGGTTGAGCGCGTGGTAGTGGCGCGGCTGTTTAGCCCAGGTAGCGTTTATCCACGCGAACGTGCCCCGACTCGCATGCGTCGCAGGGCCCTGTTTGTCGATTACGGTAACGGACGCGCCTGATTTTGCGAGGTGATACGCAATGGATGCGCCGATGATGCCCGCGCCCGCCACTACGACCCGCAGTCCCTTCGCGGCACTTTCGCGCCCGCTGCAACCTGCGAGAGACACTGCCGCAAGAAGCTTCAGTAGAGTCCTTCGATTCATGCTTTATCCCGAATCGTCGAGGCAGTGCATGCCGGCAAGCAACGTTCGCTGCGCACCGTTTGCGGCCTGTCCCCGCAATCTTAACGCGTTGGGCACGGTCGCAAAGATTGCGCCGTTGAGTTCCTTCGCAATCGCATCAGCCAACAACCGGTCGCACCTCAAGCTGATGTCCCGTTTACCGGATGATACGCAATCTGGTTGCCGGCAAAGCGCCACGGGCGGACCCGGCATCCTCTAACCGTCAAGGTCCTTGACCATCAGGACAGCGCGCCCATCGAAATGGATCAACGGGTGCGGGACAACCGGTTCGTGAGCCTTTTCAGAGTATCCACTGCGCTCATAGAGTCGTTTGGCGCCGGCGTTTTTCTCGAACACGATCAGGCTGAGTTTGGACAGGCCGTGTTCGCGCGAGCGCCTTTCGGCATGTTGCAGTAACTGCGTTCCGATTCCCCTGCCCCGATACTCCGGAAATACCGCCATGCCGCAGATGTAATAGCTGTCAGGCTCTTCGAGTTTGCTGTAGGGAACCAGCACCGGATCGCTCTCCACATACTCATCATCAATTTCCATCGGAAACGCGATAATCATGCCGGCTGTATTCCACTTCCAGTCGACCATCGAACAGTTTCGGTAACTGAACACCGAGTCCTCCTCTGCATACCGCCGCTGACCGACATCGAGAATGTTCTCGCCGGGTTTGGCAATCTTGGTCCAAATGTACTCCGCGACACCGTCGGACGAGATGCGGTAGAGCTCGGCGATTGTCCGGCATTCGGATCTTGCGGCCGGCCGGATCGTAAATGCGGTCGAGTCAGACATTATTCACTGGTCAGAACAGTCCGGTTGAACCGATCAGCATCGGTTCGCGCGCCGTTTCCTTCGGCCCTTGCTCTGCAATACCTGAGTTGACCGTGCTCTATGGCTTTGTCAGCGTTTATCGGCATTTCCTCTCGCGGCTTCGATCGTGTAGCGAGCCGCATTCTTCGTGATTTTTTCAGCAATGGCCGATTCGAGGTCGATGTCCAGCCGATCGGCGAGCCGAAGCGCATAAATCAGGATGTCGGCCAATTCGTCTGTTGCCGATTGCAGCTGTTCCTGGCTAAGGGAGGCGCGCTGTGAGCCTTCCTGCGTCAGCCACTGGAAGATCTCGAGTAACTCACCGGTTTCTCCTGCCAGGGCCATGCTGAGATTTTTCGGGCTGTGAAATTGATCCCAATCTCTCTCCCTCGCAAAGGCCGCCAGTTGTGCCTGTATTTTTCCCGTATCCATTTTCACTCGGCCGGAGAGGTGTTCCCGGTATTCTACGGTTTATCGCATGCTCATGAAACGCCAGGGCCGCATAACTGACTGGCGCCCCGAAAAGCCGCGGGAAGACGTTCCTTGGATTCGAACGCAAGATTTCGACCACTGATCGCAGACGTCGTGATGAGCAGGAACGAGCCGTGAGCTATCGCTCTTCGATAACTATGTCTCTTACACCGCCGTGCGGATTCGTCAGGCAGTTTACTTTCGCGCTGGTGCCCCGCGGCAACCTGATCGATACACGAACTGCATAGCCGTTACTGGTCTTGTTTACAGCGTAGGCTCTAATTGATGAGGGCTCGAATCGGGCATTTATCTCGTCGACACAGGCCTTTTCCGCAAAGCCCGTAACGTCGTCGCTCTCTGGACTGACGGTGTCCCAATTCACAATCAAGTAGATGCCCGCACACACGAATGCGATCTTGAGCAAGTCTCCGATTACCTCGCGGACTGTCATGGCCTGCTTCCACTCCCGGCTCTTCCCGGATCTAAGATTGCGTATCTGGCCGGCCTGGGTAACGCCTGGATCCCCACCCGGAATGTGCGTAAGACGCTGTGGTGGTGCCTTGCTCGCTTCATTGTCCAGGTGCGCAGCAAGAGACTCGCCGGTCGCGTAAATCCCGGCCCGCTGGCTGACGCCGTCGGAGGGATTATCGGCGTGACCACGCCACGCCCGCCGCGCGAAGCAGCCGTGACAATTATCGGCCTTCCCCGAACATACGATTCCCTAAATAGTCTCCGCTCGGTCTGCACGAACCGTTTGCCTAGTACGGCCCCTCCTGATCGTGGCGCCGCCTGTCCCGGCGGCGCTGCGCCGCAGGCTGTGGTTCACGGTAGGCGATCGCGCGCGCCTGGTAGGCATATTCGATCGCGCCGATCAGCCAGAGAAAATAGCCCAGCAACTCGATGAATTCTTCAACGGCCAGCTTGATGACGCGCCGATAGTCATCGGCCAGTATCGACCTCCAGAGCGGCTCATGACCGATCAGGTGGACGAAAGCGAACAGGATCACCGCGCCTGCAAACAACAGCGCGAGACCCGGCGAAGGCCAGAGTCGAGCCAGTGCAATTTTGAGCCGCCGCTGCTGTCGATACGTATAGGTGATCACGAAAGCGCCGGTTATACCGACAAGCACCTGCCAGAGATTGTCGACAAAGTACCGGTCCAGGAAGTAATCACACTCGCGGATGATAAATGCAAGTGCAAGTCCGGCAAACGGGATCGCCAGAGGCCTTTGCGACGGGCAGTGCTTTGCTACCCATAACATCAGGAGACCGCAAATACCCAGGATCAGCGGCTGGACAATTTCGATCGGCGAGAATTCGCTGGTCCCGAGCCGATCGCCTTCGTAGACAATGACGTGCAGCTTGAGACTGCCAGGTGAGGATATCTCGAGCTGCGTCATCATCCACGTGACGAGGGCAATGGCGACGAAATACAGCAGGTAGCGAATCCAGCTCATACCCGACTATACACCGGCCGAAAAACGGTGGTCGACCCACGCTCGCCGCAAATTTGCCCGTGCCACGCCTGCTATCTCAGGCAGAACGTTACCAGGCCTTGGCGGTCGAGAATGCCCCTCGCAATGAGCCAATCTCGCGCGTCCTCAGCATCGCGGCTGAACCATGATGCGGTATCGCCGAGGCGAAAACTGTACCCCCATGCGTCCATGTCGCGCATTATCCGGGCACGACCGACGCCCTCGAGTAAGCCGGCCAGCACGATCTGGAGATAGCAGACTGCCGCCTCCTCGAGGTCGTCACCGCCCGCATCCCGCTCAAGCCGATCGCGCCGCTCACCGGACATGCAGATCGTATGGCAGGTCTCGTGCAGCAGCGAATGCACGGGTGTATCAGTCCGGACGTAGACTGCGCGCCCGACGATCCCGGCCTCGCTGCCCCCCCAGAAGCTGCCCGTGATTTCCTCGCCGTGCTCCTGCACGACCAGCGACAGACCGAATTTTCCGAGAAGCGACCGGATTGACTCGACCGCTACGTCGGCCACGGTAAGGACGTTTTTCGGTGAGTCGGACAGCTGCTTAAAGGGTAGAAATTTGTTTCAGGACGAGGCGCACGAGATCCCTGACGAGAGCCTCACGCAGCAGCGTTTCTTCGCGGATCTTTCCCAGAACCAGCGTCTCGTCATAGGTATAGTCGCGCGTCAGCGCGACAAATTGCGGCGCCAGAAGACTTTCCTCACCTGCGGACAACGCATACTCCACCGAGTAATACACTTCGTATTCGGTGGGGACATTGCGTGCCGACACGGACAGGACCCGCTGACCTGTCTCGTCAGCAAGAATCGACAGCGTGGCCGTCGCGTCTTGCGGAGACTCAACGATAGTAATATCTGCCGCCTGCAGCTGCGCTCGAAGGTCGCGATAGAAAAGGCTGAAGCGGTCTTCGGCCGCAATATACGTCCGCTGCATTGCGCTCGGCGTCTGTACCTTGCCCTGCATATGAAAGCCGCAGCCTCCAATCAGCAGCAGCGGGAGCAGCATTACGAGTCTAAACGACAATATTCACCAGCCTGCCAGGCACGACAATGATCTTGCGAATAGCGTCTTCCCCAACAAATCGCTGCACGTTCGGATCGGCGAGAGCCTGTGCGCTGACCGTGTCATTGTCGGCATCGGCAGGCACCGACAAACGGCCGCGAAGTTTGCCGTTGACCTGGACGACGACTTCGATCAAGTCGGCGACTAGCGCATCGTCATCGACCTGGGGCCAGCCCTGGTCAATCAATGCGTCTTCGTGTCCGAGTTCCTGCCAGAGCGCATGGCAGACATGCGGCACGATTGGGGACAACATCAACACCACCGCTTCGAGGGCTTCATGTACAACAGCCCGTCCGGTAGCGGAGGTGTCGTCGAGCCGATTCACGGCATTCAGCAGCTCCATCGACGCAGCAACTGCCGTGTTAAACGTATAGCGTCTGCCGATATCGTCGCTGATTTTGGCGATTGTCTGGTGCGTCTTGCGGCGCAAGGCTTTATGCGCGTCGTTCATGGCCGCAGGGTCGAGGTCGCTCACCGGCCCTTGCTCCGTATGCGCGATCACGGCGCTCCAGAACCGTTTCAGGAATCGAAAGCTGCCCTGTACGCCCGCATCTGACCATTCGAGTGCCTGCTCCGGCGGGGCCGCAAACATCATGAACAAGCGCACCGTGTCGGCTCCGTACCGCCCGATAAGCTCCTGCGGGTCGACCGTGTTGCCCTTGTTTTTTGACATCTTCGCGCCGTCTTTGAGAACCATGCCCTGGGTAAGAAGGTTCGTGAACGGTTCCGACACGTCGGTGAGGCCCTCATCGCGCATGACGCGCTGGAAAAAACGCGAATACAGCAAGTGCAATATCGCATGCTCGACGCCACCCGTGTACTGATCGACGGGCATCCAGTAGGCAGCCCGCTCGTCCAGCATCCTCGTGTCGTTATCCGGACAGGCGTAGCGCGCGAAATACCAGGAAGACTCGACAAAAGTGTCAAACGTGTCGGTCTCCCGTCGCGCGTCCGCGCCACACTTCGGGCAAGCGGCTTTGATGAATTCAGGAATGTCCTTCAGCGGCGAACCATGGCCTGTAAATTCGACGTCCTCCGGCAGCACGACGGGTAACTGCTCCGCCGGCACGGGCACCGCGCCGCAGTCGTCGCAGTAGATGATCGGTATTGGCGTGCCCCAGTAACGCTGTCTCGACACGCCCCAGTCGCGCAGGCGGTAGTTGATCGTGCGTCTGCCGCGGCCCGATCTCTCGAAATGATCGGCGATCGCGTTAAACGCATCATCGAATCCAAGGCCGTCATACTCGCCTGAGTTCATGCAAATGCCCTTCTCGACGTACACGGCTGCATCGATATCGATTTCGCTGCCGTCAGCGGGCCGGATGACCTGCACAATCGGCAAATCGTGCTTTTTTGCGAATTCCCAGTCGCGCTCGTCGTGACCCGGCACTGCCATTACCGCGCCGGTGCCGTAACTCATCAACACGAAGTTAGCGACCCACAGCGGCACTTCCTGACCGGTGAGCGGGTGAATCGCGGATATACCGAGTGGCATGCCCCGCTTTTCCATCGTCTCCAGCGTCGCTTCAGCCGCATCGGTCTTCTTGCAGTCTTCGATAAAAGCGGCAATGCCAGGGTCGATGGCCGCCGCCCGGGCGGCGAGCGGGTGCTCGGCAGCAACGGCCATGTAGGTCACGCCGAACAGCGTGTCCGGCCGGGTCGTGAAGACGGTCAGTGGCTCGGCTTCGCCTTGCACATCGAAGGCGAGCTCCACGCCTTCGGATCTTCCGATCCAGTTGCGCTGCATCGTTTTGACGGAATCGGGCCAACCCGGCATGCGCTCGAGTTCGTCGAGCAGCTCGTCGGCATAGGCCGTGATCTTCATGAACCATTGCGGGATCTCGCGCCTCTCGACTAGCGCGTCGGAGCGCCAGCCCCGGCCATCGATCACCTGCTCGTTAGCCAGCACGGTCTGATCGACAGGGTCCCAATTGACGACCGAATTCTTTCGATAGACCAGGCCCTTCTCGAACATCCGCGTAAAGAGCCATTGCTCCCAGCGGTAGTACTCCGGTCGGCAAGTCGTGACTTCCCGCGACCAGTCGTAAGCGTAACCGAGCCGCTTGAGCTGGCTGCGCATCTCATCGATGTTGTCATAGGTCCATTTCGCCGGCGGAACACCCCGTTTTATCGCCGCGTTTTCCGCAGGCATCCCGAATGCATCCCACCCCATCGGGTTAAGCACGTGCTTGCCCTGCATGCGCTGATAGCGGGCGATCACGTCGTTGATCGTGAATACGCGAACGTGCCCCATATGCAGCTTCCCGCTCGGGTACGGGAACATCGTCAGGCAGTAGAACTTGTCCTTATCCGGGTCTTCCTCAACCTCGAAACAGCGCGAATTCTCCCAGTACTCGCGGGCGGTTTTCTCAACGCTTTCGGGATGGTACGGCGTACTCATTTCGTTGCTGTATTTCCTGGCTTGCGAAGACCCGCAAGCCTACATCAAGAAGCGCGTGATCGCAGCCAGAACGCAGCCAGGATCAGCATGCAGAGTATGATGATCGGCCGGTTGCCGCTACGAACATAGGGGGTTGTCCCCTGGCGCGGCTCGATCGGCATCGTCATCTTTACCGGCTGAAACTGTGGACCGGTTGCGAGAAGCTCGCCCCGGTGGCCTATGAATGCGCTGATACCGGTATTCGTCGCGCGAATCGCAGGGCGGCCGGCCTCGAGCGAGCGCATCCTCGCGATCTGCAGATGTTGATGCGGTGCAATGGAGTCGCCAAACCAGGCGTCATTGCTGACGTTGATCAGCAGCCCGGCATCCGGTAATGCGTACAGCTGTTCGGCGCCGTAAGCGTCCTCGTAACAGATGGCCACCGAGAGTTTGGTGCCGTTGGCGGCCTCGAGCAACGGCTGCTCGTCTTCACCGGCGCTAATGTCGCTGAACGGCAGATTCATCATGCGCAGCCACTCGCGCACTCGCGCGGGAACCGGAAAATACTCGCCGAACGGCACGAGATGCCGCTTACGGTAAACCTGTCGCCGGTCCCCGTCGATCAGGATGACGCTGTTATAAATACGGCTCTCTCCGGTTTGTTCGAGCTGCCGCTCGAGGATGCCGAAGATGATGGTCTGTCCGGTGTCGCGGCTCATGGCCGATAACGAATCAATATAGGCTTCGACGCGATCCGTGACCGACGGGATCGCCACTTCGGGCCAGACGACAATCGCGCTTTCGGACAGCTGCCTCGTTGTTTCACGGTAAAATTTCATCGTCGGTGCGCGCTGTTCGGGTAGCCATTTCTTGTCTTGCGCAACGCCCCCCTGGATCAGCGAGCTCGAGATCGGCGTTCCTGCAGGCTCGGTCCATTCAATCGTCTTCAACGCGGCACCCGCTATCCAAGGCAGCAGGATGATCGACAGGGCAATCCCGCGCTGAGCGCCGCGGGTCCGCAATGCAAGGAGCAGCGCACTCGAACTAAGCACCATCAAGGCGGACACGCCATAGACGCCGATCACCGGCGCCCAACCCGCCAGCATCGAATCGGTCTGGCTATAGCCGAGCGCCATCCACGGAAAGCCGGTAAAGGCCCAGCCGCGCAGCCACTCAATGAATACCCAGGCTGCCGGAGCAACCGCCAGCAACCACCAGGGCTCACCGCTCGACAGACGGCTGATGAGCCAGCCCAGCATGCCCAGGAAAGCCGACATGATAAGCACGAGACCGAGCATCAGGAAGAAGGCGATCCACGCCGGCGCATTGCCGTAGATCACGACCGAGATATAGATCCAGTAAGTGCCGCTCAGGAACAGGCCAAACCCGAACCAGAACGTATGCTTCCCCGCATCGCGTGGCGCCAACGTCAGGCAAACGTGAAAAATGGGCAGCAGCACCAGCGGTATGAGCAGGTGCATACCGAACGGCTCAAACGCCAGGGTCCCGAGTCCGCCCAGCGCAAAAAATACCAGCTGGCTCAACGCCGGCCGATCGGCCGGCAACTGCAATAACGATGTACTGCGTGGCACGCGCTAGCCGTTTCTTTGAACCTGCAGCGAGTCAATGCGGCGGCGATCCGCCTTGACGATCGCGAATTCGAATCCGCCGATATTGACCGTCTCACCTCGGCGCGGCAGCCGGCCGAGTTCATGCATGACGAGACCGCCGATCGTATCGTATTCGTCATCGCTGAGATCGCACTCGAAAAACTCGTTGAAGTCCTCTACGCGTGTTAATGCACGAACGGCGAAACTCGGTTTGCCGTTGCGCTCGCCCTCGGCCCGAATGAAGGCCGCCTCCTCGCGGTCATGCTCGTCGTCGATCTCGCCAACGATCTCCTCGATCACATCCTCGATCGTCAACAGGCCGGCAACGCCGCCGTATTCGTCGACGACGATCGCCATATGGTTACGGCTGGCCCGAAATTCATTGAGCAGCGAATTGAGGCGCTTCGACTCCGGGATCACGGCCGCGGGCCGCAAAAGTTTCTGCAGCGGCACGTCTTCCTGGTCGCTGCGAAAGTAGCGCAGCAGGTCCTTCGCCAGCAGTATGCCCAGTACTTCATCCCGATCCTCACCGATAACCGGGAATCGCGAATGCCCCGACTCGATGATGACCGCAAGAATTTCGTCGAAGTCCTGGTCGATCTCGATAACGACCATTTGCGAACGCGGCACCATGACTTCGCGCACCTGCGTCTCGGACACCTCGAGCACGCCGAATAGCATGCTTTTCTCTTCGGCGTCGAGATCAACCTCGGATTGTTCAATAAAGTCGTGGATTTCTTCGCGGCTCCAGGGATCGTCTTTGAATGCGCGTCTGACTCGCGCAAACAGGCCGATACTGCCTGTGCCGCTGGTACTTGGAGGTTTATCGTTCATCTAACCTTGTTTATAGCCCTTGTTCAGGACGCACTATTGTAACAGCTTGTGATCCCTAGCTCGCGTACGGATCGCCAATGCCCCGGCGGGCCAGGATTTCTGTCTCGAGACGCTCCATTTCCACGGCTTCCGCGTCGGTCTGGTGGTCATAGCCGAGAAGATGCAATGTGCCATGCACGAGCATGTGGCCCCAGTGCTCCGCGACCGACTTGCGCTGCTCGCGGGCCTCGTCGCAAACAACGCCGGCACACACGACAATGTCGCCGAGTGCCAGGCGCTCGTCCTCCGGAAGGCCATCGATTGTTCCCTGCGGAAAGGACAGCACATTGGTCGCGCTGTCTTTCTGGCGATACTGCTTGTTCAGACTGCGGATTTCGTCGGTATCGACGACGCGAACCGCAATTTCGGCGTTACGATGCGGCGCGCGGCCGGAGCCCTCCAGCGCAAGCTGCACCCAGGCCCGAATTTCTTTTTTTCCAGGGATATCCCGGTCGCCACACGCCAGCTGCACGTCGACGGTCAGGGCTGCCTCGGCATCCACCTCAGTCCTTGCGTGAATTGTCGTTGTCGTCGGACTCGTACGCCTCGACGATGCGCTGCACGAGCGGATGGCGCACGACATCCTTTGTAGTGAAGATGGTGAAACCGATTCCGGCCACGTTCTCCAGAATGCTCATCGCGTTCCGCAGGCCCGATTGCTGCCGCGACGGCAGGTCGATCTGCGTGATGTCGCCTGTCACCACCGCCCGAGACCCGAAGCCGATGCGCGTTAAAAACATCTTCATTTGCTCGGCGCTGGTGTTTTGCGCTTCGTCGAGAATAACGAAGGAGTCATTCAGCGAGCGACCGCGCATGAAGGCGAGCGGCGCAATCTCGATGATGTTCTTCTCGATCAGCCGCGTTACCCTCTCGGCACCCACCATATCGAAAAGCGCGTCATACATCGGCCGCAGGTAAGGATCGACCTTCTGCGACATATCACCGGGCAGAAATCCGAGCCGCTCACCCGCTTCGACCGCCGGCCGCACCAGCACGATGCGCCGCACCTCTTCATTGGCCAGCGCTTCGACAGCACAGGCTACCGCGAGATAGGTCTTGCCGGTTCCGGCCGGTCCGATACCAAACGCAAGGTCGTGGTCGTGAATGCTCTTAACATAGGCTGTCTGGTTTGCGCCGCGCGGCCTGATGAGCTTGCGCTGTGTCTGTATGGCAGCACCGCCTGCATCGTCTGTCGCGCCGCCTTCTGTCTCTGCTCGTTCACCGTCATTCATCACGGTCTCCTGCAACGTCATGTGCACGCGCTCCGGATCGAGCCGCTCGTTATCGGTCATTCGAAACAACGATTGCAGCACGTCGCTGCCGATCTGGGCTGCGCCGGGTTGCCCGGTAACGCGAAAGCGGTTGCCGCGGCTTGCGATCTCGACGTCGAGGCGACGTTCGATCTGCCGCAGGTGCTCGTCAAACTGGCCGCAGAGATTGGCCAGGCGCTTGTTGTCGGCGGGCTCGAGCACTACGTCCCGAGAAATCTGGATAGCGTTCAAAGTACCTTAGAGATTACCGTTTGGCGCAGGCGTTGGGAAGTGCATCAGGCAGCGGCCGTCCGGCTCGCGAGGCGGCCCCGAAGGGAGTTCGGCAGCGCCTCGGTGATGAGGACATCGACGAACTGGCCGATGCACGAGGGCTCCGCATCGAAATTGACCCAACGCATGTTCTCCGTGCGCCCCGCGACCTGATTGACGTCCTTTTTCGACGTTTTCTCGACGAGCACGCGCTGCGTCGTCCCGACCATGGCCTCACTGATCTCCATGGCTTGCTGATTGATGCGCGCCTGCAATATCTGCAGCCGCTGCTTTTTCAGGGCCATCGGCGTGTCATCCTCGAGGCTCGCGGCGGGTGTACCGGGACGCGGGCTGTATATGAAGCTGAAGGACTGATCAAAACCGATCTCGGCCACGAGATTCATCAGCGCTTCGAAGTCATCGTCGGTTTCGCCGGGAAAGCCAACGATGAAATCTGAAGACAATGAAATACCGGGCCGCGCCTCGCGAAGCTTGCGAATCTTTTGCTTGTATTCGAGCACCGTGTGGCCGCGTTTCATCCGGCTCAGCACGCGGTCCGAGCCGTGCTGCACGGGCAGGTGCAGGTAACTGGCAAGTTTTGGCACCTCTGCATAGGCCTGAACCAGGCTGTCCGTGAATTCGACCGGATGCGAGGTCGTGAAGCGAATGCGCTCAATGCCATCAATTGCCGCAACGTAATAGATCAGCGTCGCGAGGTCGGCGATCTGGCCATCGTGCATGGGGCCGCGAAACGCGTTGACGTTCTGGCCAAGCAGGTTGATCTCGCGAACCCCCTGTTTTGCCAAAGTGACGGCCTCGGCGACGACGTCATCGAGCGGCCGGCTGATTTCCTCGCCGCGCGTGTACGGCACGACACAGAAGCTGCAGTACTTGCTGCACCCTTCCATAACCGAGACAAAGGCGGTCGGACCGTTCGCCCGTGGCTCCGGCAGGCAATCGAACTTCTCGATTTCGGGGAAAGTGATGTCGACGACCGGCATCTTCCTGGCGCGCGCATCATCGATGAGCTCGGGCAGCCGATGCAGGGTCTGCGGGCCAAACACAACATCGACGAACGGCGCCCGCTTGCTGATGCCATCCCCTTCCTGGCTGGCGACGCAGCCGCCGACGCCGATCATGACCCCGGGGCGACGTTCTTTGAGCGGCCGCCACCGGCCGAGTTCCGAGAATACTTTTTCCTGGGCCTTCTCGCGTATCGAGCAGGTGTTGACCAGCAGAAGGTCGGCCTCCTCTGCATCTGCTGTCAGCTCATAGCCGTGCGACTCGCGCAGAACATCCGCCATCTTGTCCGAGTCATACTCGTTCATCTGGCAGCCCATCGTCTTGATGTATAACTTCTTGCTCACCCGCACCACCTGTCGGAACCCGCGTCGAAAACGCTCGAGGCTAACATCCTGCCTAGCGGATGAAGCCCATTGCCTCGAGTTTGACCAGTATACGATGTGCGGCAAGATCCGGCGTGATACCGGTCGTGTCGATGACCATCTCGGCGTTCTCGGGAACCTCGTAGGGGTCGCTGATCCCCGTGAATTCCTTGATCTTGCCGGCCCGGGCCAGTGCGTAAAGTCCCTTCCGGTCCCTTTGCTCACAGAGTTCGAGCGGCGTCGCGATGTGTATTTCGATGAACCCGCCCAAGGGGCTGATCATTTCACGGACCGCGCGGCGCGTGCTTGCATAAGGCGCGATCGGTGCGCAGATCGCGATGCCGCCGTTCTTCGTCACCTCACTGGCAACGTACCCGATACGACGAATATTCAGATCCCGGTGCTCCTTCGAGAACCCGAGCTCGCTCGACAGGTTTTTACGGACGATATCGCCATCGAGCAGGCTGACCGGCCTGCCGCCCATCTCCATGAGCTTTACCATCAGCGCATTCGCAATCGTCGATTTGCCCGATCCGGACAGCCCCGTGAAGAACACGGTAAACCCCTGCCTGTGGCGCGGCGGATGCGTGCGCCGCAACTCGGCAACCACATCGGGGAACGAAAACCACTCCGGTATTTCGAGGCCCTCCTGCAGCCGGCGGCGAAACTCGGTGCCCGAAATATTCAACACGTGGTCGGCATCAGTCGCCTGACCGATCGGGATGTACTGCGCCCGATTCTCGGCATAAACCATGAGTTCGAACGGCACCATTGTTATATCGAGTTCGTCGGCATGCTCTTTAAGCAGTTCCTGGGCATCGTATGGCCCGTAAAAGTCCTCGCCCTTGCTGTCCTGGCCGGGGCCCGCGTGATCGCGGCCGACAACCAGGTGCGTGCAGCCATAGTTTTTTCGAATGATCGCATGCCAAAGCGCCTCTCGCGGACCTCCCATGCGCATTGCGAGGGGCAGCAGGCTCAGCATCGTGGTCTGCTCGGGATAGCGGGTCAGCAGCTGCTCATAGCAGCGCACACGCGTGAAGTGATCGACGTCGCCGGGTTTGGTGAGGCCGACAACCGGATGGATGAGCAGGTTGGCTTCAACCTCGCGGGCAGCCCGCAGCGTGAGCTCCTGGTGCGCGCGGTGCATTGGATTGCGGGTCTGGAAGGCAACGACCTTACGCCACCCCAGCTTCTCGAATCGGTCGCGCACCTCGGCCGGTGAGTCGCGCAGGTGCTTGAAGTCGTAGTGCGTGGGCGCCTCGACACCGCATAACCGGCCTCCGACGCAGACCGGGTTACTGATATTTTTCAGGTAGTTGACGGCAGGATGTTTGATGTCGGTCGTGCCATAGACGCCTTTGGCCTCGGCGTCGAGGTCCGGTGTCCAGACGTCGCCGACCTCGAGCGTCGCAAGGATCACGCCCTCGAGATCGCGCAGCGCAATCTTGTCGCCGGAGGCGATGTCCTGCGCAAACTCCTCGGTCACGTCCAGCGTAATGGGTATCGGCCAGAGCACGCCGCTCGTCAGGCGAAGCGTGCCGACCACCGAATCGTAGTCGTCCTTGTTGAGGAACCCCTCCAGCGGCGAAAACGCGCCGTTGAGCAGTAACTCGATATCGCAGAGCTGCCGTTCGCTCAGGTCCCAGGAAACGAAGTCGCGCGCCGCCAGCTTCTCCGCTTCGGCCTCGGCAGCCTGCAAATACAAATCTTTGAGTTCGCCGCCGTGCGGCTCCTTGAACGCGCCCATGCTGAAATATCCTTGGTACGGAATTGCGTTACCGGCTGCAGGCAACCCGCAGCAGGTGAGCTGACCAGTCGGACGAATCTATCCCCTAGAAAGGGATATCATCGTCGAAATCTCCTGGATCCTGTCGCGGCGGCGCACTGGATGGCCCCGGATCCGAGCTCATCGATGTCGACCCGCCACCCCCGCCACGGCCGCCGAGCATCTGCATCTCGTCGGCGATGACCTCGGTCGTGTAGCGGTCATTGCCATCCCGATCCTGCCATTTTCGCGTACGCAGCTTGCCCTCGATATAAACCTGGGAACCCTTGCGCAGATACTCGGCAGCAATTTCGGCGAGGCGATTGAACATCGCAACCTTGTGCCATTCGGTACGATCTTTCTGCTCGCCGGTCTGTTTATCCTTCCAGCTCTCGTTGGTCGCAACCGTGATATTGGTTACGGCCGAACCACTGGGCATGTAGCGTGTCTCGGGGTCAGCCCCAAGATTACCGACGAGGATGACTTTGTTGATTCCGCGGGCCATAGCAGGTCCCCTGTTCGCTGTCTGATTTCGATGCCGCCTATTGGCCAACGGGCCAATAAGGGTCGCCTATTGTAGTGCCTGGGAAACGTTTTACCAGCCCGATTTTTGGGCTAAGGGCGCCGAAACAGCCCCGAAGCCGCGAGCCAGATGGCGGCAAGCAGAACGCAGACGAAAAACACGTCCGCCGGCCGGCCCGCCGCGAGGAAGCGGCCGCCAATCAGCCCGCCGACGAAAGCCCCCAGGAACTGTGCGCTGGCAAATACGCCCAGCGACGCTCCGCGGGCGTCCCCGTCAGCCAGCACGGACAGTCGTGCCGGCAGGCCGGCTTCGAGAAAATTGAACCCCGCGAAAAAGATCGCGAGCGCAATAAAAACCGGTAATACGCCGAACGCTCCGAACGACAGCAGCAGTTCACCCAGCAGCACGAGCGTCACCGCGATGCCGATCGTCAGGGCTTTACCCTGCCGCTCGTCAC
>JAACFB010000007.1 GCA_009937615.1 Gammaproteobacteria bacterium | reverse complement strand
CGCAACTTATTGATCTTATTAGTTTCAGTTTGTGGAGATTTGTCTAAATTTGCGCAAATACAGAACTTAAAATCCGCTGTCCGAAAGGACGTGCCGGTTCGAGTCTGGCCCCGGGCACCAGGACTGCGGCGAAAGGCCGCTCTCTTTCGCCAGGCGCACTCGTCGTTTAAGGCGTTCATCTTTATCCCAGTGGCATGGCGTGCCCGATACAACAGCGTCGTTCCTCATTAAGGTGGCAATCTCTTATTCGCCTGTCTTGCTCGCTCTTTATAAGGATCACCGGGCTAAATATCCAATTTCGAGCCCGGTTCCGGGCGCCAACCAAACTGATCGGGCTATTTGAATGCCCTGTCGTCAAGTTGCGCCGCTGCACTCATAAGTGTTAACTGCATCACATATCACGATTGAAACCAATAGGTTACTGGACATACTTCGCGTATTTTGAGACAACTGTGGCTGTCTTAATGGAGAGCCGCAATGAAGACCGCAGCCCGTTCAGCCACAGTTGACTTTCGCCTGCTGGGCCTTTTGTCGGACCTCGTCATATGCAGTCGCTGTTTGCGGGCAGGCAGGGTGACTCCGGTTCCCCAGGTCGTGTCGCCGCGCCACAAACTGCGTTCGCTTTGCAGCGGCTGTGCCAGGCCGAGCCGCGCGGCAGCCCGAAACACCCTCGCGACGCTGAAACGGCTGTAATCGAGCCACCCGATCTCGCACCCAGGTCCCACCCGGGATACACTTTGAGCTGCGGGGCTACCGAGCTCCGCATGTATTCTCGTTCGGTACCGGTATGGCGAAGCTCTATTTCTATTATTCATCGATGAATGCGGGAAAATCGACCGCGCTTCTTCAGTCCAGCTACAACTACAAAGAGCGGGGCATGAACACGCTCGTGCTGGCGCCCGAGTTCGATCATCGCTATGGAGTCGGTAAAGTGACGTCCCGCATTGGCATCGAATCAGAAGCGACGACATTCAGCCCCGACGACGATCTGCTGCGGTTGATCGAAGAACGTTTTGACGAGGCGCCACTGCACTGCATCCTGATTGACGAAGCACAGTTCCTGACAAAGGAGCAGGTCTTTCAGCTGGGTGAGGTGACAGATAAACTAAACATTCCTGTTCTTGCCTATGGTTTGCGGACCGATTTCCAGGGAGAGCCGTTCGAGGGCAGCAAGTACCTGCTTGCCTGGTCTGACAATCTCAAGGAACTAAAAGCAATCTGTCATTGCGGCACAAAGGCGACGATGGTAGTTCGTTTCGACGAGAATGGCGCCGCGATCCGAGAGGGTTCGCAAATTGAAATCGGCGGTAACGACCGGTATGTGTCGATGTGCCGAAAGCACTTCAAGGAAAAATTCTTCGCCTAGATGCCAGAGGTAGGCAGGTTCTCGGTGGCGGTTCTTATAACCTGCGTATTCTCATTCGTCAGCAGTTTTCGCATATCCTCGAGCGTCTTCATTATCACGGTATCGGCAACGTCTACGGCCTCAAGGGTTCTTCGGCTTGTGGCCGACGGGTCGCTGAATTTAATCCGGTGGTTGCCGATCGAGATAATGTCTTCGTGGATCAACGCTTGGATCGACACCCGTTTCGAATTGACGAAAGTCCCGTTGGTGCTATTGAGGTCCATTAGAAATGTTGCCCCATCATTTCGTACCAGCATGGCATGGTGGCGGCTTACAAAATTGCTCGATATAGGGATATCGTTATGCTGGGAGCGTCCGATCAGGAAGCGATGCCTATCGAAGCAAAGTTCGCTCAGGGTCTGGCCGTTGTGTGTCACATAGAGTTCCGGCAACCCTGGCGGCGATCCTGTGTCCTCGGTCGCATCATTGTGCGCCGCGTGCGCCCAGGTTCCCCGAGGCAGCGCCGGGTGTTCGATACACCGGGCAGTCACGGGAAGCTTGTCGGCTCGTGAAAGGGCCAGCAACGCGACGCGATCGAGAATGCCGGGCCAGCCGCCGGATGCCTGCCATAGCTCATGACAGATCGCGACCGGGAATACGGACTCCGGGGACTGACTTCCGGCTGCGCGAAGCTTGTTGTACAGAAACTCGGTCGCCTCCAAACGAGTCATCGGGTGCATGTGCAAATTATGCGTCAGGCGTTTCTTAATGACTTTCGTCGCGGGCGCCTGGATAACCGAGGTCAGAGACCGATCACTCACGAGAATGATTTTTATGGCGCTTCCCGCCCGGGCGTTCAACTCGGCGAGTTCGCACAGAACTTGCAGGGCATTCGGGTTCAGCGATTGGGTATTCTCAATGATCAGGATCGGGGGCTCATTTGAACTGGCCTGCTGCAAACAAAAGACGCGCAGCATGGCAAGGAACTCACTCACCGAGCTCTGTTCCATCACATAGCCGAACCCGGTGACGATTGCTTCCAGCAGCTGCGCCGTGTCGAGGCCGCGAGCGTCGACGACGGCAACGGCCACGTCTTCGGCGACGGAGTCAACAAAAGCGCGAACCAGGGTGGACTTTCCGGAAAGGGCAGGTCCCTGCACCAGGCACAAGCCGTCACGGACCTCGCGGACCTCCTCAAGCCGTCTCAGGGCTTGCCGGTGGGACGCATAGAGGATGACCGACAGCGGTTTGCCATGAGTTCGAAAGGGTTGTTCATTGAGCCCGGCTGCGCCAAGATCCATAAGCTTGCCCCCCACATCGCCTTTAGTGCGCTAAATTCGGTACTCTTGGGCCCCGATCGCTGTTTACGCTACTTTTTGACCGGAACGCGCAGTTGACGGGTTGGCCAATGCGGGGTTCGGTGGAAACTAACGCATTTGTCGTTATTGGGAACGCGCCAAGAATAAGCTCGAAAAAAATTAAGAAACAACTGTAACCAATTGAAAATCATATATGTTATGTAATATGGACCGGATTATGAGTCTTTTCGGACGAGGTGTAAAGCCTTGACGGCAAAGTTAACGGCAGACTCCCTGACGCTGTTCCGGGGTGAGCGATGCCTTTTTGAAAACCTGAGCTTCGCCCTGAACCCGGGTGAATTGCTGCTGCTCGAGGGCTGCAACGGCAGCGGCAAGACGAGCCTGATACGCGCAATTGCGGGCCTGATCGAGCTCGAGACCGGTGAAATCTACTGGGATGAACAGCCGGTTCGCCGGCAACGGCAGGTCTTTAACAACGAATTGGTCTGGATGGCGCACCGGGTCGGATTCAAGGCCGACCTGTCGCTGGTCGAGAATCTGCGCTTCGAATCGGCGCTACGCCGGGACTCCCGTCACGATCTCGACGACATATTGACTCGCCTCAATATCAACCGGCTGAAACGACTGCCGGTGCGGTCCTTGTCGGCGGGGCAGCAGCGGCGAGTAGCGTTGGCGCGGATGTTGATGTCGGCGGCCACCCTCTGGATGATGGATGAGCCGGTCACCAACCTGGACCGCGAGGGCCGGTCGCTTGTGATGACGCTGGTCAGTGAGCACCTGGCTCGCGGCGGAATGGTTATCATGGCAGCCCATCAGGATATTCAAATCGATTTTCCGGTACACACGATTCAGCTCCAATGACTGACAACCAACCAGAAATGCCGGGCCTCGGCCGCGGAATGATGGCCGTTGCGAAACGCGATTTGTTTCTCGCGTGGAAACGCCCGGGCGACGTACTGAATCCGCTGTTTTTTTTCGCGATGGTTGCGACATTGTTTCCGCTGGCGGTCGGCCCCAGTGCGGAGCAGCTGGAATTCAGCGGCCCGGGCGTGCTGTGGGTTGCTGCTTTACTGGCGATGTTACTGTCGCTGAACAGTCTGTTCGTTTCGGACTTCGAAGACGGCAGTCTCGAGCAGATGCTCGTAAGTCCGGTTCCTCTTGCCGCGCTGTCGCTCGGTAAGACTATTGCACATTGGTTAACCAGCGGCCTGCCGCTTGTAATTGTTGCTCCGATCCTGGGTATGACGTTTCGAATGCCTGCGTCCGTCATGGGGGTCCTTATGCTGACACTCCTGCTCGGAACGATCAGCCTCAGCCTGCTCGGTTCAATCGGTGCGGCGCTGACGGTTGGTCTGCATCGGGGTACGGCGTTATTGAGTTTGCTGATCCTGCCGCTCGCGATGCCCTTGTTGATCTTTGGTGCCAGAACCGTTTCACTCGCGGCTGCCGGCGACGTTGTGGCCGGGGGCCTGTATTTTCTCGCGGCCTATGCTGTGCTAATTGTGTCACTGGCGCCCTTTGCAATCGCAGCCGCATTACGTATCAGTAACGAGTAGAATCCGACCCGATGTGGAAATTCATTCATAAGCTGGCCTCACCGCCGCACTTTTATGGCCTGGCCGCAAAGATCATTCCCTGGTTCTTCTTGCCGGGGCTGATTTTGATCTTCTACGGTCTGTACGGGGGGCTGTTGCTTGCGCCACCCGATTACCAGCAGGGCGACGCGTTCCGCATCATCTACGTGCACGTGCCGTCGGCCTACTTGTCGTTGATGGCTTATTCGATCATGGCGATCAGCGCCGGCATCGGCCTGATATGGCGCCTGAAGCTTGCACATGCGGTCGCCGCTGCAGCGGCTCCCATCGGTGCGTGGTTCACGTTTCTCGCGCTCGCAACCGGCTCGATATGGGGCCGTCCAATGTGGGGAACCTGGTGGGAATGGGGAGATCCCCGGCTAACCTCGGAACTGGTGATGCTGTTTCTATATTTCGGATACATGGCGCTTCGCGGGGCGATTGACGATACGGCAAAGGCCGATCGTGCGAGTGCCGTGCTCGCCCTCGTCGGTGCGGTGAACGTCCCGATCATACATTTTTCGGTCGAGTGGTGGAGTTCGCTGCACCAGGGGCCGACGCTGATGAAAAAAGGCGGCCCGGCCATGGATGCGGCGATGTTGTATCCGCTGCTTGCTATGATCCTGGGTTTTACCCTCATTTTTGGTGCGCTATTGTTGCGCCGTGTAAGGACTGAGGTCTTGTACCGGGAACGCCGTACCCGCTGGGTACGGCACCTCGTGCTGTCGTCAGCGGTAGAGAAGAAATGATGGAATTACTGTCGATGGGCGGTTACGGCGCCTACGTATGGAGCTGTTTCGTATTAACAGCCATAGTGATCGCGATTTGCGAGTGGCGCGCACGGGCGCGTCATCGGCAGGTCTACAGAGATATCGAAGTACGCGTTAAAGCGCTCGGAGACAACGGATGACACCTCGGCATCAACGAATGCTTGCAGTCGGCCTTACTACGGCCGGTATTGTGCTGGCGACCGCACTCACTCTGCGTGCGCTGCAGGACAACATGATGTTTTTCATCAGCGTTTCGGAGGTCATCGCCGGCGAGTATCCGGAGGAGCGAAATTTCAGGGTTGGCGGTTTCGTCGTAGAGGACAGCCTGGAAATCGATGGCCTGGATGCGACGTTCGAAGTCACCGACCTGCGCTGCGTCATGTCAGTGCGTTACACGGGCGTTCGGCCCGATTTGTTTCGGGAAGGTCAGGGTGTGGTCGCCCATGGCCGCATGGGTGACGCCGGCGTATTCGAGGCTGATACAATACTGGCAAAACATGATGAGAATTACATGGCGCCGGAGGTTGCGGAATCGCTCGCAACGCACGTTGACCAGCAGACAGCATCGCTCGCTGACTACAGCACAGAGTGTGAGCCGCAGTGATTCCTGAGATTGGACACTTTGCGCTGATCCTGGCGCTGTCTCTCGCGCTCTGCCAGGGTATTTTGCCACTCGTCGGCGCCCATCGTAACGATGCGGCAATGATGGCTGTCGCGAGGACGGCGGCGTCCGGCCAGCTCATTTTCGTGGCCTTTGCCTTTGGCGCCCTGACCTGGGCATTCGTGCAAAGTGACTTCTCAGTGGCGTACGTCGCATCTCACTCGCAGCTGGCATTGCCCACGATCTACAAGATTTCCGCAGTCTGGGGTGCACACGAGGGTTCCCTGCTGCTTTGGGTCCTGCTGTTAGCGGCCTGGACCGTCGCCGTCGGCCGTTTCAGCCACGATTTGCCGGAGGCGTTTGCCGCTCGCGTGGTTGGTGTACTCGGCCTTTTGTCCAGCGGTTTCCTGCTGTTCACGTTGCTGACGTCCAATCCTTTCATGCGGCTGTCGCCGGCGCCTGCCGACGGCGCCGATCTGAACCCACTGCTTCAGGATCCCGGGCTCGCGATGCACCCACCGATCCTGTATGCGGGTTACGTGGGCTTTTCAGTTGCGTTCGCATTTGCGATTGCGGCGATGCTTAGCGGCAACCTCGATCAAAAGTGGGCGCGCTGGACGCGACCCTGGACGACCGCGGCCTGGATGTTTCTGACCGTCGGCATTGCGTTGGGGAGCTGGTGGGCTTATTACGAGCTGGGCTGGGGTGGCTGGTGGTTCTGGGATCCTGTTGAAAACGCATCCTTCATGCCTTGGCTTATTGGTACCGCGCTGATCCATTCACTCGCCGTAACCGAAAAGCGGGGATTGTTCAAAAGCTGGACCTTGCTGCTTGCGATTTCGGCATTTTCGTTGAGCCTCCTCGGAACATTCCTGGTGAGATCCGGAATTCTCGTGTCGGTGCATGCATTTGCGACGGATCCGGAGCGGGGATTCTTTATCCTCGCATTTCTCGCCGTGGTCATTATTGGTGCGCTCGCGCTGTACGCATGGCGGGCGCCGGCACTCGATTCGACCGCCGGCTTCAAACCCCTGTCGCGGGAAACTTTTTTGCTGCTGAATAACGTGCTGCTGGTGGTTGCCGCGGCGCTTGTTTTTATCGGCACGCTGGCTCCGCTCGTCGTTGAGGTTTTTAATGCCGGGAAAATTTCGGTCGGGCCGCCCTGGTTCGAGGTTGCTTTTGCGATACCCATGATTCCCCTCGTCCTGCTCATCGGCGTTGGCATGCGAACGGCATGGCGCAGCCAGGATTTCGGGACGCTGTTCTCGACGCTGAAGTGGCCGGCCCTTATTGCCGTGATTGCCGGCATCGGCATCCCCGGTATTTTCTACGGTCGCTTCGGCCTGCTTGTCAGCGTCGGCGTTATTGCGTCGGTCTGGATACTCGCCGTTTCTCTGATCGATCCAGTGCGGTCATTGCGCCGGTCTGCGGGTGCGCCTGCGATGTCACGGTCGATGCTCGGTATGTCGGTCGCACATTCGGGGCTCGGCATGTTCGTGCTTGGCGTCACTGTAGTGTCGGCATTCAATATCGAATCCGACCAGGCTCTGCGTCCGGGAAATTCGATCGAAGTTGCCGGCTATCAATTTGAGATGCGTGAGCTTCGTGATGTCGAGGGACCCAATTACAGTGCCATCGAGGGGCTTGTCGAAATTCGCAAGGACGGTGAGTATGTCGGTACGGTGCGGCCACAGAAGCGGCAATACCTTGTGCAGCAAAGCTGGATGACGGAGGCGGGAATACTCGCACTATGGAACCGGGACCTGTTTGTCGCGCTTGGTGATCAACTGGGTAATGACACCTGGAGCGTTCGCATTCAGTACAAACCAATGATTCGCTTTATCTGGCTTGGTGCGCTCGTCATGGCGATCGGCGGATTGATTGCAACGACGGATCGCCGCTACCGGATGACGGCCCGTGCGACACGCCCCGCAACATCAGAGGTTGCGAAGACAGCCTGATGACGCGATACCTGGTGCCACTGGTCGCGTTCGCGATCCTGATACCCGTGCTGATGATCGGCTTGACTCGCGATCCGAGGGAGCTGCCGTCACCACTGTTGCAGCAGGCGGCGCCTCAGTTCGAGTTGCCGTCACTGCTGGATCCCGCCAGGACGGTTGGTTCGAAAGACTTCGACAATCAGATGACTCTGCTCAACGTCTGGGCAACCTGGTGCCCGGGATGCCGCCAGGAGCATGATTTCCTGCTGCAGCTCGCCAGAGAAGCTGTGCTGCCCATTTATGGCCTCAACTGGAGAGACAACCGACCGGAAGCCACACGCTGGCTCGAAGTACTGGGCAATCCGTACGTTGCATCTGCATTCGACGAGGAGGGCCGTGTAGGCATTGACTGGGGTGTCTACGGAGCGCCGGAGACCTTTTTGATTGACGCAAACGGCATTGTGGTACACAAGCACATCGCACCGCTGACACGCGAGATATGGGAGCGTGATTTCGTGCCGCTGATACGCGCCGCTGGAGTTGTCCAATGAGGGTGAGAATTTCACTGATAGTAATGCTGATGTCCATGCTGGCCGTCGCGCCGGTGTCTAATGCGATCGACACGGGCCAGGCCTTCGATGATCCCGAACTGCAAGCGCGCTACGAGAAAATTATTGCCGAGGTTCGGTGCCTCAAGTGTCAGAACCAGACGATCAAGGACTCGAACGCGTTCCTCGCAGGCGACTTACGACGCGAGATCCGCCGAATGCTCGATGAAGGCTTGAGCGATGAGGAAATCGCAGAATTCCTCGTCACACGGTACGGGGAATTTGCGCTGTATAGACCCCGACTGACCGGCAAAACTCTTGTTCTCTGGCTTGCACCCGTACTGCTCCTGCTGGGCGGGGCGACAGTTTTGTGGCGGGTTATCTCGCGTCGAATGGCCATGCCATTGGATGACGATAGCTTGGAAGGGGGCTGACCGGGTGTCGATCTGGGTGCCATTGGCGGTAATGGTTCTTGTGGCCGTGTTATTCGTTGCGTGGCCGCTTTATTCGCGGCAAAAACGTGTCACGGCAACCATGGTCTTGTCTATCGCCGCGATTGCGGCCATGTCGGCGGGTCTTTACGCGCAGCAGGGCAGCCCGGATCTGCCGTCTGGTGGCCCGGCTGACGCGCATACTATGGACGAAATGATTGACGGCCTCGCGGCACGGCTCGAGGACAACCCGGACGATTTAGCCGGTTGGAAGATGCTCGGAAGATCGTACATGTCCGTTCGCAATTATGCGGCTGCGGCCGATGCGTATGATCGGGCTGTGAAGCTTGAGTCGTCGCAGAGTGCGGAAACTCTCGTCGAACTCGGCGAAGCGATACTGGCTCGGGACAATAGCCGCATCGAGGGCCAGACCTCTGCGCTTTTCGAGAGCGCACTTGCGATCGAACCAAACAACGCCACGGCGCTCTTTTATGGCGGTATTGGCGCGTTTAACCGGGGGAATAAAGAACTCGCAGCTGATCGTTGGGAGATTCTGCTGGGACTGAGTCCGCCACAGGAAATTGAGCAGCTGCTGCGACAGCGTATTGCTGAATGGCGCGGCGAGCCCCCAGCGGCCATCGTCGGGGCAGCGCCGCAAACACCCGGCGACCGGTCGGATGTCATCGTGTCGGCCGCCGTTTCAGTATCGGCTGCAGCGGCTCAGTCGCTGCCCTCGGAGGCTGTCGTCTTTGTGATTGCGAGGGATCCTGGGCAGCCATCACCGCCGATCGCCGTAAGTCGCAGGCGGCTGTCTGAATTTCCCGTTACTATCGATCTGGGCGACGGGGATTCGATGGTTGCCGGGCGCGAGTTGTCAGGGTTTGCTGAAATAGAACTGATCGCAAGAGTGTCGCTGTCCGGGCAGCCGACGCAGCAATCGGGTGACTGGTTTGGCGTTCAGCGCGTAAGACCGGCCGAGAACTCGAGCGTCGTGCTTGTCATAGACGAACAGGTTCCCTGAGTATTTTTCGTGGCGAACGAGATCGAAGCGGCAACGATGTGCTTTGCCTGTGGACCTGAGAATCCGATCGGTCTCAGGATACATTTCCATTTTGACGGCGAGGTTTGCAGTGCAGAGTTTACGCCCGGCGAGCATCACGTAGGCTTCGATAATACTGTCCACGGCGGAATCATTTACACAGCGCTCGATGACGTGACGGCCAACGTGCTCTATAAGCAAGGCCGTAAAGCACATACGGCGCGCTGCGAGGTTCGCTACCGGCAAATCGCCAAGGTGAATGACCCGCTCAAACTGAAAGGCTGGATCGAAAGCGAACGGCGGCGGCTCGTCATACTGAGGGGCGAAGTGCGTCGCGCCACCGATGACGTACTGGTGGCCGACTGTGTATCGACGTTCATGCTCGAACAACTCCAATAAGATCGGGAGAATAATGTAGTGGCCCTGCCCAAATTATTTGAAGGCCGGCTGCGCCTGCCACTGATTGGCGCCCCGATGTTCATTGTCTCAATACCGAAGCTGGTCATTGCACAGTGCACGGCCGGCGTTGTCGGCTCGTTTCCGGCTCTTAACGCACGACCCCAGGAACAACTTGACGACTGGATCCGGGAGATAAAGGGCGAGCTCGGTGGGTATGCCGAGGAGCACCCTGATGAACCGGTTGCCCCGTTTGCCGTGAATCAGATCGTTCACCAGAGTAACAGTCGGGTCTTTGCGGACATGGAGACCTGCATCAAACACGAAGTGCCAATCATCATTACGAGCTTGCGACCGCCAGATGACATTGTGAAGGCCGTGCACGGGTATGGCGGCCTCGTATTTCACGACGTCATCAGCCTTCGGCATGCGCGCAAGGCCATCGAGCAGGGTGTCGACGGCATCATCGCCGTTTGCGCCGGGGCCGGTGGCCACGCCGGCACGCTGAGCCCGTTTGCGCTCGTCAAGGAAATACGACGCGAGTTCGACGGCGTAATCGTTCTCTCCGGCTGCATGTCGAATGGCGGCGATATCCTTGCGGCGCAGGCAATTGGTGCTGACCTCGCATATGTCGGCACCCGCTTCATCGCGACAGACGAGGCAAATGCGCTCCCAGGCTACAAAGATATGCTGGTGGAGGACAAAGCCGCAGACATCGTCTATTCATCCCTTTTCTCCGGGGTGCCCGGAAACTATCTGAAACATAGCGTCGCCAATGCCGGGTTTGATCCCGATAACCTTCCGGAGGGCAGTAAAGACAAGATGAACTTCGCGAAGCGGGACGACAACGTGGCGAAAGCCTGGCGCGACATATGGAGCGCCGGTCAGGGTGTGGGAAGCATCGACGAGATCCTGCCTGCTCGCGATCTGATTTTGCAGATGCAGCAGGAATATGAGGCCACTCGAGAGCGGCTGGGTATCAGCTGAGTCATGAAAGTCGTTGCGCTGTCATATCTGTTCGTGGCGGTAGGTGGAGCGCTGGGGGCGATGGCGAGGTTTGGATTGAACGTGTTTCTGCAGCGCGATGTCGCGTTTCCCTGGGGAACGCTGAGCGCTAACCTGCTGGGTTGTCTCGCAATCGGCGGCATCGCCCAGCTGGTCGCCAGTGCGAGCTGGTTTAACGATGCGGGAATCATTCCTGATCAGTATCGGCTGTTATTTGCGATCGGATTCTGCGGCAGTTTTACGACCTTGTCGGCACTCGTCATGGAGCTGCATACGATGCTGCAACGTAACGAGTTGCTAGGGTCATTCGCTTATCTCGTGGCTACGATGCTTGGTGGCTTCGCCTGTTTTTACCTCGGATTCATTCTGACCCGAATGCTTCGCTTTTAGCCGCCTGACCACGGCCGGCGACGCTGTTCTACAGGCTGGCGCCTGCGGTTTCGAGTATTCTGGCGATCTCGTCGAGCCAGTCTCGGTGCTCCGGCTTCATCAAAACGGATCGCAGGCACGTTACGGTATCGGTGTTCACCGCCATCTCGGGGACATAGGTGCTTACGAGTGCAGAGGGCAGCTCAACCATCGCCAGATGCAAATTTTGCGCGGCGGCGAGCGCGAATACCTGCCGGGCCCGCCGGCTTGCCTCTGCCATGTCCGGTGCGTCGACGGCATAGACCACGATATCGAGTTCAGGCGGCATCAAAGGCCGGTAATAAACACTGGTATCCAACCGGTCCCAAAGAGTACGCGCAGCGAGCAGACACTGATCGAGCCACTGCGAGAACTGCCCATCCGTGACCAGGGGGAAGAGTTGCTGGGTCGCCCATAGCGCGACGGCAGAGGCCCCGGGACGCGAACACTCCAGGCTTATTTCCCCGAGATGGAGTTCGGCTGAGCTGAAATAGGTGAACGGCGAGTCATGCTTGTAGAAGCGCCCGACGTCGGGGTCCCGAAACAGGATGCAGCCGCAGCCATAGGGCTGCAAGCCGTGCTTGTGCGGATCCACGACGATGGAGTCGACCCGCGTAAGGCAGTCGTACGCAGCCCGGGTCGAGGCATGAATCTGACTCGACAATCCGAAGTATCCGCCGTAGGCGGCGTCAGCATGGACCCGCGCGCCGTACTTTTCGGCCAGCTCCAGGATGCCGGGCAGTGGATCGACACTGCCAAAGCCTGTATTGCCTATCGTTGCGACGATGGTACCGACATCGCCATTACGCAACAGGTCCTCGATCGCGACGAGCTCCATACGGCCGTGCGCGTCAACCGCCACTGACGAAAAGGGCAGGTTGAGTACCGAGCTGAGTCGCGAGTGGGTGTAATGTGCCTGCTCAGACGCGATGATTCTCTTGCCTGGATTGGTCAGGCCTGCCACCCACAATGCTTCTAGGTTTGCCATCGTGCCGCCACCTGTAAGATGGCCCAGCGAGTTTTCCCAGCCATACATGCGCGCCAACTCGACGATGCACTCTTTCTCGAGCGCGGAGCTGGCGCGACCGCCGTCAAGCGCATGGTTATTGGGGTTGACCCACAGTGCCATCGCGTAGGCTATGCGCGCCACGGCGTGCGGTGGTTTGAGCATCTGGCCCGCGTATTGCGGATGGAAATACGGGTAGTTGTCCTGCATGCGTTCTGCAACTCTCTGCAGCACGGCATGCACGGCGCCAGTATCAATTTCCGGCGTAAACGCCGGAAGGTCTTCGAACCCCTCAGCCAGCGTCGCGAGGGCCTCGCGCAGCAGTTTAAGTTCTGCAGGGTGGATCATTTTAGGCTCAGTTCCGAAGAGAGCGCCGGAGCTTACCGCAGATCGAGCAGATAGCGGTACTATAGGGCATGGATTTGATTGCGCTGGCAGTGCCGTTCTTTATCGCCTCAATCGCTGTCGAGCTGGGTTTTGATCGAGCGCGTGGACGAGGGTTGTATCGCAGTAGTGATGCAATCAACAGCCTGAGTCTGGGTATGCTGAGCTCAACCACGGGCTATTTCACGGCATTGTTGAAACTCCTGATATGGGGGCTGGTGCTCGAAAATTTTGCGGCCTTCAATATGCCGATTGCCTGGTTCGACTCGTCGCCGGGCGGAATAGCCCTCTGGATTGCTGCCGCAGTGGGCTGGGATTTTTGCTACTACTGGCGCCACCGATGCGGCCACGAGATATCGGTACTGTGGGCCGCGCATGCGGTGCATCACCAGAGCGAGGATTACAATCTTTCGACCGCGTTGCGTCAATCGAGCACGGGTTTCCTGTTCGAGTGGATTTTCTACGTGCCCCTGTTTGTGGTGGGTTTTCCGCTCGAGGTCCTGCTGGTCGTCGGTGCTGCCAACCTGATCTACCAGTTTTGGGTCCACACGCAGTTCGTCCATCGCCTCGGCGCACTCGATTACATTTTCGTTACGCCATCGAATCATAGGGTCCATCACGCCCAGAATGAGCGTTACATCGACAAGAACTATGGCGGCATCCTGATTCTTTGGGACCGACTATTCGGTACGTTTGAGGACGAACGCGATGACGATCCGGTCGTTTTTGGAGTGCGAAAACCGCTGGCGAATCTGAACCCGTTCTGGGCCAATCTTCAGGTCTACGACTACCTGCTATTCGATGCGATCAGGGCACGGCGTTGGCGGGATAAGCTCGGGATCTGGTTTCGGCCCACGGGCTGGCGGCCCGACGACGTTGCCGCTGTCCACCCGAAGCCCGCGACTGACATCACCAAGTTCCGAAAATATGACCCGGCGGTGCCGCCATCCGTGAAACGTTACGTGCTGGCCCAGTTCATCGTGGCGATCTTTCTCGCGCTTGGTATCTCAGTTCTGATTGTCGAGTCGGGGCCGAGAGGAGTCCTGGTTCCGTGTCTCATGCTCTGGGCGCAACTCTATTCGCTCGGGACTTTGAATGAGGGACGGCAGGAGTCACTGCGAGTTGAGTGCCTGCGCCTGTTGGTGATTGTTCCCGCGGCCGCCTTTGCCATGCAGCTGTATCCGCCGCCCGGGGTCACTCTCGATGGCCTGTGGGTCGCCGTTTTCGGCTATGTCACGCTATCGTTGTTGGCCCTGAACGGCTGTCGGGGCGACATCGTTAAAAAAGAATTATTTGTTAATAAACAATAATCTAACGAGTTTTTATAGAAATAGAGTGAGGTTATTGAACCATGTCCTCGAGTGAGCGAAAAACCACGGTTTCGACCGGAGCACCGTGGGAGTCACTGGTTGGCTACTCCCGGGCTGTGCGAGTCGGCCAATATGTCGCCGTGGCGGGATCCGCCGCTGTGGCCGAAGACGGCTCCGTGATCGGCGTTGGAGACCCGTTTCGCCAGGCGCAGCACTGCATCGAGATTATTGCCGAAGCGCTGAAAGCAACGGGTGCCGGGCTCGAAAACGTCGTGCGTACGCGGATCTTCGTGACAGATATCTCGCATCGGCCAGAAATAGCGCGGGCGCATCGCGAGGCATTTGCCGGTATCTTGCCGGCTACGTCGATGGTCGAGGTGGCACGCCTGATCGATCCCGCCATGCTCGTTGAAATCGAGGCGGATGCGGTCCTGGTGAATGATTGACTGGTTCAGTTATCGTCGCGTGTCCACGTATCGGATCGGCCAAACAGCGATACGCCAATATAGCCCCGAACCTTGAGCGTATCGGCATCCACGAGCGTTAGTGTTGATTTGTAGGTCTTGCCGCTGTTCGGATCATAGATAGTGCCGCCGGTCCAACGGCCGTCGCCTGCATAATCAAACCCCCTCATAATGGTCAGGCCGTCCAAAGGACGCTCTCTCAACGCCGGATCCGGGTTCTTGTCATCGTAGCGAGGCGGCTCACCCGGTTTCTTTGTCGGCGATCCTGCGATGATTCCCACGAGGCTCTCACCGTCTCTTTCGATCCTGATCCAGCCGTCTCCGTCGCCGCTGAGCCATCGTCCCTCGATATCGAACTCACCGGACCATGCCAGTAGCGGCAGCAGGGCTATTGAGATGATTGTCAGCCTCTTCAGTGGATTCATGAATATTGACGGGTATGATGCTCCGAACGTCAATGTTAACTGATTCAGCGTCGGGAGGGTCCTTGCTGAGGCGTACATTTATCCGGCTGGTCGCGAATACCATAGTGCTGGCTTTGTTGTCTGCGAAGGCGGGGGCGTCGGGTTACGCGAAACGCTACGCGTTCCAGCACGGGGTTGCCAGTGGCGACCCACTTGCCGACGGGATCATGCTCTGGACCCGCATCAGTGGGGCTTACGGTGAAAAAGTCAGCGTTGTGTGGGAGGTCGCCCGCGACGCTGGTATGCAGAGCCTGTTGCTGGCCGGACACCTGGAGACCGATGAATCGATTGACTACACGGTCAAGGTCGATGTTCGCAGGTTACCCGCCGATACTCGGCTCTACTATCGATTTACCGTTGGAGACATTCAATCGCCCGTTGGCATGACCAGGACCCTGCCGGTCGGCAGTGTCGACCTGGCTCGATTCGCGGTCGTGTCGTGCTCGAACTACCCGGCAGGATTCTTTTACGCCTACCGCGAGGTGGCACAACGAGATGACCTCAATGCGGTCATTCATCTCGGTGACTACATCTATGAATATGGGGCAGGGCAGTATGCGACGGAGAGAGCCGAAGAGCTTGGCCGCCAACCGGACCCGCCCACCGAGCTGCTCACACTTGGCGACTACCGCAAACGGCATGCGCAATATAAGTCGGACCGTGATTCGCAGGCCATGCACCGCGCTCACCCTGTCATCGCCATTTGGGATGATCACGAGATCGCCAACGAAGGTTGGAAAGACGGTGCCGACAATCACGGAAACGATTCCGACCGTGACGAAGGGTTGTGGCAAGATCGTCGCGACGCGGCGATGCAGGCCTATTTCGAATGGATGCCGATTCGCGGTGAGGCGAACGGCTCACGCACGCGGATCTTTCGTGCTTTTCAGTTCGGCGATCTGCTGAACCTGATTCTGCTGGATACACGCTTTTATTCGCGCGAACGACAACCAGACATCAGTGCGACAGATGGCACACGGGGTGGTATCGAAGCGGAATTGAACAAGGTCAAGCGACGCATGCTGGGCCGGAGACAGGAACGTTGGCTCCGGAAGCGGCTGAAGAGATCAACGATGACGTGGAATGCGCTTGCGCAGCAGGTACTGGTTTCTCCGATTCGGACGCCAGACCTGGAGCCGATCCTGGACCTCGAAAAGCCATCGATGGTGCGGCGCGAGGTGCTGGAACGAAACATCGGCCTTAGCAAGGGTAATCCTCCGTTATTGCTGGACACGTGGGACGGCTACCCGTGGGCACGGCAGCGATTGTTGCGGGACATCAAACGTTATGGCGGCAATACCGTCGTTCTCAGCGGGGATTTGCATACACCGCTTGCGGGGAATCTGAACCTGGCCGGAGAGAAAGAAGCCGTTGCGGTGGAGTTCATGACGGGATCAGTAACCTCGCCGGGTTTTGCGGAATATTTGCCGGAACGGAAACCGGGCATGGTTCGCGACGCGACCCTGGAATTGAACCCGAATCTTCGATACATGGAAACCGATCACCGGGGCTGGCTTTGTATTACGTTTACGCACGCCGAATGTATCGGTGAGTGGCATCTCGTCGACTCCGTCCGGGCGGCCGATTACGCGAGCAAGATCGACAAGCGCCTGGCCGTCGATGCCGGCAATATTGCGGCGGGGCTGTATGAAGCCGCTGATCTGACGACCTAGGGCCTCGGTTCAATACGCTGCTCCAATGTCACGACAACAACTGTCATCTGCAGAAGCAAGGCGTATCGCCCTCGCGGCCCAGGGTTTTGATCGCGACCGTCCCGGCAGCAAGCCTGATCGGCGTCATTTTTGTCGGGTTGTAAACGCTCTTGGCCTTTTGCAGCTCGATTACGTGAATGTGCTGGTTCCCGCGCATCTGCTTGTCCTCTGGTCACGGCTGGGCGCGTATGACAGAGACCGTTTGCACCGCTTGCTTTATGGCTGCGGTCGTTTTACCGAGCAATGGGCGCATGAAGCGTCGCTTGTGCCGGTCAGCACCTGGCCGCTGCTCGATCATCGACGGCGCGCGCATCAAATGGGCAACAATAACCCGCTGCGGCATATCCGGGGTCGAACCGCCTATCTCGACGCCGTCTTAAGGCGGGTCGAGCAACAGGGCAGGGTGACTGCGGGCGATTTGCCGCCGGTAGCCGGGCCGCGCCGCAAGCCAGGTGATTGGCAGCGATCGATTCCGCGCTGGGCACTGGAATATCATTTTGCGCGCGGCGATTTAGCAGTCGCCGACCGTCTGCCGAATTTTCAGCGAGTCTACGATTTACCGGAGCGCGTTCTGCCGCAGGCGCTGCTGCTGCGGTCGGTCGGTAAATTCGATGCGCAACGCGAGTTATTGCGCATTGCCGCGCGTGCCATGGGCATCGGCAGCGCGCATGATCTTGCCGATTACTTTCGCATGTCCACGCGCGATGCCTTGCCAAGGCTTGCAGAGCTCGTGGAGGACGGCAGCATTTCGCCTGTCAGCGTAGACGGCTGGACTGTGCCCGCCTTTATCTCTGCCGGGACCCGACTGCCGCGGAAAATCCCGGGTGCTTCGCTGCTCTCACCCTTTGACCCCGTGGTCTGGTTTCGGCCACGAGCGGAGCGACTCTTCGAATTTCACTACCGCATCGAAATTTATGTGCCTGCGGAGAAACGCAAGTGGGGCTACTATGTCCTCCCGTTTCGGGTGGGTGACCAGATAGTGGGGCGACTTGATTTGAAAGCGGATCGCAAACGAAGCATGCTCTGCGTGCGGCGAGCACACTCTGAGGTGGGTACTGATCCGCGGGAATGTGCGAAATTCATGTCATGCGAGTTACGCGATCTCGCAAACTGGCTGTGCCTCGATACGATTCACGTCAGTCGGAACAACGGCGTAGCGCGCGAACTGGCCAGGCATGTCTAGGCGTCTTTTGATGATGAACACTATGGGAATTGCTACACGTATCAAGCCGGTCACCAAGAGTCTCGGAGAGTTGCAGGTCCGGCGGTCACTGCCTGACAAGCGGCGTCAGCGGGTAGGTCCTTTCATTTTTTTCGATCACATGGGTCCAGCGAAGTTCTTACCGGGAACTGGGGTCAACGTGCGCGCACATCCGCACATCGGGCTGGCGACGATTACTTATCTCTTTGAAGGTGAAATACTGCATCGCGATAGCCTCGGCCATATGCAGCCAATCCGGGCGGGTGAGGTCAACTGGATGACTGCGGGCAGGGGGATCGTCCACTCCGAGAAAGTGACGGATGAAATCCTGGCAAGCGGCCAAAAATTGCACGGAATCCAGGCCTGGGTGGCGCTTCCGAGCGAATATGAAGAAATTGAGGCGCGCTTTGAGCACTACACCGCCGCTGACATTCCAGCGCTGTCCCTGCCAGGCGCAACCGTTTCCGTCATCATTGGCGAAGCCTATGGCGCGACATCGCCGGTGCGGACGGAAAGCGAGACTTTATACGTTGAGTTAAGGCTGGATGCAGGGGCCACTGTGCCTGTTCCGAAGTCCGAAGAGCTGGCCGTGTATGTCATATCGGGAAACATTGCTATCGAGGATGAGCCATCGGCAGCGTCTGAGTTGGTTATACTTGACGATAATTTTACGGGCTCGATCACGGCGACAACGAACGCGCACGTTCTGCTGTTAGGCGGCGCAAAGCTCGAAGGCGATCGCTTCGTCTGGTGGAATTTTGTCAGCAGTTCCCGCGAGCGCATCGAGCAGGCCAAGCGAGACTGGAACGAGGGACGTTTTGGCAGAGTGCCGGGCGAAACAGACTATGTTGCACTACCGAGAAAATAGCGTCATGAAACCATGGGAAATTTATCCACCGTCATCGAGATTCAACGAGGTCAAGGGATCCCTGCGTCGACTCGTGATACTGGCAGCCGCTACCGCACTCGTGGCTTGCGGAACCGATGAACCGACCGAGTCGTCAGATGTGGCCGATGCCGAGGCGGAATCAGAAGCTAGCCTGAAGGGCGGGATCGAGTGGTTTGCCGGCAGTGTCGATGAGGCTCTCGCGGCTGCTGCGGATACAGGTAAACCGGTTTACCTGTACTGGGGCGCTGTATGGTGTCCGCCCTGCCATGCGATCAGTGCGACGATTTTCAAGAGCCCGGAGTTCATCGAACGATCAAAATTGTTCGTCCCCGTTTACCTCGATGGAGACACCGTGAATGCGCAGGCTTACGCTGAGAAATTCGGGGTGCGCGGATATCCAACGATGATTGTCTTTGATCCGGCAGGCGTCGAATTGACAAGAATTCCTGGCGGCATCGACTTGCAGGCCTACGCCAGTATTTTGGACCTGACGTTGAACGATGCGTCGCCAGCGAGCGAACTGGTCGACTCATTGATGTCTGATGAAGTCGAGTTGTCTCCCAGCGAATGCAGGCTTCTCGCGTACTATTCGTGGGGGCAGGATACTCGAATCCTTGTTGGCAAGGATGCCGGTGCCGCGTTCGAACGCATGCACCGCGCATGCCCCGAAAAAATGCGGATCGAGCGGTCGATTCTCTATATGTCGTTGCTGGACAAAATGCTCCAGGCTGCGGCAGATGTTGAGAATCCTGTGGCGCTCACAGAAAGGTCCAAGAGCGAAGCTTTGCAGCAGTTTCAGACGGTGCTTGCGAACATTGAGCTGGTCAAAGCAAATATTTTCACTGTTCTGTTGTCCGGTGCGCGCTATATAGCTGCACTGACGGATCAGGATTCCGAAGAGCGGCAGCGGCTGAGCAGTGACTACCGCCGTGTACTGGTTCAGATAGCGGCTGATGAATCCGTCTATAAACGTGAACGAATTTATGCGCTGGCCGGAAAAATACGCCTGGAGCGAATGGAGGATCCCGAGAGGGAGCTCTCTGCCGATCTGCAGCAAGAGATTCGTAATACTGTCACCTGGGCAGACACCTCAACACCAAGCGTTTATGAACGACAACCAATCATCAATGCGTTAGCCAACGTGCTGAATGAAGCGGGCATGGACGACCTGGCAAAGCCGCTGTTGCTGGCCGAACTTGAAAAATCCAGGCAACCCTATTATTTCATGGTGGTGCTGGCTGACATCGAGCAGCGGTCCGGCAACTCCGACGCGGCGATGGAGTGGCTACGCCAGGCACATGACGTTGCCAAAGGTCCCGCGACGAGGTTTCAATGGGGCTATTATTATGTCAACGGCTTGCTCGAAATGGCGCCAACGGCGACGAGCCTGATTCACGATACGACCGTTGCGCTGATCGATGAGCTACAGAATTCTTCGGGTTTTTATCAACGGCCGAAGGCGCAATTGACTCGACTGCAGTCCAGATTGACGGAGTGGGGCACCGAAAATGAGCAGCAATCGGAGCTTGCCCGTATCCGCGATTCGGTACTCGTAGTGTGCGCCAATTCCACTGGCTCCGATGGTTCGCGCGAAGCCTGTGAATCCTTCCTGGAGCAGATCTAGTTGCGGCTCGCGGGTGCAGCGCTGGCGTCAACTCTGCTGCTTCTGGCTGCATGTGGCGCGAAGGAGTCCCTGATCAGCAAACCGGCCGAGGTGCCTGAAGGCGTTGACCTGTCCGGAAATTGGCTTTTGCGCGACACGACGGGGTCGACGCAGCGCGGAGCGCGCGAAACTCTGGTTCATGTATTTCTGGAGACAGGCAAGTCGGTCAAAGTCACTCAAACGGCGAGCGGCTTATTTGTTAGTTTCGATCGCTCGGTGGTTGAAGAATATCGGTTTGGCGAGCACCGCGAGGTCAGCGTTGGCGAGATTTCCGCGGAGCGCGTATCAGGGTGGGAAGGCCGCGCCTATGTCATAGAGACCCTCGATGACGACGGCGCCAGGCTCACCGACTCGTATCAGCTGTCGAATGATGGTGCGGTACTGAGTCGCAGGATTGCAATTTGGTCGCGTGACTCGAAGCAGATGTCGCTCGAGCAAGTTTTCGACAGGATTTAACTGGTTGTCGGCGTATATCTCTCGAGCGTCGCGCGCAACCGCAATTTTCCCTTGCGGTGCTGTTCGATGATGACGGGCAAGTAGCCGAGTTCTTCAACACACCAGAGCGTCGTCACACGTTTCGAATTAGCCGTTTGATGCTGAATGCCAACGGCATTGTACTCGCCCGCGGGTACTTTGACCTTGCGTGTTCCGATGTTACTGACGGAGATCGTCTTTAGTTCGTCGAACTCGAAGAGAATATATTCACCGCTGGTTACACCGTTGCGGAGATCATGCATCAACTGATATTGAATCGAGATGCGGTCATAGGCGAGGTCGGGAATCGCCGCAGTGTACTCTTCGTCATTTAAAATGCCGCGCGCTTCGCCAGATGACCAGTCGAAGTCAATTTCGGCACGTATCTTGTCGCTGGATATCTCATCATCGGAAACGAGGCGGACGGGCCGGAAGCCGTCGGCCGCAATATCAAACTCCGCCGTATCGCTGATGCTGCCACTGGCAAGAATGCGTGACATGCCGGTCGCGCTGACTACGTGAGTCGCTGTATATCCGCTGTCTGTACTTTTGACTTCAGTACTCAGCCGCCCACCGACAATGCTGATTTTCACCCTGTACTCGGCTGTGTGGGGTTGCATCGCGGACTCCGCCAGCACAGCTGTGGGAAGCACCGAGCTTGCAAAGATTGCGATGGTAAAGCTGCGTATTGCGGCGAAGGCCGTGTCGAATCGCATTTTCATGAAATCTCTGTTTTCAAACGCTTTTCCGATTGTCTCATTAATGACATGACTGCTTGCTGAACGTTCACCCTGTGAGGCTCGATTTGATCCAAAGGTGTATCGGGCGGAATCTTATACGGCTCACCAATTGCGAGAACGACGCGGCTGAAGGGTTTGGGAATCATGAAATCGTCCCAGCGGTCGAGGTACCAGGCTCGTTCAGCGGCACAGGCGATTGGCAGAATGGGGACGCCGCCGATGCGCGCCATGAGAATGACGCCGGGTTTGAATTCGTATTTCGGGCCTCCTGGCCCATCGGCTGTCGTGACGATCGAGTAGCCTCGTTTCATCATGCCCTGCATATCGCGCAATGCGAGGGCGCCGGTCTGATTTGCCGAACCGCGAATTACCTCGGCACCCCAACTTCTTGCGATGCGTTCCGGCACTTCACCGTCGACAGAGGCAGACACGAGGAAGCATGCGTTGAACCCCCTCTTTATCCATTGTTTGATCAGCGTCGAGCACAGTACGTGGTGCTGATGCCAATAGGCCGGCGCACAGCAGGTGCCACTGGTGAGAAATTTTTCGATGTTTTCAGCACCCAGCACTGCCTCGACGCGGTAGGTAGACGTACCTAGCTTGAGAAGTGCTTTAAGAACAGGCATGCCGAGGAAATAAATTGTGCGGCGCAACGGCGTCATGCGCCTGCCCGAGCGAGGATTGCGGCGGGATTCTATGGATTGAAAATCTTTGAGCTTTTTGTCAGGCACGATCACTTTCCGGGGTCCCGGCGAGTTTGCAGTATCCGTTCCGGCCGGGTCAATGTAATATTGCGCCTGCTTTTTCCCGGTATTTCGACTAAATTTTACACTCCATGTCTTCCACGTCACCAGCTTTCAGGCAACCCCCAGGTCCGGAGGGTGCCGTGAAACTCGGAATTGATCCCGAGACGCTCGAGACATTGCAGCAGTTGAAGACCAGGTATGGGGACACGGTCAGCATGTTGCGGCCCAACGGCCGGCGCGCGTATTTCGTCAATAAACCGGCTGATGTTCAGCGGATTCTCGTAAAACAGCACAGCCGCTATGTGAAGGGACCGGGTTTCGAGCGGGTCAAGATGCTGCTTGGCAACGGCCTGATCGTTAGCGATGGCGATGTCTGGCGACGGTCCCGCACGATGATTCAACCAGCATTTAGCCGCCAGAAGGTGCACCAACTGCTACGCGTCATGGTGACCTGCGCCGATCGGCTCGCTTTGCGCTGGGCCCGGCTCACGAAGCAGGGCGAATTGATCAATATCACCGAAGAAACGAGCGAATTCGCTCTTGAACTTATCCTGATCAGCATATTCGGCCCCGATTATGAAACGACGATAGTTGCGGACGGTGGAAACCCCTTCGCTTTCCTGAGCCGCGATTCGACGCGAGACCTGAGTGTCGTTCTGAAAGTTCGCAAGTTGCGCGAAATGTTGCTCGACATCATCGATTCGCGCCGGCAGCGGGGCGCCAACGACGAATTCGATTTTCTCTCGATGTACATGCAGGCGACGGATAAAGAGGGTGCTCACTTCACGGACGACGAGCTGCTGGATGAGCTGATGACATTGATCGTTGCCGGTTTCGAGACTTCGGCAAACACGCTGAACTGGGTCTGGTATCTTGTTGCCGGCCACCCCGATGTCGAGGATCACCTGCTTGAGGAAGCAAAGCGGATCATGCCGGGAGTCGATTCAGTGTCTGCGGACAACGCGACAAAAATGGTTTACACGCAACAGGTACTAGAGGAGACGTTACGCCTGTATCCGCCAGTCTGGTTGTTTACACGGCGTTCGCGGGAAAACGAAGTAATCGATGGCTACGATGTTCCTGCGGATACGGACATATACCTGTCACCGTATATACTGCACAGGACGGATCACTACTGGCCGAATCCCGATCGGTTTGACCCGGAGCGCTTTGTGGCAACGGCGGCGCCCAAGAAGGACCGACCGTTTTTTCCGTTCTCGCTGGGGCCGCGGCGCTGCCTCGGAGAGTATTTTTCGTTTCTCGAGATGAAGATACATATCGCTCTCTTATTACCACGGTTCCGGCTGGCGCTCACCGACACACGGGAGCCCGAACTCGAACTTGGTATCAACTTACGCACGGCGCGAGATATCGTGTTGCGCCCGTCTCTACGCGATTGAGCGAATGCAGCTATACGATACGTTGATCGATCTGCTTGCAGACGCCCGTGGCAGAGACCGGCAAATCCGCTTCATAGATGGCGAGCGGGATGAGAGTGTCGTAATGTTTGCCGACGTGTGGGACCGCGCTCTTGGCCTGTTGGGCGCTCTCCAGGCGCGTGGCATGCGAAGCGGCGATGAACTCGTTATCTTCAGCAAATCTAACGAGAGTTTCGTGGTCGCGTTCTGGGCCGCGATACTTGGTGGAATTGTTCCCGTTCCAGTGGCGGTAGGCATAAGTGACGAGCACCGACTGAAGCTCTTTCGTATTTTGCGACAGCTGGATCGCGCGACGCTTTTTACCGAGCAAGACTTGTTGAAGCGGCTGCGTGATTTCTCCGTACAGCAACAGCTGGGAGAGATTACGGCAATACTCGATGCGAAGACCGCCCTGATAAGCGATGTAAAAACGGGGGAAAACGGGCAGCTTTCCTCCGTCATGCCCGACGAACTCGCATTTATTCAGTATTCATCAGGCTCTACAAGCGACCCCAAGGGAGTTTGCCTTACTCACCGAAACCTTTGCACCAATATTCGCGCGATTATCGAAGCAACACACTGGATGGAGGACGATCAAAGTCTCAGTTGGATGCCATTGACTCACGACATGGGCTTGATCGGGTACCATTTGAGCGTCATGGCCGCGGGTGCGAATCACGCGGTTATGGATACCAACGTCTTCGTGCGCCGACCATTACTGTGGATGAGTAAAGCAAGTGAGTTGCAGGCAACACAGCTCTGCTCGCCGAATTTCGGCTACAAACACTTTCTTAAACTCTTTGAACGCAAGGGTTTGCCGGACCTGGACCTCGCATCGGTCAAGCTGATCCTGAATGGCGCGGAGCCAATTTCCTATGAACTTTGCGAAGACTTTCTCTCTGCGCTTGCGCCTCATGGCCTGAAACGCACGGCGATGTTTCCGGTTTATGGGCTTGCCGAGGCTACGGTTGGCGTGGCAATCCCGACCCCGGGCGACGAATATTCCCGAGTCGTTGTTCACCGCCACAGCCTGCGAATCGGCGAGGCTTATGAGCCGGCGGACGTTGGCGATGCCGACGCGGTGAGCTTCGTTAAGGTCGGCTCAGCGATACGGGATGTCGAAATTCGCGTGGTGGACGATGCGGACAATGAACTCGATCAGGGCAAAGTCGGCAACATTCAGCTGCTGGGCGCCAGCGTGACGGAAAGAATCTACGGCGATCCCGCGGCCACGAAGGCCCTGTTTACTGCCGATGGCTGGTTGCGCACGGGCGACTGCGGCGTTTTCGTCGACGGCCAGCTTGTCATTACCGGTCGTTCGAAGGACATCATTATCGTCAACGGTCAAAATTACTATCCTCATGATATCGAGGAGATAGCGGCCCAGGTCGATGGGCTGGACCTGGGCAAGGTAGTCGTTGGCGGTACCAAGACGGAAGACAGCCAGACAGAAGAATTGCTCGTATTCCTTCTCTATCGGCAAGATATCGATTCATTTCAAAGCCTGGCCGATGAGGTCCGGCGCACGATTGGAGAACATGCGGGTCTCGAAGTCGACCATGTGATTCCCGTCGCCAGGATTCCGAAAACGACCAGCGGCAAGGTGCAGCGGGCAAAATTGCTGGACGCTTACCTCGATGGGGAATTCGATGACGTCGTGCGACAGTTGTCGCCGTCAGCCGCCGCAGCCGCAACCGACGATGATCCGCTGGTCGCGGAACTCGAGCTCATCTGCCGGGAATTCTCCAAAGAGCGAATCATCGGACCGGAAGACAATCTTTTCGAGGTTGGTGTAAGCTCGCTAACCTTGACCGAAATCGTCCTCGCGATCGACGAGCGCTATCCTGGCAAACTTGATATAAGCGATCTGTTCGACTACCCAACACTGCGCGCTATCGCAGATTTTCTGCGCCGCGACTCCTGAACGAGAAGGCTTGATGATCTATACACGAATTGCCGGCACCGGCAGCTACTTGCCGGAAAAAGTGGTCACCAATGCCGACCTCGAAAAGACGATGGATACGTCAGACGAATGGATTCGCGAACGTACCGGAATCAATAAGCGCCACATCGCGGCCGAGGGTGAAACCTGCTCGGACATGGGTATAGCCGCCGCGACGAAAGCGATTGGCATGGCGGGCATCGAGGTTACGGATATCGACCTGATCATTGTCGGGACGACAACGCCCGACAAGGTTTTTCCGAGCACGGCCTGCATCGTGCAGCGCAAGCTGGGTATCCATGGATGCCCGGCTTTTGATGTGCAGGCGGCATGCTCCGGGTTTGTTTACGCGCTGGATCTTGCCAACCGCATGATTCAGACAGCGGGCGCGACCACCGCATTGATTATTGGCAGCGAGGCACTGTCTCGCGTGACCAATTGGCAAGACCGAACAACGGCGGTTTTATTCGGTGATGGGGCAGGGGCGGTGATCCTGCAGGCGAGCAAGGAGCCGGGGATCCTTGCGACGCACATCCATTCGGATGGCCAGTACGCTGACCTGCTCGAAGTTCCTGCAGGCATCTCGTCCGGCTATGACGCGGTGCGTGCGGAAGAAGCTTACATCCATATGAACGGCAATGCGGTCTTTCGACGCGCGGTTGCGACACTGGGGTCGATCGCACGCGAGACGCTGGACGGTCACGGCTTCAACAAGAGTGATATCGACTGGCTGGTGCCTCACCAGGCCAACCTGCGCATCATCAAGGCGGCGGCAAAGAAACTCGACCTGTCGATGGACAACGTCGTTGTGACCGTCGATGAGCATGCCAATACCTCGGCGGCGTCCATTCCATTAGCGCTGGACACCGCCGTTCGTGACGGTCGTATACAGCGAGGCCAGCTGCTGCTGTTCGAAGCGTTCGGCGCTGGATTCACCTGGGGCTCAACACTGGTGCGTTACTGACCGCCACTATCCCGCAATCTTCTCGCAACGGGGACAGCTGACATAATGTCAGCGATTACCGCTTTTGCCGGGTTTACGGTGTGAGCTGGTTCACATTTTCGCTCTCCGCCTGTCTCTATACTGAGACAAAAGGGCCGTCAGTTTGCGCTGACAGAATATACAGAACGGCCCGGAATGGAGGCCTGATGTCATGGACATGCCGCTATCGGAATCGCAAGTCTCATTGAAGCTCGAGGAAATCCAAAAGCGTTGTTCCGAACTGTTGGAGGAGCCGGATAGGATATCCGAGCTGACGCTTGAAGAGCCCGCCTTGGAGCTTGAGGCGAACGATCCATACAACCACTTGCGCGCCTGACTGGCGTCCGCGTGCGTTGACCGGCATCGGTAAGTCCGATGACGAGGCGGGTGACCGTGTCTCTCGTCTGGGCTTATCGAGGGCAGCTTGCGTTTCCCTTCCCGACGAATGAATCTCGCTCTGCGGTCGAGACGGCCTGTCCCGTGGGCCGCAACGATCACTGCGGCAACTGCTTCAATCATAATTGCCGGCCATCGTTAGCTGCATTCGACCGGGTCTACTGCCGGGTCGAGCCTCCGGAAGGGAGCCTTCCTGCGCATGGGTGAGCCCCAGAGCGCCAACGTATGGCTTTGATCATGCTCCCAGGCGCGCTATATCGTGAGCCTGCGCCGCGAGGTTCCGTGCTTTTGCGGCCTGCATTAATCTATGATGCCAGAGGTGAGCCGATCGCAGGAACTGAGGATGAGTAACCAGCTGCTGTACTTGATCTCGGTTCTCATCTGGGGCTCGACCTGGTTCGCCATTGAATTTCAGCTGGGAAATGTATCTCCCGAGGTGTCTATCGTCTATCGGTATGCGATAGCGGCCGCGGTTCTATTTGCGTGGAGCGCAATCCGTGGTCTAAGTCTAAACTTCAGAGTTCGCGACCACCGCTGGTTCATGTTGCTCGGCCTGCTGCTGTTTGGCCTGAACTATGTGTTTGCCTATGGAGCGCAGATCTATATTTCCTCAGCCCTGAACGCAATCGTATTTTCGATGATAGTCTGGATGAACATTATCAATGCACGGCTATTCTTCGGGATCAGAGCCGGGCGGGGCGTGCTTATCGGTGCGCTGATGGGCATCATGGGGATCATTACGCTGTTCTCGCCTCAGATCGGCGAGTCGTCGGTTCCCCATAGCACTTGGGTTGGACTCCTGCTTGCGGCCGGCGGCGCCTTGACGTCTTCTCTGGGCAACATGACTTCGCAAGCCGCGCAGCGTCGAAAACTACCGATCATTCAGTCAAATGCATGGGGCATGTTTTATGGCGGCGCCTTTACTGCAGCTTTGGCTATTGGTAAAGGTCAATCATTTACATTTGAGGTGTCTTTCGCCTATATCGCCTCGTTGTTGTATCTAGCCATCTTCGGATCGGTCGTGGCATTCGGTGCCTACCTGACTTTACTGGGCCGAATTGGTGCGCATAAAGCCGGTTACGTGATGGTCATGTTTCCTGTCGTGGCGCTGCTTCTTTCCGGGTTATTCGAGGGACTAATCATTGACCTGAGCGTGATTTTCGGCACGCTGCTCGTCCTCGCCGGTAATGTCTTCGTGGTGCGATCCCGCGTGGTTCCGGGAGAGCGCCGGGAACTCAACCATGAAATTGCCGAGGATTGATACTGTAGGGAGTCCTGCAGTATTCGAATAAAATAGTTTAAAAAATTCGTATAAACTATTAATTTATTAATAAAAAATAGTTTTCATTTTTAGGGATTTTGCCACGAGTTGGATTATTGCGGGCGCAGGTGTGCAACGGCCGGGAATAAAGCGCGGTGGGCAGTCTAGGAATAATATGTTGGATACGGAAATCACCCGGTTTAGGCAGCGTCTCATCGAGCTTCGTTCAGAGCTGCAGGCTGCCGCCGTGGCAAGCGCGGCCTCGTCTGAAATTGTCGAGCTGGACCAGTCGAAAGTAGGCCGGTTGTCGCGCATGGATGCGATGCAGGCACAGGCCATGGCCTTGGCCTCGAGCCAGCGCCGCCAGCACATGCTGGGTAGCATCGAAGCGGCGTTGCGACGTATAGACAAGAAAGTCTACGGCCTATGCCAATCCTGTGACGGACCGATTGGTATTAAAAGACTTGAATTTGACCCGACGGTTCGACTTTGCATTGGCTGTGCGTCCGATGCGGAACGCTGACTTGTCCTCGGGCCGGTTAGAAATACCCGGAACCTCCACTTTATCAAACTTCTAGCTGTTTTCTGCAAACTGCAGTTCGGCAAGTTGCCGGTAAAGGGAGTCACGCTGCATTAATTCCTGATGCGTCCCAACGTCGACGATGCGCCCATGATCCATGACGACGATGCGATCGGCACGCAATACGGTGGCAAGCCGGTGCGCAATTATGACCGTCGTACGATCTTCCATCAGGTGTTGAAGGGCCTCCTTGACGAATTTTTCACTCGCTGCATCAAGCGAACTCGTTGCCTCATCAAGAAGCAAAATCGGTGGATCCTTGAGAATTGCCCGCGCGATCGCAATACGCTGCCGTTGTCCGCCCGACAGTCTTGTGCCGCGCTCACCTAGAAACGTGTCGTATCCATCGGGCAATCGCTGAATGAATTCATCGGCCTCGGCTGCTCTTGCTGCCGCAGCAACTTCATCGACGGTCGACCCTGGTCGCCCATACTGAATATTCTCGGCTGCACTTGCCCCGAAAAGTACGGTTTCCTGCGGAACGAGCCCGATGCGGGCTCTGAGTTCCTGCGGCGCGACCCGGGCTATGTTCACACCATCCACTTCGATTATGCCGGAGCCGGGATCGTAGAATCGCAGCAGCAGCTGAAACAAGGTGCTCTTACCGGCGCCGGACGGACCTACGATCGCTACTGTTTCACCTGCCTTAACATCCAGGCTGAGGTGATCGACGACACGCGTATCGGGCCGGGAAGGATAGCTGAACGTAACGTTAGTGAATTTGATGCGGCCGCTGCTTTTCCTGGGCAGCGACAGCGGATTATCGGGAGCAACCACGGCCGACTTGGCCGATAGCAATTCGATCAGTCGTTCCATCGCGCCGGCCGCCCGCTGCACCTCACCCCACATTTCGCTGAGCCCGGCGGCCGCGGCTGCGGCGAATATGGCGTAGAGCAGAAACTGCCCAAGCTGACCGACTGTCATTTCAGCGGCCATGACTGATCGGGTTCCGATCCAAAGGACAAACGTAATGGCGCCGAAGATGAAGAGGATCGCAACGGCGGTTAGCAAAGCGCGCACGCGGATCCGGCGTACTCCCGTTCGAAAAGCCGTCATTACGGCCTCTCCGAAACGCCTGCTCTGCAACTCTTCCAGCGTAAACGCCTGGATCGTGGCAATGGCATTCAGGGTCTCGCCGGCCAAGCCGCTCGTATCGGCTACGGTGTCCTGGCTGGCCCGCGAAAGCGTGCGCACACGCCTGCCTATCAGGATAATTGGCACGATCACCAAGGGCACGAGCAGCAGTATCATGCCCATGAGTCGCGGACTGGTAATGGCAAGCATTATCATCGCGCCCAACAGGTTTAACGTCGAGCGCAATGCGATCGAGAGCCCCGCGCCCGAGATGGACTGGATCAGTGTCGTATCCGTAGTCAGTCGAGACAGTACTTCGCCGGTCTTCGTAACTTCGAAAAAGGTCGGATCGAGCCGGATGACATGCCGGTAAACAGCATTACGCAGGTCCGCAACGACCCTCTCACCTAGCCACGTGACGAGATAAAACCGCAGCGATGAAAAGACAGCCAGGGCCAGGGCAACGACGAATAGTCCGACAAAATACCGATCGATGCTTGACGGGTCTTCGGCGACGATACCGCCGTCAATCAGGTACCGAATCGCAATCGGCAGCGAGAGCTGCGCAGCAGATGCGAGGAGGAGGGCGCCCATTGCCGCATAAAGAGTCCCTCTGTATGGCCGAACGTACGGCAGAAGGGCGCGTAACGGCTGTAGCGAGTCCCCTTTTGGCCGATCCGGCAGCTCGCTCATGATTGCTCGCGCTGCACTTCACTGTGTCGAGCTACGATGCGCGGCCACAGGTCCGCTGCTTCCGGTATATCGAGGTTAAAACGGCTGGCGAGCGTACTGACGAGTTCACCAGCCGAGTTGATCAGGCGCGTCTCAATTCCTTCTTTTCGGGCCGTTGAGTAAACACGCCCGCGTAGGCTTACATGCCCGTAGCGGCTCCGTTTTTGTGCGACAAGGTTTTTCACGAAACCGGAGGAGGGGTCAGTTTGCAGAAAGTCACATCTCTTCGACATCGCTGCCTCGTCTGCGGGCTCGGGAAGAAAATCAAAGCTGAACTCACCATCCCCTGCATTTTCCCAAAATCGCCACGAGCCATTATCGAGTCTGCGCAAGCCCAGTCGAAATGGCTCCTGGAATACTTCTGATTCCTTGAACTCAATCGGTTCCAGCATGCTGCCGCCGAAACCCGCATCGACAAGGTACGTCTTTGGCGAATCTCGACAATTCACGAGCAGGCACAAGTGATTTGAGGAAGCGACGTCACCGCAAACATGCTTCATAACGCTCGCTGCAACGCGCGTTACGTCGAAGCCTGTTTGAATCAGGGCCCAGCCAAACAGTCCGTTCTGCTCGTAACACCAGCCGCCGCGGCCGTGACCGACAATCTTTTCGTAGGCAGCCGTGATATCGGTGGTCAACTTCCTGCCCAGCTGTACATCAATATTTTCAAACGGAATACTGCATACGTGCGCCGCCAACAAGTCGCAGAGCACTTTGTATTCGGGTTGCGGGTCGGCTCGGAAACCGATGCGCTCGAGATAGTCAGCTAATTCCATGCTTTGAGGTCGCCTGCAAGGCACATTTTGGAACAATCAAAGACCAGCGGTACCGGCGACGATAACTGACTTACACCTTGAAAATCGGGCGACGTTAGTCGGTCACAAGTGTCGGGCCATTCAGCAGCGCGTTCTTGGTAAGTTCTACAATCAGGTCGACTTCTTTGGCCGTAATATCAAAAACGGGTGTAAAACGTAACGAGTGTTCACCGCCGTGAATAACGCCGAGGCCTGTCCTGCGCAGAAAATCCTCTGTGCTATTTGTTCCGAAAGTCTTGTAGCGGGGAGCCAGTTCGCAGCTTACCAGCAGCCCGGTGCCCTGGGTGTGTGTAATACCGTTGTCGGTGCTGCCGGCCAGTTCAGCCAATCCGGCGAGGAGCTGCTGGCCTCGCAAACGAATATTTTTTCGGCGCTCGGCCGTAAAGGAGTCCAGAACGGCGATGGCTACGTCCAGCGCGCGCGGGTTTGACGTCATGGTGTTGCCATAGAGACCTCGCTTATAACTGGCGGCGGCCTTGTCGGACAGTGCCAGTACCGACAGCGGGAATTGACCGGCATTCAGGGCCTTCGAGTAGGACTCCATGTCCGGTGCTTCCAGTTTTCGGAAGCCCGGGTAGTCCACAACGGATAACACGCCATTGGCACGCAGCCCCGCCTGGATAGAATCTACGACCAGCATCGTGCCGTGCTCACGGGTCAGCTCCCGGGCACGCGCATAGAATTCGGGCTCAATAGCCAGTCCCGGGTTGCCTTCACCCATGACCGGCTCCATGAAAAATGCCTCGATGAATATCCCTTCATCGCTTGCGTTTGAAAATGTGGCCTCCAGCGCTCCGATGTCATTCGGCTTCACGGTCAGCAGGTACTCGCTGTCGCGAAATGATGCCAGGTGTTGTTTGTATTTTTTCAAGGTCGAGTGCGAAAAACGGGCAGGCCGGTCAGTTCGTCCGTGGAAGCTGCCCTGCAAAGTCAGCCCGCGGATCGTGCAGCCTTCGTATCGAGCACCGGGAGCCGTGAGTATTGCTGTATTGACATCGGCAATACGAGACGCAATCGACATCGCTTCGGAACCACTGTTCAGGCAAAGAAAACTCGCGAAAGGAGTGCCGCCTTTTCGTGAGTGCCCGATTTCTCTCCGAAGACGCGCGACGAAATCGGCCTGGTTCACGCTTGCTGTCATGATGTTGGCCATAACATGGGGTTGATTCATGGCCTGAAGCACCGACTCCGGCGCATGTCCGAGACCGAGCATCCCATAGCCGCCGCAGTCATAGATGACCGCTCCCTTGAGGCTGACGACCCAGGGTCCGGATGCGCTCACCGCGACATACGGGTTAACAGCATCAGCCGCGTAAAAATTGGTTAGCCCTGCCTGAGACTCGTTGATCTGATCACGCTCATCCAGTGCTAGGTACTCGGGGTGTGACTCCTGGAGCTCGCGAAACCGCGCGTACGCGCGTTCGATGGCGACGGCGAGCTCATTGTAGTCCGCATCAAGAAAATCCCGAATAACCTCATCTGTGAGGCCGCTGGTAAGCGCGGGACCGCCACAGGTCCTCATCTCGTTGAGACAGGCGAAGTGTGACTCTGTTACGCGAGAGCTGACGACGTGGGGCATCTGTGTGTGGGTCCGAGCCAAGTTCAAGCGCGGACTATAGCAAATGGGCAAGGGCAAGGGCGCGGTCAGAAGTACCGTTTGGGGAGGTAGAAATATGCGTATAATGTATATTATGTTAAATTACACATACACCCCGGAAACGGGGTCAGGGCTGGCAAGGAGCCTGAGACGCCCGACTCGCCCCCGATCAATGCAAGCAGAGCCTCCTAGGCGGGAATGCTTCTGCTCTTGGTTTCCTTGCCCTTGAACGCGTCAAACAGGTACACCGCCAGCACGGCATAAGCTGTAGTCCCGCCAAACATCAGCAGTCGCTGCCAGAATTTGACGTCGGCGCTGGCACCGGTGGCGCTGTCCATAACGGCTGGCGCGAGGATCACGATCATCGTGAGATACGCGTAAGACCAGGTCGATCCGTTTGGACCCATTGCAGCACCTTGAAAGACCCTTGCGCCCATGATCAGGCCGCCCAGCGCGATCAGCAAGGTGTACATCGTGAGCGACGGAACAATCCGCAGGAGGTTCCAGGCGATGATCGCCGCGATTCCGCCGATCACCGTCGACATTAGAAGCGACTTGCCCGCAACGCGTGTTGCGTCGTTGCTCGCTTGCTGCCCCATCGACGCGACTTTGATCATTACCGGCGTGTATGAGGCGCTGGCGCTGGATAACAGGAACCACAGGGCAATCGGGAGCACTATCAACAGCGACCGAAAAGCGCTGCGCCGTGCCTGGGACAGATCCGGGGTGTCCGTTGCTGCGGGCTTCCCTGTGGGCACTGGATTCGCCGGACTGGCCAGGGAATCCGGCAATATCGCATGTGCTGCCCAGACGAAAAGGATGCCGACAAATCCGCCGAGAGTAACGCCGCCGATCACGGCCAGCACGGCATCAAGATTCACCGTGCCCACTGCCGTGGTTATCGCGATACCCATTGTAGCGAAGGTTCCGAGTACGGCTGAACCGCCCTTGGCCGTGTAATAAAAACTCCAGTAAAGAGCAAGGACCAGTAACAGAACTCCAACGAGTGGCTGATTGAGCAACGTCGGCAGCAGCAGCAGCCCGGCATTTAGGGACAGCACGAGAATTGCGACGAATGCGATACCGCTTTTAAGCTTCGGCGCAGGCGTTGGCAGTGCGAGTATAAACATCGTCATGACGGGAGCGATAAACGACATGTCCCAGGCCACTGCCTGTGAAAACCAGAGTGAAATTGACGTACCCAGAGCTAACCGGAGTATGCGCAGGCTGGCGAGGTCGAGCCTGGGCGCGGCTTTCAATTTCGTATCAATAGGCATAGGTAAAAATGCTGACCAGCCGCATCTTCAGCGCGCCAAGCGCATTAAAAAGCCAGCCTCTGCCCGTGTATACCGTCACGGATGCCTGCGCGCCGACGCGAATTGCGAGGCGCTCGCGCGTGCCAGGCAACTCGAAGTCCACCAGCACCGAAAAGCGCTGCGCGTCGCGTAGCCATTGGCGGTCGTTCTTAATTGTCGGCAGACTGCCAAGCGGCGCTGAGTCAACCTTGACGCCAAAACCGGTGGTCCGAATATTGCCACGGATTACTTGCCCGGGCAGTGCGTCGAACACGATGTCTACGCGATCGCCCGGCTTGATATTACCCAGATTGTTCTCCGTGAAATCCGCCTGAATCCAGACGTCATGGGTCGCGAGAAACGTCATTTGCGGCGCACCTGCTTGAGCAAAATTGCCCCGGTCGACGCGTACATCCGTCACGATGCCGTCCGCCGGCGCCACGACCGACGTGTGCGAGAGATCAAGTTCGGCCTGCTCCAGCGCAGCCTGGGCCTGCAGGATGCGCGAATTCGCGTCCCCTGCTTCACCGAGATCCTGACGTGCTTTCTCCAGGTTGGCCTCCGCCGCTCTTAATTGCCCTCGCGCAACCGAGAGCGTTGCTTCGGCAGTTTCCAGGCGCCGATCGGATATGGCGCCAGGATCTTCTTGCTTGATTCTTCTGAGCCGCACCGCGTCCTGATCCGCTTTCAAGAGATTGGCACGCGCTGATGCCGTCTGGGCTTCTGCCGCAGTGACTGCAGCCGTCGACGCACCGGTAGCCTGGCGAGCCGACTGCAGGTTTGCCTCGGCTGTCTCGACAGCCAGCTGGTACCGCGATCTGTCGATCTGGAACAATAAATCGCCCGCTTCAACGAATTGATTGCTGGTCACGGCGACGTCCGTAACGGTCCCGGAGACCTCAGCCGGAATCGGGACGACGAGCGCGTTCACTCGAGCCTGCGTCGTGTAGGGTGTGATGCGGTCGGCAACCAGGTAGTAGACCATCAGGACCACACAGGCACCCAGTACGATAAATGTCCATTTGCGCACCGGGTCCATCGCGGCTTTTTCCGATTTTGGGCGCGTGGTGTCTTCTTCGGTATCGTCGTTGTCGTGGTCAGTCATGAGTTCACTCATTGGGTTGTGGCGGGTTGTCGAGCAGGTCGCCCCAGTTGCTGCGGTCTTCCATCTGCTCCCGAGTCCCCTCGTCTACATATTGCCGCGGCTGCGAGGACTGCCAGCCGCCACCCAGGCTGCGATAAATTCCAATAAAGTTCCGGACGACATTGCCCCGATTTGATGCATAGCGCTGTTGCTGGGTGAACAGGGCCTGTTGCGCATCCAGTACTCGCTGGTAGTCGGCAAATCCTTCCTGATATCGCAACAATGACAGCTGCGCCGATCGTTCTGCAACGCGCACCGTATCTGCCAAAATCTTATCCTGTGCCTGTGTGCCGGCGAGCGCGGCCATCGAGTTTTCCACTTCAAGTGCGGCCTGAATAACGACCTCCCGGTACTGAATCAGCGCCTGTTGCAGGCGCGCGTCCTGCACCCGGATATTATTGCGAATTCGCCCGTAATTCAGAAACGGCCAGACGAATGACGGTCCTGCCGAATAGGTGAGGCTCTCTGCACGAAACAGTTCTCCGGGTCCGCTGTCGCCGGTGCGCGTCGTGTCGGTGTTACCTGCCGCGGCCAGGCCGAGTGAGCCGCTGAGGCTGAAGCTCGGATACAAATCGGTTTCGGCGATGCCTACCGCAGCGTTCTGAGCCAGTGCCTGCAGCTCGGCTCGCCGGACGTCAGGCCGTTGCCGGACAATATTTGCGGGAATGCCAACACGTATTCTGTCCGGCAGAATTGGCAGGTGCCCTTCCCCATTCAGCAATTCGTCGACACCTGACGGCGGCATGCCGAGCAGCACGCTCAACGCATTTTTTGCCTGGCGTAACGCGGTTTCGAGGCCCGGGATCGCGGCTTCGGTACTCAACAGCAACGTCCGTGCCTGTAACGCGTCCAATTCGGAGCTTGCGCCGTTTCGAAACAAAACCTGCACGATATCAAAGCTGCGTTGCTGCAAAACCAGGTTCTGCCGCGCCAGTCTAAGCTGCTCTTCGGTCGATCGAATGACGATGTAGGTGTCGGCAACCTGCGCGGTCAGCAGCAGCATGGCTTCGTCAAAGCCCGCAATTGACGCCAGCAAACTCGCATCCGCCGCCTCTATTCCGCGCCGAAACCGTCCCCAGAAATCGATTTCCCATGCAAAGTTTGCATTGAGCCCGTACTGAGTAAAATTCAGGTCACCCGCGGTCGTATTGGCATTACTTTCACTCGCGCCAACTGCCGTCGCGCTGCCGCTCAGGACCTGCGTCTGAGGAAAGCGCGCACCGGTGGCTATGCCAAGGCTGGCCTGGGCTTCAAGCACGCGAAGACCGGCCAGCTTGATGTTGTTGTTTTGCCTGTGTGCCGTGGCGATCAACCGGTCGAGCACCGGGTCCTCGAGCCGGGTCCACCAGTGAGCGAGTTCGGCTACGTCCGTATCGAACTGTTTGAGTTCTGCATTGAGCCATGCCGGATTCACAGGTGCGTCGGGCCGTGCGAACTCGGGCCCGACCGGCGCGCACCCGGCCAGGACCACGAATACTGTAATCAGCGTCGAACGCACGGCTGACGTGTCCAGGTTGCGATCAGTCCTCAGCAGCTTGTTCCGCCGTCTGTGACTGATCGGGTGCCATCCATGCCGTCAATAGTTCGTAGCCCAACGCGAGTACCACCGGGCCGATAAAGAGTCCGACGATGCCTTCGGTGATCGCGCCACCGATAGCGCCGATCAGGATAACGAGCATCGGCGTATCGACACCACGACCGAGCAACATAGGCTTGAGAATGGCATCACTGAAGCTCACGATGATCGAGTAAACCAGGAAAATGGTGGCTGGCACCGGTTCTGCAACGGAGTAAAACCATACCGCGACCGGACCGAGAACCAGTATCGGCGGAAGCTGCACGATGGCGAGGACAAGAACGGCCCCGGCCCACAGGCCGGCCGCAGGAACGCCTATTATCACGAGGCCGACGGCCGCCATAAACGCCTGGATTACGGCGACTCCGAGTACACCCTTGAAGACACTGCGCACAGTCAGTATGGAAAGATTGGTCAGCGACTCGCCGCGATCCGTTCCGACAAGGCTGGCAGCTAGATTGCGGGAAGCCCGATAACCGCCCGCCGCGCTCATCAATAACACTCCGGCAATAATCATCGAAACGATAAATTGCAGCACACCGATCGCGGTGCTTCCCGCCATCCCGATAGCGGCCCTTCCGGCCGCACTCAGTTGCTGTTCAAATTGGTTCAGGGTTGCTTCGAGATTTGTGGCGGCGCCGCTCCATACCTCGTACACCTCGGTACCAATAAGCGGCCAGTCCGCCACGCTGTCCGCCGGTGGCGGCACGACAACGGAGCCGTCTTCCAGTTCCGCTGCGACGTGGCGTAAACCGCCAATCGTAGAATCGGCGAGAATCCAGCTCGGTACAACGATGATGGCAACGCCGGTCAGTACCAGGAGCGTTGCCGATAGCTTTGATCTTCCCCCGAGTTTCGATTCGAGCGCCTTAAAGAGCGGGTAAATTGCAATGCTGATGATCACGCCCCATACCACGATACTGACAAACGGCGCTACGATCGTGTAACACCAGACGAGTAACAGCAGTACCGCGCCGATCTGAATAAATGACGCCATCGCATTGGCGAGAAAACGTTTATCGACGGTCGAACTGTCAGCGCTTGTCATCGGAAACTCCTCTTGTTATTGCTCGCGGACGTTTTAGTGTTCCGCATTTTGTTTCACTGCACCTGTCCAGGTACGCTGCACCACCGCGAACAAGATTGCGGTACTCCAACCAACCAGCAATATTCCGTTCATGGCTTCGATACCGCTGAGTAATCGCCAGCCTTCAGTCAATGTGATGTCGCCATAGCCCAGTGTTGTAAACGTTACAAACGAGAAATACACCGCGGCCTCGATATTGTCGAGTACACCCTCTGGAAGAACATAAACGTAGGTGATCGCCCAGATGCTGATTTGCAGGCAGTGCAGGCCGATTAAAACCAGCGCCGTCCCAATCAGCAGGCGCAGCGGGTTCTGTAATCGCCAATTACCGCTCCCCCGTTCTTGCTGCGCGGCAATAGTCCGAATCCAGGCCATGGTGCCAAACGCATGAATGGCGACCGTGATCGCCACGAGACCGGCGCCGATAAGACTGAATTTCAGCACTGAAAATGACCTTTGCGGCGACGAGCAGCGGGCCTATGCGAGCCAGCCAAAGACGCCACCCGTGATGAGACCATAAATCAATGCGTCCATGACGTTTTTAGCCGTCATGGCCCACGGACGACCGAACCAAATGCTCTCGGGGACCAACGCGATACTATTAGCAACAAATGCAACTGTGCCCGCAACGCGAAATACTGCGAGATAATCCGAATCGGGGCCGATCGTCCGGGAAACGAAATAAGCGCACAGGACCCCTACCAGGAGGAAATACGCAAACATGCTGACCAGCCTTGGCCCCATCCTGGGAAGCCCATTGGGCACAACGGTTATATAGGCTAACGGACCGTCCAGGTACTTCTGCTGCATGTCGGGCTGTTTATAGTCCGCCTGGTCCATGCAGTAAGGAACCACGTAGAAGCCCGGTTGCGATCCGCTCAGCGTCTTGCGGACGCCAGCTTCGTCATCGGTTTGCCGGTAGTCGCTGTTATGCCACTTGAATACGGTCCAGATGATTGCGCTGGCCAGGAATACCAATACGGCCGACACCAAGATTGGCAGCCATAGATCAATGAGGGTCATGTGAAGCCTTTGTTTTTATTATATATTTAATTTCCCCACGCCTATTTTAGCTGGAAACTGCGGCATTCGCGTCAATAAATGCCCCTTTTCCGAATGAGGCGTGCGCGTTGATCGCCCCTACTCCGGTCGGATTTGGGAGCGCAGCGTTTCGATGGCATGGGACTAACTGGCCGACTTACTGGCCTCGGCGTGCTTTTCCAGGTCGCCCTCATCCAGCTTGAGATCCTCGAGCGACAGCGGGTAATCGAGTATGCCGGTGGCGATCATTTCAGTCGACGCCTGCGCAACCTCGAGCTCGGTCTCCACCTCGCGCAGTTTTGCCTGCGACCTGACCCCCTCAGTCGCGCGTTCAGCAAGTTCTGCGCGCAGTTCTCGTGTCTTGATCACCGAATCTTTGAGGTCCGCGGACAGCTGATCATATTTGGATTGTTGGTGCGAAATAACGGTGTCCCTGCTTTCGATGCCTTGCTTGGCTTCATGAAGCGAATTTTCAAGGTCACCTGCCCTCTCCGTCACTTTCTCGAGGTCGATCTTCGCAATACGTAGCTCAGCTTCAAGCGAACGAATCCGGCTGTCCCTGGGGTCTCGCTGGCCTGATCGAAACTTTCGGCCAAGCCGCGAGACGATACGCGAAAGCATCCAGCCGAGCAGGAAGGCGCCTGCGATTAACAGGGTGGCATTTTCGACAAGATTGGCAAACATCAGCGCAGATTATGCATTTTTGGGTGGCAAAAAAGGACCGAGTTCTCACTCCAAGTAGCTCACCAGTGCGCGACCCGTGTCATCGCAAGCTTTCACTGGGCAGAGTGAATAAATATTATTCAATAAATTAAATAACTTATGATACTTTTTTAAACCATATTCTTATAAGTGTGCGGCAAGCGCGAGCCGTTACTTGCCGTTAACGATCGCACCAATATTGAACCGACTGCGCATCAAGGAAAGCTTCTGCCGCCGATCCTTCCAGGATCGCCAGGGTGCTCAGCATACCCGCCTGGGTACAGGTGTCCGCTGCGACCGTAACGGAACGAGGCGCCTCGGCAACGGGCCAGCCATTCCGTGGATCCAGGATATGGCTGTACCGAATGCCGTCCTTCAGCAGGAATCGCCTGGCGTCCCCGCTTGTGGCAAGCGCACCAACTCGCAGGTCCAGAATATTCGCAGGAATCGACGCTGAAGCGGCAATGGCCTCTATGCCGACCACCCAATGGTTGAAGGTCTTCGGCGCCGATGTGACGGCAAGGTCGCCGCCAAAGTTCACGAGGCAGCTAACATCGGTGCTTTCGCGGATCATTGCCGCTGCGCGGTCAACCGCATATTCCTTGCCAATGCCGCCAAAGTCGATTTGCATGCCCACGCGCATCCGGAGCACGGGGCGGGACCACGTCACCTGATCCCATCCCACTGATTTCAGAATGTGCGCCACCCGTTCCGAAGACGGCACATTGTCGCTGCCGTCGAAGTGCCACGCCTTCCGAAGCACTCCGGAGGTAATATCGAAACCTCCATCGCTGATTTCGTAGAGTGTTTTGGCGAAATCGATCAGCTGCGCCGTTTCCGCGTCTACCTCAATGGCGCTGCCAGATGCCCTGTTAATGCGGTCTACAATATTGCCCCTGCGATAACGGCTGAATTTTTCCTCAATTCGCCACACCTCATCCGCGGCGATTCGGGTCAAACGTTCCGTCTCGGCTTCGCTGTGTGTTTCGCAAAGAACCTCACACGGTCCGCCCATGGCCGCAAACTGGCCGCGCCAGTAGCCGCCGGCGTTACTCAGGCTGATGCCGCGGTCGAAATCGCGATTTGCCACGCGCACCTAACGCCCGAACTGGTAACCAACTTGTACAATGATGGCGTTCAGATCCGGATAATTGTCCTGGTTGACCTGGTTACCGATCAGAACGTCGCTGGCCACGTCGCCGGATTGCCGGTAAAACTCAAGCCGAATGCTCATGTCGTTGCCGCCTCCCGTTTGCCAGCCATACTTGACTCCGGCTGTCATCGCGTCAAATTCGCCAAGTCGATAGTCGGCTGACACATATTCCGGAAGCGTCTCGCCATCGACCAGGCTAAGGCTATAGAATTCGGCCGCGGTCTGGGAATAAAGTCGTAAATGCGGCTCGATGTAGCTACTGCCGCCCAGCGGCCAGCGGTAGCGCAGATCAACCGTGTGCGAATCGATTTCCCAATCGTCCGTCATGTAGCGGTAGGAAATGTCCAGCACTCTGCCGGCCATATGGTACTTGGCCTGCGTGTACAGGCTGTGCTTGGCGCGACTGTCAGGGCGATGCTCGTACAGATAAAGGTGCGATGGTCCCTCGCTGCCGGGCAACTGCGGTATCGGAACCACTTCACCCGTGACTCCATCAACCACGCTGACCAGTTTATAGGGATCATTCAGGTATCCGCTCGCATCGCTGTAGGAATAATTCAGCTGCGTAATCAGGTTGCGGGAAATGACCTGCGAGACTCCAATGACGACATCAAAGATGTCCTTGGTATCGCTATTGCGGCGATTACTCAGATCGCCGACATTTGCCATCGCGGTCAGACCATCCGGCGCGCCGCCGACCGGCTCTATGCTGTCTCGCGCAATTGCGATTCCTGCCAAAAGTGTCGTGTTTCGACGATTGAAATCGCGCGCAATTTTGCTATTTATCCCGAAGTGCGTGTAGTCGTATTCGCGGGATGCACTGGCCCCGATATTGAATTGATACAGCCTTCCCAGCGGCTGTTGCCAGTTCGCCGTCAAAGCGAGCCGCGTATCCTTAAAGGTGTCGTCGATTGGTAGTCTGTCGGCGTCGATCGTGTACGTTTTTTTACCCGACGGCTGAGTGAATGTCTGTGGAAAACTCTGAGGCAATGCGCCGTTCGGCGAAGCGCCGGTCAGCCCGTCGAGCGTTACGCCAAGCGTCAGAACACGGTCATCGACGTACGTCCGATTTGCCAAAATACTCAGGCTTAGATCCTGAACACGATCGTCATCTTCGCCGTAATACAACAAAGCCGTATTGAAATTCCAGGTTGGATCTTCCTGCGCCTGTACCGGGTCGGGAAGACCGGATCCGAGCAGCGAACAGGTTGCCGCGGCCAGGGTGGCCGCAATGGTCCGTTTGTCCTTGTCGCTCATAATGCAAACCCTCAATTGCAGCCGCAGCCGCCGCCGCCGAAGCCACGTCCGCCACTCGAAGCCTCTTTGCTGAAATAGATGTGATCGTCGGTCGCTGCTTCGACGGGATCGCTGGTCAACTGCATTTCATCCTTGGCCAGAATGTCGCGCTCCCATGGCTCGACCCCCATTGATGAACAACCACTGCCGAAAATAACGAGGAGAATTAGAACAGGCCGCACTTTCATGTATGAACTCATTGCTTGGTTACCCTTTCTGCCAAAGCTTCGACAATTGCCGCTTCGTATTCATCCTGGCGGCGCACCTTAAAGCCAAGGTGCCTTTTAAGGAGATTGCCGTCGCGACCAATGATGTAGGAGCTGGGCATGGCGATTACGTCGAACTCCCTGGCAAGCTCCTTGCTCTCGTCATAATAGATCTGAAACTTGGCCGGAAACTCGTCGAGAAATGCCTTCGCCGCTGCCGCATCCTGATCGAGATTGACACCTATGATGACCAGCCCTTCGTCGGCATACTTGTCATGCATCGAGTTCAACCACGGAAAAGACCGCCGGCAAGGCACACACCACGAAGCCCAGAAGTCCAACACCAGAACCTGGCCATCATAGTCATCCCGGTTCAGAGGATTGTCGGCCGATTTCACCGGTGCAGGTGCAGCAAAATAAATGCCCACGAGTATCACTGTGCAGAGTCGAAGCATTCCGTGTCGCATGTTTAGTACATCCCGATTTGTCCGGACGTATCAGGAGTTAGACGCAGCAGGGTCTAAAATCACTCGCTGGGTGTCACAATCGTGGCAGAACAGGCTAACGGTTGAGCGCAGCTGCGCCATCTGAGCATCTACCGATACTTTCCAGCACCCGGACATATTAGGCAGTCAGTTCGCGCATCAGTTCCGCGACCTTGTCCGGGAAATCGGTAAACACGCCATCGACCTCCAGTTCAGCCACGCAGTACTTTACAAGTCCCTCGAAGTCGTCGAACCCGGCCGGCAGATCATCGGCTCGGAGTGTATAGGGGTGCACGCCAAGCCCTAACTGATGCGCAGTCTCGACGAGGCCCGTTGCGGCCGGCGCAGCGCCAGGACTAGGGATCGTGTACAGCTGGTCGAACCACGGACCGATAGCGTCCACGATCTCCGCCAACTGCTCCAGACCGGCCGGCGTGCGCAGGTAATCGTAGTCCGTGTCTGCCTCCAGCCATTCATTTTCGCCTATGAGTTGCACGAGTTTCCAGGGACAGTCGAGCTCTGTTTTCAGCCTGCGTACTTCGGCATCATCGAAACACTGGATATATACCGGATCCTCTCTGTCGGCATAGCCTTGATCCGACAACGTATCCAGCATCAGCGCTGACAGGTCCACCCCCTCCGCACGATGCCATGCGGGCCTCTTGATCTCGGCATAGATCCCTGCCTGATGTGGGCTTTGCGAGTTGAGCTTGCGAATGAATGCGATTTCCTCACCGAAGGTATTAATGCGGAAGTCACCGGTTCGTGCGGGGTATCGCTCCGGGTACGCAGGCCGCCCATCTGCCTGCATGCGTTCCCAGACGTGAAGCGTTCGCAACTCATCGAGATCAAAGTCGCGGACGTAGAAACGACCGTCAGCTCTTTCGCGTCCCGGATACCGGGATGCCACGTCCGTCACACGATCCAAATGCACGTCATGAAGAACAATGAGTTCGTTGTCCCGCGATGCAACGACGTCCTGTTCGAGGTAATCGGCCCCCATTTCATGGGCGAGCCGTTTAGCAGCAAACGTATGCTCGGGCAAGTATCCGGAAGCGCCTCGGTGCGCGATGATTAGTGGTCGCATCGAACCAGTCACATCAGGGTAATTTCACATCTGCTGGTTGGGGACGTCAGTCCGGCTCAAATCCCGGGAAGTCGATGACCTCCCAGCGCGCCGTCTCTTCACCACGTGCAACACGTTTCAACGCATCGACAATTGTTCGGGCATTCCAGTCGATGTGTTCTTTCACACGGCCGACAATTTCCGGCGGCGTCTCGTCCAAGCCGCCGTACGGCCGAATGGTAATCATTCCGATGCCATTGGCATCAGCCACGTCCATCATGTAGTTCAGGAGTTCTGGTTGAGCCTCGTAAACAGCCGGCAGAACGATGACCACCTCAGAGGCCTTGATCTGCTGAATCAATTCGTCTTTTATGGCTTCGGAACCGCCCTGCAACGGAATGTTATCTGGCTTGCTGACATTGAGGTAAAAGAAGTTCTCCATGCTCTCGAGAAACTCGAATACCCGTAGATAGTCGTCGCCTTCATCAAACGTATGGGTTACAAATACTCGAATCGGATTGGCTTCTGACATCGCTTGCCTCGCTGCAGATTCCCAGAAGGCGTAGTTTAGCCAATTTAGGAGGTTTTCGCGCGGCCCGAAATCATGTCAAAGAGTAGTTCCCATGCTCACGGCGATTCGGTATCGTAACACTTAGATGCGCCTCCTCTTGTACAACATTCGTTATGCCGTCGGCGGTGGCGCCAGCATGCATATGCCGCTTCCCGGCGCCGGCTACGTACTCGGAAATCAGAGCGTACTTCCCGAAATCACCCAATTCGTCAAGTCCGTAGATCCGGATATTGTCGGGCTGATCGAAGTCGATACCGGTTCGATCCGGAGCCGCAAGGTAAATCAGGCTAAGCAGATTGCCGCTGCGCTCGGCATGAATACCTCTTACGAAACGAAATACGGGTCGAAATCGCTCAACCAGCTGCTGCCGATCGTGCGCAAACAGGGCAATGCATTCATGGCCGCAGCGCGCGTTCACGGCGAAAAGTTTCACTATTTTGACACCGGCATAAAGCGATTGATCATTGAATTCGAGATGCGCGATTTTGCCGTGTTTCTCGTGCATTTGTCGGTTAAGTACCGGCATCGTCATTTACAATTGCGCCGCCTTTATGACCTGATCGACGAGACTGACAAACCCGTAATCGTAGCGGGCGATTTCAATACATTCTGGGGTGAGAACGAGATCTACCTGTTTATGCGTGCGGCCGGTCTTACCTCGGCCAACACCGAAAGCCTGCCGACCTACCCGAGCCGTGCCCCGCGCAAGGAGCTGGACTTCATTCTCTACCAGGAAGGTATCGTGGTGACCGGACTCGAAGTTCCACAGGTGCGATACTCCGATCATTTGCCGTTGATTTGCGATTTCGAAGTCGCTTAACAGAGGATCTCGATGAATTTGCAGCACTGGACCGCAGAGACTGATGACGAAGGTATTGTTTGGCTCCGTATCGACAAAGCCGATGCCAATGCCAATGTTCTTTCCAGCGAAGTGATGACCGAGTTGGATACGCTGATGGAGTTTTACGCTTCAGCTCCGCCGAAAGGTCTCGTGATCCACTCCGGAAAACGCAATGGATTCATCATGGGGGCCGACATCAATGAATTTACGTCGGTCGACTCGCCGGGGCGTGCTTACGAAGTCACACGCCTCGGACAACAGGTGTTCGACAAGCTCGAAGGGTTACGCTGTAAAACAGTTGCGGTCATCAATGGCTTCGCGCTGGGCGGCGGCCTGGAGCTTGCGATGGCATGCGATTATCGGCTGGCGTTAGCCAACGACAAGCCGGTGTTGGGTCTGCCGGAGGTGCAGCTCGGCCTGCACCCGGGATTTGGCGGCACGGTGCGCGCGGTTCAAATTTGCGGCGTCCGGCAAGGTATGCAGCTGATGCTCTCCGGCAAGCCCATTACCGTCGATAAGGGCAGGAAGATAGGCCTCGTGGATCGCATTGCAGCAGTCGATAACTGGCGTCAGGCGGCGCGCGAGCTCATCGCGGCTTCGCGTCCCAAACACACGGCATCCCTCGTCGAGCAGGTTCTGAACTTAGGGATCATCAGACCCTTTATCAAGCCCGCGCTGATTCGGCAGGTTGCCGGCAAGGCCCGGCGGGATCACTACCCTGCTCCGTACGCCATGATAGAGCTTTGGGCGCGTCACGGGGCATCCACTCGAACCGGTTACGAGGCCGAAGCGAGATCCTTCTCGGAGCTTATGTGCTCGCCGACCTCACGGAATCTTGTCCGGGTTTTCTTTCTGCAGAACAGGCTCAAGAGCCAGGGCGGCAAGACGGATCGAGAGATTGCCAAGGTGCACGTGGTAGGTGCCGGCGTAATGGGGGGCGATATTGCATCATGGTGTGCACTGCGTGGAATGCAGGTCACGCTGCAGGACCGTGAACAGAAGTTCGTCGAGCCGGCGATTGCGAGGGCCCAGAAACTCTTCGCCAAACGGATTCGCAACGATACCGAACGTGCGGCCGCGACTCAGCGGTTGCAGATGGACATCGAGGGCGAAGGCGTTGCCGACGCTGACCTGATCATAGAAGCAATTTTTGAGGATGTGGAGGCAAAGAAAAACCTGTACAAGCGGCTCGAGTCCACCATGCGGCCGGATGTCGTGCTGGCAACCAACACATCGACTATTCCGCTGGAACAGTTACGGAATGATCTCCGTGAGCCAACGCGGTTCATCGGCCTGCATTTCTTTAACCCGGTGTCGCAAATGCCGCTGGTGGAAGTTGTGCGGTGTGGTGACACTGAACAGCAGTCGCTGGACATTGGCTTTGCATTCGTTAAAAGCATCGGCAAGCTTCCCCTTGAATGCATGAGCGCGCCAGGCTTCGTAGTCAACCGTGTTCTCGCACCTTACATGATCGAAGCCATGCACCTGGTGGCATCCGGCATTTCGCTGACCACCGTGGACAGGGTGGCGGAGCAGTTCGGAATGCCGATGGGGCCTGTCGAACTCGCCGACAGTGTCGGTCTGGATGTCGTGCTGCACAGCTCGCGGCAACTTGGCGCAAGCGGGGAAGGTCCGACGCTCGAGAATCTTGCCGCGATGGTTGAACGCGGCCACCTGGGGCGAAAAACTGGCCAGGGATTTTACGCCTGGCAGGACGGCAAGGCTGTGAAACCGTCCACGGGTGCCGATAGCTTGCCGCCTGACATCGAGGATCGCTTGATTTTGCCGATGGTCAACGAGGCCGTCGCATGCCTCGCCGACGGCGTGGTCAGCGACGCCGATCTGCTGGATGCGGGCGTAATTTTCGGAACCGGCTTTGCACCATTTCGTGGCGGGCCCGTCAACTATGCGCGAGAACGCGGCTTCGACGCGGTCGTGAACCGAATGCGAGAGCTCGCAGGAAAGTACGGAGATCGGTTCGAACCGCACACCGGATGGTCCACGTTAACGGCCGAATGACCCGTAAACTGTGCACCGTTTCACGCTGCGGGCCTATCAGTGTATCGGAAGTCGTTGAATTGAAGGTAGAATACCGCGCTACCGGAATAATGCACTTGAACAAGGACAAAGTATGACGGGCGAGCAGATAACTACGGACCTGCTCAAGCAGTTTTCACCATTGGACGGGCTGAAGCGGGACAATCTTGCGGCGCTGGCGCGCAAGATCCAGTTACGCGAGTTATCCCCGGGGCAGGTGCTGTTCAAAGAGGGGGATACCGAAAAGCGCACGTTCTATGTTGCGTCAGGTGTTCTGGAATTGCTCGATCAGGGTAAGGTTGTCGACACCGTAGAGGGTGGCGACGAGACTGCGCGCAACCCGGTTTCTCCAATTTATCCCCGGCGGGTCTCCGCCAGGGCCCGGGGCCGCGTGCAGTTCCTGTCGATCGACAGTGATTTGCTCGATGTCATGCTGACATGGGACCAGACCGGGACCTACGAAGTGTCGGATTTGCGCGGCGACGCCGATTCCGGCGGCGAAGACTGGATGACCATGCTGCTGCAGACAAAAGCATTCCACAAAATTCCACCGGCGAATATCCAGGCGATATTCATGCGCATGCAGCAGGTCAATTACAATGCCGGCGAAATTATCCTCAAACAGGGCACAGAGGGTGACTACTTCTATGTTCTTATCCGCGGTAGCGCGATAGTGACTCGTGAAACACCGCTATCCAAAGACGGTATCAAACTGGCTGAACTCAACGTTGGAGATACTTTTGGAGAGGAAGCGCTGATCTCGGATGCAAAACGTAACGCAACGGTGACAATGACGTCCGACGGTTCCGTCATGCGTCTTGGCAAGGACGATTTCAAGAAACTGCTCAATGAGCCCATGCTCGACTGGGTAACTTTGGAGGAGGGTCAGAAAATCGTCGACGATGGTGGATGCTGGCTCGACGTGCGTCTTCCGAGCGAATTCGAGAATCATCATCTTGATGCCGCCATTAATATACCGCTGTATTTCATACGGCTTAAGATCAGCACGCTGGATCCCGATCGTGAATACGTTGTTTGTTGCGACACGGGGCGGCGTAGCTCGGCCGGCGCCTATATCCTGAGCGAGCGGGGCTATCAGGCCTACGTGTTAAAAGACGGCATCAACAAGGATCAGTTGTAGTCCGAGACCTGCTCCAGCAATCTTTACATCGTGTGTGTGGGCTTGTCCCCGCCGAGCGCCCCGGCGAGATAATTTTCGATCTTCTTTTGCGTGTTCCCCTGGTCCTGTTCACTGAACTGCACCCCGATACCGGCCGTACGCTTGCCCTGGGCGCCTTTCGGCGTCATCCAGATCACCGTCCCGGCGACCGGTATCTTTTCTTCCTCGCCCATCAGGTTAAGCAGCATGAAAACCTCGTCACCAAGGCGATAAGAGCTGTTTGTTGGAATAAACAAACCACCGTTAATGACATACGGCATGTACGCCAGGTAAAGGGCGCTCTTGTCCTTGATCGTCAGCGTCAAAAGTCCAGGTTTACTCATGGGTCTACCTCTTTGCTCGCATGAACCGCATACCATCTTCCGGCAGCGACGGGCAACAATTACTGAGCCCGTCAGCGAGGTCCAACAACAATCCCTCAAGCGCTAACTGGACATTGAAGGAACCGCTTTGTTGTCCACGCAACCGGTTAACCGTATCTAAATAGCAGAACAGATTTCGAGTGTCCATGCGCGTCAGCACAGATTTGTCCATTCCCGGCCCAAATACGCCAGTCGGGCTACCCGACTGGCTAATAATCAACTGTTGAACCTGGCGCGCCAGCCATAGCAGCACAAAGTCGATCTCCAGCCGGTTCCAGCGCGCAGCGACATCAATGGCTGATTCTCGAGCGCTGGCGACAGCTGCGAAGTCCCGGCTTAGCGCGGCGTGCGTATCCAGCTGCTCAACGGCCTGCAGGGCCGCCAGGGGCGCGTAACCCGCAAGTTTCAGCGCCTCGGCCCACTGTGTACCGGGGCGCAGGCTCTCGAGCCAGGCGAGTCCCTCCGCTTCGGACGGAGCCAGCAGCTCAATTCGCTGGCAACGGCTGAAGATTGTCGCGGGAAGACTGCCGACGCGGTCGGCGATCAGGATCAGTATGGCATTGCCCGGAGGCTCTTCGAGCGTCTTTAGCAGACTATTGGCCGCGTTAACGGTCATGGCGTTAGCAGGTTCTACGACAGCCACCTTACCGACGCCCTCATAACTTGTCAGGCTGATCTCCGACACGAGCGTCCGGATCTGGTCGATACTGATTGTCTGTTTGTCCTCTGCGGGCGAAATCCAGCGCAGATCAGCATGCTGAAGTGTTGCCGGCGGAAACTGTGGCAACTCCACTTGGGGCCCGATTTTCAGGTGTCGTTCGGCAATCCAGCCGGCGGCAGCCCGTTTGCCGACGCCGGCAGGCCCCGCTAGCAGCACGGCATGCGGCAATCGCCCGTGTTCGGCACGGTCGATCCAGGATTGGGCAAACTGCTTAAGCCAACTAATATCCATATAATCAATTATTTATAACAGTTAATTAAAGTTAATTATTCGATTTCTAATGCGATCCGTTCCACGGCTCTGCGCACCGACTCGAGATCCTGGGTCGCATCCACGACGATAAACCGTTCGGGCTCCGATCCGGCAAGTTGCAGATAGGTTTCACGAACACGACTGAAGAATTCGCGGCGCTCCACTTCTATGCGATCGGGCTCCCCTCGCCGGCCTGCGCGATCCAGCCCGGTATCGACCGGCGCATCCAGCAAGATCGTCAGGTCTGGCTGCAGATTCCCATGCACCCAGTCCGCGAGTTGATTGATGTTATTCATTGGAATGCCGCGGCCGCCCCCTTGATAGGCCCTGCTGGCGTCGGTAAATCGATCACAGACCACCCATGTTCCGGCAGCGAGCGCTGGCCGGATAACGTTGTTCACGTGCAAGGCACGCGCTGCAAACATCAGCAGCAATTCGGCGATATCGGGTAACTCTTCCTCGCCGTGCTCGACAAGCAGCGCCCGGATCCGCTCGGCCATCGGTGTGCCGCCGGGCTCGCGTGTCTTGAGTACTTTGAATCCGCGGCTTTCGATGATGCGTGACAGGTGCTCGATATTGGTCGACTTACCAACCCCTTCGATACCTTCGACCGTGATGAATCTGCCCGTATTCAATTCAATGTCCTTGGTTACGCCGATCACGCAATCGGCGCAGGTACTCTGCCACAGCGGCGTCATGTTGTTCTTTGTTTACAGAAAACTTGTGACTGCCATCATCGAGACCCGTGGCAACAAAGTACAGCTCATCACCTTCTGCGGGATGCAGCGCTGCCTGTATGGATGCCCTGCCCGGCATGGCAATCGGTGTAGGCGGCAGCCCACGGCGTGTGTAAGTGTTGTAAGGCGTATCTGACCGCAGATCGCGCCGCCGCAGGTTGCCGTCAAAATCCGGCCCAATGCCGTAAATTACGGTCGGATCGGTTTGGAGCCTCATGCCTTTTTCAAGCCGCCGTGTGAACACTCCGGCGATTAGCGCACGCTCATCAGCGCGAGCGGTCTCTTTTTCGACGATTGAAGCCAGTATCAGTGCCTCATAGGGTGAGGAGACCGGTATATCTTCGGCTCGTTTCGACCACTCCTGCGTCAGAAATTCCTGCATTAGCTCATACGCCTGTTGTAAGACAGCGCGATCCGTTGTGCCTCTCGGGAAGCGGTAGGTATCGGGCAGAAACAGGCCCTCAGGGTGGTCTGTATCCGCGCCAAGCTGCTGCAGAAATGCAGGCCAATCCTCGACGGTAAGCTCCGACTTCAGCTGCCGATGAGTTTGCACTGCTCGTAATAGATCCCACTGATTCCAGCCTTCAATAATCGTAAACGAATACAGCCGAACGGCACCGCTGGTAAATTTTTCCAACAGCTCTCTTGGGGTCAAACCCGGTTCAATCAGGTAATCGCCGGCCTGAATCGAGTTGGCGTCACCGGTCCAACGACCGTATAAGCGGAAAAGCCAGGGTTTGTGAATGATGCCTCTTCCAGCCAGCGTGTCACTCACCTGCCGAAATGTCGCGCCCGGCTCTATTTGGAATTCAACGTCGGCATCAGCGATGCTGACCGGGGTATCCAGGTACTGCCCCGTATACAGGAAGGCAATGCTTATCGCCCCAAGAACGGTTATCGCAGCCGCAGCTGCACCAATAATCAGGCGCCTCATCGTTCTTGCGCAGCCATCGAACCTACCAGCTCGGGCCTACTGAACCGGCCTGAAGCGCCAGAAACCTGGCTCGGCAGAAGCTCCAGGTGCAACGATCCACCTGCCAAATCGTATCCGTGTCCCGAAACAACGTGTTGTGTGCCCATGCTCATAGCAGCGATGCGGCTTCGCCTGAAGATCACTGCATTCATGGTAACCCAGAATGCCACGTTACCGCCGTCAGAAGTCAGGTCGGAGACTATGAGCGGTGCCGGCTGCCGCGGTTTAGCGGCAAAAAAGCATTCTGCGATCGGCACCTTGCTGGCTTAGTCAAAAGCGCGAAAAATCAGGCTGCTGTTGGTCCCGCCGAACCCGAATGAATTGGAAATCGCCGTTTTTACCCGGGCGTCGCGCGCTGTATGTGGCACGCAGTCAAGGTCGCAGGCCGGATCCTGGTTATCCAGGTTGATCGTGGGAGGGACGACCTGCTCGTTGATGGCCTGAATGCAAAATATTGATTCGACCACGCCGGCGGCACCTAGAAGATGCCCTGTTGTCGACTTGGTCGAGCTGACCATCAGCCTGTCTGCCGCGTCGCCGAAGGCTCTCCGGATTCCGACGGCCTCACCGGCATCGCCTGCAGGGGTGGAGGTCCCATGAGCATTCAGATAGTCGATATCGTCCGGCGTTATCCCAGCGTCATTGATCGCTGCTTCCATTGCTCTGCGTGCGCCGTCGCCGTCCGCTGGCGGCAACGTAATATGGTACGCATCGCCGCTCATGCCGAACCCGATAAGTTCGGCATAAATGCGGGCGCCTCTGCGTTTGGCGTGCTCCAGCTCTTCGAGCACTATGCAACCGGCGCCGTTGCTCAGCACGAAACCGTCCCGGTCAATGTCCCAGGGCCGGCTCGCCCGCGTCGGATCATCGTTGCGCGTTGACATCGCGCGGGCAGAACAAAAGCCCCCCATCGCCAGCGGCGAAGTCGCATGCTCGGAGCCGCCGGCAAGCATAACGTCAGCATCGCCATGTTCGATACAGCGACCAGCGAAACCGATGCAGTGTGCGGAAGTCGCGCAGGCGGTGACGATCGATACGTTGGGGCCTGTAATGTGCTTCGTGATGCTGACGTAGCCCGACGTCATGTTGATGATGCTGCCCGGAATGAAGAACGGTGATACCTTGCGCATCCCACCTTCAAGCATCCTTTTATGGTTTTCCTCGATCGTCTGTATACCACCGATGCCGGAGCCCATTGCTACACCAATACGATGCCCGTTTTCGGCTGTGATTTCGAGACCGGAATCTGTTATTGCATCGATGCTCGCGGCCAGGCCGTAATGTACAAAAGGATCAGTTTTTCGCTGGTCTTTTGGCGAGAGGTAATCGTCCGGATTGAAGTCCTTGACCGTGCCGCCGATACGGGTCGGCAACATGCTGGTGTCAAAATCATCAATGACATGAATGCCAGACACGCCCTCGCACACATTTCTCCACGCAACATCCAGCCGGCTTCCTACCGGTGAGTTCATACCCATTCCGGTAATAACGACGCGTCGTTCTTTCAAGAGAGGTCCGTTTAAATCTTGCGGGTCTGCCGAGGCAGCAACGATGAAAAGTACCGGCGCGGCAACAGGTGCCGCGCCTCAAGCATTAACTGTCCGCTGTGCGAGCAGTGACAAAATCGATAGCTTGTTGCACCGTTGTAATCTTCTCGGCCTCCTCGTCGGGGATTTCAGTCTCGAATTCTTCCTCGAGGGCCATGACCAGCTCGACCGTGTCGAGGGAATCGGCACCCAGGTCATCGACAAATGAAGCATCGTTCGTCACTTCGTCTTCTTTTACCCCGAGTTGTTCGGCAACGATGCTCTTAACTTGTTCTTCGATACTGCTCATAGTGGTCGCTTCTCCTGAGAAGGCTCATCAATTTGTTGCACGGCCCGACCGTAAGTCCTTGATAAGTCAAGGCGGCAACGACCGTGGCCGGTATTGTATGTGAATCGTACGAGTCAATCTACACAGAATTGGCGTCAATTCAGTCCATTAGCATGCCGCCATTCACGTGCAGCGTTTCTCCTGTGATATAGCTGCCCGCATCGGAGGCCAGGAAAACCACTGCATTGGCGATATCCTGACTCTGCCCCAGCCGATTCAGCGGCACCTGCGCCAGCATGGAGGTGCGCTGATCTTCCGGAAGCACTCGCGTCATGTCGGTATCAATAAACCCGGGCGCCACAACGTTTACGGTAATGTTCCTGGAGCCTATTTCACGTGCAAGCGATTTCGAGAATCCGATGATACCTGCCTTGGCAGCGGCATAATTGGACTGCCCCGCGTTCCCCATGACCCCAATCACCGAGGCAATATTGATGATCCGGCCTTTCTTGGACTTCATCATGCCGCGCAACGAGGCTTTGCAGACGCGATACACGCCGCTCAGGTTTGTAGAGATAACCTGGTCCCATTCCTCCTCCTTCATGCGCATCAGCAGGTTGTCGCGCGTAATACCGGCATTATTGACAACAATTGAAGGATGACCTTCGTTTTTCTGGATATCAGCCATCCCCGCCAGGATCGACTCGGCATCAGCGATGTTCATAACTACGCCTCTGCCGCTCGAACTGAGCGCCGCGTCGATACCCAAAGCGCCATCCTCGCTCGTCGCAGTTCCGATCACGGTAGCACCCGCCGCCGCAAGAGCCTGCGCAATTGCCGCGCCAATGCCACGGGAAGCGCCTGTCACCAGCGCGATTTCGCCTTGCAGCGCGTCGTTGCTAAACGTATGCCTCATGAGGAGTCCTTATGATCTCAAGTAAATTGGCGTCAGGCCTGCAGGGCCCTTTCCAGGCTCTCGACGCTGTCGATACATGCGCCGGGCACAGTCTTGTCGATGCGGCGCAACAAACCGGTCAGTACCTTGCCGGGGCCGCATTCGAGAATGGATGTTGCGCCACCCCCGATCAAGGCGTTGATCGTGCTGACCCAGCGCACGGGTGAATATACCTGTCGCTCGAGGCGCTCGCGTATGTCGCCCGCATCCAGATAAGGTTTGCCGTCCGACGCCGCGATAACGGTGATCGTGGGCGTTGAGAACGGTGCGGATGAGAGCGAGTCGGCCAGCGCTTCACCCGCTTCGCGCATCAGCGCAGAATGCGCCGGAACGCTGACAGGCAGCATCAGTGCACGACGTGCACCCTGCTCTTTGGCCAGTTCGATTGCACGGGCTATTGCCGCCGAATCTCCTGCGATAACAACCTGTCCGGGCGCGTTGAAATTTACCGCATCCGCAACGCCCTCCTCTGCTGCCTCCCGGCACACCGCCGTGATCGCCGCGTCATCGAGTCCGAGGATGGCTGCCATCGCCCCGGCACCTGCCGGAACCGCGCTTTGCATCAGTTCTGCTCGCCTCTTAACGACCGTGAGAGCTTCGGCAAAGCTGATGGCCCCGGCGCAAACAAGCGCAGAGTATTCGCCGAGGCTGTGTCCGGCCATCTGCGTTGGCGCACGACCGCCGGCGGTTTGCCACACCCGCCATGTCGCGTATCCAGCCGTTAACATCGCGGGCTGCGTGATGACAGTCTCCGCGAGCCGTTCACTCGGACCCTCTTGCACAAGTTGCCAGAGGTCGAAGCCGAGAATCTCGCTGGCTTCCGCATAGCAATCAACAACATCCGGATAGGCCTCCGCCAGTTCTGCTTGCATACCCGGAGACTGCGACCCCTGTCCGGGGAATACCATTGCGATTGTCAAAGCCGTCTCCGCCATCTAGTGGGTTTGCGTTGCGGATTATATCGATGCATTGATCCGGACTCTAATGGGTATGAAAAAGCTCGCTACGGCGCCTGTGATTGCGCCAAATAGATGCGCGGCTACAACCACGGCGCCACCCGCCGATTCCTCAGAGCCGGGGATCGGTCCGAGCAACTGCTCGTAGCCGAGTTTCGTCATCACAAGCATGCCCAGCCACCACGCCTCCCGCCGCTTTGCGCGAATTCCGCCGACAATGCCGGCTGCGAGGATCCCGTGGAGCAAGCCGGACAGGCCGACGTACCAGGCAAGCTGCGGCTCCAGAACCCAGAAACCGAGATCGATTCCGGCGACGATCATGACTATCAACAATAGCCAGAACCGCAGTTCAAAGTAGGTGCCGACAAGGTACCAAACCAACGCCATGCCGGCCGAATTTAGCGCAAAGTGCGATACGTTCAGATGCACCAGGTGACCGGTGACCAGGCGCCAGGCCTCACCCGCGGCGATTCCGGCACGTTCATAGCGCAGCCACTCCCGCCCGGGTTCTCCTGCAAAGGCAAACAGTCCGGCGAGCGTAATGATGCTGATTGGCAGCCCCCAGCAGCGCATTGCAAGCCATTGGCGGCGACCAGAGTCACGTTTGTATAACCCCATGTTTGGTATACTGACGTTTAATCATTAATTGAGTCAATTCAGGCGCTCTGCCGTCTGTTATGGAGTAGCGGAGTGAAGCACAAACCGAACCATCCGGCCGTTTGTAGCGATCAAAATGGCTTTACGCTCATCGAAATCATGGTCGTCGTGATTATTATCGGCATCCTGGCGGCTATCGTGGCGCCCAATGTCATTGGCCGTGTTGATGACGCCCAGATCACCAAAGCGAAGGCCGAGATATCGAATCTCGAAAATGCCCTCAAGTTTTATCGTCTCGACAACTTCAGCTACCCGTCCACGGAGCAAGGACTCGAATCGCTCGTCACGAAACCGGCAGACCCAGGCATCAAGAACTGGAAACCCGGCGGCTACATGGACCGGGTACCGCAAGATCCCTGGGGCAATCCGTACCTGTACCTCAATCCCGGGAATAAGGGCGAGATCGACATCTATACACTGGGACGCGATGGGCGGCCTGGCGGTGAAGGCGTCGACGCTGACATCGGCAACTGGGATCTCAACTAAATCCTCAGTTACCTCTACGTCATTTACTGGTCATGACTATTGCAGGTCGGCGTAACGGCTTTTCTCTGATCGAGATACTGGTCGTGATCGTAATCATCGGTATCGTGTCGTCCGTCGCGCTCCTGTCACTTGGATTATTGGGGGACGACCGTGAGCTCCAGACAGAAGCGCGTCGCCTTATCTCGCTCGTCGAAGTAGCTCAGGATGAGGCAGTGATGCAGGGGCGCGAGTTAGGGCTCGAGCTCATGGCTCATTCGTACCGGTTCGTTGAGTACAATCCCTTTACAAATCAGTGGGGCGACCTGGTCGGGGACGCTACCTTTCGAATGCGGCAGTTACCCGAAGATATTGAGCTCGAGCTTTATCTTGAGGGCCGGAACATCATGCTCGAAGATGAACCTGCTGATTTCGACAATCCTGATATGGTCGGCGCCGCCGGACCCAAAGAAACGTACACCCCGCATATTCTTGTATTTTCGAGCGGAGACATAACGCCGTTTGAGCTGCATGTGCTCCGCAGCGATTCCAACCAGGCAGTTGCGCTTCGTGGCGGACTGACCGGCTCTCTCGAACTACTGACCGAGGACGATTAGATAATTGCGCGTTTCCCCTGAGCAGCATGGATTTACCCTGATCGAAGTCATGGTGGCACTCGCCATCATCGGGCTGTCATTGCTGGCAATAGCGAGCAAGATGGGGCAAATGATCGATACTGCGAACGTGATGCGTGAGCGCACGTATGCGAGCTGGATCGCGCAAAACAAGATTGCCGAGATGCGCCTTGCCAACGTTTTGCCGGATGTGAGCTCCACGGAGGGGGATGTCGATTACGCCGGAACCGAATGGCACTGGCGCGCCGTGGTATCCGAGACGGGCGTCCAAGATCTTTACCGGCTGGACGTATCCGTTTCGTACCCCGGCAGCATCGATAACATCCGTACGGTAACGGGATTTATCGGTGAGCCGGTTGCGCCGGGCCAGAGCAATCGATCATGGAACCGCAACACGCAAAGCAGCGGCGCGCGCGAATGAAGCGGCTGGTTCGGGCATTTACGTTAATCGAGATCCTCGTCGCGCTCGCGATCTTCGGTGTGATGTCCTCCCTGGCGTACGCTGCGCTGGGCAGCACGTTGTCCAGTGCCGATCTACTCAACGCCCGCATGAACCGGCTGCAGTCCGTCCAACGAACCATGCGGTTGCTGAGTTCCGACCTGATGCAGACGAGTCCGCGACCGGTGCGAACTGAATTCGGCGATACTCTTTCGCCGGCTTTATTGACCACATTGTCCGGTGATTTTGCGCTTGAATTGACGCGTGCAGGCTGGGGCAACCCGGCCGGGCTGCCACGCAGCACGCTGCAACGCGCTGCTTATCGATTAGAAGGCGATGAACTGGTTCGGTATCACTGGAACGTGCTTGACCGCACGTTCGCCAATGAACCGGTGGTCACGGTGCTGCTGGATAACGTAGAGAGCCTGCAGTTTCGCTACTATCAGGACAACGGAGAGTGGAGCGACATATGGCCACCCTCAGAACAACCTGGTGCCGAGGTTTTTGCTCGCGCCCGCCCTCGCGCAGTCGAGATCATACTCACGCTCGCAGACGAGGGCGAACTCAGCCGGTTGATCGAGGTTGCGCCATGATTCGTCGTCGGCAAAATAACGGCGTCGCCCTCATTACGGCGTTACTTATAATGGCGCTCGTAACCACCCTGACCTACAGCCTTGAATGGGACAACTCACTTGATCTCCGGCGAACGATCGTGCTGTTGAACCAGGATCAGGCCATAAACGTCGCCTTTGGTGCCGAGAGCTGGATACAAAGTATCCTGCGTCAGGACCTCGAAGATTCAGATGTCGATCATCTTGGCGAAATCTGGGCCAGCGATCTGCCAGGTTTGCCAATCGACGGCGGTGAAGTCTTTGGCGCTATTGAGGACCTGCAGGGACGCTTCAATATCAACAACCTGATCGGTCAGGATGGCGCCATAGACGAACCGTCAGTTGAGCAGTTCCGGCGCCTGCTCCTAACGCTGGATATCGATCCCCGATTTGCGGGAATCGCTGCAGACTGGTTGGATGCCGATCAGGATGCGGAATTTCCGGACGGTGCCGAAGATGCCATCTATTCGGGCTTGATACCGCCCTACCGTACCGCAAACCAGATATTATCCAGTGCCAGTGAGATCGCAGCTCTGGAGGGAATTGATAAAGCCAGCATCGACACATTGTTGCCGCATATAACGGCCTTACCCGGGCGAACCGCGATTAACGTGAATACGGCAACGGGCCCCGTGTTGCAGTCGCTCGACGAAAATTTGACCGCGGCCGATGTGGAGCGTCTGCTGTCAGAACGCGCGGACGCAGGCTTTGTGGACCTCGCGGGCTCTTTTTCTTCCCTCGTGACGCCAGAGGTGTTAAACCAGCTCGAGGAAGCCTCGAGCTTTTTTCAATTGAAGGTCATCGTGCGGATTGATACGGTGCGGATAACGTTTTTCAGCATACTGGAACGCGGGCCTCGGGGTGATGTGACTCCGATCCTGCGCAGCCTGGGGACAACCTGACTATGGCAGACTATCTGGTCATTCGGCTCGGCTCGGATCCCGAGCAGGCCGCCAGCTGGATCGCCGTCGATAGCAATGGCACGCGGCGAAGCTCCCTCGTGACGGGCCCGATCGCCGAGGCAGCAAAGGACGTAGCCGATCGCAGCGTGATCGTGCTCGTGCCGGCGACGGAAGTATTGACGACGACAGTCGATATTCCGGTACGCGGCGGAGCACGGCTCCTGGCGGCACTGCCGTTTGCGCTCGAGGAAAATCTCGCGGACGACGTAGATAACCTGCATTTTGCGGCTGGAAAACGCGGAGAGAGCGGCCAGCTGCCCGTTGCAGTGGTTTCCCTCGAGCAGATGCGTGTATGGCTGAGCCTGCTCGATGCGGCCGGCCTATCTGCGGCCCAGATTATCCCCGAAAATCATGGGCTGGCGAGCATACCGGGTACGGTCAGTATGCTCGTCGCTGAAGATCAGATCATGGTGAATGACGGCGGTGACAACGAGTTCGTCCTGCAGGATGCAAAACCAAGCGACGTACTAGCGCTTTTCGGCGCCCTCGATGATGCGAAGCGGCCCGCCGAAGACGGAGCACTGACTGGCGCCGCACCGGCTCACTTACTGGTCTTTTGCAGTCCCGCCGATGAAGAACGCTTTCAACACGACTGGAACGCGCTGCGCAGTGAGCTCGCCAGCGTCGACATCAACCTCTTGCCGGACGGCATTCTTCCGCGCCTGGCAGTAACCGTCGCTGCCGGTCGCGGAATCAACCTCCTGCAAGGGCCATTCGGTCCTAAAACCGAGCTGGCACGGATCTTCAAGCCCTGGCGGCACGTCGCTATGCTCTTGCTGGCACTCGTTGTCCTCGGATTCGGCGGAAAAACTGTCGATTATTATCGCTTGACGAAGGATGAAGCGGCGCTCAAGGCACAATTCACTCAGGAGTATCGCGCCATCCGGCCGAATGATGCTCGCGAAATTGTCGATCCCGTCAGTACGGTCAACTCCGTGCGGCGGAGCGTCGGCGCACCTGTGGCATCAGAGCTGTTTCTGCCCTCGCTCCAGCAGCTCGGGCAAGCCATGCAGCAAAACACGACGGCCGAAATCGAAGCCATCAGTTACCGGGCCGGGGTCGTCGATGTGCGCTTGACCGCGCCGGACGTCGCGACACTCGACAATATTCAGCGCATTGTCAGCGAGTCCGGCCGATTCAGCGCATCGATTCAATCGACAGATCAGGTCGGGGACAAGATCAGCAGCAGGATTCAGATTCGGGAAGCAGGCGCATGAAGGACTGGTTCGACACCCTGGAATCACGCGAGCAAGGATTTGTCATCGTCGGTGCGGCCGCGGTCGTAATCGCAATTTGTTATGTGCTTGTATGGTTGCCACTCGACAAGAGCCAACGAACCATGGCCGAAAACGTTGCTACGTGGGAGCGCTCGCTGGCCGAATTGCGGCCGTTAAGGGGTTTGGCGCCGGCCACCGCCGGCAATCAACAATCACCCGGCGCGATGTCCCAACAGACTCCGGTGGTAATCGTCGATCAGTCACTTCGCGCGAGGACTCTCGACAGTGCGCTTAAACGCAGCCAGCCAACCACGAGCAACGGCATTCGGGTCGAGTTCGAGGACGTTGCTTTCGACGACCTGGTGCTTTGGCTCGGTGATTTGAGCAACCAATATGGAATGCAGGTTGCATCCGGTAGCTTCTCCACCACCGGCCGGGCGGGTCCGGGCCGCGTCAACGCCACGCTGACACTCGAGCGCGCGCCCTGATGCTCAGCGTTCGCCGCGCCGCACTCATTGGAGTGCTCACGCTGGCATTGGGACTCCTAATCGTCTTTCCTGCCCGTATTGCATACCAGCTGTTTGCGCCTCAGGCCGTGAAACTCGCGGGAATCAGCGGATCTGTATGGAACGGCAGCGCTGGTGAAGCGGCGGCGAACCGGGTCTATCTGAGAGATCTGCGCTGGCAGATTCGACCATCGCAGTTATTAACCGGCGCACTCGCTTACACCGTCACAGCTAAGCCTTCGTCCGGGACTGTCACCGCCAATGTCAGCGTCGGCCTGGCCGGGGGCGTAACCGTGACGGATCTGCGGGCAGCTTTGCCGCTGCAAACGTTGCGATCAGTGCTCAAGAATCCGGGGCTTGCCGGCTCGCTGACTGTCCAGCTCGATGAACTAACCGCCGATTCGACTGGCCCCAAGACGGCGGCAGGCTGGTTCGAAATTGCCGACCTCGTTGATCCGCGCCTGCATCGGGAGTCGCTCGGTGATTATCGAGCCGATATCTCCAGCGACGGGTCAGGCATTCTCGTCGCGATCGAGGACAGCGACGGGGATATCGACATTGACGCGCAGCTTCGGCTTGCCCCGGATCTGAGCTATCAGTTCGTCGCCCTGCTCGCGCCAAAGGCGAGCACGCCGCCAAATCTCAGGCAGTTCATGCAGCGCCTGCCATTCGCCGATGATGGCGTAAACCGGATATATCAGTTCGAGGGCAGAATGTAGGGCTCAAAATGCCTACGTGACCGGCACTTCGATGAATTCCTGCAGCAGTGGAAAATAGAGCGCACAGCGCACAGGCGCGCCGCTGTAATTCTTGTACAAATTTGCGTACTTCGCGAGTTGTGGGCGATATCGATCCGACTCGGCCTGTAAAAACTCCTTGATTTGGCCGCCTTCATGCGAACTCGTTTTGTAATCAACGATCCAATGCGTGCCTTCGTCATCGATTCGAACCCTGTCAAGAACAACGGACTCCAGCTTGCCGTTCAAGACACCGGTCAAAGCGAGTTCTGCGTGACCATCCCCATCGAGTAACCAGCGACCGCTCTCATCAGCCCGCATTAGACGCAAGGCCGTAATCACGCGCTCGACGATCATTTCGCCCGCCGACGAGTCACTGCCCATCTCGGCAAGCCAGCGCCGGGTCGTCGCCTCAATCGCCGCGACATCCTCCAGGTCGAGCTCGGCCTGGTGACCAGCGGCAAGCTGCAGCCATCGGTGCACGACAGTCCCCGCTAAACGGGCAGCGCTGCCGACCCAGTAAAACTCCACAGACTCGTTCGATTCGTCAGTGTCATCGAAAGGCGTCTGGCCAGGCAACTTTGCGAGATCCGGCAGCTGCCATCGTCTATCGAAGCGCTGTAGCCGCGGCATTGTCCAGCGTCCGGAGTCCTCTTCGCTGAGCGTCTCGCGTTGTGCCCGAAAAGCCGTTTCGAAGTCGCTACCTGCTTTTGACCACAGCAAACTGAGCAAACTATTCGCTTTCGCGGGCTTGAACTCCTCCCCGTCATCTGCGACCTCCACATGCCCTAGCAGGTGCAGGGAGCGCCGTGCCCGGGTACAAGCGACATACAGCAACCGTCCCATTTCGTTCCGGTCCTTGTCCGACTCCATGCTTTCGATAAATCGATGCACCGGGTCATTTTCAACTTCGGCCCTGGGTCCAATCGGACTGATGACCTTCTCATCCTGGCCATGTTCGCCCGGGACATCAAACCAGCTTAATACGCTGCGCCGATGCCGTCCCGGCACCCTGCCCAGGCCAAAAAGCAGCACGTGGTCAAATTGCAGTCCCTTCGCACGATGCATGGTCATTATCTGCAATCGCGCATTGCTGTCGCTTGAAACATGCACGAGGTCCAGGGCATCTTCGAGCTCGGCAACGTCCGGCAGCGTGCCGGCCACCTCGAGATTTTCAATGACATCGAGAAACCGGTGAACATTTTCCAGCGCATGGGCACTTTCGAGAATAACCGGGCCACCAAGCTCCATCCATACTCGCTCGACGCGGGACCGGAGCGAATCCATGCGACCCGTATGCAGTTCTGCGTCCATAGCTTCTCGTACCCTGACCGCGGCTTCGCGCCCTAACTTGCTGAGCCTTTGCAGACGTTCTTGCTGGTGCAATATCTCGCGGACGGTAGACCTCGTATCCCCCATGACCAGCGCATGCAAATCCCGCCAATCAAGGCCGGCCCATGGCGCGCGGAGGAGAGCCAGCCAGGCGAGACGGTCGCCCGGGTGCGCGAGTGCCCTGGTCACGGCAAGCAGGTCGATCACTTCCGGAAGGTCTGTCAACCGATCGATTTCAACTGCGCGATACGCAATACCCTCTCTCCGCAAGCGGCTCAAAAGCTTGGGCAGATGATTTCGACTTCGGACGAGCACAGCCATGTCGGAATCCGGATTTTCTTCCAGGGTCTGTTTGATGATATTGCATGCCGATTCGGCCTCCGCTGCGATGTTGCCGCCAAATACCGGGTGCACCGTACACTCCCCCTGCCCCGCGAGCTTGGGGACCGCGACCGCAGCGGCATACGAGACAGCGCTCTGCTGAGGATCGTCCTTTTCCGACAGAACGCTCGGGAACACCTCATTGAACCAGTCGACCAGATTTTCTCCGGAACGAAAATTGCGCCTTAGTGTCAGCGGTTTCAGCGCCAGATTGCCGATCCCCGATCGCCGAGCCAGGAGAAATTGGCCGACCTCGGCATTCCGAAAGCGGTAAATGGACTGCATCGGATCGCCGACGCAAAAAAGTGTGCGACCGTCTCCCTCCTCCCAGCCACCTGTTAAAGCCTCCAGCATGCGATATTGGGCGCTCGAGGTGTCCTGCATCTCGTCAACGAGGAGATGCCGCAACTGGTAATCGAGAATCAAGGCAACGTTCCCAGGATCATCGGCGGTACCCAGGGCATCCGCCGCCGCGAAAGCAACTTCGATGTAATCGGTTAACGCGCCTTCGCTGAACAACCGCTTCAATTCGGTTACCGCGAGCGGCAGCAGCCTGAATAGCGCCAGCATGACCGACCACTGGCTGTCGCCGTACCTGGCCGGGGGCAGAGATCGAACTCTATGCAGATGCTCGCGAAACTCTGTGGCACTGTCCAGGGACTGGAGCAGATCGAGCATCTCGATGCGCTCGTCAGAGCCAGCCGGAAAACCATTCGATTTGTTGACCGTCTTGCGCCACGAACCTTGCCGAGTCAGTAAGAGTTCGGCCAGGCCCTGCCATTTGCATAAAGCGTTTGCTGAAGCATCCGGGATTTGTGCCAGCCCCGGCAATGCGATGGCAGGATGGTCTGTTTTACCGTCTTCCTGGAGCTGTCTCGCCGCGAAATCGGCCAGAACGACAAGGTGTTTCCGTATTGCGGCGGGCACCAAACGTCGTGTCCTCTCGAGTTCCGTTGTCACCGCGCGTTCGAGAGTCTTTTCAAAGCGCGTCCTCAGCTGCAGCTCCTGCTCCCGCTCCACGAAACCGCTGCCGACAAAGGGCAACCATTGATCTCGCGTCGCCAGCATGCGCGCAAGGTAGCCCACGTAAAGCTCCGTGTTGTTATCGACATGCAGCAGCAGACGTTCGGTAGCTTCCCGTAATGGACCGGATTCGAGCAGTTGGTCAAGGGTCAGCAATGCTGCGCTTCGATAAAGCACGCGTAGTTGTGTGTCAGATGCAATTGAACTGGCCGCCGCGCCGCCGGTCGCCGTTAACGGCTGTGTCCTGGCTAACGAGCCATTAAACGCATCCAGGGTTTGAATACGCATCCGACGGGGATTTCGAATCAGGTTCCATGTCCGTTCCTGATCCCTGAGCAAAACATCTCGCGCCGCAGCCGCGGTGATCTCTTCATGAGCCTCACGCTGAATGTTTTGGAGATTTGCCTGTTGAAGCGCCTGCAGTACGCGCAGCTGCATTTCGGCGGCTGCCTTGCGGGTAAACGTAATTGCCAGGATCTCTTCCGGGGCATCAACCGTTGCCAGCAATTTGAGGTAGCGCTGGATCAGCAATTCGGTTTTTCCCGATCCGGCAGGTGCCTGCACGATAAAGGAACGAGTGACATCCAGAGCGCTGAGGCGCGCTGATTCGTCTTCTTGAAGGGTTTGCTCGTCAATTGTCACGAACGAGCTCCTGGAAGCGGCTGAGTAAGGCCAGCGGGCGCGCATCCGGTATAGCGAGCGACCCATTAATTCGAATATCCCCTCGTGCTATCTCCGCTGCGGCGGTTTCGACCTGCTTGCTCCAGCTGGCCAGCGATTGATCCCATTCAAGTTCAGGCGTGAAGAATCGTCCCGCAGCCTGGAGCGTAACCGCTCTCGTATCGATGTTGATCAGGCCGATACCGGCCACGGATTCCTGCATCGCGCATGCATAGGTAACGAGCTGGAGATCGTATGGTTCTCCACCACGGTTCAGCAGCTTTTTCGGAACCCCGGTCTTGTAGTCCAGAATGACGATCTCACCATCGGCAACCTGGTCGATTCGGTCATACCTAAGCCGCAGCGGCACGCCCCCGATCCTTGCGTCAACGTCATGCTCGACGTATTTGACACTGAATTCGTCTCGCTGCCGATCCTGGTCGATCACCTTGGCGAGCAAATGCCGCATGCGGTCTTTTTCAAACTGCAGCAGGCGCTGCATAACCGGCTCGGCAAAACGCTCCCAGCCAGCCAATGCGCCCCGCAGCGACTTATCGACACGGGCATCGATATCCTCCTCACTCCAGCCCGAAATGGCGTCAGAATCAGGCAGGTCAGCATACAGCCGGTGCAGGGCGTCATGGATGAGCTTACCGCGAAGACTGGCCGCGAGCCCGCTGTTGAACTTGGAAACGCGGCGGACACCAAGCCGCCCGTACACAAATGCTGCGAACGGTTCCTCGCGCTGGCGCTGTATGGTGCCCGCACCGCCGGCCACTCTCTCATCACCGCAGATGGCCGGCACAGGGTCGCTTGTCTCGATCTTGAGTCCTGCGTTTCGCAGCAGCCTCGCTGCGCCCCATTTCGGGTCCGGCACTTCCGGGCCCTCGGTAATCACGAACTTGCCAATCAGCGCGGTAACCGTCTGCTCCGCATCACCGTCAGTCAGTGGGTAACTGATCACGCAATCAGCTGCGCTTCGAACCAGGCGGGTCAGCACCCGGTCAGCATAGTCCAGGGTGTCCTGCGGATCGGCATCCGGCATCGAATACCTGCGCTGCAGGTCCCGCGATACCAGGTTCACTGGCTTACCGGTCGGCGGCCAGTTATTAGCCGTCAGGCCAGCTATCCATAGCTTGTCGAACTGCATACCTGCTGCTTCGAGCGGACCAAGCAACTGCACAGCCGCCCCGTTCGCCTCCGGCTGGAAGACGGTCTCTCTCGCCAGCGTCAACAGTCGACCGTGCGCTTCAGCAAGTGACATATTCGGCGTTACCAGCTCGAGACGCGCCAGATCGTTAAGCAGTTCCCGCCAGCGATTCAGGAGCTGAAATTCCAGGCTGTCCAACGCTTCGCTGCCCGGCCAATTGAGCTGCGTCAATACTTCATCGAACAACTCGGCCCAGAAAGCAGGAGAACTGCGCCTGGGCTGTTTCTTCCGCCGGTCAGCCAGCCGGCCAATCCGCCGTAGCCAATCGACGGTCTCTTTGCCGTAATGATTGGCAGTCAAAGCAGCTAAGAAACGCTCGGGCGTCCATGCCTGATCCGGCAGGTTTCTGAGCCATAGTTCGAGCCTTATACGGCCATCGTTACCCGATTGACCCAAGGCAGCTGATCGTAGCAGGACGCTGATATCCGTCGACGACAGTTCGCTATGCAGCCAACGCAGCGCGAGCAATGCCGTCTCAATCGACGGATACGATATTAATTTCCTGCCGTAGGAAACATTAACGACGTTATGGGAAGCCAGGCCCCCATTTTGCCAGCCGGGCAGCAGGCCCTCTTTAAGCCGATGACTGAATTTTTGCGCATCCTGCTCCAGGTTGGTCACGACGACGGCGATGCGCTGGCCGGAGCATTGCTCGAGCTCGTGCCGGGCCCATGCGCCGGCAGCTCTCAACTCGGCGTCCGAATTCTCGTAACTACGCACGTAGTTATTACCGCAAGCTTGAGGTGCGCTAACAGTCTCCAGGACACATCCGGTCGCCTCCAGCGCATCGAGCAGCGCCTTGACCTGCGGAACAATTCGATCAAAACCGACCACGGTTAGCCTTCGAGGCAAAGCAAGGCTCCCTTGACTGACCAGTTTCGTCACGAGCGAGGGCAAAGTTGCCTGGTCGACCCAGTTCTCGGCTTTCAGTATCGATAAGTAGTTACGTGCAGCGCGGCAGAACAAGCGCTTATCCCTGCCGAAAGCGGCCGATTCGCATTCGTCCAACGGAACCAGCCACTGCTGGACCCTATCCCAGGCATCGTCTGCCTGTCTCGCGAGCATCGGAATATTGACCAGCGGGTCGCTAATTTCCCGGCGCAGCGATCGCTCCCACAGCAGGCGGCCCTGATGTTTGTTTATCCGCGTCGGCAGCCGCTGCGGGTTCTTGGCAGAGCCAATCATCGAGACCAACCAGTCCTGCCAGGACTGAATCGACGGCGTGCGCCATGCACTAATGCCCGCAGCAATCTGTTGCCGGGCAAATTCCAGCTTCAAGGCACGGGCAAGCCGCCGGCTTGCCGTCAGCACGTGAGACGAGTCGTTCAGGGCATCGGGTAGCCACTCATACATGGCTCAGGCGTATTGCCCCAACAAAGCTTCAATGCGGTCGAATACGCTGTGCAACGTATTGGTATCGGGCAGCGTCGTAATTCGAAAATGATTCGAATACGGCGTGTTGAAACTGCTGCCCGGAGCAACCAATACATGCTTTTGCTCGAGCAGCTCGCATGCAAACTCCCTGTCCTCGAGCTTTTCGTCAAAACGTTCGTCCAGTTCGATGAACGCATACATTGCGCCCATCGGCGGGCACATCGTAAGGTAAGGGCTTGCCTCGACACGATCGATTACAACCTGCCGTGACTCATACAGGCGCCCGCTTGGCGACACCAGTTCCCTGATACTCTGGAAGCCGCCCAAGGCCGTCTGCACGGCCCACTGTCCGGGCACATTGCTGCACAGCCGCAATGCCGCCAAAAGCTCCATGCCGTGCAAAAAATCCTTCGCTCTATCCAGGTCGCCGCTGAAAACACACCAGCCGACACGATAGCCACAGGCCCGGTAGACTTTTGACAATCCCGAAAAGGTCAGACAAACCGACTCTTCTGCCAGAGTAGCCAGTGGGACAAATTCCGCATCGTCGTATACCATCTGGTCGTAAATCTCGTCGGCCAAAACCACAAGATCATGTCGATTCGCAATCGCAGCGATTTGGTTCAGGGTATCCCGTCCGTAGACCGCACCGCTCGGATTATTAGGATTGATGACAACAATCGCCCTGGTCTTCGGACCTACCAACGACTCCAGCTGAGCCAGGTCGGGTTCGAATCCATTGGCCGAGGTGCAGTCGTAATACCGCGGCACGCCACCATTCAGGGCTACGGCTGCGGACCAAAGGGGGTAGTCCGGACTCGGTACCAGCACTTCATCGCCAAAGTTCAATAGCGCCCTTAGAGACAAATCGATCAGCTCACTGACGCCATTGCCGATAAATATCTCCTCGACACTGATTCCGTGAATCCCCCTGTCCTGTTGCTGCATCACCACGGCTTCCCGCGCCGGAAAAATACCTTTCTCGTGACTATAGGGCTCGGCCTGGCCAAGGTTTTCTATCATTGCCAGCCGCATGGTTTCCGGCGTTCGAAACCCGAACAATCCAGGGTTGCCGATATTCAGCGATAGAATTTCATATCCGCGACGTTCCAGCTCATGCGCCTTGCGGGACAACTGACCCCGAATTTCATATTTTACGTCCGCAAGTGTCTTACTGGTCTGAACCGGACCAATCATTGGCAACCTCTGCCTTTCAGCAGTTCGATAACGGGCTTGATTGTCGAGTTAATAGTCGACTTCCGCAAGCAGCGGCAAAAATACGCGGCAGAAAAAACCCGGCCAACCTTTCGGATGGCCGGGCGGGTCCGCACGGAGATTGCGGATTGCGTGACCGAGTCGTCTAACCGGGAACCGATGAACCACTCAGTCCAGCTCTTCCACCTCGGCGCCCTCCACTTCATTGGGCGTCGGGGCTTGTCTGTATTCCGGTTCTTTTTTGCCAAACCGGATCAATAATTCGTCTTCGTCCTCTGGACTCAGCTGTCGAATCGACGCGATACGAAATCGTTCGGGACCGAAGCCGCCGTCAACCACCAAATCTCCGAACCCGGAGCAAATCTGTCCTGTCGCAGAATTCAGACCGATTTGCCAGCTGGCTCGAAGGCCGTATGCCCGCCGATACAGTTCCAGATGGTACTGACGCCGCGCGGAGGCCGAGACGATCAAATTGCTTTCATCCAGTACCCTGTAGTCTCGGATAGTGGACTGCGAGATGCAATCCGAACCCCGTGATTCGACCGCATGATTGTCGCCCGGGGCTTGCGATCCAGTCGCGGCACAACCTAATAAACCACATAAATAAAAACTAATAAATACCTGTTTTATATATTTTTTTATCATTTCTTTTTTCTCTCCGTCCCGGTCAGTTTCAGACCCATCTATCGCCTACACCTGGCCTGGTAAGACAGCGCGTATCCGCATTAAGTTTACGCGACTTCCGCGAACATTCCCGGTCTCGGCCGGGTCAAGTCGCACAATTCGGGCCCAGATTGTCGATGTCGGCGCCGCCTCCACGGCACGGGCGACTCCCAAAGCAGGAACTTCGACCCCAAAAGGTCCAGTTCCGTGGTCGTTGAACAGAAACACATTGTGGTGGCGCCTAGCCGCTAATTGTTTGTGGTTGCGGAAAACCGGTCTTGTACGCCGACACGTCCTCATGGACAATAGCGGGCCGCGGGCATGCCCGCCCGCAGTATTTTCTTTTGGTATTGGGGATCCAGCAATGGAAAAAATCCTGGTCGGCCTTAAGCGGGTCGTTGATTACAACGTCCGGGTTCGAGTGAAAAGTGACGGCAGCGGTGTAGAAACCGACGGCGTCAAGATGAGCATCAATCCGTTTGATGAAATCGCGCTCGAAGAGGCCTTGCGTATCAAGGAACGCGGCGAGGCAAGCGAGGTCATAGTGGTCTCCATCGGTGCATCCGAATCACAGCAGCAGCTGCGAACCGGGCTCGCTATGGGAGCCGATCGAGCGATCCTGATTACAACTGACAAAGCCCCCGACACCCTCTCGTGTGCCCGTGCGCTCCTCGAGATAGTGCGTCGGGAAGGACCAGAGCTCGTGATTCTCGGCAAACAGGCCATCGACGACGACAATATCCAGACGGGCCAGATGCTTGCGGCTTTATGGGATCGGCCGCAGGGAGCATTCGCCTCCAAGATCGAACTGAACGGTGACACAGCCCGGGTAACGCGTGAAGTCGATGTCGGGCTAGAGATTATCGAAATTGATCTCCCCGCCGTGATCACAGCTGATCTAAGGCTCAACGAACCGCGGTACGTCAAACTTCCGGACATCATGAAAGCAAAAAAGAAGCCACTCGATGAAATTGCGTTGGCTGATCTTGGAATCGAGGCGGGGCCGGAACTCAAAGAAGTCTTGTTCGAGCCGCCGGCGGAACGACAGAAAGGCATCATGGTCGACGATGTTGCAGGACTGGTCGCTGCGCTGAAAGACAAAGGATTGGTAGCATGACGAAAATATTGATCATTGCGGATCACGATGGACAAACGCTGAATCCGGCCACATCCAAATCGGTAGCCTGCGCAACCGAAATCGACAGCGCGTCGATCGATGTCGCTGTGTTTTCCGATAATGTTTCGGAAGTTGCGGCCCAGGCAAAACAGCTAGACGGAGTTTCGCGAGTTTTAACTGTCGAGAACGAAGCTAATAAACACGCGCTGGGTGCTGTCCTTGCGCCCCAGGTCGTAGCGATCGCCGAAGGTTACAGTCATATCCTCGGGTGCTCGACAAGTTTTGGTAAGGACCTGATGCCACGCGTCGCTGCACTGCTTGGAGTAAATCAGATCAGCGACATCATGAGCGTCGAGGGAACGCACACTTTCAAGAGACCCATTTACGCAGGAAACGTGGTGCTCACCATCGAGGCGCCGGCGGATTTGCCCGTGGTTGCAACAGTGCGCGCCGCCTCATATGCTGCAGTTGAGAGCGGCAATGATGCGCCGGTCGTCGCGGTCGACTGTAATGCAGAGATTCCGTCGCATAGCCGATTTGTCGAACTACAGGCAGGCTCTTCGGACCGTCCCGATCTTCAGACGGCCGCCCGGGTCGTCTCCGGGGGTCGTGCACTGGGTAGCGCTGAAAACTTCGAACTCATCTTTACTCTCGCGGACAAGATGGGCGCTGGAGTCGGAGCGTCGCGCGCTGCCGTAGATGCCGGCTATGTTCCTAACGAGATGCAGGTCGGACAAACAGGGAAGATCATCGCACCCAGTTTGTATGTGGCCATAGGGATTTCAGGGGCAATTCAGCACCTGACCGGAATAAAAGATGCCGGCACGATAGTCGCAATCAATAAAGATGAGGAAGCGCCAATATTCGAAGTCGCCGACATCGGACTTGTCGGTGACCTGTTCTCGATAGTTCCCGAATTGACTGCGGCGCTGGATTAGCGACCGGAAACGACAGGTAGTGATCAAGATGGGACACTGCGGGTCAACAGCAGCTCCCGCCCCTCCAGCTTAGCCCTGCAGGTACGATACCGGCTATAGCTCAGCCAGGATGGCTTCGGCTTTCGAGACCTCGAATTGGCCCGGCTCTTCGATAGCAACGTAGGTCGCGATACCATCATCTACGATGATCGCGAAGCGCTGCCCACGAATTCCCATGCCGAAACCTGTACCGTCCAGCTCAAGGCCGAGCGCCTTTGCGTAGTCGCCGTTTCCGTCAGCCAGCATCATTACTTTATCGCCGACAGCGCGGTCTTTGCCCCATGCATCCATGACAAAGACGTCGTTCACCGCCATGCAGGCGACTGTATCGACGCCCTTTGCGGCAAACGCGTCAGCCTGATCAACGAAGCCCGGCAAATGGTTGATCGAGCAGGTCGGGGTGAAGGCGCCCGGTACTGAAAACACGACTACTTTTTTTCCGGGAAATAAGTCATCGGTAGAGATCGTGCCGGGACCGGTGTCGGACATGACGCCGAAGCGGCCCTCGGGCATTTTATCGCCAGTTTGAATGGTCACGTAGGTCGGCCTCCAGGCTGCTAGCTAGTAGTCGTTGTCCGCAACCTGAACGATCAGGCCATCGAGATCTTCACTTACCTCGATCTGACAGGTCAGGCGGCTATTTGGCTTACGTTCGTAGGCCGCATCGAGCATGCTGTCTTCCATATCATCCATCGGAGGCAATCGTTCCAGCCAGGCCTCGTCGATGTAACTGTGGCAGGTCGCACACGCACAGGCGCCGCCGCACTCGGCAACGATACCTTCGATATTATTGTTTATTGCGCCCTCCATAACCGAATAGCCTGTCTCGACTTCAGTTTCGTGGCGCGTCCCGTCGGGTGTGATGTATATAATTTTTGGCATGAATAATTTTGCTTGGAGTGGAAAAAACGCGCAATTCTAGGGGCGTTGACGACAATTCGTCAACGCCGGGCTAGATGTTCGTTAGATAAATTACGGTTTGTTCGTCAGGCTCTACCGCTCCTTTGGCGGCGGGCGTCGATTTCCTGACGTTTCTTTCGAGCGGCCTCTTCAGCCAGGCGGATCTGATTGTTCCGCTCCACATCGGCCCGTATGACATTGATCCATTGATTGGCTACACGACGCGAACGCGCAGTTTTTGCAGCCGCCTGGAATGACTCGATTGCCTGACGATACTGACGCAGGTTGTATTGACACATTCCAAGCGAAATCTGCGCATTATCCGGGCTCTTAAGTCCACCCTTGCGAATACCGGCACGTACTGCCGCAGCGCACTTTTCATAGTCGCTTGCATTAAGATACGCGTTGGCCAACCGGACGTCGAGTTCCCCATCCGAACTCAGTCGCGCCGCTTCCTGCAAGGCTGGAATGGCCTTGTCATTCTCCATGGCCAGCTGCCAGGCCTGGGATAAAAGCCGATAGTTCTTTGCATTCTTTGCAACACGGCCAGAACTCATTTCACGCTCGAGCAAAGCGCCGGCTTTGTAAGGCACCTCGCGCTGCATATAGAGCTGCGCCATCGTTACCAACTCGGATTCTTTTTCGAGCATGCCTTGCGTATTTGCGGCAGCATAAGCATTTATGAGATTTTCGTCTTCGCCGAGCTCAGTGAAGGCGCCAGCTAGCGAGAACCAGTAACGTTTTTTCGGCCAGTTAATCAAAAGAGTTTTCTGGATATCCCGAACCATTCGGTAGTTTTCTTGCTGGAAATACGCGAAATTCAGAAGAACGTACCAGTCCTCTTTAACCGGTTTCCCGCGCTCCTCAGCCACCCTCATTGCGTTCTCTATAGGCGCAATCATGTCGTTATAACGCTGCACCTGGTACAAGTTTTGGGCTTTCAGGATGAACGGTTCGGACGCCGGGTTCGGCTCAAGAGCGAACCAGCGATCCAGCGTCGTCAGGGCCTTGGGGTATTGTTCTTCCATCGTATACAGCTGCGCAAGCGTATACATCGTCTGTTTTGCTAGCTGCGGTTCGAGGCTTGGGATCGCGACCATGCGTTCGTAGGTTCGAATCGCATTAGCGGTATCGTCCATGTTGTAGTAGACAAAGCCAATGTAATTGAGGACGTTGGCTTGCTCATACTCAGTAAGCTTGTCAGGGTTATACAGCGCATTGAGCTGCTTCAATGCCCCGGCAAAGTCCTTGGCATCGACGCTCTCCTGCGCCTTCTGGATTTTGTCGTAAACTTCCTTGCTGACCGCCTGCGCCTGCTTCGTCTTCTGCTTGGCGTTCTCTTCTTCAGTTTGCTGCGCGCCAGCCGGACTCAATGCTACGGCGCCGCAAAAAAAAGCGATTATCATCGTGTATGAGAGTCGAGTCATGCTATGCATATCGGAAAGTATCCTCTTCGATCAGTTAGCCCGGCCGGAGCCTCTTCTATTCTTCGATCTTGAACGTAATGCGCGTCTTGACGTTGGGTACATCGACAGGCACGCCATCCACAACTCGCGGTTTGTACTTGAACTTCAGCACCGCACGCATTGCAGCTCGTTCGAACAGGCTGCTTGTAGAAAAGATTACGACAGGATCGCGTACCGTCCCGGCGGTCGTTACTGTAAAAGACATGTCAACATGCCCCTCGAGTCCACGGGACAATGCCCGCGCCGGGTAGACAGGCGCCACTCGCACAATAGGCAGATAATCGCCTTCAGCTATATTCATTCCTCCAGGGCCGCCAATTGAAGTGTCGGCGGAAACGGTAGGCTGCGGAATATTGATTGTCGGCGCGTTCGGATCGATATTGTCCATATCCTGCGGTGGGGTCTCGGGCGGTGTCTCGGGCGGCTTCGGCGGTTTTTCCGGGGTGAAGTCTTCGACGTTGAGAGACTCATTTCGTCTTACCCGCACGAAATCCAGCTGGTGACGGGTTCGTTCCTTCGTTACTGCCGATTCGCCGTATTCGATGAGCAAATGCATAACGAACAACAGGCTAAGAGTGATAACAACACCGGTCACGATGGAAAAGGCATAACGGCCTATCATGGTTTAGCTCTCCTCAGCGATCATTGCCGCTCCTAACTGGCGGTTCGGGCAGTCCAGGCGATCTGACAATTGCCCGAAACCATTACTTCCTAATCTGCGACGGCGGAAATCGCCACATTTGCGACACCCGCCTGTTTAGCGGCTTCCATGACAATTGTCAGCGCTTCGTTGGTCGAATCCTGGTCGGCCTGAATAACGATAGAGCCTTTCGGGTTTTCGGCATGCAATCGTTCGATACTCGGCCGCACAGCCCGCGGGTCGATCATTTTCTTGTCAATCCAGATCTCGTCGTTCTCACTGATAGCGATCAGGATCGCCGCGTCCTGCTGTTTGTCCGCCGTGACCGCCTCGGGCCTTTCCACCTCGATACCCGCCTCTTTGATGAACGACGCGGTTACGATGAAAAAAATCAGCATGATGAATACAACGTCCAACATCGGCGTCAGGTTGATTTCATTTTCTTCCTCTTCACCGCCAAATGCCCCGGATTTATTACGCATCGCTTACGTCCTTTGCTAATTTCTTCTTGCCGTTCATGTAACGTTTCATCAGTTTCTGTCGGCTATCGAAATACTGTAGACCCCGGCCTGCCGGGCCGCATCCATGACCGTTACCAGCATTTTGTTTGTCGACTGCCTGTCAGGCTGAATAACGACCGACCCATTTGGGTTCTCCGCATGAAGGCGCTCGATATTCGCGCGCACGGCTCGAGGGTCGATCAGACGCCGGTCGATCCAGATCTCATCATTTCCGCTGATCGCAACGAGTATGTTGGCTTCCTCTGGTTGCGTCTCCGTAACCGGCGCATCGGGACGGTTCACGTCAAGCCCGGCTTCCTTTATGAAAGAGGCCGTCACGATGAAGAAGATCAGCATGATGAATACAACGTCGAGCATCGGCGTGAGGTTGATTTCGTTCTCTTCCTCATCCGCGCCCGTCGACCATTGATGCTTCCGCATAGAATATTCCTCAGTGATCCATCGTCAGCGAATCCTCAAGGAATTCGACTTCCCGAGCCGCTCGGCGGGTCAACAACGTAACCAGAAGGACTCCCGAGAGAGCCCCTACCATCCCCGCCATCGTCGGCACCGTGGCCTGGGAAACGCCGGCAGCCATTGCACGGACATTGCCGGAGCCCGAAACGGCCATTACCTGAAAAACGCTGATCATGCCCGTCACGGTACCCAGTAACCCGAGCAAAGGACACAGGGCGACAAGCGTCTGAATCACCTGAATGCCCTTGTTCGTCGCCATACTGAAACGCGAAATCATCATTTCGCGTATCTGGTGAGCGGCCCATGAACGCCGCTCGGGTCGTGATTCCCAGTCGTCGTGAATCATTCGCGACATGGTCTTCATCGTCGAACGGAAATACAACAGCCGCTCGACGATGAGTACCCACATCAGGAAGATTGTAAGGGCAATCCACCGCAGTACCGGACCACCCAGCTCCATAAAGTCGCGTATGGCTTCAAAGCTGTCAGTAAGCCAGATCATGTATTCGCCTCTCTGATACTAATGACTACGCTCAGAATGCTGGGCAACGAGGCCTGCACTCTGCGACTGGAGGATATTGATGACCTTACGGCTCTGCCCGCTAACGATCGTATGCAGCAATACCATCGGAATCGCGACTACCAGGCCCAAAACCGTGGTCATAAGCGCCTGCGATATGCCGCCTGCCATCATCTTCGGATCGCCCGCGCCATACAGGGTGATGACCTGGAATGTCTTGATCATGCCGGTCACCGTACCGAGCAGACCCATCAAAGGTGCTACAACAGAAATCACCTTGATGAACAGCAAGCCCTTCGTCAACGCCGGCATTTCCCTGAGTGCCGCCTCGCTGAGTTTCAGCTCGACGGTTTCCGTATCTGCCCCCTGGTTACTTTCATACGCAGCGAGAACGCGACCTAACGGGTTGTCCGTGCTGGCCGTATCACGCTTGAGCTGGGCTGTAACCTTGCGACTGTCTGTCGACAGTCCGATGAATCGCCAGATCGCGATTAACAGGCCAATGATGCCGAGCCCTATGATGCAGTAGCCAACAATGCCGCCCTGCTGGATACGATCATTGATAGTCGGCGATTCGACCAGCAGCGCAAGAATGCCACCCCGTGTAACGTCAAGGCCGAAATCGACAAGCCCTGCATCGGCATCCATCATGTCGGAAGCCGAATTCGTATAGCGAGATTGATCTGGCTGGCGCTGCAATTCGCTGATCGAGCCCGTGGAACTGTCGTAGGTTAAGTAGCCGCCATCGAACACAAGGTTGAATGCGCCCACCCGAACGACTTCGGTATTCGTTTTCTCGCCGTCTGCGAGAGTGACTTCGGTATTGAAGCGGACGATTTTTCCGGATTCCGTAAGCTCGCGCTGCAGCTCAAACCAGAGTCGCTCAATATCCTCAATGGATGCAAGAGTGTTGGCTCCGGCCATTTTGCTGCCAAGCTCAACAAGGAACTGTTCACGATCCGGATAGTGGATATTCGTCAGTGACGAATTGAACCGCGCCTGGGTATCGCCGGATACCGTCTGCAAAACACCGAAAAGCTCTTTGAGCGCTCCGAGACGCTCATCAAGAGCCGCCCGCGCGGCAACAATATTCGCCTGGTTGTCTTCAAACAGCTGTTCCAGTCGGGCGCTCTCGTTCTCTTGCCTCGAACGCTCTCCTCGCGCCCGATTCAGCAACTGCTCCTGCTGGTTACGCTGCTGTGCAAATTGAGCCTCACGTTGCCTTGCTTCTTGTGAATCCCGGGATTGCCCCTGCTCGATCAGTCGGAGCAACTCCGACATGCTGACAGCATCTTCCTGCGCGTTCGCGGTATTGACGCCAAGTGACAGGAGCCCGGCCGCTATAGCGATAGTTGTTAAACGTTTCATTTATGAAGCCTCCGCGGGTGTCGCTGCGCTGACCGGCACTATGATCAGTTCCGGTGCGATCAACTGTTTGGCCATACGCAGGCCCTTACGAATCTCATTACGGGCAGAGTCGTCTTCGACCCAGTCTCCAGCCCCTGCGTCCCAACGGCCGGTGATCCTCGTGTCGTCAGACTGGAAATACAGGCCAACACGACCAATTCGCAGCACGTTGTAGTCACGCGTTGTCACGCCACCGTCGAGGGTTATGGACTGGCGGTACCACTCTGAGGAGGTACCGTAGTCATTTTCAATCTGGAACGCCTCCATGACCTTGCGGAACTTCTCGGCAACACTAACGTCCGACCGCTCCATGATGTCTTTGAGCGTTTCGATGCGACCCATTCGTTCGTCCATCAGGAACGGCACATCAAGATTAATCGATTGCTCAAGCCCGTCGATCATCCTCTCCATCAACGGAAAGATTTGCCGATTGATGACATCCACCTGGTCCATGGACAGGGCGATATCTTCGAGGACCGCCTGTTGCCCACTTGTCTGGGCGCTCATTAAACGGTTGTATACCTTGAGGCCATCGATTTCTTTGTTGATCGCCCGGTATTGATCTTCGAGTGACCGCGTACCCTCAACAATGTTGTTGATTCGTTCCTGTGATTGCTGAGCCAAATCTAGACGACGATCCTGCGCTTGCAGGACCTGATCGACAGTCTGGGCGAAAACGCTGCCGGACGCTGCGATAAGCAAACCTGCAAAAACTGCAATGCTCATGCGCCGACTGCTGCTTGTGCACCGTTTCATGGACGCTCCTTAAAGGTCGGTTTTGTTGTAAACAGTTTACGGAGAGGGATCCGAGTGTAACCACGGATTACTCATTTTTAAATACAATACAGACATCGATGGTCACGACTCTGCGCGCGCACGGCCCCACTCCAACTTCCACCGCGGCGATGATTCTACCTGGACCTGAAAATTCTTTGAGTTGTGGCTCTCCACCGCTTCACGGTTTGCTACCCTGCCCGTCAGTTCTCTTATTGCTCTAGGCCCCCTAATATCTGGTGCAAAGAATAACACATGGTTCGTATATCGCCAGCCCAACGACAACATAAGATCGACGGGCCGGCGTTGTGCCGGTTGAGCGATCAGCCGCCGAGTTTCTAAAGAATCTCTTCAGAATTCGTAACACAAGTAACTGAAATTTCGATGGTTGACATCGAATCCTGGTTGCAAGATCATGCGGCACTATGAATGCTTGCCCCTATCGAGTCATCGGCGCCGCGCTGCCAGGCGAACGTGCGCTGCTATTTCTCGACCTGCTTCTCCTTCGAAGGCGTGGCGGGTAGCGCATATCCAGGCACTGGAAAACGCAAACCCCGCATCCGCAAAGGATTGCGGGGTTTTTTTTGATTCGGACATTATGAATTCAAGTAACTCCATCATTTGAAACAGGCTTCGTGCCGAGGAAACGTAAAATGCAGATGTACTCCGAAGCAGACGTCGATACTGGCGTTCTCAACACGCGTCAGGTCACGATTCTTGGATACGGGAGCCAAGGCCGGGCCCATGCTCTCAATCTGAAGGACAGTGGCTTTAACGTCGTCGTCGGTTTGCGTCGTAACGGCGCAAGCTGGACCAAGGCCGAAGCAGACGGCCTTACCGTGAAGGAGCCTGCCGAGGCGGTCCAGGGCGCGACGGTAATTGTATTTCTGACCCCGGACATGGTGCAAAAGCAACTTTACGACACGCTCGTCGCGGACATTGGGCAAAACGCCACCCTGTTGTTCGCACATGGGTTTGCGGTGCACTTCAAATTGATCGAGGCGCGGGACGACCTCAATGTCGTGCTGATAGCCCCGAAGGGACCAGGAGATCTCGTGCGCCGCCAATACGAGGAGGGCCACGGCGTTCCATGCCTCGTCGCCGTGCACCAGGACGCAACGGGCGACGCCCTGCAGCTGGCACTCGCCTATTCCGCCGGCATTGGCGGCGCCCGTGCCGGGGTCATCGAGACAACCTTCGCCGAAGAGACCGAAACTGACCTGTTCGGTGAGCAAGCCGTACTTTGCGGGGGTGCGACCGAACTCATCGTCGCCGGATTCGAAACCCTGGTTGAAGCAGGCTACCAGCCAGAGGTCGCCTACTACGAGGTTATGCACGAATTAAAGCTGATCGTTGACCTCCTGCACGAGGGCGGGCTGAAGAAGATGTTCGAGTTCATCAGCGATACGGCGGCGTACGGCGACCTCGTCAGCGGACCGCGGGTAGTCGGCCCGCAGGCGCGTGCAGCCATGAAGGCCATTCTTGCCGATATCCAGGACGGCACGTTTGCGCGCAACTGGATTGCGGAGAACGCAGCAGGCATGTCCGAATTCCGGCGCATGAGGCAGCAGGATCTGGATCACCCGATCGAAAAGGTCGGCGCGGAATTGCGTGGCCGAATGGACTGGCTGCGGGATTAACCGGGGAACGGCCGAACATTTCCGGCCGATAGCTGAGGACTAAACGATGTCACAGGATCAGGTACGCATTTTCGATACGACCTTGCGAGACGGTGAGCAAGCACCCGGATGCAGCATGACGCTCAGAGAGAAACTTCGTGTTGCCAGGGCGTTATCGGAGCTCGGCGTCGACATCATTGAAGCCGGCTTTCCCGCCGCTTCTCCCGGTGATTTCGAGGCCGTCAAGGCCATCGCTGACGAGGATCTCGGACCAGTCATCTGCGGCCTCGCCCGCTGCAATCCTGCAGACATAGAGAAAGTCCATGCCGCAGTTAAAGGCGCGACGAAAAACCGCATCCACGTTTTTGTGGCCACGAGCCAGATCCATCGGGAACATAAGCTCAAAATGGCCAAGGAAGAAGTGATCAAGAGCGCCGTTGGCGCGATCAGAATGGCCCGCGAGCTCTGCAACGATGTCGAATTTTCGCCCGAGGATGCGTCCCGAACGGAGTTAGCCTACCTGGCCGAGGTCGTCAGCGCGGCTATTGAAGCGGGCGCAACGACCGTTAATATCCCCGATACTGTCGGTTACACGGTGCCGGCTGAATTCGATGAGCTCTTTCGCTACCTCAAGAAACATGTCGCGAGGATCGACGATATTGTTTTAAGCGTCCACTGTCACAACGATCTGGGGATGGCCGTTGCCAACAGCCTCGCGGCTGTCCAGGCGGGTGCGCGTCAAGTCGAGTGCACCATCAACGGGATCGGTGAACGCGCCGGGAATTGCAGTCTCGAAGAAGTCGTCATGGCGCTCAAAACGCGTGGCGAGTTCTTCGACCTGGATACCGGAATAGATACGACGCGCCTTTACCCCACGTCGAGATTGGTATCCAGCATCACGGGCATGCACGTGCCGCGCAACAAGGCAATTGTCGGGGAGAACGCATTTGCGCATGAAGCCGGTATTCATCAGCACGGGATGCTCCAACACAGTTCGACGTACGAAATCATGCGGCCGGAAGACGTCGGCCTGAGTCGTTCGAATCTTGTGCTTGGAAAACACAGCGGCAGACATGCGTTTCGCGATCGAGTCAGAGAGCTCGGTTTTGAGCTGGACGACTTCGAGACAAACCGGGCATTCCAGGAGTTCAAAAAGCTCGCCGATAAGAAGAAGGACGTCTATGACGGCGATATCGAAGCTATCATCATGAATGCGGATAGTGCTACGGCAGGACCATGGAAATTGAACCAACTTGAAGTCCGAACGAGTTCGGACAATCCGGCCAGCGCCACGGTCTCACTGCTTCACGAGGACGGAACCGCGGTTGAGGAGACCGCGCAGGGCGACGGCCCTATCGCGGCCGCATTTCAGGCGCTCGAGCATCTGACGGGCGTGGAATTTACGCTTCGGAATTTTGAGTTGCACAGTGCCTCGATTGGCGAAGACGCTCTCGGAGAGGTTACCGTGACCGTGGATCATGATGACCGCAGTTACAGAGGCCGAGGTACGAGCGTCGACATCGTCGAGGCCGGCAGCCGTGCCTGCCTCGAGGTTATCAACCGGATATTGCGGCGGCAAAAGCGTACGGACAGTGAAAGCGATCCGAGTGCGAGTGCATCACGTGCCACGATCTGATCAGCAAGTATGAAGATGCGTGGCTTGACGCTCTTTGAAAAGGTCTGGAATGACCACATCGTCGCCGGCGAAACGCCCGCTACACCAGCGGTTCTGTATGTCGATCTGCACCTGATCCACGAGGTAACGACGCCGCAGGCCTTCGCCTTGCTTCATGAGCGCGGCCTTCCCGTTCGGCGTCCAGATCTTACACTGGCAACCATGGATCACTCGACGCCCACGACGCCGGTATTCAGCTTCAAGGACCTTGCCGTCGTTGGGGAGAGCGCAGCCAGGCAGATCGCGCAAATGGAGAAGAACTGTAAGGACTTCGGTATCGAGCTGCTCGGTTTCGAGAGTGAGGCCCGCGGCATTGTGCACGTCATCGGCCCAGAACTCGGCGCGACCCAGCCTGGCAAGACAATCGTTTGCGGGGACAGCCACACCAGCACGCATGGCGCATTCGGCGCCCTCGCCTTCGGCATTGGAACGACCGAGGTCGGGCATGTTCTCGCGACGCAGTGCCTGCTCCAGCGAAAACCCCGAACCTTGTCGATCGAGGTGACGGGACAGCTGGCTGAAGGCGTCTGCGCCAAAGACTTGATACTGGCTATTATCGGTCAAATTGGTGTTGATGGCGGTACGGGTCACGTACTGGAGTTTCGCGGACCTGCAATTTCATCGATGGGAATGGAAGCCCGCATGACGATATGCAACATGTCGATAGAGGCTGGCGCACGTGCGGGCATGGTTGCGCCGGACGACACGACCTTCGAATATCTTCACGACCGGCCACGATCCCCGAAAGGTTCCGAATGGGACCGCGCGGTCGCTCGATGGCGCGAGCTTGTCAGCGACCCCGAAGCCCGATTCGACCGATCGGTATCCATCGACGCGCAAAGTCTGGAGCCCATGGTTACCTTCGGCACCAATCCTGGCATGGTCGTGGGGGTCAACAGCCCGGTGCCGGCCGATGACGTTGCCGACCCGAGCTTCCGCAAGGCGCTTGAGTACATGCGTGTCGAGCCGGGCAAGCCGTTGTCGGCAAACCAGGTCGATGTGGTATTTGTCGGTAGCTGCACGAATTCCAGGCTGTCGGACCTGCAACAGGCCGCTGATGTCCTGAAGGGTCACAAGGTAGCGGCTGGCGTAAGAATGTTGGTGGTTCCGGGTTCCGTGCAGGTCAAGAAAGCAGCAGAGTCAATCGGGCTCGATCGAATTTTCATTGAAGCCGGCGCCGAGTGGCGTGAACCGGGTTGCTCAATGTGCCTCGGCATGAATGGCGACATCGTCGGTAATGGCCAGCTTTGTGTGAGCACAAGCAATCGTAACTTCGAGGGCCGCCAGGGCATCGGTGCACGGACCATACTTGCCAGCCCGATGACGGCAGCCGCCTCGGCGGTTCGCGGCCGTGTCGCCGATCCAAGAACGATTGAGTAAGGAAGTTGCCACGATGCAGCCTGTGACTACGATTCACTCGCGTACTATTGTTCTCGCAACCAGGGACATCGATACCGATCAGATAATCCCCGCCCGGTACTTGACGTCAACCGAACGGCAGGGCTTCGGCAAGGCGTTGTTTCATGACCTTCGGTACGACAAGAACGGAGATGTCATAGCTGATTTTCCACTCAACAAGCCCGAAGCGGCCGGATGCGAAGTCCTTGTTGCGGGCAACAACTTCGGCTGTGGCTCGTCACGAGAGCATGCGCCATGGGCGATGCTCGACTATGGCATTCGTGCGGTCATAAGCACCGAAATCGCCGACATATTCCGCAACAATGCGCTCAAGAACGGCCTGATACCCATCGTGGTCGACACCGACACTCACGCCTGGCTGCTCGAACATCCGGGAGTCGAGGTAGACATTGACGTTCGCGCTGCCAAGCTGACAATAACTGGCGATCGTGAAGTCCATTTTCAAATCGACGCCTTCGCGCGCTTTTGCCTCGTGGAAGGAATCGATCAGCTGGGCTTTCTGCAAAAACAACTCGAAGCAATCCAGATATTCGAGGAGAAACGCTCATGGAAGCCCTGATCACCTTACTCCCAGGCGACGGTATAGGTCCGGAAGTGACCGCGGCTGCACATCGCGTGTTAAAAGAGGTAGCGACGCGGTTCGAACACAATTTTGAGTTCGACGTTCAGTTGATCGGCGGCTCGGCGATTGACGCAACGGGGGAACCATTGCCGGAAGACACCGTCGCCAGTTGTGAGCGCAGTGATGCCGTGTTTCTGGGCGCCGTCGGTGGCCCCAAGTGGTCAGATCCCAATGCCGCTGTTCGGCCGGAGCAAGGTCTCCTCAATCTCCGCTCCGTTCTCGGCGTTTACGCGAACCTGAGACCCGTAAAAGTCATCGACGAGCTCATCTCGGCATCTCCGCTGAAACCGGAGATTCTCGATGGTGTCGACATGATCGTAGTACGCGAGTTGACCGGCGGCATTTACTTTGGGGAGAAAATCCGCGAAGCAACATTCGCAACCGATGTCTGTCGGTATCAGACCGATGAGATTGAGCGCATCGTAAGGATGGCCGCACGTCTGGCTGAGGGCCGGCGCGGCAAGCTATGTTCTGTAGACAAGGCAAACGTTCTCGAAACCTCACGACTCTGGCGTGACGTAACGAGCCGCCTGTTGCGCGACGAGTTTCCACGAATCGAGGTCGAAACCCTGCTTGTCGATGCGGCGGCCATGCACCTGCTCAAACGGCCTCGAGATTTTGACGTGATCGTCACGGAAAACATGTTCGGCGACATTCTTACCGACGAAGCATCGATGCTAGTTGGTTCTCTCGGCATGCTGCCCTCCGCATCCCTTGGGGATTCACGACGCGGCCTTTACGAACCGATTCATGGCTCGGCACCAGACATTGCGGGCCAGGGAATCGCGAATCCCTGTGGCGCAATTGCAAGTGCCGCACTTTTACTCAGGCATAGCCTCGGTTTGAACGCCGAGGCAAACGCCATTGAGGCGGCAATTACCAGCGCCCTGGCAGGCGGCGCTCGCACCGCTGACATCGCCGAAACGGGCTTAGGCCACGCGTCGACTACCGAAATGGTCGATCGCATTGTGAGCGCGCTGCGCGAGGTCGAGTAAGACCGACCAACACAATTTCGCTATTCATGCCACGGCCGCTTCACTGATCCCGGCGGACTTCCGCGCTGCGTCGAGCGCTGCAAGGACGTCCGCGAGCAGATCCTCGAAACTCTCCAGTCCAATCGATAGCCGCACCAAATTCTGATGAATGCCGGCGTCGGCCATAGCCTCCTTGCAGAGCGGTGCATGTGTCATCGACGCCGGATGACAGACCAGGCTTTCAACACCCCCGAGCGATTCCGCCAGTGAAAAATAGACGAGGGAATCGACGAAGGACCGCACGGCGTTTTCGCCTCCGCTGATCTCAAAGCTGATCATCCCACCGTAGCCACTCTGCTGGCGCGCTGCTATCGAGTGGCCGGGATGAGTTTCCAGACCCGGGTAGTACACCTTGCTTACGGCCGGATGTTCCAACAGCGCTTTCGCCATAAGCATCGCGGTCTGTTCGTGCTGCCTTATTCTCGCATGCAAGGTCCGTATCCCGCGCAAGGTCATGAAACTGTCAAACGGCGCCCCGGTAAGTCCAAGACAATTCGACCACCAGGTTAATTCGTCAGCCAATTCATTGTTTGCCGCGATAACCGCTCCTCCGACGACATCGCTGTGACCGTTGATGTATTTTGTTGTCGAATGAATGACAAGATCCGCGCCCAAACCTATTGGTTGCTGCAAAGCGGGCGAAAGAAACGTGTTATCCACCGCAAAAAGCGCATCGCAGCGCTTGGCGAGTCGACCGATTGCCGCGATGTCAACAATTCGAAGCAGCGGATTGGAAGGCGTCTCTGTCAAAATCAATTTCGGCTTTCGGCGACACGCGGCCGACACTGCGGCGGTGTCAGACTGGTTTACGAATAGAACGTCGAAGTGACCCTTTGCCGACAGACTCTCGAGCAAGCGATAGGTACCGCCGTAACAGTCGTGCGGTGCGATCAGCACATCGCCCGGCCGCAATAGATGGCACACCAGGGTCAAAGCCGCGATTCCTGAGGAGGTAACTACAGCTCCCGCGCCACCCTCGAGTTCGGCCAGCACGTTGGCCAACGCGTCACGTGTCGGATTGCCCGACCGCGTATAGTCGTACTGCCGTTTTTCACCAAATGCCGCGAATGCGAAGTTTGAAGAAAGGTGCAATGGTGGAATCACGGCGCCGTGCTGAGTGTCGGATTCGATAGCCGCCCGAACTGCGCGAGTAGCCGAAGCTGCTTTGTAAGTCATTTTGGGTCTCCGCTGATGGTTCAAAAATTCACTACCACTCACCGGAACCCTGCGTGCTCGCAAGGAGGGTTGTGTCGCGCCCTTCGCCCGAATTTTTTGTACGGGCCGTTGCCACGACACCCATCTCTCGGCGCTTTTGCCCAGTTGGGCAAAACACCGCAGGAGTTGGCACCTTTTCAGGATGGTTAGTCCTGAAGGTTGCCCCGGCTTCATTGGGCCTTTCCCTCAGCCGGTCTCGATGAGTCGCTGCAGTCTATGACGGTTTTGCCGTGACGGTCAATACAGCCCGCCAGGTCCCTTTACTGCCGAGTGCAAGACAGCGAACGCTGTGTGAGTCGAATTGGGAATCTTTTTTAAACGAGCTATTGCGAATCACGTTGTAATGTACTAACGTGCTAATACATTAATACATTAACGCGACAATGAAACCAAATCGACAGGACACTGAAAGCCAGCAGCGCGCCGCTGAAGACGCCTTGTTTGGCGCGCTGATCAGCCTCCGGACGCTGACCGAGTGCCGGAATTTCTTCCGGGACCTGTGTACCCCCGCTGAGTTACAAGCGCTGGTTGACCGCTGGCAGGTTGTCGAATTGCTCGAGCAAGGACTGACCTACCGAAAAATCAACGAACTAACCGGCGTCAGTGTCACCACGATCGGTCGCGTCGCACGCTTCCTGACCGACGGATTCGGTGGCTACCGCGCCGCGATCGACCGCACCACTCGCCCCGAAAGCCCCACCTCTCATTGAAGGAAATCCAATGGACAGCAGTGAGCAGCGCATAAAAATTGCGGTGCAGAAAACCGGTCGTTTGACAGATCATTCCCTTGACCTGCTCGAGCGGTGTGGATTGAAGTTCACCAAGAGCAAGGACCAGCTCTTTTGCTACGGTGAAAACATGCCCGTGGACTTACTGCTGGTAAGAGACGATGACATTCCAGGACTCGTCGGCGACGACGTATGTGATCTCGGTATCGTTGGCCTGAACATCGTCGAAGAAAAGCGGCAGGAGCTACAACACGAGGGCCGCGACGCCATGTTCAAGCAGGTGTTCGAACTCGACTTTGGCCACTGCCGGTTGTCGCTGGCGGCGCCGGTGGGAACCCCTTATGAAGGTCTTGAGTCTTTAAATAATCAAAAGATTGCAACAAGTTATGTTGGTATATTAAGAAACTATCTGAAGAAAAATGACGTGACCGCCGAGATCGAGTATTTCTCCGGCGCAGTAGAAATCGCCCCGAAACTGGGCAAAGCACAGTTCATTTGCGACCTGGTTTCTACCGGCTCTACGCTCGATGCCAACGGGCTTGCCGAATTGGAGGTATTGCTCGAGAGCGAGGCAATCGTCATACAGACTCTCGCACCTTTAGGCGACGACAAGCAGGCACTTGTCGATCGCATTTTGCAGCGGCTCGACGGCGTTCTCCAGGTACGCGAGAGCAAGTACATCATGCTCCACGCGCCACGTTCGGCGCTGGCCGAGATCAGCGAACTTTTGCCCGGCAGCGAAGTCCCGACGGTGATTCCTCTTGACGATATAAACGATAAAGTCGCAATCCATGCCGTATGCCGGGAAAACGTGTTTTGGGAAACGCTGGAAAACCTGAAGGCCGCGGGAGCCAGTTCGCTGCTCGTGCTGCCTGTCGAGAAGATGTTGGCCTAGCGAATGGGTTTGGAGATCTACAACTGGTCTGAGCTTGACGCTGCTGCCCAAGCGAGCCTGCTCGAACGCCCCGCGCTTGGCAACAGCGCCAACCTGCAAGAGCAGGTTGCGGACATCATTGCAGCTGTTCGAACGAATGGGGATGTCGCTGTCCGAACATTGACCCGCCGACTCGACAATGTGGAGATCTCGGATCTGCGCGTGGGCGAGGCGGAAATGGCAGCCGCATTGGGGGAACTTGATGAACGGGACATTGCCGCGATTGATCTTGCTATCAGCAATGTACGCCGTTTCCATAACGGCCAGTTACCTGCAGCCATATCGATCGAGACGATGCCCGGCGTGCGTTGCGAGCAGGTCAGTCATCCGATCGACGCGGTTGGCCTGTATGTTCCGGCTGGAACGGCACCATTGCCATCCACAGCCATAATGCTTGCGGTGCCGGCCGCAATCGCAGGCAATCCAGTTCGAATTCTTTGCACCCCACCTCGGAGCGACGGACGTGCCGACCCCGCTGTCGTAGTCGCGGCGTCCCGTGCCGGCGTAAGCGAAATTTATAAAGTCGGCGGTGCCCAGGCGATCGCGGCCATGGCCTACGGGACCGAATCGATACCCAAGGTCGAAAAAGTATTCGGCCCCGGCAATGCTTGGGTGACCTGCGCGAAGAGTCTCGTCAGCATGGACGCGGCGGGTGCGGCAATTGACATGCCTGCCGGCCCGTCGGAAGTGCTCGTGATCGCCGACGAGGCAGCTTCAGCTGAGTTTGTGGCTTCGGATCTGCTCTCACAGGCCGAACACGGTGTCGATTCCCAGGTTCTCCTGCTGACGACTAGCGGTCAACTGGCGCGTCAAGTTCAGCTCGAAATTGAAGGTCAGCTTGATGCCCTGTCTCGAGCAGCTATCGCGAGGGAGGCACTGGCGCATTCAAGAGCCATCGTCGTCGATTCGGTCAAGATGGCCTTCGACATCAGTAACCGTTATGCACCTGAGCATCTGATTCTGCAGTTGGTCAACGCACGTAACGCCCTGCCCTCTGTTCGAAATGCCGGCTCGGTGTTTCTGGGTGAATGGACTCCGGAGTCAGTTGGAGACTACTGCAGCGGAACGAACCACGTCTTGCCGACGTATGGATTCGCCAGTACCTACAGCGGGCTCGGCGTGGATCAGTTCCTGCGGCAAATGACCGTGCAGGAATTAAGCCGGGACGGACTTGCCAGTCTCGGAAACGCCGTCATCCGGCTCGCCGAGCTGGAGGGACTCGACGCGCATGCATCCGCCGTTCGGCGTCGCCTGGATCCGTCGTCATGAGCATCGACCGGCTTGCTCGGCGCGAAATACAGGCCCTCAAGCCCTATCAGGCGGCGATTCAGGTGAGTGATACCATTCGAATGAATGCCAATGAGGCGCCCTGGACCAGCTCCGGCAACGAATTCCGGCGGCCGCTGAACCGGTACCCGGAGATTCGGCCGCAGCGACTTCGTAAAGCTCTCGCCGGTTTTTACAAATGTAGCCCCGACAGGCTACTGGTTACACGCGGCACAAGTGAAGCTATCGATCTGTTGGTTCGAATTTTCTGCCGCGCGGGCGTCGACAACATAGTTACCACAGCGCCGACATTTTCAATGTATCGGCATTATGCCGACGTTCAAGGCGCTGCGACGCGCGAGATAGAAACGTCAGGTCACAACGGATTCGCGGTCGACGTCGACGCACTGCTGGATGCCTGCGACTCAGAGACTCGACTTATATTTATCTGCTCCCCGAATAACCCGACCGGAAACCTCATTCCTCGCGATGCCCTCGTGACTTTGCTCGAGCGTCGCGGAGATAATTCAGCCATCGTCGTCGACGAAGCCTATATCGAATTCGCGGCTCAATCGTCGGCTGTCGAGTTACTTGAGAAACACGATAACCTTATTGTCCTGCGCACGCTGTCCAAGGCCCTGGCCTATGCAGGTGCGCGCTGCGGATCCGTTATGGCTCCGCCCGCGGTTATCGACATGCTCGATGCCGTCCAGGCTCCTTATGCACTGGCGACACCCGTCGTAGAATGCGTCGAAGATGCCCTGCAGGCTGATAGTTTGCGTGAAGCAGAACAATGGGTTGCAAAAATTGTAGTCGAGCGTGAACGCCTTATTGCCGCGCTGAAGCGCTTCCCGTCCGTACGCCGGGTCTGGCCAAGTGCCGCCAACTTTTTTCTGGTCGAGGTCGATGAAGCAGAGGCATTGCTTAGACAGTGCAAGGCCAACAAGATCTTGCTGCGCCACTTCGGTGGCGCTCTCCCCGATTGTGTCCGCATAAGCGTGGGCACGCCAAGCCAGAATGATCTGTTGCTGAAGTCATTCGCAGCACTGCATGGAGACCGGGATGGCCGATAAAATCCTGTTCATCGATCGTGATGGAACACTGATAGAGGAACCTGAAGACAACCAGGTGGACCAGCTCGAAAAGGTGCGCCTCGTTCCTGGCGTGATTCCCGCCCTGATCGAACTCGCCCGAATTGGATACCGATTCGTGATGATCAGCAACCAGGACGGGCTTGGCACGGCCGCTTTTCCAAAAGAGCGGTTTGAACTTTGTCAGAATCATGTATTGGCACTATTTTCGACGCAAGGTATTACCTTCGATGAAATTTTCATCTGCCCGCACCTTCCCGACGAGGGCTGTGAGTGTCGAAAGCCTCGCGCCGGTCTGTTAACTCGCTTTCTCGCCGAAACGGATATTGATATGTCCGCTTCCGCGGTGATAGGTGACCGCGAAACCGATCTCGAACTGGCCGAACGGATCGGCGTATCGGGCATGCTGGTCGAACCCGGCGGTGAAAGGGCAACGTCTTGGCCAGGGATCGTTGATTTTCTTCGGCATTCGGACCGTAAGGCTGCGATCGAACGCAATACCAGTGAAACCCGAATTAAAGTGTCTGTTAATCTCGATAACGAGGGGCCGATCCAGGTTTCCACAGGTATCGGATTTTTCGATCATATGCTGGAGCAGATCTCCAAACACGGCGGCTTCAGCCTGTCTCTGCAGTGCGTCGGAGACCTCGGGGTTGATGACCATCATACTGTCGAAGATGTCGCGATTTGCCTTGGAACCGCGCTGCGAAACGCGCTCGGAAGCAAGCACGGCATCGGACGTTACGGCTTCGTAGCACCCATGGATGAGAGCGAGGCGCGTGTCTCGATAGATCTGTCAGGTCGCGGTCGGTTCGTGTTTAACGGTCAATTTCCAACTGAGCGAGTTGGCGGTTTAGCCACCGAAATGATTGAACACTTCTTTCGTTCTCTGTCCGATTCTGTGGGGGCTGCGCTCCACATCGAGGTTTTTGGCCAGAACAGTCACCATATGGCCGAGGCGAGTTTCAAATCCGTAGGCCGCGCGCTTCGCCAGGCCTTCCGCCTGGATGGGACGGAACTACCATCAACGAAAGGGACGTTGAGCTGAAAGAATGGCGCAGCGTATCGCAATTGTCGACAGCGGCGGCGCAAACATTGCTTCCTTGTTGTACGCGCTCCGACGCCTGCAAACAGAAGCGATACTGACAACCGACGCCGACACGATTAAATCCGCCGAAAGAGTGATATTGCCTGGCGTTGGTGCGGCAAAGGACGCGATGCAGCGCCTTCGTGAGAATGACCTGGTTGACGTGATCCGAGAACTTACGCAACCGGTTCTCGGCATCTGCCTCGGCATGCAGCTGTTAGCCGACGCGTCGGAGGAGGAAGACGTTGACTGTCTCGGCATAATTCCCGGCGTTGCGGCAAAACTTCCGGCGGACTCGAATTATCCTGTTCCAAATATGGGCTGGTGTCCGATCAACAAACGTTGCAACCATGAGCTTCTGGAGGGCGTTGATAACGGCACCCACTTTTATTTTCTACACAGCTATGCGCTACCGTTATCGGCATTTACGCTGGCGGATGCAGTCCATGCTCAGCCATTTTCAGCGGCTGTCGGTCGCGACAACTTTATTGCCACTCAGTTTCATCCCGAACGATCCTCGGCCGCAGGTTCCCGTTTACTGGAAAGCTTTTTGAGGCTGCCGGCATGAAAATCATTCCGGCCATCGATCTGCAGGGCGGCAAGTGTGTTCGCCTTTTTCAGGGCGACTTTGCGCAAGCGACCGAATACAGCAGCAATCCTGTCGAGATAGCGCGTCAGTTTGCTTCCCTGTCGACAACCGACCTGCACCTTGTTGACCTCGACGGGGCCCGTTCCGGGACCCAGGAAAACCGGTCGATTGTTAAGAGCATCGCTGGCGAATCGAGTCTGTCAATTCAGCTGGGCGGCGGCATCAGAAGCCTGGAGGTCCTTTCGAAATGGTTCGATTGCGGTGTAGCGCGCTGCGTGATCGGCAGCCTTGCAATTACCGAGCCGGAAGAAGTCATGTCATGGATCGCGCGCTTCGGTGCAGAGCGTATTGTGCTGGCACTGGACGTCAATATCGATGGTCGAGGCACTCCGGTTGTAACCACCCATGGCTGGACGCGAGCAAGTAACAAGACACTTTTTGACTGTCTCGACGAGTATCGCGCGACTGGCCTGGAGTATGTGCTCTGCACAGACGTGAGCCGCGATGGCGCTATGGTCGGGCCGAATATGCAGCTCTACAGGCGAATTATGGAACGCTACCCCGACCTCCAGCTACAGGCGTCGGGTGGCGTTCGAAACATAGGGGACCTCGAGACCCTCCGGAAAATTGGAGTTCCAGCGGCAATAACGGGCCGAGCCCTGCTCGAAGGCAAGATCTTAGCCACGGAGATCGCGACATTCCAGCAAAGCGCATAATTCCCTGTCTCGATGTTCGGGATGGAGTTGTCGTCAAAGGCGTTCAGTTCCGTGATCACCGGGTCGTCGGAGATATTATCGAGCTCGCCAGTCGCTACTGCAGCGAGGGTGCAGACGAACTTGTCTTTTATGATATTGCGGCTAGCCCAGACGGACGTTCCGTCGACAGAAGCTGGGTAAGTCGGGTTGCGGCGGTGATCGATATTCCATTTTGCGTGGCAGGAGGAATACGAAGCGTCGAGGATGCAGAACAGGTCCTCAACAAGGGCGCCGACAAAGTATCCGTCAACACGCCGGCGCTGGAGAACCCTGAGCTGATCTCTGGCCTGGCGCGTCGATTTGGCTCGCAATGCGTTGTGCTAGGCGTGGACAGTCAGGATCAGGGCGGAGTGTACCGCGTCTATCAAAATACCGGCGATCCCGACAAGACGACGGCGGCCGAACGGCTTACCGTCGAATGGATACGTGAAGCGCAAGATCGTGGCGCGGGTGAAATCGTACTTAATTGCATGAACCAGGACGGGGTTCGGGAGGGATACGACACACGACAGTTGCGGCTGATGAGGGCTAACAGTTCTGTGCCTCTTATCGCATCGGGCGGCGCAGGGTCGATGCAGGACTTTCTTGCGGTGTTCGAGTCAGCAAACGTAGACGGCGCGTTGGCTGCGAGCGTTTTTCACAGCGCCGAAATTAACATCAGCGAGCTGAAGGCCTTCCTGTCGGACAACTCGATAGCCGTCAGACTCTGAGGATTCGAAATTGACTGAAAAGACACCGGACTTTCTTACAACGCTTGAAACGCTGATCCGAGATCGCATCGATTCACCGATCAAGGGCAGCTACACCTCGGAGCTGATTGCGGCGGGCCAGAAACGCATGGCGCAGAAAGTGGGCGAGGAAGCAGTTGAACTGGCTCTGGCGTCCGTATCGGGCGACCGCGGCGAGACTATCGACGAGGCAGCCGACCTGCTCTATCACGTGCTTGTTCTTCTCCACAGTCAGGGGATTGAACTTGCCGATGTGGTTGCCACTTTGGCCTCACGCCACAAGGCGTGATAGGCCGTTTATTCACTACATTCAGGACCTGCTGCCGCCGTGAGCGCCTAGATCACGAATTCTGGCGCGACCTCGCGCCGGTTGTACTGCGAACTCATCACGTATCCGTATGCGCCGGCATTCGCGATAAGAATCACATCATTCTCCTGTGATGGAGGCAGCAGCCGATCCGAGCCGAGACGGTCACCCGTTTCGCAAATGGGACCGACAATCGTGACCGTATCCGTCGGAGTCACGTCGGCCCTGGATAAATTCACGATCTCGTGGTACGACCCGTACAACGCTGGCCGAATGAGCGAATTCATGCCGGTACCGACGCCGATATAGCGCATTTCACTTTTGCCCTTCATCTGCGTCACATGCGTCAAAAGGACGCCAGCCGGTGCTACGAGATAGCGGCCGGGTTCGAGCCAGAGCTTGTATTGCGGGAAAGATTCCCGAATTTCGTTCAGCAAGTTATCGAGCTTGCCAAGGTCGAACGGCTCTTCACCGGGTTTGTCGGGCACACCGATTCCACCGCCAAGGTCGATTGCCTCCACGGAGGGGAACATCTCCGCAACGCGTACGAGTTCGACCGCGACGGCGCGCCAGTTATCCGGGTCCAGTATCCCGCTGCCGCTATGAGCATGAATACCGATGACGTCCGCACCGGCGGCATCGACAAGGCGCTTCAATTCCTCGACTTCGAACCGCGGTATTCCGAACTTTGAATGCACACCCGCAGTCTTGACGTGCTCGTGATGTCCCTTGCCCTGCCCTGGATCGATACGAATAAATAGCTTGCAGCCTTTAAATATCTCCGGCCAAGCTTGCAGGGGATATAAATTGTCGAGAGTAATTTGCAGACCCCTTTC
>JAACFB010000034.1 GCA_009937615.1 Gammaproteobacteria bacterium | reverse complement strand
TTGTCGAGAGTAATTTGCAGACCCCTTTCAAGCGCCCACTCGTATTCTTGCCGCGGGGCGAAGTTGGGTGTAAACAAGATCCGTCCCGAGTCCAGCGACGGCATGACGTCCCCCAGCCACTGAACTTCGCCAGGCGAAACGCACTCGAAGTCCACCCCCTCTTCTGCAAGCACGCGAAGCAGCTCGGCATTGAAATTTGCCTTGACGGCATACAGCACCCGGTCCACGCTGCGCAGGGCCAGTAACCTTCGCGAGGCCTGGCGAACACTATCCTTGTCGTAGACATAGGCGTTCGGCTGGCGCTCCGCAAGCTCGAGCAGCTGCACTCGTTTTTTCAGCCACCAGGCATCATGGGCCGAAACGGCAACCTGATCGCCATGAAACAGTCTTTCCCAGCTCCGCCCAAATGCCGGGCTGCCTCCGCTCTTTCGAATAATTGATGCATGCAGTTTCCGCACAAGCTTCGGACCCTGTCCCTGGTCGATGACAAAGCTCAGATTGAGATCGTTTGCCGCCTGCGACATCAGGTGGATTTTTTCCTCTTCGAATACCTCCAGTGCCGGTGCCAGTCGCGGCAGAATCGTACGAATTTTACGGCCAACAAGACTGACTGCAGAACAGTCGCGGATCTCCCGGACCCGGCAGAGCTTCGCAAGGTCCGCAAGCAGCGCCCGCCTGGTATCCTCAGCCAGCATGCCGTTCGCGGTATCAATCGAAACCGTAACATTGGTTTCCGACGTCGAGATGAGATCGACGGAAACTCCGTGGTCCCCGAAAATTGTAAATGCCCGCGCAAGGAAGCCAACCTCGTGCCACATCCCGACGCCATCCATGGCGACCAGGGTCAAGCCATTTCGCAGACAGATTCCCTTGACCTGCGGCTCCACCTCCTCCGTTACGGACGATACAACGGTACCGGCGACCTCGGGGCTGTTGGTGCAGCGTATGAAAAGGGGAATATTGCATTCGCGCAGCGGCGACAGGCAACGCGGATGAAGCACGGAACTGCCCGCGGAAGCCAGCTCCTGCGCTTCATCATAGTGAAGAGCAAGCAGCAGACGGGCCGAGGGAACTACGTGAGGGTCGGCAGTGAACATTCCGGGCACATCCGTCCAGATTTCGAGGCGCCGTGCTTGGAGACGAGCTGCCAAATAGGCGGCAGAAGTGTCAGAACCACCTCGTCCTAGAAGAACCGTCTCGCCCCATTCGTTGCGCGCAATAAATCCCTGCGTAAGAACGACTTTTTTGATTTTTCCGAATTGCTCCTGCAACCCGGGATCCGGTGTCCAGTTGCAGATGGCCGCCAGGTAATCCTGTTTACGGTGCCCGCTGCTGCTGCTCGTACTGGTCAATACGTCCCGCGCATCGATCCATTGGACCGGAAGACCCAGCTTACGCAGGTACTCAACGCCAAGCCGGGTAGCCATGAGTTCCCCGAGCGCCATGATGCGGACGTGAACTCGCACGCTGACTTCACGAATCAGACGCACGCCAGCGATAAGCTGCTCGAGCTCGTGAAGGGTGTCATCCAGCAGTTCCGGGCCTTCTATTCCCAGGGCATCGGCAAGGTCGTAATGTATTCTTCTGATGCTCGAAAGCTGGTCCGACTTGTCGCCGGCCGCGGCCGACTGAAGGATCTGCTCCAGTGCATTCGATACGCCTTTTAACGCGGAGTGAACGACAACCGGTTGAAGACCGTCCTCCAGGCGATTGTGAATCAGGGCCGCAATCGTCTCCCAGTTTTCAGCACTCGAAACGCTTGAGCCGCCGAACTTCATGACAACCCATGGCGATTCTGCAATATCGGGCGGTGCACCCAATGCAGAGCTCATCCCAAAGCTCGCTTCTTCTGTGTCTCTCATATCAAGGCTCAACGCTGAACTTACGGCAAAAAAAAACCCGCCAGGGATATCCTCGCGGGTTTGCTGACAATGTCCAGACTTTATTACTAGCCGGTACTATTGCCACTCGCACCCACGCACCTCTGGCGCGCCATTTGTTTTATGTGTTTTTTCGAATCGATAAGATCGATACGTTGGCACATTACGTGGGTGACATAAACGGTCATCGTCAAAGTAGAGCGAAACTGCCTCGAAAGGTCAAGTTTTGACCAATCCGGAAGGCCAGGGTCATTGATCCCAATCTGGCGGAATCGTCACAGCCCCCTCCGATGCCGAAGACACCTCGAAGCGATATTTAGCCAACGCACCGCCACGGACCGCAGAGACCGGCCGCCTCCATTGTTCCCTGCGGCGGCGCATCTCGTCAGCCGTTACATTGACGTCCACTTGACGCTTTTCGGCATCGATGACCAGGGTATCCCCGTCCTGGATCAGCGCAATAGGGCCGCCTAAGGCTGCTTCAGGGGAGATGTGGCCGACCACAAATCCATGACTGCCCCCGGAGAAGCGTCCGTCGGTTATCAGCGCTACCGCGGCACCAAGTCCTTTACCCATAATGGCCCCGGTCGGGCTCAGCATCTCTCGCATGCCAGGGGCACCTTTCGGCCCTTCGTACCGAATGACGACCACATCGCCTTTTCCGACCTCGTCATTGAGTATCGCCTGCAGAGCCGTCTCTTCGGAATGAAAAACTTTGGCCGGACCTTCGAACCGCAATCCTTCCTTGCCAGTAATTTTGGCAACGGCGCCCTCGGGCGCGACGTTGCCATACAGGATTGAGAGATGACTATCAGCCTTGATGGGGTTGTCAAAATCGCGAATAACGTCCTGTCCCGGCGCATAGTCCACGACGTCGGCCAGATTTTCAGCGAGCGTCTTCCCGGTCACGGTCATGCAGTCCCCGTGCAGCAACTGCCGATCCAGCATTCGCTTCATCAATGGCTGAATTCCGCCGATCGCAATAAGCTCCGACATCAGGTATTTACCGCTCGGCTTGAGGTCGGCAAGGACAGGCGTCCTCGATCCTATCCGGGTGAAGTCGTCGAGGGTCAGCGGCACCCCGGCTTCGCGCGCCATCGCGATCAAATGCAACACCGCGTTGGTGGAGCCGCCCAGAGCAATTACCACCGCTATCGCATTCTCGAATGCTTTTCGAGTCATAATGTCGAGAGGCTTGATGTCGTTCTTCAGCAGGTACAGGACGGCTTCGCCGGCACGCCGGCAATCGTCCACTTTCTGGTCGGATACCGCTTCCTGTGCAGAACTGTTACCAAGGCTCATTCCAAGCGCTTCGATAGCTGAGGCCATCGTATTGGCCGTGTACATGCCACCACAGGCTCCGGGCCCCGGGATTGCCGTTCGCTCGACTTCCAGCAACTCGGAGTCACTGATCTTGCCACTCGAATGCGCACCGACAGCCTCGAAGACCGAAACGATGTCCCGACGCTTGGCTCCCGGCTTGATCGTTCCGCCATACACGAAAACCGCTGGCCGATTCAGACGCGCCATTGCCATGACGCACCCCGGCATGTTCTTGTCGCATCCCCCGATCGCTACGAGACCATCGAATCCCTCAGCACCGACGACCGCCTCAATGGAGTCTGCAATAATTTCCCTCGACACCAATGAGTAACGCATGCCTGGGGTTCCCATTGAAATGCCGTCCGAAACACTGATTGTGTTGAAGACGACAGCCTTGGCACCCGCGCTATTTGCTCCCTGCGCAGCTTCTTCAGCGAGCTGATTGATATGCATATTGCAGGGTGTCGTCATCGCCCACGTCGAGGCAATTCCGATCTGCGGACGAGCAAAATCATCCTCGCTGAAACCGACTGCCCGCAGCATGGCGCGGCTGGGGGCCTGTTCATCGCCATCAACAACGACGCGGGAATAGCGTCGCAGTTCTTTGTCTTTCATTGTTTAAGCCTCGCGTAATCGCGTCCGGGTGAGCGGGGATCTTCCTCAAGTCCGGCAGTCTAGCAATGATTGGGGATATCACGAAGCGGTGGGCTTTAACGATCGGTATTACTAGGTGTCGTCATCACGAATCAGGACAGCAGTGCGAAAGAAAACGTCACCGCTGATCTCGGAATCGGTACTGATCAACTCGACGCTAAAGGCCTCATTGCTTTCAAACGCCGAGTCCTGTACCAGCGGAATCAGAAGCCGCGCAGATCGCTGCCCAGGGCCAAATTCGACGGTATAGTTGCCCGGCGCAAAGTAATCCTCGCCCTGGGTCGCAGTGATATCGCGCAGCACGTAGGCGATGACCAATGCCGTGTCATCGGGATTGAAGCGAATAATATCTATTTGTACGGCCGGATCCTGCTCTCGCACAGATACCTGGCTCGATGCGAAGCCTACCGTATTCGGTGGCAGCGTTGCCTCGAATGCGCGCTGATCATCATCCTCGAGAACAACATTGAGAATAGCCAGTTCTGACGCCGCGCTGTCGGCTTCGCGTATTCGTAGCGTCGACTGCTGATCCGGTTCTCGGACTGGATCATTCGCCATCACGAGCGCAATACGGGCACGGTCCTGACCCACCGGAAATTCAACAAAGCCGTTATCCGAAAAAGAATACTGACCGGCAACCCAGGGCGAACGGTTACCGCTGAAGCCAACTTCTTCCAGCTTCAGCGTCAACGGAAAATCAACTTCGCTGCGCACGAGGTCGACCACGAACGGGCGGCCATCTTCGCGGAGCCGGACCTCCGCCGTTTCGATGGAAGCTCCCCGCGTCGCCAGCCGGACCTCGGCATCCGGGGGTGGCAACGTCGAAAAATCAATCAGCGGCTGCACGAAGTCAGCTGGATTTTCGATGGCCACTTCGGCAGCAACTTCTTCAAAGTCAATACCCGTGGCTTCTTCTGTCGGCTCCGTCCCGATAGAAGGGCCGGCCTCCGCATTGCCGGCCTCGATAATCCCGTCAGCTTCAATAACCCCATCAGCTTCGATGATCTCATCAGCTTCGATGATCTCATCCGCTTCGATAATCTCGTCAACGAGGGGTTCCGGATCTCCCGCTCCCAGGGCCTCTGGCGAGACCTCCGGCACAGGATCGAACACCGCAGGCTCTTCCAGGGGCGAGCCCGTTACGATGGCCTCGACCTCTTCAAATTGCTGCTGCAGTGCATCCAGCAAACCGAATCGCCACTCAGCGACACCCATTAAGCCGCCCAATATGACGAGCACCAGGACCCAGCTCACGCGGCGCGGTGAATCGTCAAATGACGGTTTCTCAACACGTATGGGCGCGGAAATCACCACCGGTTCTTCGGCCTGTGCATTGAGAGCATCGATAAACTCCACCATCGAGTCGAATCTCGTTACCCGCGAATACGAGAGAGCTTTCTTTATCGCGCGCCATTGGTTGTCGGTTACACCGTTGAGCCTCTCTGGCTTCATGCCTGCATCGGCCGCCTCGGCCGCATTTCGTGGCCCGAATACGCGATAACCTGCGATCAGCCGATAAAGAAGGCAGGCTAGCGAAAACACGTCATCTGCGGCGACAGGATCCTCGCCCGTAAGAACCTGCATGCTGGAGTAAGCCGGGGTCAGAAGGCCGAGCACACCTGGGTCAAAGTCCGGCTGACTTTCTAGTGTTTTCTGCCTCACCCGTGCAACGCCGAAGTCAAACAGTTTGGCATCCCCATTTGGCAGGATCATGACATTGCCGGGCTTTACGTCCGCATGCACGATGCCGCAGCGATGCGCGTAGTCGAGCGCAAGACCGATCTGTCTCACTATTTGAAGAGCGCGTGCCGGGCCCATGCTTCGCGTATCCGGCGTGTCGAGAATTTCAGCCAGCGTACGCCCGTCAAGCCATTCCATGACAATGAAATAAAGGTCGTCGTCCCGGTCAAGGTCTATGAATCGAACGATATTGGGATGCGTGAGGCAACGTCCTTTTACGGCCTCTTGCTGAAGCGCCCGCAACGCATGACCGTTATTGGCCAACTCCGACGACAGTACTTTGATGGCTACCCACGGATTGGGATCGCCGCCCTCGGCCAGGCGTCGATCCAGCGCCTTGTAAACGACTCCCATACTGCCGCCGGAGACCCGTTCCTGCAGCATGAACCGGTCACGAAGAACCGATCCCACCTGCACAGACTGATCGGACCGTGGCGGTTTCAACGCCACCGCCTCGCGCGGTATGACGACGGTCGAGTCCATTGGCTCAGGACCAGCTGCCCTGTCGCTGCCTCCATAATCGAGCACCAGCGTTTGATCATATTCGGTATCGTTTTTCGCACTTCGTAACGGTGAGGTAACAACCTGTTCTGTCACAGATCGATCGATTATGGATCGCACCAGTTCAAACGTTTCCTTGCGCAGATCGCCGCTCCCGTAGCGCTCCTGCAGCACCTCTCGAATCTTTGATTCACTCTCGAAGTTTTCACCGAGCAGCATATCGATGGCTCGCTGAATTTCAGCCAGAATCGTGACAGGATCGGTCTTGCTCTCGAGCTTATCCTCGAAGCTTGAAAGCTGGTCAACCAGCGTTTCACGTAGTTTATCTGTCTCTGCTTTCATATATTCTTGAGCCCAAAGCACTGGCAGCCATGATTGGGCAGATTAAGTTCAAACAAGCGCAGTTTATATTGCCGGTACAGACTGCACGCGGAACCAGTCGTCAAATTACCTTACCGGGATTGAGCGTATTTTTGGGATCCAGCGCACATTTTACGATGCGCATCAGGTCCAGTTCCACCTGGCTGCGATAACGCCGGAGCTGTGCTTTCTTTAGTACACCAATGCCGTGTTCGGCACTGATGCTGCCCCCCATGTCAGTAACAAGCGCATAGAGAGCCTCGGTCACCGCGCCACCGGTCGCTCTGAAAGCCTCTCCATCGCCGCTGGCGGACTGTGTCACGTTGTAATGAAGATTACCATCACCGACATGACCGAAAATCACCGGACGAGCCTGCGGCAACCGGTCCCGAATGAGATGTTCCGCCCGTTCCAGGAATTCTCCGATTCGGCCGATCGGGACCGAAACATCGTGTTTCAGGCTGGCGCCTTCCGACTTCTCCGCTTCGGAAATGGAGTGCCGCAGGCGCCACAATCGCGCCGCTTCCGCCTCACTCTTGGCGATAATGGCATCCTCCGCGAGCCCTGCCTCTATCGCTTGCGCCAGAATATCGGTTATTCGATCGTCGTCGCCGTCCGTGCTGGCATCCAGCAGGACCAACCACGGATACGGGTTACCCGAAAACGGGAGCTTCGAATCCGGAATATGGCGCTCGACAAACCGCAGGGAGCGATCGGAAATCAGTTCGAACGCCTGAATGCTATCGTTCAGAGACTCCCGCATATGGCTGAGCAGTTCGACGGACTGCTTCGCCGATTTCAAGCCGACGAACGCCGTGACCGTTGCCGCCGGCAGCGGAAACAGGCGTATGGTCGCGGCCGTGATAATGCCAAGCGTACCCTCGCTGCCAATGAACAGCTGTTTCAGGTCATAACCAGCGGTATCTTTACGCAATGAGCGCAAGCCGTCCCATACCGTGCCGTCAGCGAGTACGACCTCCAGTCCAAGTACCTGTTGCCTTGCCGTCCCATATCGGATGACGTTGATTCCCCCGGCGTTGGTCGCCAAATTTCCGCCAATTTGACAACTGCCCTCGGCGGCCAGGCTCAATGGGAAAAGTCGCCCCGCATTCCGCGCGCTGTTTTGAACATCTGCAAGTATGCATCCGGCCTCGACCACCATCGAAAAATCATTCGCATCTATGGAGCGAATTCGATTAAGCCTGGAGAGCGATAGCAACACCTGCTCACCCGATTGATCCGGAATTGCCCCGGCGCACAGTCCCGTATTTCCGCCCTGAGGAACAATACCCACGCCCGCAGCCGCGCAAACCTGAACGACGGCCGATACTTCCAGTGTCGTCGCCGGCGACACCATGAGCAACGCCTCACCCCGCGCGGTGTCGCGCCACTCTGTGAGGTGTGGCTCAAGCTCTGCCGGATCCGTTGTCCACCCGCGCGGCCCAACGATCTCCCGTATGTCATCAACCAGCATGAAAATCCCTGAAAACAGCCTGTTGTGCGAACGTTGACCAGTCGATATTGCTGCCGCACATCGTCAACACGATGCTACGACCCTGAATGTCGTTTCGCAGTGGTCCCAATAAGGCAGCTGTTGAGGCAGCGCATGCAGGTTCGACCGCAATCTTCATGAAACTGAAAAGAAAGCCCATCGCTTCGCGAAGCTGGTCGTCATCTATCAGCACGATTCTATCAACATTCGAACGGCACAGTTCGAACGAGTACGGTAAAGCGAACGGTGCTCCCAGGCTATCTGCAATTGTCCGCACCTTATCGATAGCCTGCGGTTCTCCCGCAGTCAGACTTCTGCTCATGGAATCCGCACCGACGGGTTCCACCCCAATGACCTCGACATCTGATCTGAGCTGTTTGATTGCATTGGCCATGCCACCGATCAGGCCACCGCCGCCAATCGGCACGATGACCGTGTCAAATTCGTGATTCTGCTCGCAGATTTCAAGGCCGACGGTGCCGGTTCCGGCCGCTATCTCGGGCCCCTCGAAAGGATGCACGAAAAAACGTCCTTCCGAGCGCTCAATCTGCTCTGCAATTTCAAATGCTGAATGAACGTCGTCCGCAAGCACGAGTTCCGCGCCGAAGGAGCGGCACATGTCCATTCGCATCGGATTAGCACTGGCGAGCATCACAACTTTTGCGCTGGTGCCGGTGACCGCTGCCGCGAATGCCGTAGCTATCGCATGATTCCCGGCACTCACAGCCGTCACCCCGGCCGCGCGTTGCTCTGGGCTGAGGCTCCTCAAAGCTGCGAGCGCTCCCCGCGCTTTAAAGGTCCCGGTCCGCTGCAGGAACTCCAGCTTCGCAAAAATGCGTGCGGCGTTGCCCAGATAATCCTCGATCCCCGCGCAGCGAAGAACCGGTGTCCGATAGATGTCGTCGCCCAAAGACGACCGCAGCAACCGAATCTCGTCGATCGACGGGCCGCTAACAGGCATCGCTCGAAACGTTAAAAGCGACGCTGGACGTCGCCGTTATGTAAACTACAGGCATCAATGTGATCTCTTGGCATTCGAAATAACGGTCACCTTCGCGGACATCCTTATAATACTTGCGCTTGCCAGTAGAGTTGATTACTTTCGACAGGCGCTGTGGGCACTGGCATGGAACTTGACGATCTCTCGCAATCCGGCATTCGGCGAATCGCTGATTTCTCGCCCTATCTGGATCAAATTGCCGGTCTCGCCCAGGAAATGGGGCTGCGCCAACGCAGCAATCTGGTTCACCTCGAAAAATGCCTGCATCAGCAATGGTCCCTGGGCCAAAACAGCATACTGAGCTGGGCGCCGCTGGACGACGGCCTCCTGGTACTGGTCGTCCCGCACTATGCCATTGCCGAATATACCTCGATGCGCAGCGACGGGCGCGCGCCCCAGGTTTCATCGCACTTCATCACGGAATTGATCTCCGGTGACCGCCAGCTGTCGCTAACACAGATGCAAAAAGTCGCCCGCCTCCTGGATGTCGAACCGGTCTATATCGCACTCCGACAGGCATTGACCCGACATCCGGTCGAGACGCAGATCATTGAGAAAATGATTCGCCGCTATGGCATCACTTACGTTGCCAGTCGGGCCGTTACATTGTTCGATATTGTAGGTTTCAGCCTGCTAACGCCGTTCGAGCAGATGACGCAATTGAACAGCCTCTCCTATTCTTTGAATTCCGCGCACGCCAAAATGCTTGAGCAGGACGTTGGTATCAATTTCGCGCGCTCCTCCAGCGGTGACGGTTTTTATGTATGGAATCGAGACGACGGCCTTGAAGCAAACGTCAATTTGTACCACTTCATGCATATCGTTCTTGCCGATAACGCGATCGCCAGGAGCAAGTCACTCTCAAAAGCAGTCCCGCGTCTCCGCGCCTGTTTTCACGTGGGTTCCTGTTACGAATTTCATCAGGCGGAAGGATTGAACCCGACGATGCACGATTTTATCGTAGGCGACGTGACCATTGAATTGGCGCGGATGATCGATGCGGCGCTGCCTGGCCAGATACTGGTTGGCGATTTTCTCGCCGATGTTAACGACATGGATGAGGACCCTGCGCAAACGCAGGCCAATCTTGATGCAGTGACTTTTCTCCAGCGTGCGCAGGGCAATCTGTCCAAGCTCAGTGGAATGGTTTTTTCCGGGGAGCGCGTTACCGCGATCAAGTGTTACCTGACCGGCGAAAACATGGGCGGCGACCAGTTCAATATTCGTCGTCTGCACATAAAGGACAAACACGGCTTGTCGCGCGTGGCGTACAACGCAAAGGTGAATATCTACCGGGAGTCTGCCCAGCCGATTCTGCTCGGCATCGAAGACAAGAAACTGGTTGAAAAATTGCAGCCCGCAGAGAAGATTTGATTGGTCGGGGCGAGAGGATTCGAACCTCCGACCCCCACAACCCCATTGTGGTGCGCTACCAGGCTGCGCTACGCCCCGACCGAATTTAGAGCGCCAATACCAACGCCCGAGCCGGCAATCATACGTGCCGCCTCGCCTGGACGAAAGTTGAATTTATCGGCGCAGGATCTTCAGAACTTGTTCAAGTTCTATTCGTAACTGTTTGATAATCTGTTGACTTTGCGTTACGTCTGACTTGGCGGTATCACCTGTCAGTCGTTGGCGCGCACCGCCAATTGTGAAACCTTCCTCATACAGGAGGCTCCGTATCTGACGGATAATCAATACATCCTGACGCTGATAGTAGCGACGATTGCCTCGACGCTTTACAGGCTTCAGTTGCGGGAACTCTTGCTCCCAATACCTGAGCACGTGCGGTTTGACCGCGCAAAGATCGCTAACCTCACCTATCGTGAAGTAACGCTTGCCAGGAATTGGAGGTAGTTCGTCGTTATTCCCCGGTTCCAGCATAGGCTTCTACTCGGGCCTTTAGTTTTTGACCAGGACGAAATGTCACCACTCGGCGCGCGGTGATCGGGATTTCTTCTCCCGTTTTTGGGTTTCGTCCGGGCCGTTCTTTTTTATCCCGAAGATCAAAATTCCCGAATCCAGAAAGTTTGACCTGCTCCCCGACTGCGAGTGATGCACGCAGTTCCTCAAAAAACATGTCGACTAGTTCTCGAGCCTCTCGTTTGTTCAAACCGAGCTCGTTAAACAGCGACTCCGCCATGTCCGCTTTTGTCAGTGCCATCGAACTTTATTCTCTCAACTCAGCAGCAAATTTATTTTTTAATTTCTGCACTGCTGCGCTCATCGCAGAATCCGCATCAACGTCCGTAAGGGTGCGGGATGTTTCCTGTAAAATCAAGCCAAAAGCTACGCTTTTTAGCCCTGCTTCTATTCCTGGGCCCTGATAAATGTCAAAAATCCTGACAGCCGATATCAGTTCCGGTGCGGCCGAAGCCGCCACTTGCATCAGCTCCTGAACCGGGATCTTCTCGTCGACGACAACGGCTATATCCCGCCGAATCAACGGATATTTGGAGACAGGCCGCGCGTGCGGAACATCGGAGGCCAGGGCCAGTGCGGCATCCAGTTCAAACACGAACACATCGCCCTTGAGGTCGAAAGCCTTGATATGACGAGGGTGCAGCTTGCCAAGAATGCCGATCACCTGCTCGTCCCGAACGATATTTGCTGCTTGCCCGGGCTGCAACGCGGGATGCTCGGCACCGGAAAATGTCACCGTGGATGCCGCCCCGGTAAGTGCTAGCAACGCTTCAACATCCGACTTTATGTCAAAAAAATCAATACTCTGGCTCTTGCTGCCCCACTGCTCCGGGAAGGCTGGTCCGGTCGCCGCTCCGCTTATCCGGACAATTTCTGTATGGCTGCCCAGTTGACCGTGAAAGGACTTTCCGATCTCAAAAAGCCTCACTCGATCCTGCTGGCGCGCAACATTTGCCGCGGTCGCCCCCAAAAGGCCCGGCCACAGAGATGTGCGCATTACTGACATTTCCGATGAAATCGGGTTACTAAGCACGAGTTCTGAGTCCACGCCGGAAAGCGCCGCATTCGATTCGGCATCGACGAAACTATAGGTGATCACCTCCTGGTAATCTTTCGCTATCAGCGTCCATGCGGCCTGTTCAAGATCGACGTTCGACTCCGTAACGATTTCCAGCGGAGTCTCGGCGGTTGCGGTCGATTCAGGGATCTCGTCATAACCGTATACGCGCGCAATTTCCTCGATCAGATCGACTTCGATTTCGACATCGAATCGATATTCGGGTGCGGTCACGTCCCAGCCATCGTCAGCGGGGTGCACGGCAAGGCCCAGCCGTTCCAGGATACCGACGACGGTGCTGTCATCAATAGTCAGGCCGAGCACGTTTGCGAGCCGCTCTCTTCGCAGTCGAATCGTTTTATGGCTCGGAAGGTGTTCCTCGGCCGTAGTTAGCGTCAACGGTCCTGCTTCGCCGCCTGCAATTTCGAGCAGCAAACCGGTCGCTCGTTCCACCGCACGCGCCTGGCCCGTCGGATCGACGCCACGTTCAAAACGCAGCGAAGCATCAGTATGCAGCCCGTAAGATCGTGCCCGTCCAGCCATGAAGACCGGCGGCCAGAACGCGGCTTCGAAGAAGACATCGACGGTCGACTCACTGACTGCTGTACTCAGGCCGCCCATGATTCCGGCGAGGCCTATCGCTCCGGAGTCATCGCTGATGACCAGCGTATCCTCATTGACGCAAACGTCTTTTCCGTCCAGTAACGTAACCTTTTCGCCCTGTTGAGCCAATCTTGGCCGGATCGTGCCGTTAAGCTGTTTCAGGTCATAGGCATGTAACGGCTGCCCGAGCTCCAGCATGACGTAGTTTGTAATGTCGACGACCGGGTGGATCGGTCGAAGCCCGGAGCGCCGCAAGCGCTCCCTCATCCACATTGGCGACCTCGCTGCCGGGTCAATGTTGCGGATGACACGTCCGGCAAAATTCGGGCAGCACTCAGCCTGCGGCACCTCGACCGCCTGCGTATCCGTTACCGTGGGGTCGACCGGACCCGGCGTAGGGTCGTCGATCGCTGCACCGGTCAATGCCGAGACGTCACGCGCAATGCCGAGGACGCTGAAACAATCTCCTCGATTTGGCGTGAGATCGAGGTCAAGTACCGCATCCGGCAAACCCAGGTACTCCGACAAGGCCGCTCCGACAGGGGCGTCGTCCGGAAGCGCGATTATGCCGTCTGCGTCATCGCCGAGTCCCAATTCGTCTGCCGAGCACAACATGCCATGTGATGTCACGCCGCGAATGACCGACTTTTTCAGTTTGAGGCCGTTCGGTAACGTTATTCCGGGAGACGCAAAAGGGCTTTTCATTCCTTGCGTTACGTTCGGTGCGCCGCATACAACCTCAATCGGGTCGCCATGTCCGGTCGACACCGAGCAGACACTGAGCCGGTCCGCATCGGGATGCCGAGCAACCTCCAGCACGTCGGCGATGAGTACACCCTCCAGGCCAAGGCCTTCAAATGCAATCCCGTCGACTTCGTGACCCGCCATCGTGAGCCGGTGCGCGAGCGCGTCGATATCGAGCTCCGGGTTTACCCACTCGCGCAGCCATGATTCCGCAATCTTCATTGCGGCTACCTGAACTGCGCCAGGAAGCGAAGGTCATTTTCAAAGAACGTGCGCAAATCCGACACTCCGTAGCGAAGCATGGCAAGGCGCTCCACACCCATGCCGAATGCGTAGCCAGTGAACTCTTCGGAGTCAACGCCAGCGGCCTCAAGTACGTTTGGGTGAACCATTCCGCAGCCAAGTATCTCGAGCCACTTGTCTTTCTCCCAAAGAATGTCGACTTCTGCCGAGGGCTCGGTAAATGGAAAGTAGGATGCCCGAAACCGCAGTTCGGCATCGCGCTCGAAGTAACTTTCAACAAACTGATGCAGCACGGCTTTGAGGTTCGCCAGGCTGATCCCGCGGTCTACGACCAGTCCTTCAACCTGGTGGAACATCGGTGTATGCGTTTGATCCGAATCACACCGATAGACACGGCCCGGCGCGATGATGCGAATCGGTGCGCCCTCCTCAACCATTGATCGAATTTGAACGGGCGAGGTATGCGTACGAAGCAGATTGTCGCCAGCAAAGAAAAACGTATCGTGGAGCGCGCGGGCAGGATGGTTTTCTGGAAAGTTCAGCGCCGTGAAATTGTGGAAGTCATCCTCGATCTCCGGCCCTGATCGCACACCAAACCCCGCGTTACGAAATATCTTCTCGATGCGGGCCATCGCCCGGGACACAGGGTGCCTTCCGCCGATGTGAGCCCCCCGGCCCGGCAGTGTCACATCGACCGCGTCGGCGGCCAGCCTTTCCGCAAGAACCTTGTCCTCAAGTACTCGGCGTCGAGCGTTTATGAGATCCTGCAGATTCTGTTTGGCCCGATTGATTTCCTGCCCGGCTGTCGGACGCTCCTCTGCAGACAATGAGCTCAACGACTTCAGGCGCGCAGTCAACTCCCCCTTCTTGCCGAGGTAAGTAACCCTGACCGCGTCAAGAGCGGCCAGGTCAGCCGCCGCATCGATTTGCGACGCAGCCGTTTGAACGAGCTCACTGAGTGCCTGCATGGGCCTAACTCCGCCTCAGGTGCCTCACAAGAAGCACCTGAACCAGATACCTCAGCTACTCTGCGCCAGACCGGCCTTGGCCTGCTCGGCTATCGCACCAAATGCCTCTGGATCATGTACCGCTATATCCGCAAGTACTTTTCGATCAATATCGACATTGGCCAGGTTCAATCCATTGATCAACCGACTGTAGGACATACCGTGCAATCTCGCGGCCGCATTGATACGGGTGATCCATAGCGCTCGAAACTGACGTTTTCGCTGTCTACGGTCGCGATACGCGTACTGACCGGCCTTGATCACCGCTTGCTTGGCGGTTTTATACAGCTTACTCCGGGCACCGTAATAGCCCTTGGCCTTGCCGAGGACTTTTTTATGACGCGCTTTGGCGGTTACGCCACTTTTAACTCTTGCCATTACTCAATCTCCTCTTAGCTGTATGGAAGCATGCGGCGCACGCTCTTGACGTCGGCGTCGGCAACCTGCTGTGTCAGACCCAGCTGGCGCTTCCGTTTCGACTTCTTCTTGGTGAGGATGTGATTGAGATGGGACTGGGCTCGCTTGAATCCGCCCTTACCCGTTCGCCGGAAGCGCTTGGCGGCGCCCCGGTTGGTTTTCATCTTTGACATTTTTGTCTCCACTTTAATTGGCCGTGCTACGTACCGGGTTACCTCGGCCGATGCAGGCGGGAAATGCTTCCGACGGACACTAAGTCCGATTTCAGCTAAAACTACTTCTTCTTCGGTGCAATCACCATAACCATCTGCCGTCCTTCCATTTGCGGCATTTGTTCGACAACACCGTATTCCTCAAGATCTCCGCGAACTCTCGCCAGCAATTTGGCGCCGAGGTCCTGATGCGCCATCTCCCGGCCTCTGAACCTCAGGGTGACCTTGGTCTTGTCGCCGCCCTCGAGAAATTCTGTAAGTTTGCGTAACTTGACCCGGTAATCCCCTTCCTCGGTTCCAGGCCTGAACTTGATCTCTTTTACATGAACGTGTTTCTGTTTGCGCTTGGCAGACTGTGACTTCTTATTCTGCTCGAACAGATACTTGCCGAAGTCCATGATTCGGCAAACAGGCGGCTCGGCCGTTGGCGACACTTCCACAAGATCCAGACCAACGTCTCTTGCCAGCTCGATCGCGCTGCCCAACGCCATCACACCTGCCTGCTCACCCTCTGCGTCAATGACGCGGACTTCTGCCGCCTCGATTTCCTCGTTACGCCGTACTCGCTTTGTGACTGCGATCCTTGGATCCTCCAGCAAATAAAAGGCCACCCCGACGAAAATCGCGTCTCCGCGATTGCAACGGTGTGGGAACGCGATTCTATATAGCCACCCAGCAAGAAACAACCACGGAAACGGCTGTTTTTCTAAAACAATCCGTCCAATTGTTGCCGTTTTGCAACGTCCGGAGGAATCCTTTAGGAAATTGACCTTACGGAGGCCTTGGTGGGCGATGGTGGTCTCGAACCACCGACCTCCACGATGTCAACGTGGCGCTCTACCCCTGAGCTAATCGCCCCACTACCTGCCCCATTAGCCGTGGCGGGCGGCTTACGATACTCAAGCCCCCGTCAACGCGCAAGACCTTCATCCGGCCAGGCGATCAGTCAGTCCCAGTCCCTCTCGCCGAAGACGCTGAATCTCATCCCGAAGCCCGGCTGCTTCTTCGAATTCCAGGTCGCGTGCATGCTGGAGCATGCGTTTTTCCAGTTTTGCCGCAATCTTCATGAGCTGCGCTGGCGTCATGGTGTCATAGCGAGGGGCACTCTCGTCCGCCTGCCGTCGGCCCCTTCTCGGTGCCGGATACGCTGCCTCCATGATATCAGCTACCTGTTTAACGATGGTCGCCGGCTCAATGCCGTGCTCTTGGTTGTACAGCACCTGCCGGATCCGACGGCGCTCCGTCTCGTCCATCGCCCGGCGCATGGAACCGGTCATATTGTCTGCATACAGGATCGCCGTACCGTGAATGTTGCGTGCAGCTCTGCCGATGGTTTGGATCAACGAACGCTCCGAACGCAAGAAACCTTCTTTGTCCGCATCCAGTATCGCCACCAGCGAAACTTCCGGCATATCCAGTCCCTCGCGCAATAGATTGATACCGACGAGCACGTCGAAAGCACCAAGCCGCAGGTCGCGGATGATCTCCGTGCGTTCGACGGTTCCAATGTCGGAGTGCAGATATCGAACGCGTACATCATGATCATGAAGGTAATCGGTCAGATCTTCGGCCATGCGCTTGGTCAGCGTAGTGATCAGCACCCGCTCATTCACCGCGACCCGCTTGGTAATCTCGGACAAGACATCGTCAACCTGGGTCCGTGCCGGCCGCACCTCAACTGATGGATCGATGAGCCCGGTCGGGCGCACCAATTGTTCTACCGTATTGTCCGCGCGCTCAGTTTCGAAATCCCCGGGTGTCGCCGACACGTAGATCGTCTGCGGCGACAAGCGCTCAAACTCGTCGAAGCGCAGTGGGCGGTTGTCCAGCGCAGATGGCAGCCGAAAACCGTACTCGACCAGCGTTTCCTTTCGGGAGCGGTCACCCCGATACATGCCACCGAGTTGCGGCACAGTGACATGGCTCTCATCGATGACCAACAGCGCATTTGCTGGCAGATAGTCGAACAGGCACGGAGGCGGTTCGCCCTCTTCGCGACCGGACAGATATCGCGAATAATTCTCGATGCCGGAGCAATAGCCGAGCTCCTTGATCATCTCTAAGTCAAATAAGGTTCGCTGCTCAAGTCGTTGAGCTTCCAATAGTTTTTCATTTTTCCTCAGGTCATCAAGGCGTTCCTTGAGCTCGACCCTGATATAGCCGCAAGCCTCCAGCAAGCGCTCCCTTGGTGTCACGTAGTGGGACTTTGGAAAGATCGTAAGTCTCGGCACCCGCTGCGTTACCTCGCCCGTCAGCGGATCGAAGTACGCCAGTGACTCGATTTCGTCGTCAAACAACTCTATGCGCACCGCGTCACGCTCGGAGTCGGCCGGAAAGATGTCGATAACATCACCGCGCACGCGATAGTTGCCCTGTGACAGATCCAGTTCATTCCGTTGATACTGCATTTCGGCAAGCCGCCTCAAGATGCTTCGCTGGTCAACACGGTCGCCACGCACCAAGTGCAGGACCATGCTGAAATAGGCTTCCGGATCGCCGAGACCGTATATTGCCGATACCGTTGCGATGATGATTGCGTCCGGTCGTTCTATCAGCGCCTTGGTCGCCGACAATCTCATTTGCTCGATGTGCTGGTTTATTGAGGCATCTTTCTCGATAAACGTATCTGAACTGGGCACATAAGCTTCAGGCTGGTAGTAGTCGTAATAGGAAACGAAATATTCAACCGCATTGCGCGGAAAAAACTCCCGCATTTCTCCATACAGCTGGGCCGCCAGGGTTTTATTCGGAGCAAGGATAATGGCGGGTCGCTGCACGCGCTCAATAACATTAGCGATTGTGAATGTCTTTCCGGAACCCGTGACCCCCAGTAAAACCTGCCGTGCCAGACCGTCATCCAGGCCCGCGACCAGCCCGGCGATCGCGGCGCCCTGGTCACCCGCCGGCTGATAGCCAGATACAATTGCCATCCGGTCCCGGTCCTCGACCGAGGTCTTCTTGGGCAGCTTTGTCGATTCACGTACCATGGGCGTCGAAATTACGGAGGCAACCGGTGAGTGTATCAGTTTCAAAACGAATGGCGCGCGTCAAACCGTCACCGACGAGTGCGACGCTCGCACTCTATGCAGAATTGCGGGCTGCCGGACGGGATGTGATCAGCCTGGGGGCCGGCGAGCCCGACTTCGATACGCCCGCGGCGGTCAAAGAGGCGGCGATTGCTGCAATCAACGCAGGCGCCACAAAATACACGCCAATTGACGGCACAGCCGAGCTAAAGGCCGCTATTCAACGCAAATTTGCACGCGAAAACGGCCTTGACTATCAGCCCTCTCAAATAATCGTTACGGCGGGTGCCAAACAGGCCCTGTTCAACCTTTGCATTGCGCTACTTGATCCGGGTGACGAGGTCATCATTCCTGCGCCCTACTGGGTTTCATACCCGGATATGGCCGCGCTGGCAGGGGCTCAGCCTGTCATCGTCGCCGCTGAAATAGAGCAGAATTTCAAAATTACACCGCGCCAGCTGGCCAGCGCTATCACCGAAAAATCGCGCCTGTTGTTTCTCAATAGCCCATCGAACCCGACCGGCGCGAGCTACACGAAAACCGAGCTCGCCGAGCTGGGTGCGGTCCTTGACGCACATCCGCGCATCGTTATCGCCGCGGATGACATTTATGAGCACATCTATTGGGCCGCCGAACCGTTTGCCAGTTTTGGGTCCGTGTGCTCTCAGCTGCTCGACCGCATTGTCACAACAAACGGCGTTTCGAAGGCCTACGCCATGACCGGCTGGCGCATCGGTTACGCGGCGGGTCCTGAGGAGCTGATTGAGGGTATGAAGACCGTGCAGAGTCAAAGTACGTCGAACCCTTGCAGCATATCTCAAGTGGCGGCCGTCGCTGCACTGGACGGCGATCAGACTGTCGTAGCGGAAATGACGGCAAAATATCAGGCGCGCCATGATTTTGTCGTGTCGGCCCTGAACGCCATACCGGGCTTCGAATGCCGGGCGGGCGAAGGGACATTTTATGCTTTCCCGCGCGTGACTGGTGCGCTAAAGCAACTTGGGCTGGGAACTGACGCAGAATTGGCAAATTTCTTGCTCGAAAAGGCCAATGTTTCAGTGGTTCCCGGGAGCGCTTTTGGAGCTCCCGGCTACCTGCGCCTGTCCTTTGCGTGTTCGCAGGACACCCTTGCCGAAGCAGTTGAACGCATTGATCGAGCCGTCACGGCTTGACTTCGACAGGGGCGTGCACGAGAATCGCGGCCCGCATGCAAAGCGCGGAATCGCCGCTGATTTTCAAAAACGGTTATTCCCCGGTAGCTCAGTTGGTAGAGCGGTTGACTGTTAATCAATTGGTCGCTGGTTCGAGTCCGGCCCGGGGAGCCAAATCCGAATAAGGCCTTCTTATGAAGGCCTTATTCATTTCCTGCGGCTGCTTTCAGGTCGGGAAGCCGCCGTGTCACCGCGATCAGGCAGCAGGCCGATGGCGATGCGTCAGTCAATCAATTCGTGCAGATAGGCAAGAAATTCATCGCCTGTTTCAGCATGCCCCAGGCCATACGCAACCGTTGCCTTGAGATAGCCTAGCTTGCTTCCGCAGTCGTATCGCTCGCCGCTGAACGAATAAGCGTAAACGGGCGATGCGGTCAACAAATCGGCTATCGCGTCGGTCAGCTGAATCTCGCCCCCTGCTCCCCGTCCCGTGGTCACTAGCTTGTCGAATATCTCGGGCGCAAGCAGATAGCGCCCGACCACCGCAAGCCGGGACGGCGCTTCCGCAGGAGCTGGCTTCTCCACGATCTGGCGTATGCGGTTGTTGTCGGACTGGTCAACCGCGACGATGCCGTAGCTGGACGTGTCCTGTTCTGGAACTTCCTCGACTGCGATAACGCTGCCGCCGCGTTTCTCGTACTCGACCGCCATTTGTGTCAGGCAGGGGGGCTCGCCGGCAATCAAATCGTCTGCGAGATGCACGTAAAAGGGCTCGTTACCGACCGCTGGGCGAGCGCATAACACTGCATGACCCAGCCCCAGGGGTTCTCCCTGGCGAATGTAGATACAGGTGACCCCCGGCGGAACGATCCCCTTTATCGAATCCAGCAGCTCGGTCTTCCCGGCCGCGGAGAGTGCGTTTTCCAGTTCCGAGTCCGTGTCAAAATGATCTTCGATGGCGCGTTTGGAACTACCCGTCACAAAGACGAGCTTCGTCACACCCGCATCCAGCGCCTCTTCAACCGCATACTGAATCAACGGCTTATCGACAATCGGAAGCATTTCCTTCGGGCTCGCTTTCGTTGCCGGCAAGAATCGGGTGCCACGCCCGGCAACCGGAAAAACCGCAGTCCTGACCATGGCCCGCACTGGCTGTCTCCATCACTACCTAAAGAAACGGAATGATAGCTAATCAGGTAGGCCGGCGTCAGGAAATAGCTCACAGACGCCGGCAGTTAACTGACTCGGGGCTATTGACGTTATTTCTTGGGCGCCTCGATGCGGATATTTGGACGATTGATTTCAACGGTCCGCTCACCAATGCCTTTAACCAGCGACAAGTCTTCCGGCGTCTTGAACGGGCCGTGCTTCTCACGGTACTCGACGATCGCCTTCGCCTTGGCCAGGCCAATGCCCTGCAACTCGGCCGAAAGCGTCTCGGCATCGGCGGTATTGATATTTACAGGTCCGGCAAAAGCCAGCAAAGGCAGGCATGCAATCAGTAATGCCAACAGGCGGACAGGGGTATTCATCATAAGCTCCTTTTGTGATTTAACCTCGGGGGGCCGCAAAAGTGCAGCACCGATGGAGCTTACGATGAGAGGCGCAGGCTAACCGGGCGTGAAACTCCCGAAAACGGCAGGAAAAACGCGGTCAGTTGGTAATGCTGTGCTGCAGCACGGTGTCGAACTGGACCTTCGACGCCGGCCGCTGGGTCTCCCAGTTGCGGCAACTAGGACATTGCCAAAGGAGCCGCTGGCTGGAAAAACCGCACTCCTGGCACTGATAGCGAGGCGTGGAAGATGCGAGCTTGGATAAAGCACCGCGGACCTTGGATAGCGCCGATTCCTTAGCCGTATCGCTGGCCGACGACAGTGCCTGCAGGTCGACGAATTCTGCCAATGTCGGTTCGTCCAGCATGTACTTTTCGACGCATTCATCGATGACCGGGATTCCGCCGATATCGTTGACGATCGCCGTATAGGCAACCAGTGAGCTCATCTCGGGATTCTTGTCGATCATTGACTGCAAGGCCTTGTTGAGTCCAACCATTGAACCGTCGCGGGCGTAGGTCTCCACGATTTCCGGCAGTGCCTCTGAAATCAAATACGTGTGTTCGTCGATGATCCGGTGATAGAGCCGCAGAGCCGTCTTGTAGTCGTCTGTTTCCCGAGCAATATGAGCGCGCGTCAATGCACCCCGCATCGTCCGTGGCCTGCCAGCCTGGGCTTTCTTCACAAATTGACGCGCCGCTGAATAGTCGTTCCCAGCCGCAGCCGCTTCGGCGAGTTCGCAGTAGTAATGCGCGATCTGCAGCGCCAGCGATCGCCCGCCGAGTGCTTCGAGCTGCTGGCCGGCATCAATAGCTTTTTCCCACTCTTTTTCCTGCTCGTAAATTCTGCAGAGACTCTCCAGCGCCTGTACCTGGTAGCGTGACCCTTGAGCCAGGCGCACAAACAACTTTTCCGCACGATCGAGCAGTCCAGCCGCAAGATAATCTTTGGCCAATGAGAACAAAGCCTGGTCGCGTTGCTCTGCCGCCAGGTCGGGTCTCGCGATAATATTCTGGTGAATCCGAATGGCGCGATCGACCTCGCCGCGTCGACGGAACAGGCTGCCTAACGCAAAGTGGGTCTCTATCGTCTTGTCGTCAACTCGCACCATTTCCAGGAAGTGTTCCAGGGCCTGATCGGTCTGCTCATTGAGCAGGAAGTTCAATCCCTTGAGGTAGTCGATGTTCAGTGGTGGCGGTGCGTCTTCGTCGTCGGATTCGCCAAATCGTCCTAACGCCCAACCTGCCGCTGCGAGCAGCAGGAATAGTCCTGCCAGAAGAAAAGTGGATTCAGTCGGCATCGGACAGCGGCAGGTTCCGCAGAGAACTCACTTCGGACTCCGACATACGCAATGACCGCCTCAGTGCGCGGCGTTCGGTTATCAGCCGGAAGACGAATAAGGTCATGCAGAGCATGCCGAATATAACGCCCAGGACAAATGTCGCCGCAAGCGTTACAGAAATCGGATAACTGCCCTTGAAAAACGCCAGGTCCAGGTCGATCCGGCCTGTGTTTAACGCCGTAAAAGTAAACATAACCACAAACAGGAGCACTATCAGGATCAGCAGGGCAACGCGTTTCAGCATTTGCAAACTCCGCTAGCAGCTAGTCAAAGTGTCGATAAATCAAGTTTATTGCGGCCGCCAGGTTTTCGGAAACTGTCCCGTCGTGCAAAGCGGCTGGGTGAATCGCTAACTCTTGATCGGGAATTCCCTGCTCATATTGACGCGCTCGCGGAGGTCTTTACCCGGCTTGAAGTGCGGAACATATTTACCAGATAGCGCGACCGCCTCACCAGTCTTCGGGTTACGGCCAATGCGCGGCGGCCGAAAGTGCAAGGAAAAACTGCCAAAGCCACGAATCTCGATGCGTTGACCCTGCGCTAACGAGTCGCTCATCAAGTCCAGCAGATGCTTGACCGCCAGCTCTACATCCTTGGCTGGCAGATGTTTCTGCTTGCGGGCGATAACTTCTATGAGTTCTGATTTTGTCATCTTTCCCTTCGTCTCTTCAGCGGCACGGCGTAACTTACGGATAATATTAGCAATATAGCCCAGACCGGCCGGTCTGGGCTACTGTTTTAACGTATTATTTGCCACCGCCAGTCATTTTTTCCTTCAGAAGCTCGCCCAGCGTAGTACCAACAGGCGCCGCATCCGCGTCGGACTTGTAGCTGCTTATCGCCTCGGCCTCGTCATGGACTTCCTTGGCCTTGATCGACAGCGCAATCGAGCGATTCTTGCGATCGACGTTAGTGAACTTTGCCTCGACCTCCTCACCCACCTTGATCATCGTGCGCGCGTCCTCAACCCGTCCCCGGGCCATCTCCGAGGCCTTGAGCGTTCCCAGAATTCCATCGCCAAGATCAACGATCGCCGCTCGGGCATCAACTTCAGTGACCACGCCCTTAACAATCGAATTCTTTGGATGTTCTGCAAGCCAGGCTGAGAAAGGATCTTTTTCCAGCTGCTTGATTCCGAGCGAAATACGCTCTCGCTCAGCGTCGATTGCCAGAACGGCGGCTTCGATCTCCTGCCCTTTCTTGTAGTTGTGAACAGCTTCCTCGCCCACATCTTCCCAGGAAATGTCGGATAGATGCACGAGGCCGTCGATGCCCCCTTCCAAGCCGATGAAAATGCCAAAGTCCGTGATCGATTTGATCTGCCCGCTTACCTTGTCGCCACGGTTGTAGGTCGCTGCAAAAACCGCCCAGGGATTGGCCTTGCACTGCTTGATACCGAGCGATATGCGCCTGCGCTCTTCGTCGATCTCAATGACCATGACCTCAACTTCTTCGCCAAGTTGAACGACACGTGACGGGTTGACGTTCCGGTTCGTCCAATCCATTTCCGAAACGTGCACGAGACCCTCGACACCGTCCTCGATTTCAACGAAACAGCCGTAGTCGGCGATATTCGTCACCTTGCCGAAAATCCGCGTCTGCGCCGGGTACCGGCGCGCAAGATCCTTCCACGGATCGTCGCCCAGCTGCTTCATCCCCAGGGACACGCGTTGCCGCTCACGATCGAATTTCAGGATCTTGACATCGATTTCATCGCCGACGTTGACGACCTCGGAGGGATGCTTGACGCGCTTCCACGCCATATCGGTGATATGCAACAGACCGTCAATCCCGCCCAGATCCACAAATGCACCGTAGTCCGTCAGGTTCTTGACGATACCCTTTACGGATTTGCCTTCCTGCAGACCCTCCAACAAGGCCTCGCGCTCGGCCGAGTATTCCTGCTCGACCACAGCACGCCGTGAAACGACGACGTTGTTCCGCCGCTGATCCAGCTTGATGACCTTGAATTCAAGGCTCTTGCCCTCCAGGTATCCCGGGTCCCGAACGGGACGCACGTCAACCAGCGAGCCCGGCAGGAACGCCCGTACATTGTCGATCTCGACTGTAAAGCCGCCCTTGACCCGACCGTTGATCGTACCTTCGACGACCTTGCCTTCCTCATAAGCTTTTTCAAGGTCAGTCCAGGTGCGAGCCCGAATCGCTTTCTCGCGCGAAAGGCGCGTCTCGCCGAAACCATCCTCGACGGCATCGAGCGCAACTTCGACCTCATCCCCGACGGAGATCTCGCCTTCACGCTTGTCGTTCTTGAACTGCTCTATGGGGATAACGGCCTCTGACTTGAGGCCCGCACTAACGATGACGACGTCATCGTTTATCGCCACGACGGTTCCGGTAATGATGGAACCCGGCTTTATTTGTTTACTAGCAAAACTCTCTTCAAATAATTCAGCAAAACTCTCAGACATTTTATTAAACCATGAGAACCTGACGTTCTCGCCCAATCGTCAATCTGCATCCTGCAGTAGACGGTTTACAAAAAAAGAATCGGACATCGTGTCCGATCCATGACGTTAACCTTGTCCCGCGATCCCAAGCTCGGCGATCCAATCGAGCACTGTCTTCGTGACAGCATCCACCGACCGACCCGAAGAATCCAGAATTCTGGCATCCTCGGCAGGCACCAAAGGTGCGACAGGGCGCTCGGAATCCCGCCTGTCGCGATTCTCTATGTCCCGCGAAAGGGCCGCGAGACTAACATCAATACCCTTGTCTTTCAACTGCTTATGGCGCCTCTTCGCGCGTTCCTCCGGCGTCGCGACAAGAAACACCTTCAGAACAGCATCCGCGAATACCTGGGTTCCCATATCCCGGCCATCGGCCACCAGGCCGGGTGGGCGCCGGAAGGCCTTCTGCCTGGACAGCAGGGCGTCCCGCACCGGCTGCAGCGCCGCCACAGCAGAGGCGCCAGCGCCCGCCTCTTCGGTACGTGCAGCTTCGGTGACCAGCTCATCATCGAGCCAGATCTCCTCGTCCTGGTCAGCGCCGGTGCCAAAGCGAACATTCAGGTCGGCCGCAACGCCGGCCAGGGCCTCTGTATCGGCAAGCCCAATGCCTCTGCGCTCGGCCGCAAGTGCAACCAATCGATAAAGCGCCCCGCTATCGAGCAAGTGCCAGCCCAGCGCATTGGCTACACGGCGTGCGATAGTCCCCTTCCCGGATCCGCTAGGTCCGTCAATTGCGATTACGGGAACGCCTTGCTGTCGACTCATTGCCTACTCTCGCCAGTTGCCGTTATCGACACGCCGATCGAAGACATGCACTCGCTAAACTCCGGAAACGACGTATTGACCGCCGCCACGTCGGCAATTGTCACAGCCCCTGTGGCGACGGAGCCGGCGACCGCAAATGACATGGCCACGCGGTGATCGCCGTTGCTCGGCACTGTCCCGGCGCAGAAACTGCCGCCATGAACGGTAGCACCATCCTCAAATTCGTCGACTTCTATGCCAAGTGCGCGTAATCCGGTTGCCATCGACGCGATGCGATCACTTTCCTTGACTCTCAATTCCGCAATGCCGGAAAACACGGTCTGCCCATTTGCCGCTGCGGCAGCGACAAACAGTACCGGAAACTCGTCGATTGCAAGCGAGACAAGAGCCGGGTCGACGACCCGGCCGTGGAGCACAGATGACCGAACCCGAATATCTGCGACAGGTTCCTGCCCGAACCACCGCTGATTCTCGAGGCCAATATCACCGCCCATTGATTGAAGGATATCGATGACGCCCGTACGCGTCGGATTGACGCCGACCGACTTGATAACGACTTCCGCATCTGTCTTGGCCAGCAATGTGGCAAGAATTACAAACGCCGCAGACGACAGGTCCGCCGGCACCGTCACTTGGCAGCCTTTAAGCCCCTGCTCACCATCAATCGAGACCCTCGCGCCTGACACCTCTATCGCCGCGCCCATTGCCGCCAGCATTCGTTCAGTATGATCACGCGTTACCGCGGGTTCAGTGACGATTGTCGTCCCCCTGGCGTATAAGCCGGCCAACAACACCGCTGACTTAACCTGTGCGCTTGCGACAGGCAATAGATAGTCAATCGCCGACAGTGGAAATCGCCCGGTAATACTGAGCGGCGGCAAACCGGAGTTGCTCTCGATAATTGCCCCCATTTCGGAAAGCGGGGAAATCACACGCTGCATCGGTCGCGCGGTCAATGAGGCATCACCTGTGAGAACGGTGCTGAAGCTCTGGCCGCTCAGCAACCCCGTCATGAGACGCATGGCAGTTCCCGAATTGCCCAGATTTAACGCCGCCGAAGGCGCGCGCAGGCCGTGAAGACCGACTCCGTGAACGACAATCCGCGTGACTTCGGGCTGTTCAATGGAAACCCCCATGGCACTCATGGCGCCCAGCGTTGCCAGACAATCTTCACCGGCCAGGAAACCACTAATTTCAGTCCGGCCTTTCGCGATCCCGCCCAGCATCAATGCCCGATGTGAAATCGACTTGTCGCCGGGTACGCTGACCGTCGCATTGCGAACGGCCGACGGTTCTACGATAAAATTCATTGGCAGTCTAACGAAGAGGCGTCAGTTAATCGCTTTCGGATAGGCACCGAGGATCCGGAACAACGAGCTTTCCTTTTCGAGTACGGCCAGGGCATCTGAAACCGGCGGCTCGTTTGCGTGACCCTCGATATCAATGAAAAATACGTAATCCCAGTTTTTGCGCCTGGATGGCCGCGACTCAATGAAGGTCATGACTACGTCATGATCTGCCAGAGGCTGCAACAAATGATGCAGGACGCCGGCCCCGCCTCGTGTATCGCTTGTTGACACCAGGATCGTCGTCTTGTCATCACCACTGGCAGCAAGCAGCTCACGACCGACCACAAGAAAGCGAGTCGAATTGTCCGCGCGATCTTCTATGCTGTTCACGAGAATACTCAAATCGTAAACATCGGCAGCAACATCAGGTCCGATCGCAGCGGTGCCACTCTCGTCTCGTGCCCTGCGCGCGCCAGCCGCATTGCTCGACATCCCGATGAGCTCCACATGCGGCAGGTATTCACGGAGCCACGCGCGACATTGCGCCAGAGACTGCTCATGCGCACATATGCGCTCTATGTCATCGAGCCTCGCCATACGTCCCAAAAGATGCTGCTCGATGCGCAGCTCTATCTCGCCTGCGATTTTTAACGGCGAGCTAAGAAACATATCAAGCGTGTTGTTCACCGAGCCTTCGGTGGAGTTTTCTATTGGCACAACGCCGAAATCGGCGACGCCGCATTCAACCTCCTGAAAAACTTCATCAATCGTGTTGAATGGCAATGCGCGAATGGAATGGCCGAAGTGCTTGTATACCGCGGTTTGCGTGAACGTGCCTTCCGGGCCGAGAAAGCCGACTTTCAGCGGCTCCTGTTGCGCGAGACAGGCCGACATGATCTCCCGGAACAACCGCAACATATCTTCGTCACGCAGTGGGCCGGCATTTCGCTCTTTTACGGCCCGCAGGATCTCGGCTTCCCGTTCCGGGCGATAGTAATCGACCGCCTGAGCCAAATCACCTTTGGCGACACCAACCTCCTGCGCGAATTTCGCGCGTTCGTTGATGAGCGCCTGGAGTTGCTCGTCTATTTTATTGATGCGTTCGCGTATCGCCGCGAGATCCTTCTCGGCCGCATTGTCTTTATTTCCGGCCATCATTCACCTGCTGAGTGTCGATGGTGCTCAGGTTACAGGCTTGCCTAGATTTCGCAACGTCAACACGCCGTCAATCGCGCGAATTTGGGCCAAAGTATCCTCCGAGACCGGACCGTTCACATCGACAATCGTATACGCAAGTTCGCCGATTGACTTGTTCAGAAGATCCTCGATATTCAAGCCAGCGCTAGCAAGGCCTGTCGAAATCTGACCGACCATGTTCGGCACATTGGCATTGGCGATCGTTATGCGCCACGCGTCCAGCCTGGGCAGCCGCGACTCCGGAAAATTAACGGAAAACCGAACGTTGCCGTTCTCGAGATAATCTTTGAGATTCTCGGCAACCATGATCGCACAGTTTTCCTCGGCCTCAGTCGTTGATGCCCCGAGGTGAGGCAACGCCACTACTTTTTTGTGCGCAATCAGGGCGGCAGTGGGAAAGTCGGAAACGTAAGTATGCAGCTTGCCACTGTCCAGTGCTGCTATGACCGCCGCGTCGTCCACGACACCACTTCGGGCAAAATTGATAATGACGCCACCATTGCGCATCAATGAAATTCGGTCCCTGTTGACGAGGTTTTTCGTTTCCTCGACGAGGGGAATATGGCAGGTCACGGCGTCGGACTTTTGAAATAACTGGTCAAGCGTATCCGCGTGCTCGACGCCCGCAGATAGCTGCCATGCACGCCGAACGGTTATCTTCGGATCGAAACCAACCACCTTCATGCCAAGAGCCAGTGCTGCATTGGCGACCTCGACGCCGATTGCGCCGAGCCCGATTACGCCCAGTGTCTTGCCAGGCAACTCGAAACCCACAAACTGTTTTTTAGCAGCTTCGACAGCCTTCTCCAGCTTGTCTCCCGTATCTGCGAGCCCCCTGACGTACTCGCGGGCATCGCAAATATTCCGTGCGGCAATAAGCAGGCCTGCGATGGCAAGTTCCTTCACGGCATTCGCGTTTGCACCTGGCGCATTAAAAACGGGAATGCCGCGAGCGCTCATCGATTCGATCGGTATGTTATTGGTACCGGCTCCGGCACGACCAATCGCGGCGACAGTGTCAGGTATAACCATGTCGTGCATATTGTATGAACGCAAAATAATCGCGTCCGGATGCGCGATCTCGGAGGCTACTTCATAGCGATCACGTGGGAAATGCCGCAAACCCTCGACGGCAATGTTATTCAGCGTCAGTACCTTGAACATCCTTTTTCTACCCGTTTTTGCCTTCAAATGCGGCCATGAATTCAATTAATGCATCGACGGCCTCTTCAGGGACCGCGTTGTAAATGGACGCCCTCATGCCGCCAACAGATCGGTGGCCTTTCAGGTTTGTCAGCCCGGCCGCATGCGCTTCTTCAAGAAACAGGGCATCGAGCGAACTGTCGGCCAAAACGAACGGTACATTCATCCATGACCGGCAGTCTTCGCTAACCGGATTGTTGTAAAAGTCCGACGCGTCGATTGCTGCATACAACTTTGACGACTTCCTGCGATTGATTTCAGCCATGGCTTCAAGGCCGCCGTTGGACAGCAGCCGCTGGATCACAAGATCCGCAACATACCAGGCAAAAGTCGGCGGGGTATTCGTCATCGAATCCGATTCGGCATATGACTTCCACATCATGAGGTGCGGCAAGTCTTCGCGCGCTGGCTCAAGCAAATCATTCCTGACAATGACCAGCGTAATTCCGGCCGGTCCGATGTTCTTCTGCGCACCGGCATATATGACCCCAAACCGGCTGACGTCTATCGGGCGCGACAATATCGTGCTCGACATATCGGCGACCAACGGCACATCGCCGTCTGGCAAAAAATGGAATTCCACACCGGCGATCGTCTCGTTGGAGGTCATATGCAGATAGACCGCGTCATCGCTGCGCTGCCAAGTTGATGGATCCGGTATTGTCGTGAAATTGGTGTCAGCGGCATCCGCAGCGAGATTTACCGTGCAAAACTTGCGCGCCTCGCCTGCTGCCTTCTTGCCCCAGCTCCCGGTCTGAACGTAATCGACAGTATCCCCCCGCGCCGCCAGGTTTAACGGAGCCATCGCCATTTGCAGGGTCGCGCCACCCTGCATCCATAGCACGCTGTAATTGTCTGGAACCGCGAGCAGCTCCCGAAGATTGGACTCACAGCGCGCGGCCAGTTCAACGAACTCTTTGCCACGGTGACTCACTTCCATGACCGACATGCCAGTGCCCTGCCAGTCCGGAATGTCCGCTCGTATCGTCTCGAGAACGTCGATCGGCAGTGCAGCCGGGCCGGCGCTAAAGTTGTACACGCGGGTCATGTCGCTTGAATCCTTTGTTGAGATTGCTATCGGTGAGGCAAACGGGAAGTGGTTTTGACCGCGTATTGTTGCGGTTTAACGATGCAAATGCACGGGCGAATCAATTAGCCTGCCTGCCGTTCAGAAACTAAAGCCCGGTCAGTTGGTATATTCAATCACCCTCTTCAGTATCCTCGATGTAGACGATTCGCGCTAAACCAACCAGGCGCTCCGTGGGCTCGACGCGAATGAGCCGAACACCCTGCGTATTTCGACCTTGTATCGAAATGTCCGCGACCGGGGTTCTGACAAGCGTACCGTTAGAACTGATCAGCATGATCTCGTCTTCATCCAGCACTTGAGCCGCCCCGACCGTGCGTCCGTTGCGTTCCGATGTCTGGATCGCTATGACTCCCTGGCCACCACGGCCCTGCACGGGAAACTCTTCGATATCGGTGCGTTTTCCGTAACCGTTTTCCGTGGCAATAAGGATCAGGCCCTCGTTTACGATCGTCAAACCAATGACTTCATGGTCAGGCGGCAATTTAATTCCGCGCACGCCTGCCGCGCCGCGCCCCATCGGTCGTACATCGCTCTCTCGAAACCGGATGCTCTTGCCGGAACTCGCGATTAGCAAGATCTCCGCGTCGCCGCCGGTGATGGCCACATCCACAAGTTGATCATCGCGCAAATCAATCGCGATGATGCCGCTGGAGCGAGGCCGTGAAAACTGGCTTAACGGCGTTTTCTTGACTGTTCCGCCCGAGGTGGCCATGAAGACGAAGCTGTTTTCGTCATACTCCTGGACCGGCAAGACCGCATTGATGCGCTCGCCCTCCTCCAGAGGTAACAAATTCACGATTGGCTTGCCTCGGGATCCGCGGCTTGCCTGTGGAACCTGGTAGACCTTCAGCCAATACACTTTGCCACGACTCGAAAAGCACAAGATCGTGTCGTGGGTATTGGCAACGAATAGCTTGTCAACGAAATCCTCGTCCTTGACCTTGGTCGCCGAGCGTCCCCGGCCACCGCGTTTCTGCGCCTGGTATGCATCGATCGGCTGCGCCTTCGCGTAACCGCCGTGCGACAGCGTTACGACGACCTCCTCGCTCGGAATCAAATCCTCTGCGCTGAGATCACTGTGATCCTGCACGATTTCGGTGCGGCGCTCGTCACCAAAAGCCTCACGAACTTCCCTCAGTTCATCGCGAATGACTTCCAGTAGCTTATCCGGATCTGCCAAAATATCAGATAACACTTTAATTTTATCCAATATCTCTTTGTATTCATTTACTATTTTATCTTGCTCAAGCCCGGTTAAACGGTGTAAACGAAGATCCAGGATCGCTTGAGCCTGCACCGGCGAAAGCCGGTATTCGCCATTACCCAAGCCATAGCCTTCGCCCATTCCGTCCGGGCGCGTGTCTGTTTCCCCAGCCCGCTCCAACATCGCGGTGACAGACCCCGGCGCCCAGGCCTTCGCAATCAGCGCTTCCTTCGCCTCAGCGGGCGTGCCCGATGCCTTGATCACGGCAATGACTTCATCAATATTCGCTAACGCGACCGACTGCCCCTCGAGTACGTGCGCACGGTCCCGGGCCTTACGCAAATCAAAGATAGTCCGCCGCGTAACGACTGCGCGCCGGTGCGCCAGAAAAGCCTCCAGCACCTGCTTCAGGTTCAGCAGTTTTGGCTGCCCCTCGTGCAGCGCGACCATATTGATGCCGAAGACGCTTTGCATCGGCGTTTGCTTATAAAGGTTGTTCAGGACAACATCGCTGACTTCACCCGTGCGCAGCTCAATCACGATGCGCATGCCGTCCTTATCAGACTCATCGCGCAGCTCGCTGATTCCTTCTATGCGCTTGTCGCGCACGAGTTCCGCGATCTTCTCTATCAGTCGCGCCTTGTTAACCTGAAACGGCAATTCGGTGACGATAATGGCTTCGCGGCTGCGTGTGCCGAATTTTTCAATATGCGTCCGAGCTCGAATATGGACGCGTCCACGGCCTGTTCGGTAAGCTGAATAAATGCCCGCTGCACCATTGATGATGCCAGCTGTCGGAAAATCGGGTCCTGGTATGTGCTTCATTAGCGCCGGAACCTCTAGCGTCGGGTCGTCGATAAGCGCGAGCGACGCATCCACAACCTCACAGAGATTATGCGGCGGAATATTTGTAGCCATGCCGACGGCGATACCTGAAGACCCGTTAACAAGCAGATTAGGTATTCGGGTCGGCATGACCGACGGTTCCGATTCGGAGCCATCGTAGTTTTCGACAAAATCGACGGTTTCTTTGTCGATATCCGCAAGCAGTTCGTGAGCGATCTTCGACATGCGCACTTCGGTATAGCGCATCGCGGCCGGCGCATCGCCATCCACGGAGCCGAAGTTCCCCTGACCGTCTACGAGCAGCGCACGCATCGAAAACGGCTGTGCCATACGGACAATCGTGTCATAAACCGCGGAGTCACCGTGCGGATGATATTTACCGATGACATCACCAACGACACGCGCCGATTTCTTATACGGTTTATTGTAGTCGTTGCCGAGCTCGCGCATCGCATAGAGAACGCGCCGATGCACAGGCTTGAGTCCATCACGCGCATCGGGCAAGGCGCGCCCAACGATCACGCTCATTGCGTAATCGAGATAGGACTGCTGCATCTCCTGCTCTAGACTTACAGACAATAATTCCTGTGCTACTTCAGCCATAAATTCTCATTATTTCAGCATTGTCCCGGTCGTTAGCCGGAATCCAGACTACTTAAATTCTGCGGATTTTCTTCGGGATCTTGCGTTAATTGGTCGGGTTCGACTCGCCCCGCGTCGAGGCCAGAATCCATTGCTGAATTCTACCACATGGCAGCGCTATACAGCAGGGTTTCCGGGCCATTTGGAGCACGCAGGAAAGACCCTGTTTCCGCCGGCTGTGGGCGGTATACTGCGTTATCAAATCACCTCACGCACGTTGTGATCGAACGTCAACAACCCAGCGGGACCAGCCCCTAATGAGAGAACCTTCAGCTAACGTCGATATTGCAGAAATTGCAAAGTTCGACAGCCTTGCAAGTCGCTGGTGGGATCCCGAGGGCGAATTCCGTCCGCTGCATGAGATCAATCCGTTGCGGCTCGACTGGATTCGCCAGCAGCTGGATCTGGACGGCCTGAAAGCCGCCGACATCGGTTGTGGCGGCGGAATTCTTGCCGAAGCGATGGCCGGTGCCGGCGCTCAGGTTACCGGCATCGACCTCGCTGAGGGCCCACTCGCCGTCGCCAGGCTTCACCAGATGGAGTCGGGCGCCAAGGTCGAATACCGCCGGATCTCCGCAGAGGAACTCGCCGAGGAAGCTGCCGGACAGTTCGACGTCGTGACCTGTCTGGAGATGCTCGAACATGTGCCGCAACCGTCGAAAACCGTTGAAGCCGTCGGTGCATTGTTACGACCGGGCGGCCACGCGTTTTTCTCAACGATCAATCGAAATCCAAAATCCTTCCTGTTTGCCATTGTCGGTGCGGAATATGTGTTAAAGCTGCTGCCTTCCGGGACTCACGAATACCAGAAGTTCATTCGGCCATCCGAACTCGACGGCTGGGCCCGACATGCCTGCCTCGAACTTCAGTCCAGTATCGGCATGCATTACAACCCGCTGAGCAAGGAGTACTCGTTGGGCCCGAATCTGGACGTCAACTACCTGATGCATTTTCGTCAGCCGGAATCCGAGTGAGCCGTTGTCGCGATTAGCCCACGGAAACATTGAAGCGGTGCTGTTCGATCTCGACGGCACGCTCGTCGATACGGCCCCGGACATGGTCGCAGTGCTGCAGGATCTGCAGCGTGACTACAATATTGAGCCCGTCACCTACGAATTCGGCCGTACCCATGTATCAAACGGTGCGTTAGGCCTCCTGAACATCGCTTTCCCGGACGCGGGCGAAGAGATTCATGACAGCCTGCGGGACGAGTACCTGAGCCGATATGCGCTGAGGTTGTGTCAGAAAACGGAAATCTTCCCGGGGCTGGACGAATTGCTTTTGCGGCTTGAAGCAGCTGCCTGTCCCTGGGGAGTTGTGACTAACAAGCCGAAGTATTTGACAGAGCCCTTGCTTGAGCAGCTCTCGCTGACAGGCCGGATCGTCTGCGCAGTCAGCGGCGACACCCTTGAAAAAAGGAAGCCGGACCCGGCGCCATTGCTCTACGCGTGCGATGCCGCCGGCGTGGCCCCGGAGCAGACCGTGTACATCGGCGATGCCGCGCGCGATATAGAAGCAGGCCGGCGAGCCGGAATGGCGACGATCGCGGCTGCCTATGGCTATATCACGGCTGACGACGATCCAGGCCGGTGGGGAGCGGATCAGATTGCAGCCGATACGGTCGAACTTGCCCAAATCGTCCTGAAAGCGGTTAATCTCTCAATCTAATGCAGTCCTTGACCCTCAATCCGTTACTCGTCGAGATCGGCGCTCCTGCCCTGCTTGCCGGGCTAATCTTGGGCGCGCTCGTCACCTGGCTCATACTGGGACGCCGCCAGCGCCAGTTAGAGGCCACGATTAAGAATCAGGAAGCGCTGCAGCACGAACGAGAAATCGCGTTTGAAGCCGCCAAATCTCAACTTACCAGCGCATTTTCAGATCTTGCCAATCAGACACTGAAGTCAAACAGCGAAACCTTTCTTCGGCTTGCTGAGCAAAATCTCGGCACCCAACAGGAACGTGCCAAGCGCGACCTGGGCGAGCGAGAAAAAGCCATCGAGGAACTCGTCAAACCCATTCGCGACTCCCTTCAAGCTGCGCAGAAGCAAATAACCGAGCTCGAGAAATCCCGTAGCGAGGCCTATGGCGGCATCAAGTCCCAGCTCGAAGCGATGCGAATCAGTCAACAATCATTGACGCAGGAAACGCAAAATCTCGTCAAGGCCCTGAGACGACCGGAAGTCCGGGGGCGCTGGGGCGAAATTACTCTACGCCGGCTGGTCGAACTTGCCGGCATGGTCGAGCACTGCGATTTTCAAGAGCAGGTCCATAGCGTGGGTGACGATAAGGTTATTCGTCCCGACATGATCGTGAGGATGCCGGATCAGCGTGAACTCGTCGTCGACGTCAAGACGCCATTGGACGCCTACCTCGAAGCTGTTGAGGCCAAAGATGATGCACAGCGGAAACTGGGCCTGCAACGACATACGCGCAATCTGCGGGAGCACATTCGAACGCTAGCCAGTAAATCATACTGGGCACAATTTACGGCAAGTCCGGAGTTCGTCATTTTGTTCATTCCCGGCGATCAGTTCCTGAGCGCAGCCCTCAATGAAGATCCGGATCTGATCGAGTACGCACTCTCACAACAGATCATTCTTGCCACGCCAACCAGCTTTGTTGCCTTACTGAAAGCCGTCGCTTATGGCTGGCGACAACTCGCACTGGCTGACAATGCACAGGAAATTCGACAGCTGGCCGAAGATCTCTACGGCCGCCTGGCAACGTTTGTCACGCACATGAACCGAGTCGGCCGGCAGCTGGCAAGCAGCGTTGAAAACTACAATCGTGCTGTCGGATCTCTGGAGCGAAAAGTTTTGCCGGGTGCAAGGAAGTTTACCGAGCTCGGCATCCATCCGAAGAAGGAGCTCGAAAAACTCGAAACGCTCGATCCTGTGCCGCGAACCATGATCGAAAACTCCGATGATGACGACGACCCCATCGTTAGCGGCGAACTTCCCGACAAGACACTGCAGTAGACTGGTCAAGGATTCCGAGGGAATGCCAGATCACAGAAACTACAGCCCCGCTCCCGACCTGTTGCGCGACCGAATTGTTCTGATTACGGGCGCCAGTGATGGAATCGGGCGAGCGCTTGCGCTGCGCGCAGCCCGGCTGGGCGCCCAAATCATACTGCACGGCCGCAATGTGCAGAAACTTGAAAAGGTTTACGACGAGATTGAAGCGCTTGATCGCGGCGTTCGCCCATCCATCGCCGTTGTCGATCTCGCCAGCGCCGACAGCGACGCGTATCGCGATCTTGCCGAGATGCTGCTGAAGGAATTCGGCCGTCTCGACGGCCTGGTACACAACGCCAGTATTCTCGGCGACCGGTTCTCGATAGAGCAATACGATGCATCAACCTGGCAGCGTGTCATGCACGTCAACGTCACCGCCGCATTCGCGCTCACGCAGGTTTGTCTCCCTTTGCTACATCAGTCCGACGATCCATCGATAATTTTCACCAGTAGCGGCGTGGGCCGTACAGGGCGAGCTTTCTGGGGGGCTTACGCCGTCTCGAAATTCGCAACAGAGGGATTGTCTCAGGTTCTGGCCGATGAACACCGACACGGAAAACTCCGGGTGAACTGCGTTAACCCGGGCGCGACGCGCACGAACATGCGGTTGGCCGCCTATCCGGGGGAGAACCGAGACAAGCTGAAACGCCCGGAGGAAATACTGGCTCCCTACATCTATCTACTGGGCCCGGACAGCAAGAACGTGACCGGCGAAAGTCTTGACTGTCAATGACTTTTTACATTAGAAAGTACTTATAAGTATTTCTTTTTTCTGTTTTTTCTTTGTTTCCCCGGCAGTTCCTCGGGCACGCTCAACTCGGCTGCCGCATACAATAGCCGCACCTGCGCGGGTGTCAGAGCTTCGTATTTGCCCTTCCTGAGTCTTCTCGGCAGTTCGAGGGGACCGTAGCCGACACGCATCAACCGGCTGACCTCATAGCCCAATGATTCCCAGAGCCGGCGTACTTCCCGATTACGGCCTTCTCGGAGGGAAACGTGGTACCAGCGGTTACTGCCGTCACCACCCCCTGCCTCAATTGCCTCGAAACGGGCTACACCATCCTCGAGTTCAATGCCTTGTTTCAGCCTCACCAGATCGTTCTTGCCGGGTTCGCCGCGAACCCGAACGGCATAGCGGCGTAAGACAGCGGTTGACGGGTGCATGAGTGCGTGCGCCAAAGCGCCATCTGTGGTGAATAACAGTAAGCCGGTCGTAGTCAGGTCCAGGCGGCCCACGGCAATCCAGCGCGTATTCTTCAACCGCGGCAGACTATCAAAGACGAGCTTGCGCCCTTGAGGATCGGAGCGGGTCGTTACCTCATCGCCTGGCTTGTGATACATGATGTGCCGATGGATCACTGCCCGGTCGGGCAATGGCAAGTGGCGACCATCCAGCGTAATGCGTTCTTTGCCGTGAACAGTATCGCCAAGCTGTGCCGGTCGCCCGTCAATCGTCAATCGGCCTTCACGTATCCAGGCTTCGACGGCACGTCGAGAGCCGTGCCCGGCCCCGGCAAGCACTTTTTGGATGCGTTCAGCCAACCAGTATCCTGCTAGCCACTGGTGGCTGAGGTTTCAAGGTCTTCCTCATCGTCAGAGTCGACCGATACCTCGCTGCCCGAATCCGTTGGATCGGGCCACTCCGTGACAACCAACTCATCCAGATTGACATGAGCGGATGTCGTAATCGACTCCAAATCCGGAATGTCATGATCGTTCAAATCGCTATTCCCGATTACTTCAGAGTTTTGCTCGGGATCACCATCTCCCTCCCCGACCTGCGGACTCAGGGTCGGTAGCTGCGTCACATCGGCAAGCTCCGAAGTCAGATCCTCATCGACCTCCGGCAAATTGAGTTGCACGCGCAGGTTTTCCCAATCAGCAAGGTCTGCCAACGGCGGCAGATCATCGAGTTTCATTAATCCAAAGTAATCCAGAAATGTTTTCGTCGTGCCGAACATTTCGGGCCTGCCTGGCACATCGCGGTGGCCGACGACCCGCACCCAATCACGCTCCAGTAGCGAACGAACGATATTTGAGCTGACAGAAACGCCTCGCACCTCTTCTATTTCTCCTCGAGTAATTGGCTGCCGATACGCTATGAGCGCGAGCGTTTCAAACAAGGCCCGCGAATACCGCGGCGGCCGATCTTCCCAAAGCTTCTGCAATTGATTGGCCATGGCCGGCTTGACCTGCACGCGAAGTCCGGAAGCAACCTCCGCCACGATGATGCCGCGATCTTTATACTCGTCATTTAATGCCGCGACAGCTGCACGGATATCTTTCTTTGCAGGCGCCATGCGGCCATCAAACAAGTTCTGTAGCTGATCCACGCTGAGTGGCCGCCCGGCGGCGAGCAGTGCGGCTTCAATGAAATGCTTAATCTCAACGGCGTCCATCGGTCTCGCAATTCTCCGTCTCTATTCTGCTTCGCCAGCAACTCATGCGTTCTGCTCATCAGACACAAGCCTGACGGATGAAGCTGCACGAATATGTATCTCGGAGAACTCCTCCGCCTGCACTACCTCGATGACCGATTCGCGCAATAGTTCGAGAATAGCGATAAATGTGACCGCAACGCCCATCCGGCCCTCTTCTGGATCGAACAGATCAGCAAATCCGGAAAATGACCTCGCGTTGATCCGTGTAAGTATCTCAGACATGCGCTGACGCACCGACAATGGTTCCCGCTGCAGGTGCAGATTCGAAAACATCTGGGCACGGCGCAATACATCATGAAATGCCAGCAACAGTTCTTTGAGTGTCACCTCGGGCAGCTTCGTAACGACCTGGCGTTCGGGTGCATCGGCGCTGACAACAAATGTGTCCCGATCCAGCCTGGGCAGGTCTCCGATATCCTGCGCCGCTTTTTTGAAACGCTCGTACTCCTGCAGCCGGCGAACAAGCTCTGCGCGTGGATCTTCCTCGACCTCTTCTTCAACCTGTGCCCGGGGTAGCAACATCCTCGACTTGATTTCGGCGAGCATGGCCGCCATCAGCAGATACTCACCGGCCAATTCGAGCTGCAGTTCGTTCATCAGCTCGATGTATTGAACGTATTGCTTCGTGATCTCGGCAATAGGAATATCGAGGATATCAAGATTCTGGCGGCGGATAAGGTAGAGCAACAGGTCCAATGGTCCCTCGAACGCTTCCAGGAATACCTGCAACGCATAGGGCGGGATATAAAGGTCCTGGGGAAGCGCCGTCACCGGCTCTCCGTCGACGACGGCGAAGGGCATTTCCGATTGTGCTGGGGCCTGCTTTTCGTCCGGAGGCGGCTTCGGCGCGTCTTCGCGATTCAGGACTTTAAGGTCTGGCTTCATTGGCGTTCCGTGGCGACTAATGCTCATTCTAACGCAAAATAACGCCCGAGGATTACCTCGGTATCACCATCGTCAATATACGGCCTACAGGAACGCGCTCACGTCGCCTCGTCCCACGCGCCGCACATCAACCGACCCACTGGTCAGATCCAGCACGCTAGTCGGTTCGATGCCGGTGGGGCCTGCATCGATGATGGCATCAATCTGATGTCCGATCCGGTCCTCGATTTCGAGCGGATCCGTCAGCGGCTGACTATCACCGGGCAGGAGAAGCGTGGAACTCATAATTGGCTCACCGAGGCTTTCAAGTATTGCCTGTACCAGCGGGTGCTCCGGAACACGTAGCCCGATCGTTCGTCTTTTGGGGTTCTGCAGACGTTTCGGCACTTCGCGAGTCGCCGGAAGAATAAACGTATAAGGTCCTGGCGTCATTGATTTGATCAGCCGGTAGGCCCAATTGTCGACCCGAGCATAGACGCTGATTTCAGAAAGATCCTTGCAGACAAGCGTAAAATTATGTTTCTTGTCAGTGCGCCGAATCCGGTGAATCCGGTTTATTGCCCTGGCATCGCCAATGTGACAGCCAAACGCATAGCTCGAGTCTGTCGGATAAGCAACCAATCCGCCGTTACGGATGATTTGCACGACCTCTGCCACACGCCGTGCCTGCGGGTCTTTCGGGTGAATTTCGATCAATTTGGCCACGCGCGGATTGTAGGGTAGCCGCTGGTCATCGCATAGCCTGATTTACACATGAACGCCAATTTGCGCATAGAGGTATCAAGCCGTTTTGAGCTATCATGCCGGACCCCTGAGTCCGAACGCTTCTTCCATATGCAGCTTCTTGTCGATTATTTGCCGATCCTGATCTTTTTCGGCGCATATTTTTACGAAGGCATTTACTTCGCCACGGCATTGCTGATGGCCGTAATGCCTGTCGTGTTGGCCTTACAGTGGATGATGACCCGTAAGCTCAACAAGATTTATGCAGCATCCACGCTACTCGTCCTGGTTCTTGGCGGCGCCACGCTGCTATTGCGTAACCCCCAGTTCCTGTATTGGAAGCCGACAGTGCTCAATTGGGTAATTGCGCTGGTGTTCCTCGGTAGCCAGTACATTGGCGCGAAGCCAATCGTCCAGCGGATGCTTGAGAGCGCGGCACAGCTCGAGGCCAACCAGTGGCGCCGTCTAAACACGATCTGGGTCATGTTTTTCGCGATTGTCGGCGGACTGAATCTTTACGTTGCATACACTTTCAGCGAACCGACCTGGGTCAAGTTCAAGCTGTTCGGCATGCTCGGCATCACGATCGTGTTCATCGTGATCCAGACAATCTGGCTGACAGCGTCCATGAGCGGGGCCGCAGTCTCGGAAGATGACGAGGAGACTTGAGTATGTGGTACGCGATTATGAGCGAGGATTGCGATAACAGCCTAGAAAACCGCATGAAGGCTCGACCGAACCATCTGGCAAGGCTCGAACGATTGCTAAGCGAGGGCCGATTATTAGTCGCTGGCCCCAATCCGGCCTGTGACTCGAACGAGCCTGGCGAGGCGGGTTTCACCGGCAGCCTCGTAATCGCCGAGTTTCAGTCACTGGAGGCAGCGAAAAACTGGGCCCAGGATGACCCTTACGTTGAGGCCGGCGTTTATCAAAGTGTTGCCGTTAAGCCATTCATTTGTACCCTCCCATGACGATAGACCGAGCAAAAGAGATTGAGCGCCTACTGACACTGACTTTTGCGCCATCGGAGCTGCAGGTCAAGGATCAAAGCCATCTGCACGCGGGGCATGCCGGCGCAAAAGAAGGCAAGGGGCACTTTGAAGTAAAAATCGTGTCAGATAAATTCGACGGCCAAGGGCGACTAACACGTCATCGAATGGTTTATGATGCGCTTGGCACTTTAATGGATACTGACATTCATGCCCTGCGCATCAATGCGATTTCCCCGTCGGACGGCTAAGGACTGATGCCGGCACCCCTATTTCAATAAACAGAGGATTCGTAAATGAACAACCCGATACGCGCCAGACAGCTTGGCGTACTGGCTGCGGCCTTGATAGCAAGTGTGTACTTTTCACCTGCGTTTGCCGAGGCTGTCGCCACCGTGAACGGCGTTGACATCGATAGCTCAACCTTGAACCTGTATCTCGAAAGCCGATTGCAGAAACCCGCTGGGGATGCGAGCGACGCAGAGCGAGCCACCGTCCTGCAGGAGCTTACGGACATTTATCTTTTGACAACCCAGCCGCAGGCTAAAGAACTTGCGACGGATGATCGCGTAAAGGCGCAAATCGAGCTGGGGTATCGAGGAGCTCTAGCCCAGGCTGTTGCGACAAGCTACCTGGCAAACAATCCGGCAACCGATGATGAAATATTGGCTGAATACGCAGCACAGGTAGAGTTATCTCCATCGCAGCAATTCAAAGCTCGGCACATATTGGTCGAGACACAAAGCGCAGCAACGGCCCTTATAGATGAACTGGATAACGGTGCAGACTTCGCGGAGCTTGCAACTGCAAACTCGACCGGTCCGTCAGCACCCAACGGGGGCGACCTCGGTTGGTTTGCACCGAATCAGATGGTCCAGTCATTCTCCGATGCGGTCGTTGTACTTGAGGACGGAGCCTACACACCCCAACCCGTACAAACCGAGTTCGGCTGGCATGTGATTCTTCGTGAGGATTCGCGCGCTAATGAACCGCCAACGCTGGAGAGTGTCCGGGACGTTATCAAGCAGCGCGTAGAACAGGAAAGCTTTCAGCGCTACCTGGAAGGACTCCGGCAAACGCAGGGAAGTTGAGCCTGACTTAACTTAATCACAGATATTCAACAGAAAGGGGCGCGTTTGAGCGCCCCTTTTTCATTTAGCATGTTGTTTTGTGATCGCAATCACACCAGCAACCAGGGAACAAAACTACTATTGCCTCGAAGTCGTTCCTAATCGCTCGGGGACGGCTTCTCCAACCCTCGCATCTCCTTATGGTTGATACGAGAACTAAGTCGGCAGGGACGCCGACTTTTTTATGCCTGTCAAAAATACCGTGCAATAAAAAAAGGCCGCATTTGCGGCCTTTTTGTTAACCCCAAAACGAGGTCTTTATTGTTTCTATACCTCGACGAGCGTTTTCGAAGTATTTACCTTCCCAGGAATATTGAAGTTCGATCGAAGACTCGATCACTTAGCATTACGCCACCGATCATCGGCTGCGTGCCGATGACTGTAATTGCAGCACCAATGCCCTCAAATCCATCGCCCCCTAAAGACGACGTGTAATTAACATTCAAGCCACCGATTTCCGCCGTTCCCAAGCTGTAATTAACGGACGTCGGAATGCCTGTTACGAAAACTTCAGTAGCGCCTGGAACATATTGTATGCCCGTCAAAACGACGTTATCCGCGTTTATCAGGCCAGCACCAGCGATGGAACCGCTTACAGCAACAAAGTCACCTTCCTTGAGCGAATTGATAATGCTACCCGCCATTGCAACGCTTTGGCCTAACGACGAAAACGTTCCATTTTCAAAATCAATTGAGGCGACTGGTCCAGCGAGAATCAGCTGGCTTCCAAACACAGAGCCACCAGTGATCGCCAGTGCTGATCCGCCGGTGATGGCATCGACGGAACCGCCAGTGATTGCCAGTGCCGATCCGCCAGTGATGGCATCGACGGAAACGCCAGTGATTGCCAGTGCCGATCCGCCAGTGATGGCATCGACGGAACCGCCAGTGATTGCCAGTGCCGATCCGCCAGTGATGGCATCGACGGA
>JAACFB010000086.1 GCA_009937615.1 Gammaproteobacteria bacterium | reverse complement strand
TTCCCTTAATGACGATGCTACGGCACATTTTGACCGCAGACGCTGCGCCAATCGCGGTTGAAAAGATAGATGCGTCGCTGAACCCCAGTTTTGCCGCAAGTGGCTGGAAGTCATGCGCGTGTGGTCCGCCGAGGAGCACCGGCGAGGCGATTCGCTTCGGTTCGATGGGTGACAGGATTGCGCCCTCGACGTAGCGCCCACCGGCCGCGCCAATGATCGTTGCGCATCGGCCTTTTGTTTCAGGCGACACCGAGTTCAGGTCGAGAACAAATGTGCCGTCTCGCAGGGACCCCGCAATCGATTCGGCAGCCGGGATGTCCTGGGCGGCCGTCACCGCGGAGATTATCAAGTCGCTCTGACCGGCCAGCTCGGCGGGCGAAGCGGTCGCGCCGGTGTAAGGCTGATTCCTCAGTGCCGTAGCCGGCACACTGTCCTCAATGTCGAACAGCAGATCGTAGGCCAGTAGCGACGTCCCGGGCACAGATCTCAGGTCTTCGGCCAAGGCCTGGCCTACCTCCCCAAAACCCAGCAGCCCAATCGCAGTTGTCGATGCCATGAATCACTCCAGATGGAGACATGCTGGCACCAGCCGTCCAGAATCCGTGGGCTGGCAGTCAGCACAGTGCAGAGAATGTGTAGAGCGTGGCTGTGGATGTCAAGGTTGATTTCAACAGTCAGGGTTCCCGCCCGCTGCCGGGAATAGAGGCGGTCGGCAGGCGGTGGCGGCGGTCACAAGGCGCACGGCCGTGCTATCGGCAACCAGTCTTCGTGAGGACCCTGGCGCGCCCGAGCAGCTCGATATTTCCGGATACGTTCATCGTTGTCGCAGCGGGCAGGGCGCAATGCTCAATTACGGCGAAGGAGGCTGCTTGCACTCGTCATTGCGTATACAGTTACCGCGATTGCTGCCCTTTCGCCGGCACATGCGTGGCCTTCGGGCGCAGGAGTTTTTCCATTTGACAGGCATGGTCGGCCGCTGCCTCGTTTTTCACGCTGCTAAACTCACACCAGGGAGGTAATGAATGAAGATAGCCGCACGAACGCAGGTGGGGATCATTGGTGCCGGGCCATCCGGGCTTCTGCTTGCGCGGCTTCTGACTCAGCGTGGCATCGACGTGGTCGTTCTCGAGCGCCGTTCTCGCGACTATGTCGAAGGCCGTATCCGCGCTGGCGTGCTCGAACAGGGCAGTGCCGCTGTCCTCGATTCAGCCGGCGCCGCAGAGCGAATGCGGACGGACGGTGTCGAGCATGACGGCGTGCAAATTGCATTCGACGGTCGTATCGAACGTATCGACTTGCAACGGTATGCGCGAATGCCGGTTATCGTTTACGGCCAGACAGAGGTGACCAAGGACCTTTACCAGCTCAATCGTTTGGATGACATCTCAATCCACTATGAGGTCCAGGCCAGCGGGGTAACGGGACTCGATGAAGGTGCCGCGCGGATCCATTATCAGGAGGCGGGCAGGAAGCTCGAGCTGGTCTGCGACTTTGTCGCCGGCTGCGATGGTTACCATGGCGTCAGTCGGCAATCGATTCCCGCGGACGTTTTGCGCACCTATGAGAAGACTTATCCGTTTGGCTGGCTCGGTGTGTTGTCCAATACGCGCCCGGCGTCGCCAGAGCTCATTTACACGAATCACGAGCGTGGCTTTGCCTTGTGTTCGCAGCGTTCCGCCACTGTGAGTCGCAATTACATCCAGGTAGCCACCGACGACAGCGTCGAAACGTGGAGCGATACGGCGTTTTGGGATGAACTGCGGCGGCGTGTCCCGGCAGAGGTGGCCGATACGCTGCAAACCGGGCCGAGCATCGAGAAGTCGATCGCGCCACTGCGCAGCTTTATTGCCGAGCCGCTCCGCTACGGAAGGCTTTTCCTGGTTGGCGACTCGGGTCATATCGTGCCACCGACCGGTGCGAAAGGGCTTAACCTGGCTGTTTCCGATACCGCGATGCTGGCGTCCGCCTTGAAAGCTTACTACGCCGATGGCGATGCACAGGGCATCGATCGGTATTCGACAGTCGCGCTGAAACGGGTATGGCAGGCGCAACGTTTCTCGTGGTGGTTCACAATGGCGACGCACCGACTGGCGGACAGCGTCTTCGATCAACGTATGCAAATTGTCGATCTCGACTATTTCACGGGAACCGAGGCCGGGCGGACGTCGATTGCCGAGAACTACGTAGGGCTACCGATCGAAGACCCGGTGACCGGACACAGCCTGCCCTGACAGGCGGCCACGAAAAAGGGGGCCTTCGGCCCCCTTTCCGGAGTACAGCAAGCGCCAAGCTCAGAAATCGTACTCGAACATCAGGTAATACTCGCGTGGTCGTGCATAGGCAATTTCTGCATACCCGCTGCCCGTGGTCAGCGACGAATTGCCGCCGCTCGAATACAATTCGTCAGTCGCGTTGGTGATCGCCGCGCGGGCGCGCCATGGGCCGCTTCCCGGTCCCATTACCAGTGAAATATCGATTCGCGCGTACTCGGAATTCACCGCGATTTCCTCGGTATTGATGGCGTCCCAAAATGTGTCATCGCGGAAGCTCAAATCGATACGCGGCGCGATCGTCCAGCTGTTGCCAAGCAAGCCGTTGTAGCCGATACCCAGGTTGTACTGCCACTCCGGCGTATACGGCAGACGGTTGCCCACCTCGACCCCGATTCCTATACCGATAATTTCCCGCAAACTGTCGATACGTGAATCGAGGTAGCCGATACCGGCTTCCAGTGTCCAGGTGTCGCTCGGTAGCCATATCATCTCGAGTTCTGCACCGTCGATGCTTGCTTTGCCCGCGTTGGCAAGGTAGGGCGCGACGCCCGACCTGTATGTGAACTGCAGGTCATCATAGTCGGTCGTGAACACGGCGCCGTTCAGGCGCAGGGTGTTGTCGGCGAGGTCCATCTTGAAGCCGATTTCCCAGGTCGCAGCTTCTTCCGGACCGAATGAATGGATTCCGAGAGCGAACGCGTCTGAGGCGGCTACCGCATTGTTGTATGGCGGGGAACCAGGCACCAGGCCGAGCTCTGTCGCGCACGGTTCGAGTATCTGGCAGGTATTGAAATGGCTGTTCCAGCCTCCTCCTTTGAACGCTTCGGAATAACTCAGGTATGTCATGACGCTGCCCGACCAGCGGTACGCTACCGACGCTGCGATGGACAAGTCGTCGAATGTCTCCTCGTACTTTTTGACCGGGAGGTACTTTACGTCTGGACTGTTAAAATTGTACTGGTCTGGGGTCGAGGCCTTGGTATCTTCGGTGTAGCGGCCGCCCAGCGTCAGCGACAATGCATCCGAAGCGTCATACGTCCACTGCGTGAAAACGGCCCAGCTACTGTTTTCGGTCAAATTGTTGTCACTGTCTTGTTGGGTGCCAGGTGAGGGATCATTTAGTTGAATCGTAACGACGTCGTCGCTCTCTTCCTCGAAGTAGAAAAAGCCGGCCGTTCCGGTCAGGCTCGCCGAGCTGTAATGGAGTCGCAGTTCCTCGCTCAACTGAGCACCATCACTGTCGTAATCTGTATGCAAAATCGGTAACGGCGTGTTATCCGCATCCCGAATGCCTTCCCACTCGAGAGAACGGTAAGCAGTAACGGATTTAAGCGTCCAGCTATCACTCAGATAATAATCCAGGTAAAGAGAGATCCCCCAGGCTTCGAGTTTGCTTTCAATCGGGTGTGTGCCATTGTTCGCGTAAGGGCCCTTGTTTTGAAAGTCGTTAGCGCAGCGGTCGTCATCAATGGGCGGCACCGGGCCGGAGGTGGGGAAAACAACGCCAGGACAGCCTGCGTCCTGGCTCGCCACTCGCTGGAATGTTGCACTCTCGGTGCTGGCCGCAAATACGAAAGGAATCCCGTTCTCGTCTGATTTGCTGTAATCAAACTGTATCTTCGCGTCGAAACGGTCGCTGACGTCGAACACAAATTTTCCCGTGGCGGTCCAGATATTGGTGTCGCCCAGATCTTCGCCGGTTTGTACCCGCGTCACATAACCGTCCTGACGACGAGTGCCGAAAGAAAAACGGCTTTTGACCTCATCCGAAAGTGGTACGTCGAGAGCGATGAACACGTCCGCGAGGCTGTCGGATCCTGCACTCGCGCGAAGCGTGCCAGCAAATTCATCGCCCGGTTCGGCTGTCGTCAAAAGGATCGCACCGCCGACGCTATTTTTCCCGAACAGCGTCCCCTGCGGTCCCCGCAGAACCTGAACGCTTTGTATATCTCTGAAATCCATCGTCCCGCCGATGGATTGTCCCATGTACACGTCATCGATATACAGACCAACGCCAGGATCGACTGTCGACGTCGGATCTGTCTGGCCGACGCCCCGAATGAAGATATTCGATGAATTGTTGTTACCGGCCAACGTCGTATCGTTCGTGAACTGCAGGTTCGGTGTCACCTGGTCGAGCTGCTCGGTACTCAAAATCATTCGGTCACGCAGATCGTCCGCCGTGAAGGCCGTGACCGAGATCGGCGTGTCCTGAAGGCTTTCCTCGACACGACGCGCAGTCGTGACAATCTCGTCGAGCGTGCCACGCTGCGATGGTTCGCTCTGGGGCCAGGCTGGCTCCGGAAAAATTGTGGCAAAAACAAGCGCTGCAAACACCGCAGGGTGAGAGCAGATTCGACAGTTCATGGGATAACCGGCCTCCGGAAAAGCTAAGC
>JAACFB010000033.1 GCA_009937615.1 Gammaproteobacteria bacterium | reverse complement strand
CATCGGGCGATTCTAGCAAACAGGGACAGGCATGAAGCCGATGATTGGATCCCGGCTCGGCAGGGTCATCGTAGCCACGGCCGCTGGCATGACCGTTTCGGGTTGCTACTACATGCAGGCGGCGCGAGGCCAGTTCGAAGTCATGCGCAGGCAGGAGCCGATTGCGGAGGTCCTGAGCGCCAGCGAAACGCCGGCCGAGCTTGCCGACCGGCTTCGGCTGGTCGAGGATGCGCGAAGATTCTCCATCGACGAGCTCGGCCTTCCGGATAACGACAGCTATCGCAGTTACGCCGATCTCGAACGGGATTACGTGGTCTGGAACGTCATGGCGGCACCTGAATTTTCGCTGCAGCCGAAGACCTGGTGTTATCCGATCGTTGGCTGTGTCGGCTACCGGGGATATTTCTCGGCTGCGTCGGCAGAGCGAAAAGCCGGGCAGCTCAAAAAGACCGGCTACGATGTCGCGTTAGGCGGTGTCGCCGCCTATTCGACGCTCGGTCGCTTCAGCGATCCTATACTCAATACAATGATGCATTGGGAGGACATCGACCTCATCGCGACGATGTTCCACGAGCTCGCACACCAGTTGCTCTATATAAAAGACGACTCAGGGTTCAACGAATCGTTTGCGACCGCGGTCGAGGAGTTCGGTGTCGACCGCTGGTTGACGAGCCATGCGAAAAGCGAGGAACTCGACGAGTACCGGGAACGCCGCAAGCTGCGCAGCGCCACGATGACAATCATCGACGAGGCACGGACGGATCTCGATCAGATTTACGGCGCCTCCATGGCTGTGGAGCAAAAGAGAGCGCTCAAGAAGCAGCGGCTTGGGGGTCTCGCGAACGACGTCAGGGCCCTTTACGACAGAGCAGGCCGCGAGCCTGCGGCCTGGCTGGATGATGATCTCAACAATGCGCGGCTCGCGTCGATGACGCTCTATCATGGACGCCTGCCCGCATTTCGCGCGCTCTTGAATCGGTGCGACAACGATCTGCAGTGTTTCTACGGAGAAGCCAGGGCGCTCGCCGAGCTCGAGCCAGCCAAGCGCGCCGCGCAGCTCGATAATCTTTAGGCGGACGCCGCACAACGGATATGGATCTATCCTGGGTCGGGCTCGATACTTCAGTTTCGCGCCAGTCGTTGCGGCTTCGGCGTCGCCTGCACGCGTGCCAGCGCTTCGCTGAGGCGCCGGGTCTCCCCGGTGATGCGCCAGTGAAATATCGTCTCGGCAGCCATGACCCGGCGTACGTATTTGCGCGTTTCATTGAACGGTATCGTCTCGATCCAGATTCGGGCGTCGAGGTTGCCGGAGGCCGGCAGCCAGCTGTCCACTCGATGTGGCCCGGCGTTATAGGCCGCCGTCGCCAGCACGCGATTGCCACCGTAGCGCTCGGCCATCTGGCCGAGATAGCTTGTGCCGAGACGAATGTTGTCCTGCGGGTTCGTCAGCGTATCGAGCCCCGAATAGGGCAGCCCCAGTTGCCGGGCCACCTGTCGACCGGTCGCCGGCATCAGCTGCATGAGCCCCACGGCACCGGCGCTGGAACGCACATCCCGCATGAACAGGCTTTCGCTGCGAGCGATACTGTACGCCCAGGTCGGCAAGATGCTGGCGCTTTTCGCGGATTGCGTAAAGTTTTGCCGATACGGCAACGGATAGCGAAGTGACAGGTCATCATAAGCACCGGCGCTCGCGACTGCCGCGATAGCACGGGAATGCCACCCCCAGCGGCTTGCGAGCCTGGCGGCCTGAATCTTCTGCTCCGGCGACAGGGAGGCCATGATCGCATTCCACTCCGACCGTCCGCGGCTATCGAGGCCGACGAGAAACAGCTCGCGAGCCCGAATCATGTCCGGCTGGTTTGCGAGCTTATTCATTACGGTCTCATCTGCATCGACGGGCTGGTCGCCCAGCGCGTAGTCCTGGCCCAGTTCGTCGGCCGCCAGGAAACCGTAATAGCTGCGCTCGCCGGCAAGGCTTGCAAGCAGTTTCATAGCTTCTGCCGAAGCGCCTTCATGCTGCAGAGCAATTCCGCGCCAGTAACGCCACTCTTCCGCCGTCCGCTCTGCCTCCGACATCGACGCGATATCCGCCAGCAAATCGTTCCAGCTGCTTTCTCGCAGGCTTGTTCTTGCACGCCAGCGCATCACCTCGTCGTTCTGCGCAGCCTCCGGCAGGGCAACGAGCAGGGCGCGGGCGCCCGGGAGCCGATCTCGGGCTGTCCAGAGCGCTATGTGCCTGGCTGTCGAGACAACCTGCTCGGTCGAAAAGTCGTGAGATGGCTGAAGTTCTTCCCACAAGGTCTGTGCGACAACGGGGTCGCTGAACGTCAGTCGTTCGACGGCATAGACGATCTGCTGCCTCGTGATGTCGTCGGATGTGCCGTCCGCGTGCAGAAGGACAAACGATTCGGGGCTGCTGCGCGCCTGAATCCAGCGGTTTGCAATATCGACATGACTTTCGTCTATCGACTTCGCGAGCCAGCGTGCGCGACTGAATTCGCGCGCTTCGACAGCGAGCTCGAACCGGCGGATGTACTCGTTGCGGCCAATGAGGCCGCGGTCCCGCAGATACGCGAAGACCGGGTCGCATTCGTTGGCCTGGCTATGGCCGACCATCCATAGATTCATCGCCCGGTTGACTATGCGCTTTTCGCGTCCTGCGGCAATTTCCGCACGCAGCGCGAGGCAATCGAGCGCTGCTATCTCCGCGCCCTGGAAGAACTGCTGGTAAATGCCAAAGTAGCCTTCGAGGTTGCCGGTCCGCGCAAGCTGCAGAGCATAGTGATAGCGCAGGTCGCGCGCCGGCCGCAGTAGTCCGTGGTCCTCGAGAAAAGTTTCGACTTCGGACGGATCCGCTTTCCGCAACGTGGCCCGGAAGAAAGCGGCGCGCAGATCGGGCCATAGCACGTAATCGGCGAGCAGCCCGCGCTCCTTTGAAGGCAGATCGTCGACCCGACTCCAGTCGCCTAGTTCGACGTCCGGATAAACGCGCACGAAAAGCTCGCGCTGGTCGTCGATTTCCGCCGCATCCGCCTCGTCAGGGTAGCCCGCCGCCAGTCCGACGGCGGCGATGCCGATCAGGAGGTGACGGATGACGATCGGTGCAGCAGGCATCAGTGAGCCACTTGGTCAATCAACGAAGTGATCGACACTACTGGTCACGGCCAAATCCCGCAACAAAACAGGTCACGCTTTTGCGGTTAGCACCGCAAATCGAATCACCCTGTGGTCAAGCAGCGCCTATCGAATCTGCAGCATCAGCGCTCGGTCGCCGCGCTGCACCAGCAGGAACAGGATGCTGTTGGCGCGGGCGATCTCGGTTAACTGCTCGAGATTTCGAACCGGACGGCGATTGACGGCGGTGATGATATCGCCTGGTCGCAAGCCACGTTGTGCAGCAGGACTGCCAGGCTCGACACCGGTGACTTCGACGCCACCGGTTGACGTTGCGGACGATGACGCAAATTCCGCGCCTTCGAGACCAGGATGAATGTCACTACCGACACTGCGCGTTACGCGCTGCTGGCCGAGCACGGCCGTTGTCGATTTCTCCTCTCCGTCACGAATGTATCCGATTTTGACGTTCTCACCCGAACCCATCAGGCCGATCGCGTTGCGCAGCTCGGCAGCTCCGGAAATTTTTTCGCCATTGATCTCGACGATGATGTCATCAACGCGAAGACCGGCCTCCTCGGCCGCTGAACCCGGTTCGACAAGCGCGATCAACGCGCCGCTGTCGACGGTCGATTCAAGCGCCCGGGCAACCTCAGAGTCTATGGTCTGAATCGACACCCCGAGTAAACCGCGGCGAACTTCACCGAAATCGAGAATCTGCCGCATGATCGAGCTCGCGATTTCGGTGGGTACTGCAAAACCGATGCCCACGTTGCCGCCGGAGCGGCTGATGATCGCGGAGTTGATCCCGACGAGTTCGCCGCGCATGTTGACGAGCGCTCCGCCCGAGTTGCCGGGGTTGATGGAGGCGTCAGTCTGAATGAAGTCCTCGTATCCATTGCGGCTGATGCCCGTTCGACCGAGCGCGCTGACTATGCCCGAGGTCACCGTATGCCCCAGCCCGAACGGATTGCCGATCGCAAGCACGAAATCGCCGACCCGCACGGTTTCCGAGTCTCCGATCGGCATTTCGACCAGGTCATCGGCGTCGACCTTGAGCAATGCGATGTCGGTGGCCGCATCGGAACCGATAATTTCAGCATCGAGAATCTCGCCGTCGACCAGCGAGATTTGAATCGTGTCGGCACCCTCTACGACATGATGGTTGGTCAGGATATAGCCGTTCTCCGAATCGACGATGACGCCCGAGCCCGCGCTGGCGACTTCCTGGGAGCCGCCGGGTATGTCGGGCAGGCCAAAAAACCGCCGAAACGCATCATCACCAAACGGCGATTGCCGAGTGACTGTCTGGCTCACGCGAATATTGACGACAGCGGGCGTCACCTGCTCGACAAGCGGCGCGAGGCTTGGCAGGGGCTCGCCGTCCAGATAAGCCGGTAGTGCTGCCATGCCGGGCACCGACAAAAGCAGGAGTCCTGCAGCACAGAAGAATCGGTTCGTATTTTTCATCAGGCACCTCTGACGGCACGCACGTGCGTCTTCGAAAAGTATCCAAGCGCGGCTTAACGGACCGTGAACGGGCCGCGTTAACCAAGCCGCTGATTATAGGGTATTGCGGTCGATCTGCGGCGAACGCGAAAAGGCCGGCCGCTTTGTCGCCTCGTCATTCCCGGCAGAGTCATAGATGCCCGACCGCTGACAATCGTTGCAGTCGGGCACCGCCTGATTCGGGTTCAGGCAACTTCGACCTTGATTCGCCGCGCCTGCACTTCCGGCTGCTTCGGGATCGAAATCTCGAGGATGCCGTTCGTGCAGCGTGCGGTAATGTTTTCAGCGTCGGCGGATTCCGGCAGCGTAAAGCGCCGGAAAAAGCGGCCGCTGAGACGCTCGTAGCGCTGCACGCCGTCAACTGCACTTCGATCCTCGGCACGCCGTTCGCCGGAAATGCTCAGGATGCCGCCGTCCATACTGACGTCTATGTCGTCCGGATTCACGCCCGGTACGTCGGCATGCACCACAAACCGGTCCTTCTGCTCGACGATATCCACGGCCGGTACCCAGTCGGCGACGGCTCCTTCATCGTTGACATGACCCAGTCCGCGCAAGGTAGAACGGTTCAGGTCGCGGTGCATCTGGTCGAGTATCGACCACGGCTCAAATCGTACTAGATTCATGTTGTTACTCCTTAATCGTCAATTGCTTGAAGCCCACCCGGGGCCAACTTACGAAGCCTCTTTGTCGCCTGAAATAGGGTCGCTCGAGCCTAATTCAAGGCCGGGAAAAGCCATTTTGGAGTCATTTACAGCGGTCTTTCGGGCGCAAAATCGGACGATTTTCTGCCACTATATGTAGTGATAATGAAATTTCACAAAAGTGTCGTTTTTTTTCCCATATTTTTAAAGCACTTATTACGGTATCATCCATAAGCGACTGAAAAGTAATATTAAAAGGCTTTCCTGAATTTTGGACGAAACTCTTGACACTCGGCGCTTACGGGCATAATCTTGTGCCCTGTCGGACACAACATCTTGTGTCCAGCCAATGAGGGACAAGAGGCCGTAACGGGCACTCGCCGCGAGTTTTTCCATGCGTGGCGGGCAGGCCGCTTTTCCTCTGAAAACAGTGAGTCAGAACAAGAAATCGGGGTCTCCACAGGGAGCTATGGGAGAAAATAGACCAATGAAGCCGGCGGTTCATCTGCACGCAGAGTCGGTTGCAGATATCGAGTTTCAACCCGCATCGATTGATATCTGGGATGCGAAGTATCGATTGACAGCGAAAGATGGTAGCAAGATCGACGAGTCAATCGACGACACTTACCGAAGAGTTGCGCGAGCGCTGGCCAGTGTCGAGGCCGAAGGGGAGCGCGACAGTTTCTACGAAGAGTTTGTCTGGGCATTGCGCAGCGGTGCGATACCGGCCGGCCGGATCGTGTCGAATGCGGGGGCCCGGGAGCACAAGCCGGCAACATCGACGATCAATTGTACGGTGTCGGGCACGGTCGGCGATTCGATGGACAATATTCTCAACAAGGTTCATGAGGCCGGACTTACGCTGAAGGCCGGTTGCGGCATCGGCTACGAGTTTTCTACATTGCGGCCCAGAGGCGCGTACGTCACCGGGGCGGGGGCCTATACGTCGGGCCCGCTGTCGTTCATGGATATTTACGACAAGATGTGTTTCACGGTGTCGTCGGCCGGTGGTCGGCGCGGTGCCCAAATGGGCACGTTCGACGTTGGTCACCCCGATATTCTCGACTTCATCCGCGCCAAGCGCGAAGACGGTCGTCTGCGGCAGTTCAACCTGTCCCTGCTGGTTACGGACGAGTTCATGCAGGCGGTCATTAACGACCGTGACTGGAACCTGGCGTTTCCCGTGACGCAAAAAGAGGTGGAGCAGGAAGAACTCGATCTAAAAGACCCGAGTCAGTTCATCTGGCGCGAGTGGCCCGAGGCGGGTAACTATGTTTCTGACGCGCAGGGCCTCGTTGCCTGCAAGATCTACAAGGCTTTGCCGGCGCGCCGCGTGTGGGACCTGATCATGGCGTCGACCTACGATTTTGCCGAACCGGGATTCGTGCTGATCGACAAGGTCAACGAGATGAACAACAACTGGTTCGAAGAGAACATCCGCGCGACGAACCCCTGCGGCGAACAACCGCTGCCGCCCTACGGGTCCTGCCTGCTCGGCTCGATAAACCTCACGCGCTTCGTCATTGATCCGTTTACCGATCAGGCACGCTTCGATTGGGGTGCATTCCGCAAAGTGGTCAAAACGTTTACGCGGATGCTCGACAATGTCGTAGAGATAAACGGGCTGCCGCTGCCGCAGCAGCGTAACGAGATTCAAAGGAAACGCCGTCACGGCATGGGCTTCCTGGGCCTGGGTTCGGCCATCACGATGCAGCGCATGAAATACGGAGACCCCGGTGCCGTCGAGTTCACTGAATCCGTAGCTCGGGAGCTGGCGCTGGCCGGTTGGGAAGAGGGCCTGGAGCTTGCCAGGGAAAAGGGTCCGGCGCCGATCATGAGCGAGCAGTTCGAGGTTACCGAGGAAATGCTGCGCAAGCGCCCGGAAATGATTTCCGACGGTTATCAGATTGGTGACAAGGTACCCGGCCGCATCCTGCACGCACGTTACAGCCGTTACATGCAGCGTATCGCGGCGGTGGCGCCGGAACTGGTCAACGCGCTGGCCGAGACCGGCGCGCGTTTCACGCATCACAGTTCGATCGCGCCGACCGGCACGATTTCACTGTCGCTGGCCAATAATGCGAGCAATGGTATCGAGCCGAGCTTTGCGCACCACTACTTCCGTAATGTCATTCGGCCCGGCAGGAAGACAAAGGAGAAAGTCGACGTCTTCTCTTTCGAGTTATTGGCTTATCGTGAAATTGCGGACGCGAAGGCGATGCCGGCCGGGGCCGTTGACGGAGCCACGGGCAACCTGCCGGACTATTTCATAACGGCCGAGGATGTTTCGCCCAAGGCGCATGTCGATATCCAGGCGGCAGCGCAGAAGTGGATCGATTCTTCGATTTCCAAAACGGCAAACGTCCCGACCGACTACCCCTACCAGGACTTCAAGGACATCTACCTTTACGCCTATGAGCAGGGCTTGAAAGGATGCACGACATTCCGCTTTAACCCGGAAGCTTTCCAGGGCGTGCTCGTCAAGGAAAAGGACCTGAAGAACACGTCCTACACCTTTACGCTCGCCGATGGATCGACTGTCGAGCTCAAGGGCGATGAGGAGATCGAATACGATGGCGAAGTGCACACTGCAGCCAATCTGTTCGATGCGCTGAAAGAAGGCTACTACGGAAAATTCTGAGCAAGCAATGATTAAGATAGACACGAAAATAGTCGGCTACGCGGTGTCACAGCCTGAGCCGGAAGAAAAGTCGGCGAAGCCGGAATACAAGCGCGAAGGTGGAGGCGATCGGGCCGAAGTCATTCGCATGCACGAGAAGCTCGAGCGGCCCGAGGTGCTCGTCGGCTCGACTTACAAGGTAAAGACGCCTATTTCCGATCACGCCATGTACGTCACGATCAACGATATCGTGCTCAACCAGGGAACAGAGTTTGAAAAGCGCCGGCCATTCGAGATATTCATCAACTCGAAAAACCTGGACCATTACCAATGGATTGTTGCGCTGACTCGAATTATCTCGGCCGTGTTTCGCAAAGGCGGAGACGTCGCGTTCCTCGTGGACGAGCTCAAAGCCGTCTTTGATCCACGCGGCGGCTATTGGCAGGCTGGCGGCAAGTTTATGCCATCGATCATCGCCGAACTCGGCTATATCGTCGAGAAGCACCTCATTGCGATCGGCTTGATGGCCAGTCCGGACCTCGATCCGGGCCAGAAAGAGCTGATCGCAAAAAAACGCGCCGAGTTCGAAGAAGCCAAGAAGCAACAGGATGCCTTCGCGGATAACCAGTATCCTGAAGGTGCCCAGCTGTGTAGCAAATGCAGCACGGCAGCGGTCATCATGATGGACGGCTGCATGACTTGCCTGTCATGTGGCGATTCAAAATGCGGCTAGGCGCCGGGCGGGGAAACGAAGCAAAACCCGCGTAGCTCGTGCGCATCCTTTACAACCTGCTGATTTACTTACTGCAAATTCCAATTGCAGCGTACTGGCTGCTGCGTAGTATCGCCAAACGCAGTTATCGCAGCAAGATCGGGCAGCGCCTCGGTTTTGGTTACCCTGAGCTCGACAGTTGCATCTGGATACACGCGGTGTCGGTTGGTGAGGTACAGGCTGCTGTGCCGCTGGTTCGCGAGATCGCGCGACGCTTCCCCGGCCGCAGTCTGCTCGTCACGACCGTAACGCCAACCGGGGCAGAGCGGGTCGAGGCTCTGTTCGGCGATACCGTCACGCATTCCTATATTCCGTTCGAAATGCCTGTCGCCGTCGACCATTTTTTTGCGGCGGTCAAGCCCGAGCTTGCGCTCGTCATGGAAACCGAGATCTGGCCCAATCTTTATCGTGCCTGCGGCGTGCGGGATATCCCACTGATCCTGGTGAGTGCGCGCATCTCACCCCGGTCGGTTGGCGGTTACCGACGGTTTATGCCGCTGTTTCGCGAGACGTTGTCGCACGGCATCATCATCGCGGCGCAGAGTGAGGCCGATGCGGATCGATTTCGCGCGCTCGGCGCGAGCCCGATTCGAACGTGGGTGACCGGTAGCATCAAGTTTGACATTGAGTTGCCCGCAGGTCTGGCCGAGCGAGGCCGGGCGTTTCGCGCGCAGACCTTTGGTGACCGGCCGGTCTGGGTCGCGGCGAGCACTCACGACCGGGAAGAGCAAAAGGTTCTCGATGCGCACCGCCGGGTACAGGAAAAACACCCTGATGCGCTGCTCGTGCTCGTACCGCGACATCCGGAACGGTTCGCCGAAGTGGGCGAACTGGTGACAAAGCTTGGTTTCAACTGCGTCCCACGAACCGGCGGGCAAGCCTGTAACGCAGAGACCGAGGTATTTCTGGGCGATACGATGGGGGAACTGCCGCTGTTCTATGCGGCGAGCGATGTCGCGTTTGTCGGCGGTAGCCTCGTTAAGATCGGCGGCCATAACCTGCTCGAACCTGCAGCATTGGGTTTGCCGATCGTGAGTGGCCCGCACGTCTTCAATGCGCAGGAGATCGCTGACATGTTTGCAGATCTGGGTGCTTGTCGAATAGTTGATAGTCCGGCCGAGCTGGCAAACGCGATCAGCGAGCTGCTAGGCAATAAGACGCTCGCGGCGGAACTTGGCAGTCAGGGGCGCGAGCTGTTGAAACAGAACCGCGGCGCTCTGGCACGACTGCTCGGCCTGCTGGAGCCCCTGCTTGGCGAGGAGGTTCGCTGAGAATCAGCGCCTATTCGGTCGCTTCGGCGGCCGCTTCATCCGCAAACAGTTGCTCCGGCGTCTTCCGGGCCGCGAGATACGGGTCGAGTCGTTCAAGGTCCTGAATCTGCAAATTACCGGCTGCCTGCTTCAGTCGCATGACGTTGAGCAGATAATCGTACCGGCTCTGGTAATAGTTGGTAATCGCCTGATACAGCGCGAACTGCGAGTTCAACACGTCGACAATGGTCCGCGTCCCGACATCGAACCCTGCCTGCGTCGCTTCGAGCGCCGTCGTGCTTGACGCGACCGCCTGCTCGAGTGCCTTGACGCGGCTGATTTCGGAGAGAACACCGAGGTAAGCGTCGCGTGTCTGACGCTCGGTTTCGCGGGTCACGCGCTGCAGTTGCTCACGCGATGCACGGTGCAGGTAAACCGACTCGCGAACGCGGGACGATGTGCCACCGCCGGAAAAGATCGGCAGATTGAACTGAACGCCGATGCTGTCACTCGAGAAGTCGCTGTTTGCCGGCAGAAATCCGAAATCGTTGTTATTCCTGTCGGATACGGAGTCAGTATTGCCCGTACTTGCAACGAGTTCGATGGTCGGATAATGCCCATTGCGGCGGAAGGAAATCTCGTCTCGTGCAAGTTCCTCGTCGAGCCTGCTGGAGATCAGCGCAAGGTTCTGACTCATTGCGAGATCAATCCAGGCCTCTTCACTGGTCGGGGTTGGATTGTTAAGCGGCAGGTCCTCGCTCGGGGCGGCAAGTTCCTGGATGTACTCTCCCGTGATTTCGCGCAGAAACTCACGTGACGTTGCCAGCGTTCGTTTGGCGCCGATTTCATCCGCAACGGACTGATCATAGGCTGCCTGAGACTCCTGCACGTCGGTTATTGCGATAAGGCCGACTTCGAAACGTTGCTTTGCCTGCTCCAGCTGACGCGCGATTGCCTGGCGATTCGCATGAATGGCCCGCAGGCGATCTTCAGCCGCCAGGACGTCGAAATACGTTTGTGTAACCCGCACGATCAGATCTTGCTGGGCGGCTTCGCGATCGGCTTCTGCTTTGGCGACGAGTTTGTCCGCACGCCTCAGACCGACAATCTGATCCCAGCGAAACAGGGTTTGCCGAAGGCTGAACTGCCAGCGTGTGGTTTCGTCCCGGATCTCAGAGGAGAAGGGCACAGGGACGACCAAAATTTCGCCCGTGTCGGGATTTACATTGATGTCATTGCCGACACCGGAACCGGAGCTATCGGTCTTCGTCCAGTCGCTGTTGAATTCGATCTGGGGCAACAGGACACCGCGAGCCTGCGGTTCGGCTTCGAGTGCCGCAAGCCGGCGAGCTTCGGCTTCGTGAATGCGCGGATCGCTCTGCAGCGCCTGCTGGTACACCTCCAGCAGCGTCGCGGCATCGCCAGCCACTGGCACGGCAAAACTGCCCATAAGGATGACTAAGCTTCTGATATTCATTGCTTTATTCATTTTTGCTGTCCACAGTTAGGGCGTCGATTCGCCTCATATCAAGGTGTTATGGTTAACTATAACACTACATCAGCTCAAACCAAAAATCTCCCCAAAACTTTTTGCTGGTCGGGCGTCTGTGACCCGGCAAGATCGATCCGAACCCCACGCGGCCGATTCCTCGATGCAAGGATCGCCGGCGCGATTTTACTATTTCCTAAAACGAAAACGCGGTTGGCTCCACAACATTGAGCAGCGGTGCCAGCTCGGTCTCGAAAAGGCTCTCGCTGCGCCAGTCATTTTCACCGGTTCGTTCGACGAGTCGCGCATCCATGACGGGGGCTTCGCCCACAACGACAAACAGGCGTCCTGCCGGCTTGAGTGCCATGACCAACCTCGGATCGAAGACCGGCATCGATCCGGTTACCGCGATGGCGTCGTAGTGTTGGTCGGGCAATTCGCGGGTAGCGTCCATAGACAGCAACTCGACGTTGTGGATACCTGTATCTTCGAGACTTGCTGCGGCAGAGTCCAGAAAATCTGCAAAAATTTCAATGCTGGTAACCGACCTGGCAAGGCGCCCGAGGCAAGCGGCCAGGAAACCGCTGCCCGTGCCGATTTCGAGAACGTTGTCGGACTTTTTGAGCCTGAGCGATTGCAGCAGCCGACCTTCGAGCATCGGCGTCATCATGTACTGGCCATGACCGATGGGAATTTCGGTATCCGCGAAAGCGATGGGTTCGAATCCGGACGGCACGAACTGCTCTCGCGGAACCTGTTGCAATACGCTAAGGATGTCACTGTCGTATACTTCCCAGGCGCGTACCTGCTGCCGAACCATCTGTTGGCGGGCAAAATCGATGTTCATCGCCTAATAACCTGTAACTGTCTGAATCAGAGTAAAAATGGTCTTCTGGATGCCGTTATTCCGTATTCTTGTCCTGGCGCACAGGATACCGGTTCCCGAATTATGGTGAATCGCGGCAGTCGGCCAAGGCTGCTGGGATATGCTTCATTAAAGCGTGCTTCCCGGTGCCTCGAGTCTCCTGGACTGGAGATACAGATCGTGCAGCGAATAATAACAAATGATCCACGAATGACCGCGGGATATTGAGCCCCCAAATGTCGTCTTTCAATATCATCCTGACATTATCAGTCTTGCTGCTGGTAGCTGTCATCTCGGCTGCCTGGTTTTTAGTGGCTGGGCGAAAAGCGTCCAGGCGCATCGCCCGATTTAATGAAGAGATGCTGGCGGCGTCACAGGACGCCCTCGTGGGCAGCCGCCTGACAATTCCCTCGGATCCCGATGCGGCAAGGCTCGCGAATACGATCAACCGCCTGTTCGACGCGCTGGGCGAAAGAGACGAGAAGATACAGAGCCGTGACCGCCTGTTCACGGATTTCGCGCGAACCTTGCCGGAGATCGTCATCGTCCATGACGAAAAGATTCGCCTGGTGAACGATTCCGCTGCGGGTCTCATCGGCCTCGAGCCCGAGCAACTGGTCGGGCGCGAGGTCGCCGATCTCGTGAAGCCCGCGTACCGGGCACTGTTTCGCAACACGATGGCAAAACGGCTGGCAGGGGAAGAAGTGCCGCGGCGGCTGGAAATCCAGCTGATCAACGGCAATGAAGCCGGGCTTTGGGTAGAGGCACAAAGCTCGACGATTGAATTTCATGGCCAACGGGCAATTCTGACCGTCGCGCGTGATGTCAGTCATCGCAAGAATCTCGAAGTATCGCTGAGCCGAAGCAAGCGGCAGGCTCAATACACCCTCGAATCAATAGCAGAGGGCGTTATTACGACCGACAATGACGGCCGCGTGGACTACATGAACTTGGCAGCGGAGTCACTGATTGGCACAAACCGTGACGATGCGACGGGGCACAAGATCGGTGAATTGTTCACGCTGGTTGACGATGCCGATCGGCGGCATCTGGGCGATCCGGTAGAGCGCTGCCTCGCGATGCGCAGGCGCGTCAATATGGGCCGGCGTGCCGTTATGATCAGTAGCGACGGTGTGCAGGAGCACTCGGTCGAAGTCACCGCATCGCCGATTCGCGGGCCGAGCGGCAGCATCTCCGGGACTGTTGTCGTTTTTCACGATGTCAGCGAACTCAGGGGCCTGACCCAGCAAATGAGCTACCAGGCGGCGCACGACCCCCTGACCGGCCTTATCAATCGGCGCGAATTCGAACGGCGCCTCGATGAAGCCATGGACGCTGCGCACGCCGAACAGGCCGTGCACATGTTGTTTTACATGGACCTCGATCGTTTTAAAGCCGTTAACGACAGCTGTGGGCACCTGGCCGGCGATAACATGTTGCGAGAGGTTGCGGCGCTGATCAAGCACCAGGTCCGCGATTCCGATGTCGTCGGCCGGCTGGGCGGCGACGAATTCGGTGCCCTGCTGATCGGATGCCCGATCGACAAGGCCCGGCAGCTTGCAAGCGACATCTGTAACGCGATCGCCGATTACCGTTTCGTATGGAAAGACAAGATCTTCAATATAGGTATATCGATCGGCCTGGTGGAGATCAGTCACATCAGCGGCACGATACAGGATGTGATGAGCGCTGCGGACTCGGCATGCTACGTTGCGAAGCAGGAGGGCAGGGGCAGAGTGCATGTCTATTCGGCTCGTGATGAGGCTGTTGCCCGCGAGCGAGGCGACATCCAGTGGTTGCGCGGCCTGCAGACGGCTCTGCACGAGGACGGCTTCGAGCTTGCGACGCAGCCGATTATCTCGATGAGCGGCGCCGTCGAGTCCGGGCCCGCATTCGAGGTCTTGGTCCGCCTGCCTGATTCACAGGGCCGGACGGCCGACTCCGCGGAATTCCTGCGTCCGGCTGAGCGGTATCAGCTGATGCCACAGATTGATCGCTGGGTCGTGAATGCTGTTCTCAACGCGATAGCCAGCGGCGAATTGAAGCTGGCCAGCGGCCGGAGCTGCAGCATAAACCTGTCGGGGCAGACGCTCGGCGACGAATCATTTCTCGGTTTCGTCGTCGATGCGCTGGATCGCACCAGCGTTTCGCCACACGCGGTCTGCTTCGAGGTTACGGAGAAGGCGATACTATCGAACGTGCGGCATGCGCAGCGATTCATCGAGGTGCTGCACGGCATCGGCTGCGAGTTTTCCCTGGACGATTTCGGCAGCGGTCTCGGTTCGTTTGCAAGCCTCAAGCACCTGCCCATCGATTACCTGAAGATCGACGGCACCTACACACGCAATCTGACCTCGGATGCAGTGAACCAGGAGATGGTGGCCGCAATGATCAAGCTAGCGCGGACAATGCAGTTCCGTATCGTCGCCGAGCAGGTCGAGCATCAGGACGATTTCGACTGGCTTCGCGATGTTGGCGTCGATTTCGTCCAAGGCCATTTCGTCGAGGCGCCAATGCCACTCGGCAGGCCCTCGACCGGCACCTATCGAATTCTTCAGCCGTAATCGGCTAAGCTACAACGCATAACTCATGATACCCGACCCGTGCGTCGAGCCCGGCGAGCCTCCCTCATCGTCACTCCACGCCGTGGATTAGTGCCGATGAAGGATGACCCGATTGTGCGCTCTATGCCCGGTCCCTAGAGCAACGGCACCATCAGCAGCGCGACGATATTAATGATCTTGATCAGGGGGTTGATCGCCGGACCCGCCGTATCCTTGTAAGGATCGCCTACCGTATCGCCCGTGACCGCGGCTTTATGGGCATCAGAGCCTTTGCCGCCGCAGTTGCCGTCTTCGATGTATTTCTTGGCGTTGTCCCACGCACCACCGCCCGTGGTCATCGAAATGGCCACAAACAAGCCCGTTACGATGGTACCCAGCAGCAAGCCGCCAAGCGCCTCGGGACCCAGCACGTAGCCGACCGCAAGCGGCACAAGGATCGGCAGCAGCGACGGGACGATCATTTCCCTGATGGCGGCTTTGGTCAGCAGGTCAACGGCCCGGCTGTAGTCCGGCTTGCCGGTGCCTTCCATGATGCCTTCTATTTCACGGAACTGTCGGCGAACCTCCGTGACTACGGATCCGGCCGCTCGGCCAACGGCCTCCATCGCCATCGAGGCAAACAGGTACGGCACCAGGCCGCCAATGAACAGGCCGATGATGACCCTGTAATCGTTCAGCAGGAACGTGACATTGATACCCGCCTCGCCAAGGGCGTTATTGTAATCGGCGAACAGCACCAGCGCCGCCAGCCCGGCGGAACCAATCGCATAGCCTTTTGTAACGGCTTTGGTCGTATTTCCAACGGCATCGAGCTGATCCGTGATCTTGCGAACCTCGGGCGGCAGTTCCGACATCTCGGCAATGCCGCCGGCATTGTCGGTGATGGGTCCGAACGCATCGAGAGCCACGACGACGCCGGTCATCGACAGCATGGCTGTGGCGGCGATAGCGATGTTGTAGAGGCCTGCCATCATGTCGCCTTCAGGCGCAAGCTGAAAAGCGCCCCAAATGCTGGCGCAGACGGCGATGACCGGTAGCGCGGTCGCCTTCATGGAGATGCCGAGCCCGGCAATGATGTTCGTCGCATCGCCTGTCAGCGACGCGTTTGCAATCGTCTTGACCGGCTTGAATTCGGTGCCGGTGTAGTACTCGGTAATTACGACCATCGCCGCCGTGAGCGCGAGGCCAATCAGCGCCGAGCCGAAAATGCCATTTGCGTTTCCGGTGCCCGCCATCATCATGTTCGTGATCGGATAAAAGGCGATCGCGGCAAGCACGCCGGCTACGATCATGCCCTTGTAAAGGGCCCCCATGATCTTGCCGCCATCCGACGTGTGTACAAAAAAGGTACCGATGATCGAAGCGATGATTGAGACTGCGCCGATGACCAGCGGGTAGATTATGGCCTGGCTCCCGAACGAGCTGGTCATGAGGCTCCCAAGAAGCATTGTCGCGATAATCGTTACGGCATACGTTTCGAACAGGTCCGCGGCCATACCGGCGCAGTCGCCGACATTGTCGCCGACGTTGTCAGCGATCACGCCCGGGTTGCGCGGGTCATCTTCTGGAATACCGGCTTCAACTTTGCCGACGAGGTCGGCTCCGACGTCAGCGCCCTTGGTGAAGATACCGCCGCCAAGTCGAGCAAAGATTGAAATCAGCGAGCCGCCGAAGGCAAGTCCGACGAGTGCATGAATAGAGTCGCTCGAGGAGAATCCGGCTCTGCTGAGTATCAGGTAATAGCCTGCTACGCCCAGCAGTCCGAGGCCCACAACCAGCAGGCCCGTGATAGCGCCGCCCCTGAAGGCAATATTCAGCGCCGGATTGACGCCCTTGGTTGCCGCTTCTGCGGTACGAACGTTGGCGCGAACCGAGACGAACATGCCGATGTAGCCGGCCAGGCCCGAGAATATCGCGCCAATGGCGAAGCCCACGGCGGTGGTCCAGCCGAGTGCAAACAGCAATATGACGAACAGCACGGCGCCAACCAGACTAATGGTCATGTACTGCCGGTTCATATAGGCGCTGGCACCCTCCTGGATCGCTTTCGCAATTTCCTGCATGCGATCATTGCCGGCCGGCTGCCTCAGAATCCACTGCGTCGAAAATACTCCGAAGAGTACGGCTAATGCGCCGGAACCAATCGAAAGCCACAGCGCCAACTCGTTAGTCATCTGTTTATCTCCTGATTATCGAGGGAACAGATCCAACGATGCCGCGAGCGTTGGCGGATCGTGCCAACGCGCGGGCTGGGCTCGCTTGGAATTTTCCCCAAAATATTGTTATGCCCGGTCAAACCGGGCGCGCATCATACCACAAATTTTGTCTTGAGCTTTGGTGCGACCGCGACGTTTCTGAGTTTGACATACTGCGGTAAGCCATTGACATATGGCGGATAATCTTCACCTCTGATCAGTGGTTCGAGGTACCGGCGAGCGGCAGCCGTAATGCCGAATCCGTCTTTAGTGATGTATCGCTTCGGCAACATCTTTTCCTTGTTAGCGATCCGCGACAGCGGTGCGGACTCGATTTTCCAACGATACGGGCTGTCCGAAGTTCGCTTGATAACGGGCATTACGGCCGTCTTGCCCTGCAGGGCGAATTGCACGGCCGCCCGACCGACCGCATAGGCCTGCTCGACGTCTACTTTCGAGGCGATATGACGCGCCGAGCGCTGCAGGTAATCCGCGACCGCATAGTGATACTTATACCCGAGGCTCTCCCGCACCATGTTGGCGACAACCGGCGCTACTCCGCCGAGCTGGGCGTGGCCAAACGCATCCCGGGTACCGGCTTCGGCAAGAAATTTGCCGTTCGCGTAGCTCGCACCTTCGCTGACCACGATAACGCAGTAGTCGTAATTCCTGACGCACTCACGCACGCGCTTTAAGAAGGCGCGCTTATTGAATGGCACCTCCGGAAACAGAATGATGTGCGGGGCGTCTTCGGGTTCACTCCCGGCAAGACCGCCGGCGGCTGCGATCCATCCTGCGTGTCGACCCATGACCTCGAGGACAAAAACCTTGGTCGACGTTTTGGCCATGGACAGCACGTCGAGTGCGGCTTCCCTGGTCGATACGGCGACGTACTTGGCGACAGAGCCGAACCCGGGGCAGTTGTCGGTGATCGGCAGATCGTTGTCGACGGTCTTCGGAATGCCCAGGCAGGTCACGGGGAAACCCATGCGCTTGGAGATCAGCGACACCTTGTGTGCCGTGTCCATCGAGTCATTGCCGCCATTGTAGAAAAAGTAGCCGATGTCGTGAGCCCTGAAGACCTCGATCAGACGCTCATACTCGGCGAGGTTGTCCTCGATGCTCCTGAGTTTGTAACGTGCCGAGCCAAAGGCGCCGCCCGGCGTGTGCCTGAGGGCTCTGATCGTGCGTGCCGACTCCCGGCCCGTGTCGATCATGTCTTCCGTGAGCGCGCCGATAATGCCGTTGCGGCCTGCATAGACGTTTGCGATCTTGTTGCGATGTTTTCGAGCTGTCTCGATGACACCGCACGCCGACGCATTGATGACGGCGGTAACACCACCAGACTGGGCATAGAAGGCGTTCATTGCAGACATGTTGAAGCTCCCTGAGGTTTTGCGCAAAGCGAGTGAGGATAGCCGAAAGCAGGTAAAGGATCACGGTCAAAACACCTTGCCAGTGTTTGACCTGCCACCCCATTGCCGGTAGCTTACTTCGCCCGGCTGGTTGCGGGAACTAGCCCGCAATCGGTGATTGACGACAGAGAGCGAGAACATGCGCATTGTATTGCTTGGCGCGCCCGGTTCCGGCAAGGGCACACAGGCCAGGAAACTGATGTCGGAACGCAATATCCCGCAAATCTCGACGGGAGACATGCTGCGGGAGGCTGTTGCTGCCGGTTCGCGTCTCGGTCAGCAGGCCGGGGAGATCATCGATGCCGGAAACCTGGTATCCGATGAGATCATGATCGGCATAATCAGCGAGCGCCTCGCCCGGCCGGACGCCACGAACGGATTCATACTCGATGGCTTTCCGCGAACGGAGCAGCAGGCGGAAGATCTCGAAGAGTTGCTGGACCAGCGCGCTACGCCACTTGATGCGGCGATACTCATGGACGTGGACTCCGATATCCTGATGAAGCGATTGACGGGGCGTCGCACCTGTTCGTTGACCGGCAAGCTTCTGAACGTATATTTATCAACGCAGGCGGAACTCGACGAATGTACAAGTGCCGGCGGCGAACTGATTCAGCGCGAGGATGACAACGAAGAGACGATCGAAAACCGTCTCGAGGTCTACAGGCAGCAGACCGAGCCGCTGGTCGAGTTCTACCGGCAGCGCGGCTGCCTGAAGACGGTTGACGCGGACGGTTCTGTGGACGCGGTCTTCGAGCGCCTCCTCGAAGCCCTCACATAGGTCCGGGCAGCTACAGCAGTTTCAGCAGCTCCTCGCCGATCACCCTCCGGCGCCAGCCGCTGAGCAAGCGAGAACTGTCATCGCCGTTCATGACCACACGGGCCAGGTCTTTTTTGGCAGCTAGCGTCTCGGCAGCGACTCCGAGATCGGCGGCACACTCGGTCGTTAACTTCTGCATGCGCTTCAACAGGGATTTTTGCGCCTCATTGGGCGCTGCAGGTGGACGGTAGCTGCCGTTGTCAGCGCGCGACGACGCAATTTCGTCGATTAACGTGTTTCCCGATCGGCGAATAAGTCCAGGCGGCAAGCCCTCGATGTGCTGCAGTGCGTCGAGCGTAACGGGAAGTTGACTTGCAAGCTCGATCAGCACCGCGTCGCGAGCGATCCACTGCCGCGGGCGATTAGCTCGCAGGGCCTCTGTCTCGCGCCAGGCGGCCAGTCGCGCAGCCGCGGATCGCTTGGGCCCCCGCAGATTTTTTGCGCCCTTCAACCGCATTACGGCTGATTGCGGATCGATCTCATAGAGTGAGGTATCAAGGAGTTCGGCGGAATCTTCCTCCGCCCAGCTGAGGCGGCCCTTTTTGTCGAGCGCCTCGGCCAGCGCGGCATAGGCGGGCAAAAGAAACTCGACATCCTCGGCTGCATAGTGCAGCAAGGCATCGGTCAGTGGCCGTCTAGACCAGTCCGCACGCGTGTGGGACTTCGCAAGTTCTATGCCGAATAGTTCTTTGACGAGGTTCGCATAGCCTATTTGCGGCGCGAAGCCCAGCAGCGCGGCGGCGATCTGCGTATCGAAGATACTGGCCGGCATGCGCGCTGCTGTCTGATAGACGACTTCAAGATCCTGCCGCGCCGAATGCAGGACCCAGGTTCTATCGGTGACTGTCTTCCAGAAAGTCGCCATGTCCGAGCCGGACAGCGGATCGACGCAGAATATCCGGTCCCCGGTTGCGATCTGGAGCAGGGCGAGTTCGGCGAAGAAGGTCTTCTCACGCATGAACTCTGTATCAACGCCGATCCGATCGTGCTCCAGCAATTGCGCGCACAGGGCATCGGGTTGATCGACTAGCATGAAATCTGGCATCGGCTCGGCGCTTGGAGTTTCGGAACCGAAGGTTAACATGCGATCATTGCTGCATCCGATTCGTCGACTGTTTTTGCTGACTTGTTACCACTTCTGAAAACGCTGTTGGATATTACGCTGCTGCGCAAAGGTCCGGATGACATTCCGCACTCTCTTGTCATGCTGATGATGAACGTTGCGCTGTGGCTGATCTCGGCGCTTGCCGCGCTCGCGTTAATCGAGCGATTCGATGAGTCCGATTTCTTTCTGGGCCTGTTCAGCGGCGTTGTCGGCGTATCGTGTTATGCGGCGATCGTCTTCTTGAGCGGCCGGCCGGCACGGGTGTTGCAAACGGTATCGGCAATTATTGGTGTCGGTGCGCTCATTACGCTGGTATTCGTCTTCGAATATGCCCTGTTGGCACCGTTTGTCGGGGATGCGTCCGCGGGACTGATCGCGACCGTAATACTGTTCTGGTCGGTACCGGTCGAAGGGCATATCATTGCGCGTGCGATCGATCGGCACTGGTACGTCGGCATACTGCTTGCGGTTGGCGTTTTCAGTTTTCAATACGCTATCAACCTCTTAGTGACATCGGCGCCCTGAGGCTTCGAGTGCATATACACATACTGGGCATCTGCGGGACATTCATGGGGGGCGTGGCTGCGCTGGCCCGTGCTGCGGGATTCAAGGTGACGGGATGCGACAGCAACGTCTACCCGCCAATGAGCACACAGCTACGGGATCTCGGGATCGCCATCCACGAAGGTTTTGATGCCAGCCAGCTCGATGTCAATCCGGACTGCGTCGTTGTAGGTAATGTCATGAGTCGCGGCATGGACGTCGTTGAGGCCATGCTGAATCGGGGGATTCCGTATACCTCCGGCCCGCGCTGGCTGGCTGAACACGTTCTGCACAAGCGGCACGTCATGGCTGTCGCGGGAACGCACGGCAAGACGACAACTGCGAGCCTGCTCGCATGGATCCTCGAAGACGCCGGGCATGCCCCGGGATTCCTGATCGGTGGCGTGCCCGGCAATTTTGGCATGTCCGCGAGTTTTGGCGAGTCGAAGTATTTTGTCGTCGAGGCGGATGAATACGACACCGCGTTTTTCGACAAGCGCGCAAAGTTTGTGCACTACAATCCGCGGACGCTCGTGCTGAACAATCTCGAATACGATCACGCCGACATCTATGCTGATCTCGACGCGATCTTTTGGCAATTTCACCAGCTGATGCGCACGGTTCCGGGTGCGGGACGGGTCGTCGCCAACGCAAAGGATGCGAATGTGTCGCGGGTCATTGACATGGGCTGCTGGACACCGGTCGAATCGTTCATCCTCGACGCCGAAGCCGATTGGACTGCCGCTTTTGTTGACTCGTCAGAGCGTCGCATCCGAATCAGCAACCCGGCGGGTGAGTCGGGCGAAACCCGCTGGCAGCTTGCGGGCCGGCACAATCTCGAGAATGCGCTGGCTGCGATCGCCGCCTCGCATTCAGCAGGGGTCACATTGAAACAGGCGCTGGCAGCGATTTCTCGATTCGAAGGGGTCAAGCGACGAATGGAGCGTACGGCGACCGTTGCCGACATCGCCATCTATGACGACTTCGCACACCATCCGACCGCTATCCGGCGCACGATAGCGGCGATGAAACGACGCTATCCGGGCCGGCGCGTTCTGGTTGCCATTGAACCTCGTTCCAATACCATGAAACTCGGCGTCCACAACGCCGAGCTGGCGGCCTCGCTGGCAGAAGCCGACGGCGTGTGGATGTTCCGGCCTGCTGAAATGAACGCGGAATTTGACGAGTCCCTGCAGCCACTTGGTACTCGGCTGCGCGTTTTCACCGACTACGACAGGCTCGTTAACGACGTGGCGAGCAAGGTGCTGTCCGGCGACCAGGTGATCTTTATGAGCAATGGCGGCTTCGGCGGCGCACGGCAGACGCTGACAGCCGTTCTGCAGCGCACGCGCAGCTAAGTGGCTGCCTTGCGTCTATACTTGGGTAAGGCAAGGCCGTAAAGAGTTTGTCGTGCAGGTTCCACTTTTTCCACTGAATACGGTGCTGTTCCCGGGCGGGCCATTGCCATTGCGCATTTTCGAGACCCGTTACCTCGATATGATAAGCCGCTGCCTGAAGACCGAGTCAGCGTTCGGCGTGCTTCTGATTCGTGATGGCCGAGAGTCCGGGCCTGCGACGACGCATGACGTCGGCACGCTTGCGCGTATCGTCGACTGGTATCAGGGCAGCGACGGGTTACTCGGCATTACGGCCATAGGCGAGGAGCGGTTTCGATTGCTTGCCAGCCATCGCCAGGCGGATGGCCTGAATATCGGCGAAATAGAGCTTCTTCCCAATGAACCGAGCATGCCGCTGCCCGATGATTACCGGGAAATCGCCACTATCTTGACCGGTGTTCTCGACGATCTCGGCCGACTCTACGAGTCCCTGGAGCGGCGTATGGACGATGCGGGCTGGGTCACGTCGCGGTTCGTGGAAATTCTGCCAATCGACCTCGAGCAAAAACAACTGTGCCTGGAGCAAAGCGACCCGATCGAACGACTACGAATAGTCAGACAGGTGCTTGAAGCAGGTCGACGCTGACTCCGCAAAAAGCCGCAACGCCTATAAACGCGCGAAGACGTCCCTGGCAGCCGCAAGGGTCAGCTCGATCTCCTCGTCACCGTGAGAGGCCGACACGAATCCTGCTTCAAATGCGGACGGAGCGAAATAGATGCCACGATCCAGCATGCCGTGGAAAAACGCGCTGAATCGTTTGGTATCGGCCGCAGCAACCTGATCGAATCGCCTTACGGGCCCCTCGCTGGTGAACACAAAGCCGAACATGCCGCCGAGGTGCTCGACGGCCAACGCTATGTCGACCGCTGCGGCTGCCGCCGCGAGTCCATCCGCAAGCTGCCGGGAGCGTTCGCCCAGCGACTCGTAGAATCCGGGTTCGTCGATCAGTTCGAGCGTGGCGAGGCCGGCCGCCATCGCCACCGGGTTTCCCGACAATGTGCCGGCCTGGTAGACAGGGCCGTCCGGTGCAATGCTGGCCATGATGTCGGCGCGGCCGCCGAATGCGGCAGCGGGCATGCCGCCGCCAACGACTTTCCCCAACGTCGTCAGATCGGGCTCGATTCCGAACAGGCTCTGCGCGCCGCCTTTCGCAACTCTGAAGCCGGTCATGACCTCGTCGAGTATCAGGATCGCGCCGAACGCGGAGCATTGATCGCGCAGCGTTTCCAGAAATCCAGCCTCCGGCGGCACCATGTTCATGTTGCCTGCGACCGGCTCGACGATGACGCAGGCGATCTCCTGGCCCAGATCTGCAAAAGCCCTGGTGACGGCCTCAGGGTCGTTATACGGCAGCGTGATCGTATGCTCCGCGAGGCCCGCAGGCACCCCCGGAGAGCTGGGTACACCGAGGGTCAGCGCGCCCGAACCGGCCTTTATCAGCAGTGAGTCCGAGTGACCGTGATAGCAGCCCTCGAATTTGACGATCTTGTCGCGCCCGGTGTGTCCGCGAGCCAGGCGAATCGCGCTCATCGTCGCCTCGGTTCCCGAACTCACCATCCGTAGCCGCTCAATCGACGGCATCAGGGCGCAGATCTTCTCGGCGAGCCGGGTCTCGAGTACGCATGGTGCGCCAAAACTCAGGCCCGATTTCGCCGCTGAAATCACCGCGTCGATAACGGCCGGATGAGCATGGCCGAGGATCATCGGCCCCCAGGAACCGACATAATCAATGAAACGCCGGCCGTCTTCGGCCTCGAGCCACGCGCCTTTTGCGCTGGCGAAGAAAACCGGTTCGCCGCCGACACCGGCGAACGCGCGGACCGGCGAGTTGACGCCACCGGCGATGACTTGCTGTGCTTCTGTAAACAGGCTCATTCAGATTCCTCGATGATCGTCATGTCTGGCTGACCCAAACAAGCTCCTGGTCAACGCCGCCATCCGGCCATAGCTCGAATCGACGGTAGGCGGGGGGGTTATCGTCGACGGCGAAGTCGTCGCTGCGCGGCGTAAACTGCCGACAGGTTGATGGCGTCGCGATGATACGGATGCCGTGGTGGTTTGCATCGTAATCCTGGTGCACGTGACCGAAGATCATGAGTCGAACTCGCTCCGATCCGGAAAGTCGCTGCAATAACTCGTCGCCGTTGTCGAGGCCGACCGTATCCAGCCACCTGCTGCCCATCGTAACGGGAGGGTGATGCAGGCAGACCATCGCATGTTCCATTCGGGAGACCTGCAAGATCTTGTCCAATCGTGCCAGCTCGCTCGCTGTAACCCGTCCCCCGGCTTCACCGATTACGCAACTGTCGAGGCAGACGACAGCCCAGTTGCCGCGTTCAACGGATCCGCAGTAAAAAAACGGTGGCTTTCCAACCGCCTCGCGCATGAGATTCGGAACATCATGGTTGCCGGGCAGGCAGTAAACGGGCAGCTCGAGTCCGCCAAGCAGCCGGCGAAAGTGCTCATATGCCATGGCGCTGTCATCCTGAATCAGGTCTCCAGTAACGACGACGAGGTCTGCGCGCCACGCCCCCGCGGCGTAGTGCGCAAGGACATCGGACAGGGACGCGAGCGTGGCTCTGCCACGCAGAGCGCCCTCGGGGTCGGCGAACAAGTGCGGGTCCGTCAGGTGCAGAACCCGGAGCAATGCTAGTACCGGTAGTGTTCGGGCTTGAAAGGTCCGGCCTTGTCAACACCGATATAGTCGGCCTGCTCATCCGACAATTCGGTGAGCCTCGCGCCAATGCGAGCCAGGTGCAGCCGCGCAACCTTTTCGTCGAGATTTTTCGGCAGTACGTAGACCTTGTTTTCGTACTGGTCGGCATTATTCCAAAGCTCGATCTGTGCGAGCACCTGGTTGGTGAACGAGTTGGACATGACGAAGCTCGGGTGTCCGGTTCCACAGCCGAGATTTACGAGACGACCCTCGGCGAGCAGGATGATCCGTTTGCCGTCAGGGAAGATGACATGATCAACCTGCGGCTTGATGTTTTCCCACTCAAACTGTTTCAGGTAGGCAACGTCGATTTCATTGTCAAAGTGGCCGATGTTGCAGACGATTGCCTGGTTTTTCATGCGTTCCATCTGCGGCCCGGTTACGACATGGTAGTTGCCTGTGGCGGTAACGACGATATCGGCCTGATCGCAAACTTCGTCGAACCGGACCACCCGGTAGCCTTCCATCGACGCCTGCAATGCACAGATCGGGTCGACTTCGGTAATCCAGACCGTCGCGCCCAGACCCCGGAGCGACTGCGCGCTGCCCTTGCCGACATCTCCGTAGCCGCACACGATGGCGATCTTGCCGGCCACCATGACGTCGGTGGCTCGCTTGATGCCGTCGACGAGCGATTCCCGGCACCCATAAAGGTTGTCGAACTTCGATTTGGTGACGGAGTCATTCACGTTGAAGGCCGGGCACATCAGCGAGCCATCCTTCATCATGTCATAGAGTCGTTTGACGCCAGTGGTCGTCTCCTCGGACAGGCCTTTCACGTCTTTCATCAGCTCGGGGTATTTCTCATGCAGGACGAGCGTCAGGTCTCCACCGTCGTCGAGTATCATGTTCGGCGTCCAGCCGTCCGGCCCGTTGATCGTCTGTTCGACGCACCACCAGTATTCTTCCTCCGTCTCTCCCTTCCAGGCGAACACGGGTATGCCGGAATCCGCGATCGCGGAGGCGGCGTGGTCCTGGGTTGAGAAAATATTGCACGATGACCAGCGGATATCGGCACCGAGGGCTTTGAGCGTTTCGATCAGCACGGCCGTCTGGATGGTCATGTGCAGGCAACCCGCAAGTCGCACGCCTTTCAGGGGCTGCTGACCAGCATATTCTTCGCGCAGCGCCATGAGGCCGGGCATTTCGGTCTCTGCGATTGCGATTTCTTTCCGGCCCCAGTCGGCGAGCGAGATGTCGGCGACCTTGTAATCTGATTTTTGTATGGCAACGGGATCGCCGCTCATGGTGTTCTCCTGGTTGGTTTTAGGTCAGGCTCAAGCGCCTGCGAGCGCTGCGGCTTTATCCGTCTTTTCCCAGCTGAGGTCGATATCTTCCCGACCAAAGTGTCCATACGCTGCGGTTTGCTTATAAATCGGCCGCAGCAGGTCGAGCATCTGCAGGATGCCCCATGGTGTCAGGTCGAAATGTTCCCGAATCAGCGCGGTCATCTGGCCATCCGAGATCTTGCCGGTGCCGAAGGTCTGCACGCTGATCGAGGTGGGTTCTGCCACGCCGATCGCGTAGGAGGCCTGGATTTCGCAGCGCTCCGCGAGCCCCGCCGCGACGATGTTCTTCGCCACATAGCGGCAGGCATAGGCAGCCGAACGGTCGACTTTGGAAGGATCCTTGCCGGAAAAGGCGCCACCGCCGTGCCGGGCCGAGCCGCCGTAGGTATCGACGATAATTTTACGGCCGGTCAGGCCGCAGTCGCCCATCGGCCCGCCGATCTCGAAGCGGCCCGTCGGGTTGATATGGTACTTGGTGTCCTTGCTGATCCACTCGGCCGGCAGCACGGGCTTGATGATTTCTTCCATGACCCCTTCACGCAGGTCCGACAGGCTGACGTCTGCCTGGTGCTGCGAGGAGAGGACGACTGCGTCGATGGCAACCGGCTTGTTGTCTTCATAGACAAAGGTCACCTGGCTCTTCGCATCCGGGCGAAGCCACGGCAAAGTGCCGTTCTTGCGGACTTTTGCCTGGCGCTGCACGAGTCGGTGCGAAAACGTGATCGGCGCCGGCATCAGTACGTCTGTTTCATTGGTCGCGTAGCCGAACATCAGCCCCTGGTCGCCGGCTCCCTGCTCCTTGGCGTTACCGCGGTCGACCCCTTGCGCAATGTCAGGCGACTGTTTGCCGATGGCGTTTAGCACCGCGCACGTATGGCCGTCGAATCCCATGGAGGAATCGGTGTAGCCGATGCCGATGATCGTGCCGCGCACAATTTCTTCGAGATCGACCCAGGCTGACGTCGTCACCTCACCCGCAACGATGGCCATGCCGGTTTTCACAAGCGTTTCACAAGCGACGCGTGCGTTCACGTCGTGCTTTAGGATCGCATCGAGGACGGCGTCGGAAATCTGGTCCGAAATCTTGTCCGGATGCCCTTCGGAAACCGATTCCGAGGTAAACAGGAACGAATCACTCATAAGTTCATGGCTTCAGTTGACGGCTAAGGCGCGCCATTGTAGCGCACCGTGCGGTGTTGACAACACGATCGACAGGAATGATACAAGTCGATACGATTTCTTGGAGAAGCAGGGGCCCTGCAAGCTGTTTTGACGTCCTCCCTTGCGGCCTGATGACTAAACAGCGAAAATGCGCCGCTCGCACGCGCTCATTTCGCACCGATTCACCATAAGGCCCCTGCGCCGCAACAATAAAAGAGCTGATGTCACAACAAGCCACGAGAGCCGGCCAGCCTGCCCGGCGAGAACTCGCGAATGCCATACGGGCGCTGTCCATGGATGCCGTGCAGGCGGCGAATTCAGGCCATCCCGGCGCACCGATGGGAATGGCGGATATCGCTGAAGTTCTATGGAACGACTACCTCAAGCACAACCCGGGCAATGCGCGATGGGTCGACCGAGACCGCTTTGTGCTGTCGAACGGGCATGGCTCCATGTTGTTGTACAGCGTGCTGCATCTGAGCGGATATGACCTTTCTATCGACGAAATTCGGAATTTCCGCCAGCTGGGCTACCGGACGGCAGGGCACCCGGAATACGAGCCAGACCTCGCCATTGAGACAACGACCGGGCCGCTCGGGCAGGGCCTCAGCAATGCCGTGGGCATGGCCCTGAGCGAGAAAATGCTCGCGGCCAGCTTCAACCGGCCGGGTTTCGATGTTGTCGATCACCGGACCTGGGTGTTTCTTGGCGATGGCTGCATCATGGAGGGTATATCCCATGAGGCCTGTTCGCTGGCGGGAACGCTGAAGCTCGGCAAACTCGTTGCGCTTTATGACGATAACAACATATCCATCGACGGCGAAGTCGATGGCTGGTTTACCGATGACACGGTCAAGCGCTTCGAAGCCTATGGGTGGCAGGTCATCGCCGATGTGGATGGGCACGACAGCGAAGCGATCTCGGCCGCCATCGAGCGGGCGCTGGGCGACCCGGACCGGCCGTCGCTGATCTGCTGCAAGACCGTGATCGGCTACGGCGCGCCAAACAAGCAGGGTACCGCGGCAACCCACGGTGCGCCGCTTGGCGACGACGAAATCGCGGCGGCCCGGGCCGAACTCGGCTGGGATGCACCGCCATTCGAGGTGCCCGGCGCCATCGCCGCGGCATGGGACGCAAGGTCGCGGGGCGCTGCTGAAGAACAGGCCTGGCAGCAGCGCTTCGACGCTTATGCGGCAGAGTATCCCGAACTCGCGGCTGAACTGACCCGTCGCCTGCGGGGAGACCTGCCCGAAGACTGGGGCCTGCATGCAGACAAGGCGATTGCGGAGTTCGCGGCGGCCGGGAAAACCATGGCAACCCGGCAGGCGTCGCTTGCCGTACTCAACGCCGTGGCCCCGCTACTGCCTGAAATGGCGGGTGGTTCCGCTGACCTGACCGGTTCCAATTTGACCAAGCACGACGGCTCGGCGGTCATCACCGGTGCCGATGCCTCCGGTAATTACGTTTATTTCGGCGTACGGGAATTCGGAATGTCGGGCATCTGCAACGGCATGGCGCTGCATGGCGGCCTGATTCCATACTCGGGCACGTTCCTCGTGTTCTCGGACTATGCGCGGAATGCGCTGCGGCTTGCTGCGTTAATGAGAATCCAGAATATCTTTGTGTATACGCACGACTCGATCGGCCTCGGCGAGGATGGACCCACCCACCAGCCCGTCGAACACACGGCTTCGCTCCGGATCATGCCGAACATGCGCGTTTGGCGACCCTGCGACACCGTGGAGACGGCAGTTGCCTGGCGAGACGCTATCGAGCGCCGCGACGGGCCGACAAGCCTCGTGCTGACGCGGCAGAGCCTGCCGCATCAGCCGCGCAGCGACGCTCAGATCGCGATGATCAGCCGCGGCGGCTATGTTCTGAAAGACAGCGACGGTACGCCCGATCTCATCATTATCGCGACCGGGTCGGAAGTGTCGCTTGCGATGGCGGCGGCCGACGCGCTCGACGGCGAGGACATAAAGGCGCGGGTCGTATCGATGCCCAGTACCGACGTATTCGACGCGCAGGATGAGACGTATCGCGAGCAGGTCTTGCCGGCTGCTGTGACTGCGAGGGTCGTCGTAGAGGCGGGCGTGACCGATACCTGGTGGCGGTATGCGGGGTCACGCGGTCGCGTAATCGGTCTGGATCGATTCGGCGAGTCTGCGCCCGCGGACGAACTGTTCGAGCTATTCGGATTCACCGCCGACAACGTCGCCGCGGTCGCCCGGGAAGTCCTTGCGCAACCTTAAATTCGAAACGAGGCCGGACAACGGCCAGGTCAATTAATTGGGAGAGATAGATGACGATCAAAGTTGGCATTAACGGGTACGGGCGTATCGGTCGCAACGTGTTGCGGGCGCTTTACGAGAGCGGCAAGAACACGGAGATCGAGATTGTCGCCGTTAATGACCTCGGGGACGCGAATACGAACGCGCACCTGACGCGTCGCGACACGGCCCACGGGCCATTCCCGGGAACAGTCGAAGTCGATGGCGACTACATGATCGTGAACGGCGATCGTATCCGCGTGCTCGCGGAGCGGGATCCTTCCAACCTGCCGTGGGGCGATCTCGGCGTCGATATCGTGCTCGAGTCGACCGGTTTTTTCACGACGCGGGACACAGCCGGCAAACACCTCGAAGCCGGGGCGAAAAAAGTCGTGATCTCGGCGCCCGGCGGCGCTGATATCGATGCGACCATCGTGTATGGCGTCAACCACGACGTGCTCAAAGCCGGCGACACGATTATCTCGAATGCGTCGTGCACGACGAACTGCCTTGCGCCGCTCGTCAAGCCGCTGCACGAAAAGATCGGTGTCGAGCACGGGATCATGACCACCATCCATGCCTACACAAACGACCAGGTTCTCACAGACGTTTTCCACAAGGATCTTCGGCGGGCTCGTTCTGCAACGATGTCGCAGATTCCGACAAAGACCGGGGCGGCCGCAGCCGTGGGCCTCGTGTTACCTGAACTGAACGGGCGACTCGATGGCTTTTCGATGCGCGTACCGACGATCAATGTTTCGGCCGTGGATCTGAGCTTCGTCGCATCCCGGGAGACCAGCATCGAGGAGATCAATGCGGTCATGAAGGAAGCCAGCGAGGGCGATCTCAAGGGCGTCCTCGCGTATAACGACGAACCGCTCGTTTCCATTGACTTCAATCATGATCCGGCATCGTCCACGTACGATGCAGGGCTGACCAAGGTCATGCAGGGTACGCTGGTCAAGGTCTGTGCCTGGTATGACAACGAGTGGGGCTTCTCCAATCGTATGCTCGATACCACGATCGCGTTCCATAACGTTGGCTGATGTCCGGCACGCTGTCTGACTGATCGGAGAGGGCATGGCAGTCATCAACATGGCCGACGTTGACTTGGCCGGCAAACGCGTTTTGATCCGCGAGGATCTGAACGTGCCCGTGAATGACGGTGTCGTGACGAGCGACGCTCGCATTCGCGCCGCTTTGCCGACGATCGAGATGGCGCTGGCTGAAAATGCCGCGGTCCTGGTCATGTCGCACCTGGGCAGGCCGGTCGAGGGCGAATTTGACCCGGAATTTTCGCTGCAGCCCGTAGCAACCCGGCTGGGGGAGCTCCTGCGCCGGCAGGTTCGGCTGGTGCGCGACTGGATCGATGGCGTCGACGTTGCGCCGGGTGACATCGTCCTGCTCGAAAACGTGCGTTTTCTGGCAGGCGAGAAGGCTTGCGACGACAGTTTGTCGAAAAAAATGGCGGCGCTGTGCGATGTCTATGTGATGGATGCTTTCGGCACCGCGCATCGGGCCCAGGCGAGCACGTACGGTGCTGCCGAGCATGCGCCCGTCGCCTGTGCCGGCCCGCTGCTGGCCCGGGAACTCGATGCGTTGGGTAAAGCTCTGACCGATCCGGCCAGGCCGCTCGTCGCGATCGTCGGCGGCTCCAAGGTTTCAACGAAACTGACCGTGCTCGATTCCCTGTCGCGTATCGTCGACAGCCTGATTGTCGGCGGCGGCATCGCCAACACCTTTATCGCGGCCGCCGGCTACCCGGTGGGGCGTTCGCTGCACGAAGTGGACATGCTGGACACGGCTCGTGCACTGGCCAGTGGTCATGATGACCGTGCCGAGATTCCGTTGCCGAGAGATGTGGTTGTTGCCAAAGAGTTTTCAGCCGATGCCGCGGCGAGCATAAAGGACGTCGACAGCGTGCTCGATGACGAGTTGATACTCGATATCGGGCCTGACACGGCCCGCGCTTTTGCAGAGATCATCGCAGGCGCAGGCACGGTCATATGGAACGGCCCGGTCGGCGTTTTCGAGTTTGACGCATTTGGTGAAGGTACACGAACTCTTGCAGAGGCCGTCGCCGCCAGCGCAGCGTTTTCAGTGGCCGGCGGCGGTGACACGCTGGCAGCCATCGACAAATACGGGGTTGCCGATCGCATTTCCTACATATCGACAGGTGGCGGCGCTTTCCTCGAATTTGTCGAAGGCAAGACATTACCCGCTGTCGCCATGCTGGAGCAGCGCGCGGCCAGCCTTTAGGACCGCGGCGACTGGCTGAAGAGCGCTGTCAGGCCGGCCAGGGGCCGCGAATCGCGAGCGTCATTCCCGGGTACTGGATGTTGACGAACAGGATCCGGCCGTCCGGAGAGAAGCATGGCCCTGCGAGTTCCGAGTTCGAATAGGCATTATCCGCGACCGTATACTGTGAACCGTCAGGGCGAATGCCGACGATGCCGCAATGACTTGACGTGTCTTCACCGACCAGCAGGTCGCCCCACGGCGCCGCAATGATATTGTCGGCATGTCTGAGCAATGAGTGTTCCGTTGCTTCCGCAATCAATACGAGGTGGCCGGGTGCGTCGGTCTCCGCCGGTGTTCCCTCGTGCGGGCTGGGCCAATAGGCGAATACCTGGCCTAATCGAGAGGGCCCGCCGATCGTGCAGGTGAATATGAAATTTCCGTCGGCGTTACAGAGGCCCTCGCCGCGGGCAAACGTCGCGGCTCCCTGTTCCGCACCGCGTTCGCGCAGATCGTCGTCCGTGCCGTCAACATCGGTCAATGTGATCCAGCGCGTCGCCACCGGAGTGCCCGGTCGGATGACCGGCTCCCGCGCCCAGTTATTCGTCGCGAACGAAGTTTGCCCTTCGATCGCAAGCGCCTGCAGCGTACCGCCCTCTTGCAGCTTCCCGGGGACGTTGGGTATGTAGCGATAGAAAAGGCCATGGTGCCGATCCTCGGTCATATAGACGATCCCCGTCCTTCCGTGCACCGCGGCTGCTTCATGCGCGAATTTGCCCATCGCATTGATGGGTTGCGGAGTGATGAGGCCGCCGCTGTCCGCGGGTACCTCGAAGACGTAGCCATGCGCTTTGTCGCGTTTGACGATGCGCCCGATGCTCCAGCCGGTGCCGGAGAGTTTGAAAGTTTCTTCGCACGACAGCCAGCTGCCCCACGGCGTGGGCCCGCCAGCGCAGTTCAGCTCGGTCCCCGCAAGGCTCAGGTACTGCCGCTCGGTCTCGCCGGTGTTCGGGTTGTAGACGGTTGTTGTCGTACCGCCGTTGCCCGGGGTGAATCCATCGCCCAGGTCGTAGATCTTGTCCTTGATCTGCTGCGGCAGCGATTCGAACGAATCGGCAAAGGCGCTCCCACCGAATTCCGCTGGTTCGAGTTCGTGATTGCAAACCAGGTTAACCCGGCCATCCGCGCCCGCGAAGGCTGCCATCCCATCGTGAGCCTGTGGCACCAGGAACCCGTCGTCCATGCGATCGCCTGCCCTGGACACAATCCGGTAACTGAATCCTTCAGGCAGGTCGAGAATGCGAGCCGGATCAGGGCGTAAAGGCCCGAATTGGCTGCTCGACGCCCGCACCCGCTGTGACAGGGTGGGGACCGTGGCGGCAACGGCCAGGCATTGTAGAAATCGACGTCGGTCCAAGGGAATAGTCGCTATGGATGAAACGACTGCGGATCATATCGCTTCACTGTTACAGAGTTAAGACTGTCAGAGAAATGCCGGTGCCCGTTTGATTGGGCTGTGCAATAATCCTCGGCATGCAAAGACGAACAAAAATTGTTGCGACTCTGGGTCCGGTTACCGACGGAGACAAACGGTTACGCAAGTTGATAAAGGCCGGGCTGGACGTTGCGAGACTCAATTTTTCACACGGCGATGCCGAAGAACATCGTATGCGGGCGCGGCAACTGCGCGCTGCGGCTCGCAAGTGCGGCCGTGATGTCGGCCTGATGGGGGACCTCCAGGGCCCGAAGATCAGGATAAAGAGATTCACGGGGCATCACGTAGAGCTGGCCGACGGCGCGCACTTCTTTCTCGACAGCGAACTTGGATACGAAGACGGAACCGTCGACGGAGTCGGGGTTGCTCTTGACACGCTGCATCAGGATGTCGCACCCGGCGACGAGATGCTCCTCAATGACGGCATGATTACGCTGAGGGTTAATCGTATCGAGGGCACTCGTATCCATACGACAGTCGTAACCGGCGGCATCCTCTCGGATCACAAAGGTATCAACAAGAAAGGCGGCGGCCTGTCGGCGCCCGCGCTGACCGAGATCGACAAGCAGAATATCAAGCTTGCGGCCGAGCTGGAGATGGACTTTCTGGCCGTATCTTTCGTGCGCAGCGGTGATGACGTGATGGAGGCGCGCAGATTGTTTACCGAGGCTGGCGGTAGTGGTCTGATCGTCGCCAAGATCGAGCGTGCCGAGGCGGTTGATAACTTCGATTCAATTCTCGAAGCCGCGGACGTAATCATGGTAGCCCGCGGCGACCTCGGCGTAGAAGTCGGCTATACCGAGCTGATCGGTATTCAGAAAAACTTGATACGCAGAACCCGCAAAGGCGGCAAAATCGTAATCACGGCGACGCAAATGATGGAATCTATGATCGATAACCCCATTCCAACGCGCGCCGAAGTGTCTGACGTGTCGAACGCGGTCATGGATGGTACGGATGCCGTCATGCTGTCGGGCGAAACGGCCGTGGGCAAGTATCCCGTGGAAGCAATACGGGCGATGTCCGAAGTTTGTACCGGCGCCGAGAAATTTCGGCTCACGCAGCACCCGACAAGGCATCGCCTCGACGATGTTTTTGAACATGTCGATGAGGCCATAGCCATGGCCGTGATGTACACCGCCAATCATATGGACGTAAAGGCGATCATCGCGTTGACTGAATCCGGATCGACGACTCGGTGGATGTCGAGAGTCCGGTCGGACATCCCGATTTACGCGTTCACCCCATATGCATCTACTAGCCGGCGCGTCGCCTTGTACAGGGGCGTATACCCGGTTGCTTTCGCAATTCAGGATATGGACCGGGGCCGCCTGTATGCGGATATTTTCAAAACCCTGTTGTCTAATAAACTCGTGATGGCCGATGACCTGGTAATATTTTCCAAAGGCGATATCGTCGGTGTGTCCGGTGGCACCAACTCAATGGCGATTCTCAAAGTTTCCGAGACATGAGGCGCTGGATTTTTCGTTCTCTCGCGCTAGCCGCGTTTGCCGCGGGCATTCTCGCCATTGTCGCCTGGCTTACGTTCAGGGCCAGCCTCCCGGAAATCGATGGTGAAGTGACGACCGCCGGGATCGGTGCAGGCGTGACGATAGACCGCGATGCGGCCGGCATCCCGACGATAACCGCGACGAACCGGGAGGATCTTGCCTTTGCAACCGGGCTGGCGCACGGTCAGGACCGATTCTTCCAGATGGATACGTTACGGCGGCGCGCTGCCGGCGAACTGGCCGAGATCGTCGGCGTCGCCGCGATCGACGCCGACAAGCGCTACCGTTTTCACCGTTTTCGCGCGCGCGCGGGGACGGCGCTGGACGAGCTATCGGCCATCGAGCGGCGTTTGCTCGAGCGCTATGCCGATGGCGTAAATGCCGGGCTGGCTGGCCTCGGCGCGAAACCCTTCGAGTATTTCCTGCTCGGGGTCGATCCCGATCCCTGGCGCGCCGAGGACTCGGTTCTCGTCCTGTACACGATGTTTGTGCAGCTCAATGATTCACGAGCGATAAGGGACGTACGTCGCGGGCTGGCAAAGCGCGCGCTGCCCGATGAGGTTTATGCGTGGATGTACCCTCAGGGCACGCCATGGGACGCACCGCTGATGGGCAAAGAGCGAGCTGTCGCCGCCGTGCCAGCAGCGGACGTGTATTCAATTCGCGATGTCACCGGCGATGCTCCGGCGGCCGATGAACAGGGCAAGGAACCGCTGCATGGCAGCAATAACTGGGCTGTCAGCGGTGCGCTCACGACGACCGGGCGCGCTATCGTGGCGAATGACATGCACCTCGGGCACTCGGCACCGAACATCTATTACCGTGCGCGCCTGGTCCTGGATGCGGAGGAGCCTCGCGATATTGCAGGAGTTACCTTGCCCGGGACGCCTTTCGTCGTTGCGGGCAGTAACGGCAAGGTCGCCTGGGGCTATACGAATAGTTATGGCGACTGGTCCGACGCGGTGCTGCTGCGGCCCGGCGCTTCGCCTGATACTTACCGGACACCCGAGGGTGACAAGGCCTTCACGGCCCATACCGAATCGATAAAAGTCAAAGGTGCCGAGCCCGTGACTGTGCATATTCGGGAGACGATCTGGGGCCCTGTTCTCGACGGGGTCGACTATCCGGATGGTGATGTCGCTGTAAGCTGGATTGCTCACCGGACCGATGCGGTCAATCTGAAGCTCGTGAACCTCGAGAGCGTTTCCTCGGTCACCGAGGCTCTTGATGTTGCGAATATGATGGGTATACCGCCGCAGAACTTTGTTGCCGGCGATTCAGCCGGCAACATCGGCTGGACGATTGCCGGCAAAATACCGCGAAAAACCGGTTTCGACGCAATGCTGCCCGCAGATTGGAGCGAGGCGCACGGTTGGTCTGGCTGGCTGGATGCGGGCGAGTACCCGCGAATCGTCAATCCCGGGACGCATCGTATATGGACGGCGAACGCAAGAGTGACCGACGGCGACGCGCTGCAGATCGTGGGCGACGGGGGTTACGACCTCGGCGCACGGGCGCGCCAGATTCGCGACAGCCTGTTCGCGAAGGAGCGTTTCGAGCCGGCAGACATGCTGGCAATTCAGTACGATGATCGCGCTGTCTTTCTCGAACGCTGGCGGGACCTGCTGCTGGAGGTGCTCGATCAGAATGCGATCGCCGGTGACGCGGAACTCACCAGCTACCGCCGGCTGGTTGCAGCCTGGATTCCGCGGGCTGCACCGGAGTCGGTCGGTTACCGGCTGGTTCGCGCTTTCCGGCTCGAAGTTCAATCGCGCCTTTTTCACGGCCTCATGGCGCCGGCCAGGGAAATGCACGGGGCAGACGTTGTGCTGCGGCTCAGTAATCAATTCGAAGCACCGTTATGGTCGCTGGTAACGGAGCAGCCAGCTCACCTGCTGCCCGGTAATTACCCGGATTGGCGTGCATTCCTGATCGATGCAGTGCGACAGAACATCCGTTACTTCAGCGAAAATTTCGAGGGTTCTCTTGAACGAAGAACCTGGGGGGAGCGCAATATGGCGCAAATTAGGCATCCGCTCAGCCGAGCCGTGCCGTTCCTGGCGCAGTATCTCGATATGCCGCAACAACCGTTGAACGGCGACACCAACCTGCCGAAGGCGCAGGGCCCGAATTTTGGTGCGTCTGAGCGCTTTTCGGTTGCGCCCGGCGATGAGGAAAACGGCCTGATGCACATGCCAGCTGGTCAGAGCGGCCATCCGTTGTCAGATTTTTACCGCCGCGGCCACGATGATTGGGTGCAAGGCCGGCCATCGCCATTCCTGCCGGGGGTGACGCGGCATACGCTGGTCCTGGTTCCGGCAGCGGCCGGTGGGCCGACATAAAGCCGCGATCCGGCGATTTTCTGCAGCAGGGGTCCGAGCTGATTTTCCGGTAAGATTGCTGCTGCGCATGAGCCACCCGGAAAGAGAACATGACAGACCAGAAATTTACCGGCACCAGCACCTATGTTGCGACCGACGACCTGATGATGGCCGTGAACGCCGCGGTGACCCTCGAGCGCCCGATACTCATAAAGGGTGAGCCGGGCACGGGCAAAACGCAGCTGGCCATCGAGGTGGCCAACTCGCTTGGCCGGCCATTGTACGAGTGGCACATCAAATCAACGACTAAAGCACAGCAAGGTCTCTACGAGTACGACGCTGTAGCCCGGTTGCGCGATTCGCAGCTTGGCGATGATCGCGTGCACGATATCGCTAATTACATCGTTCGCGGCAAGATATGGGAAGCTTTCGAGTCCGACACGCAGCCTGTCTTGTTAATCGATGAAGTCGACAAGGCTGATATCGAGTTTCCGAACGACCTGTTGCGGGAGCTCGATCGAATGGAGTTCTACGTGTATGAAACCCGGCAGCTGATCAAGGCTGGTCATCGGCCAATCATCATCATTACCAGCAACAACGAGAAGGATCTGCCTGACGCTTTTCTGCGCCGCTGCTTCTTTCATTACATCAAGTTTCCCGACGCGAAAACGATGGAGCAAATTGTCGACGTGCATTACCCCGGGCTCAAGAAAGCCCTGCTGAAGGAGGCGCTAAACGCGTTTTACAGGATTCGCGACGTACCCGGGCTGAAGAAAAAACCATCGACGTCGGAACTGCTGGACTGGCTTAAGCTCTTGCTTGCCGAGGACATTCCGCCTGAAGCGCTGCGGTCAGACGATAGCCGCACGGCGATCCCGCCGCTCTACGGGGCTTTACTCAAGAACGAGCAGGATGTGCATCTCTTCGAACAACTGGTCTTCCTGAACCGGCGATCCAGCCAGCAGTAGCAAGCCATGCTGATTCCTTTTTTCTTCCTGCTTCGCGATGGCGGAATGAATACGTCGATAACCGAGTTATTGACGCTTCTCGAGGCAATGAAACGCGGCGTGGCCGGGCAGAGTATTGACGATTTTTACTTCCTGTCGCGCGCGTGTCTCGTCAAAGACGAATCCAAGCTCGATCGTTTTGACCGAATATTCGCGGCGTATTTCGAAGGCGTCGAGGACTCCATGGCGGACCTGATGCAGGATATTCCGGATGAGTGGTTGAAACGCCAGGCCGAGCTTTTGCTCAGCGAAGAGGAGCGGGCGAAGATCGAGGCGCTGGGTGGCTTTGAGGAACTCATGAAGGCGCTGCAGGAGCGACTCGACGAGCAGCGCGAGCGGCATGAAGGTGGCAACAAGTGGATAGGAACGGCAGGCACGTCTCCGTTCGGTGCCTATGGTTTCAACCCGGAAGGCATTCGTATCGGACAGAACGGGTCACGCAACCGACGGGCCGTCAAGGTCTGGGATCGACGTGAATATCGTAATCTTGACGATTCGGTCGAACTCGGAACGCGGAATATCAAGGTTGCCCTCAGGCGGCTGCGTAAGTTCGCTCGGGAGGGCGCAGCCGATCAACTCGATCTCGACGACACGATCGACAAGACGGCGCGAAACGCCGGCCTGCTCGACATCCGGATGGTCCCGGAACGGCACAACGCCGTCAAAGTCCTGCTCTGCCTCGATATCGGTGGCTCGATGGACGATCATGTGCGCGACTGTGAGGAATTATTCTCCGCGGCTCGCAGCGAATTCAAGCATCTCGAGTATTTCTACTTTCATAATTTCATTTATGAGAGCCTGTGGAAAGACAACCGTCGCCGTCACGCGGAGCGCGTTCCCACACTCGACATCACGCATAAATACGGTGCTGATTACAAACTGATTTTTGTCGGCGATGCGACGATGAGCCCGTATGAAATAGTCTATGCTGGCGGCAGTGTCGAACACTGGAATGAAGAGCCGGGAGCAGTTTGGATAAAGCGGCTGTTGAACGCCTATCCCAAGGCGATCTGGCTGAATCCAGAGCCGAAAAAACGCTGGGCTTACACGCCGTCGGTGAAGATCACTCAAGAATTAATGGATGACCGTATGTACCCACTGACTATTGCCGGCCTGGACGATGGGATCAAGGCTCTGCATTAATTCTTCGGTTGCTTTCTAATGCCGTAAGGTCGCCAAGTACTTCTATGGAGTGGCCGTCCGGATCCACATCCTTATAGTGTTTGGCAACAATTCCGGCTGGATCGATAAGAAATGTTTCGCGTTTGGCAAACCGCATGCCAAACATCTTGGTCTGGACGCCATACGCCTCTGCGGCTTTGCCCTCTACGTCGGCGAGCAACGGAAAAGGCAGGTTATAGCGCTCCGCAAATTTCTGATGTGATTCAGCGTCATCGAAGCTGACGCCCAGAATCTGCGCGTTGGCTTGTTTGAACGCAAAGATGTTATCCCGAAACTCACAGGCCTCGGTCGTGCAACCCGGCGTTTGATCTTTCGGATAAAAGTACAGGACGACCCACTGGTCGCGGTAGTCCTCCAACGAATGCAGCTGCCCGATCTGATCCGACAGCTCGAATTCCGGCGCCGGCTGGCCGATCTCGATCAGATCGTTGGCGCGGGCGGTCACGGCGAGAGCCAGCAGTGACAGCAGGAGCAAAATCGTCGAGGTTGGGCATTTCATGGGGTCAAGTTCGTGCTGGTGTATGGTTCAAGTATACGTTTCCGGATGTTTGACCGGGGATACTCGTCACTATAATACGGTTTGCTCCGGTTCAGGCAATATTGACAGGCGAATGCGCGACGATGGACATGAAGCGACAACAGACTAGAGCCGCCCTGGTTCTGCCCGGCGGCGGCGCTCGCGGGGCATTTCAAGTCGGCGCGCTGAAAGCGATCGCAGAGCTACTTCCAAAGCGCTCCCCGAACCCGTTTTCGGTAATCAGCGGCACGTCCGCGGGCGCCATCAACTCCGTCGTCCTTGCAAGCAAGGCGCGGCGATTCCGCGTCGCCGTTGCCGAGCTGGATCGCGTCTGGAGTAACTTTCATTGCGACCAGGTTTTTCGCACGGATCGACGGACGATGCTGAAGAGCAGCCTTCACTGGATGGCCGCGATCGTGCTTGGCGGCTTTCTGGTCGGTACGCCGAGGTCGCTGCTGGACAATGCCCCGCTTCGTGCTTTGCTCAGCCGCAATATTCGCTTTCCCCGTATCCAGGATGCCATCGACGATGGTTATCTTGACGCCGTCGCCGTGACGGCGGCTGGGTACGGGTCTGCGCGGTCTACGTCGTTTTTCCAGGCAGCGCGGACCCAACCCGGCTGGTCACGGACAAGGCGTCTCGGCGTACGCGGCGACCTGCATTTGGATCATCTTATGGCGAGCATTGCGGTTCCGATGATTTTCCCGCCCGTGAGACTGGGTGCCGAATACTTTGGTGACGGCGCCATGCGTCAGGCAACCCCGCTGAGTCCCGCGATCCACCTGGGCGCGGATCGCATACTGGTGATCGGCGTGCGTGATGAAACGGCAGATACGGTAGCGCCGACCGGAAAGCAGCAACCGTTCCCGAGTTTTGCGCAGATAGCAGGGTACATGCTCGACACGTTGTTCATGGACGGTCTTTACTCGGACCTCGAGCGAATGACCCGAATCAATCAGATGATCGACGCCGTGCACCCCGACCATCGTACCGGCGCGATGGCAAAAATGCGGGCCATCGATACCATGTTGATTGTTCCGAGCGAGGACTTGCGCGAAATAGCGTACAAATACCGACAGCAGCTCCCGTTGGCGATACGCGGTTTACTCCGGGGGCTTGGGGGGCCACGGCGCGAGGAGAATCGACTGTTGAGCTTCCTGCTGTTCGAACGGGCCTATACTCGGGAACTGATTGCGCTTGGCTATCGCGACGCGATGAAGGTCAAGGATCAGCTGCTTGATTTTGTCATGGGCGCCGATGTGCCACGACTGTTTGCGCCGAGCTGGATCCGCAAGGACCTCAGTTCATTGCACGGCACGCAAACGCAGTTGCAGGGGTCCGTCGGTGAAGCGCCAGAGTAACCGCGCACGCTGAATCAGAGTAAAAATGCTGCGCCTAGGCCAAGAAAAGTCATGTAGCCGATGACGTCGGTGACCGTCGTCAGCACCACTCCGCCGGCGAGCGCCGGATCGATCTGCATTCTCTTCAGCGCCAAAGGAATCGTGAAGCCGGCCAACGCGGCAACAAACAGGTTGATGAGCATCGCCGCCCCTATTACGCCTCCGATACGCATATCTCCGAACCACAGGTAGGTAAAGGCGGCAACAACGACAGCCCAGCCAAGACCATTGAGCAGCCCGACGAGCAGCTCCTTGCGCAATATGCGCCTTGCATTACTGCGATCGATTTGTCCGAGCGCGATCGCCCGCGTAATGATCGTCAGCGATTGGTTGCCTGCGACGCCGCCCATGCTGGGAACCACCGGCATGAGAACGGCCAACAGCACTATTTTGTCGAGCGTCGTCTGAAAAATGTCGACGACAGCAGCGGCCAGGAAAGCGGTGCAGAGGTTGACGCCGAGCCAAAGTGCCCTGCGGGTCGCGCTCTTGACCACAGGCGCAAACATGTCAAATTCCTCGTCGAGACCGGCGGCGCTCATAAATGAGTGTTCCGCTTCGTCACGGATCTCGTCGACAACGTCGTCGACCGTGATTCGGCCGACGACACGATAATCGTCGTCGACCACGGGCGCCGATAGCAAATCCCGATTCTCGAACTCCCAGACAACCTGAGCCGACGGCGTGTGTGCCGGGATCGGTAAGATCTGGGTCGACATGACATTGGCAACAACAACGTCGGGATCGTTGGATAACAGGCGCGACAGGTAAAGGGCACCCTGGTACTCATTTTTGCGGTTAACGACGAATATCGAGTCGGTGCCGTCGGGCATGTCGCCACGTGCTCTGAGGTAACGGGCTACGACCTCCAGCGTGACGTCCGGCCGAACCGTTACGATATCGATGTTCATCAGGCCGCCCGCGGAGTTTTCGTCGTAGGCCAGCACCTGGCGCAAGCGTTCACGATCCTGGCCGTCAAGCGACTGCAGGACCTGCTGCGTTATGGTCTCGGGGAGATCGATCAGCAGATCAGCAAGGTCGTCAACTTCCATGCCTTCGGTGGCGGCAATCAGGTCCTCGGTCTGCATGCCTTCGATAAGGCCATCGCGGACTTCATCGGCAACTTCGACGAGGACGTCACCCTCGTCATCGGCATCGACCATTTCCCAGAGGACTGCGCGTTCGCGCAGAGGCACCGATTCCAGCAGGCGCGCAACTTCGGACGGGTGGAGGCTATGGATCATCAATCGTGCCGCCCGCATGCGGCCACTGTCGAGCTGCTCGCGCAACAGTTTCAGGTTGGCCTTGGTGAGTTCTCTGGCTTCCATGAGCGTGCCCCGTCGAATTACGCGGAGTGTAACCGTCTTGACGATTGCAGGCTACGCGACCCGGCGGGCTTGCCAGACTCAGGACTGGTCGCTGATTTCGTTATGGCGTACGAGAATCGGCTCGTGCACGTCACGCAACGCGGCCGAAAGTTTGTCGACCATGCACACAGAGCGGTGCTGTCCGCCTGTGCAGCCAACGGCTACCGTCAGGTAGCCTCGCTGTGTGTCGGCATATTCGGGAATCCAGCGCTTAAAAAAGGCGAGAATGTCCTCGTACATTGCAACGAATGCAGGCTGCGCTTCGAGGAACTCGATTACTTGAGTGTCCTGCCCGTTCAAGCCGCGCAGTTTGAGCGTCCAGTATGGATTGGGCAGGCACCGCAAGTCGAAGACGAAGTCGGCATCGGCGGGAATGCCATTCTTGAAGCCAAAGGACTCAATCAGGACCGAAAGCGTCCTGAGCTTGCGGCGGTCGATGCGTTGATGAATTGTCGTCGCAAGTTCGTAGATGCTCAGGCGTGACGTATCGATGATCAGGTCCGCAGAGTTAACGACCTCCGTCAGCATCGCGCGCTCATCAGCAATCGCGGCCCGCAAAGCCGTGCCGTGCGTGGACAGCGGGTGCCGCCGGCGAGATTCGCTGTAGCGTTTGAGCAGGACTTCATCATTGGCTTGCAGGAATAGAAGCTCTGTCTGGATGCCTTGCTTGCGCAGATCACCGATGAGATCCGGCAGCGCCTCGAGGTCCCGACGTCGGTTGCGTGCGTCGACCCCGACAGCCAGCAGTCGCGCCGGCTGTTCTCCGGACCTTACTTCGTCGACGACAGATCGGAGCAGCGAAGCCGGTATGTTGTCGACGCAGTAGTAGCCGAGATCTTCGAGAACGTGCAGTGCAACTGTTTTACCCGAACCCGACAGTCCGCTGACGATGATAAGACGTGCGTCACCTTCACCCGGCATAGATCACCTCCGCGCCGGTCACGCAAGGCATCAGGAGATCTGCGCCGCCTTAATCACGGAGGGCTCCGTCGGCGTGTCCGTGGCGAGCAAGGTGGCATACAGTTCGCCGCTGGAACTGGCGCTTCGCAATTTCTGCCTCAAGCGCCGGTCACCGAGCAGCTCGGCGATACTGCAGACTTCGGCATGCAGGCTATCGTCGACTTTGTCTGGAACCAGCAGCCCAAAGACGAGATCCACGGCCTCGCCATCCGGCGAATCGAACTCTACTGGCTCACTTAATTTGATCAGTGCTCCGACACTACTGCCCAGTCCCTCTATGCGGCAGTGGGGGAAAGCCACTCCCTCGTCAAGACTGGTGCAGCCGAGTCTCTCTCGGTCGATCAGGCTGTCGAAAATTTCTTCGTTGGAAGTACCCGGGACAGGCCGAGCAAGCAACTCGCTGATGATCTCAAGGCAGTGTTTCTTACTGCGAGCATGCGCATTGCACAAGACGCTGTCGGGCTTGATGAGTTCTTCGAGTAACATGATATGTGGGCAATATCGGTGCTTTTGCGCCCGTGCGACCGCTCAGCCGCACGGGACAAAAGCAGCATCAGACGAACTTTCTCTTTTGTGATTCTCTGGCACGGTGATCGGCCAGCTTCTCTTTATATTTCCTGACGCGGCGATCGAGCTTATC
>JAACFB010000053.1 GCA_009937615.1 Gammaproteobacteria bacterium | reverse complement strand
GACGCTAGCGCCATCTATCGCGTTTGCCGACGTCGATTTCTCAGGGATCTAGGCTTGTCGCCTAGGCCATGAGGCCGCCGTCGATAGGTATCGCGGTTCCGGTAATGTGCCGGGCCGCATCGCTCGCGAGAAAGAGGACGAGCGCGGCGATGTCTTCCGGATCGGCAATGCGATTATTCGGGCTGGACGCCGCGACCTCGGCCAGGAAGTCGTCGAGATCGAGGTCGCTTTCTGCCGCGCCGGCTGCAAGCATCGGCGTATCGACACCACCAGGACATATTGCATTGACGCGCAAGCCCGCCGCCGCATAGTCGCGCGCCATGGCTCGCGTCAGCTGAATGAGGCCGCCCTTGCTGGCGCAGTAGGCGAGCGCTCTGGGGCCCGCGCGCAAACCCCATAGTGAAGCCAGGTTGACAATGCTCCCGGCGCTGCGGAGCAAGTAAGGAAGAGCTGCGCGGGACAAAAAGAATGGCACGTCGAGATTGATCGTCAGCGTTTCGCGCCACCGCTCGTCGTCGGTCTCTTCCAGATTGCCGCGTGGCAGAATTCCGGCCGAATTCACGAGGCAGTCCAGGTTGCCGAACTCGTCGATAGTGTCTGCAACCAGTTCGTCACAATCCTCCGCGTCCGCCAGATCTCCGGCCCAGGTCGCGATGTTGTCGGACACCTCGGCAACTTCCTCGAGCCGGCTTTCATCACGCCCGGCGGCCATGACCGACCAGCCGGCCTCGGCAAATGCAATGGCGACAGCAGCGCCGATTCCAGAGCTTGCGCCCGTGACCAGTACGACGTTCATGATGACTTGCTCGCCGGCAGTATCGGGCTGAACAGTGTATCGCAGTCCAGGTTGGCGATATAGCAAGCTCTATCGCCGCTTTAGTCGCGACTGCAGCCGTCAATGCCTATATAATGCGCCACCGTCTGCACCCGCCGAGCCATGTTTCCTACCGATAAAATTCGTAACATCGCGATCATCGCCCATGTTGATCATGGCAAGACCACGCTCGTAGATCGGCTGTTGCAGCAGTCCGGTACGCTCGATGCACGTGCGGCGGCACCCGAACGGATCATGGATTCGAATGATCTCGAACGCGAGCGGGGCATCACGATTCTTTCCAAGAATACGGCGATCAACTGGAATGGCTGGCGCATCAACATTGTCGACACGCCGGGACACGCCGACTTCGGTGGTGAAGTTGAGCGGGTACTGTCGATGGTCGACGGTGTTCTGTTACTTGTTGACGCGGTTGAAGGTCCGATGCCGCAGACTCGCTTTGTCACGCAAAAGGCATTCGCTCACGGCTTCACGCCGCTGGTTGTCATCAACAAGATTGATCGCGATGGTGCCCGGCCAGGGTGGGTGCTTGACCAGACCTTCGAGCTGTTCGATCGGCTTGGCGCCAGCGACGCCCAGCTCGACTTTCCCGTGGTTTACGCTTCGGCCCTGCAGGGCTATGCGGGGCTGGGCCCCGAGGTCAGAAGCGGCGACTCCCTGCCGCTGCTCGAGGCAATCGTGGAGCACGTTCCAGCGCCCGATGTGCAGGAGGACGGCAATCTGCAATTGCAGGTTTCGAGCCTCGACTACAATTCTTACGTTGGCGTGCTCGGAATCGGGCGAATCAGCCGCGGTGTCGCCAAAGCAAATTCACGGATCACCGTTGCCAGGCCCGACGGAACTTCGACGGGCAGCAGGCTGGCTCATCTGTATGGATTCAGTGGGCTCGAGCGCATTCCGGTCGAAGAGGCAGGCGCGGGCGACATCGTCGTCTTCAGCGGCATAGACGACCTGCAAATCTCCGACACGATTTGCCCGCGTGACGAACCGGACGCGCTGCCGGCACTGAAGGTGGATGAGCCGACCATCAGCATGACGTTTCAGGTCAACAAGTCGCCTTTCGCAGGGCAGGACGGCAAGTTCCTGACAAGCCGGCAAATTCAGGCGCGACTCGACCAGGAGCTGAAGCACAATGTAGCGTTGCGCGTCGAAAATACGGGCGATCCGGACAAGTTCAGGGTGTCCGGGCGCGGAGAGCTGCACCTGTCGGTGTTGATCGAGACCATGCGCCGTGAAGGCTATGAATTGGCTGTATCACGGCCGACCGTTATTGAGCGCGAGGTCGATGGCATCGTGCATGAGCCATGGGAATTGGTGACCGTTGACTTCGCCGAAGAACATCAGGGTGCGGTCATGACCCGCCTTGCGGACCGCAAAGGCGAGCTCCTGAACATGTCGCCGGATGGGCGAGGGCGCATGCGGCTCGAGTACCGAATCCCGGCGCGCGGGCTGATCGGCTTTCGCACGCAATACCTGACCGTGACCGCAGGGACCGGCTTGCTCTATTCCGTGTTCGATACCTATGCACCGCGGGTCAATGCGGACATTGGCCAGCGCAATAACGGCGTGCTTGTCTCCAACGTCACTGGAAAAGCTTTAGGCTATTCGCTTTTCAACCTGCAGGAGCGTGGGGCGTTATTCATCAGTCATGGTGTCCAGGTCTACGAAGGAATGATCGTCGGCATTCATAAGCGCGGCAATGATTTGCCGGTGAACCCTACCAAAGGGAAGCAGTTGACCAATATTCGCGCCGCCGGAACGGATGAAAACATCCAGCTAACGCCGCCACTGAACTACTCGATGGAACAGGCGCTGGAGTTCATTGACGACGACGAGCTTGTCGAAATTACGCCACTCAATATCCGCTTGCGCAAGAAGTTGCTCAGCGAGGGTGAGCGGCGCCGGGACGAGCGGCTCAGGAAAAAAGAGGCGGCGGTTTAGGTTATTCTTTCGGCCATGTACGCGGGCGAACGGTTCAACAGCATCAGCCACCTCGTGGGTGCGTCATTCGCACTGGTCGGCGGTACGGTGCTCGTCACAATGGCGGCGATGGAGGGTGATTTGGCGAAGACGGTCAGCTACGCCGTTTACGCCGTAACGCTGTTCATTCTGTATCTCTCATCGACGCTCTATCACAGTTTCCCCGGGCGGGCGAAAAGAGTCTTTCGGGTCATCGATCATCAGGCGATCTACCTGCTGATTGCCGGCACGTACACGCCAATAGCGGTTGTCGCCCTGCGAAGCGCGGGCGGGTGGTGGCTGCTCGGCGGCGTCTGGGCCATGGCGATATTCGGCATCGTTCTCGATGCGGTGCGCCGGACCGGGCCCCGGATCGGCTCGGTGCTGCTCTATCTCGCCATGGGCTGGTTCTGTGTGATGGCCATGGACTCATTGCAGGTGCTGCTATCGCCAGGTTCGCTGACCTGGCTGATTGTCGGCGGGGTATTTTATACATCAGGCATTGTTTTCTTCGCGCTCGACAGCTGGTATCCATGGTGCCACGGCGTCTGGCACCTCTTTGTTCTGGCAGGCAGCGTCAGCCACTACATCGCGATATTCCTGCTTTGATGCGGCCGTTGCCCGGCGCGGTTCAGGTCACTGTTATTTCGCTGCTACCGGGAAGCCGGCTCGCAAAGTCTTTACCCATGAGCAGCGCCGGGGTCATGCTGCCGGCGGCAACATCGTGGCGCAGCAGGTGTTCAATAATGGCGACCGGCGCCAGCTGGGTGACGGTATAGCCATTCGCGGTCGTCATACGGGCGCAGATACTGCGGCCCTCGGCGTCGCTGGCTTCTCCCCAGACACAAACGGACTGTCGGTCGCGTTGTGCCTGGCTGGGTCCCTGTACGTTCCAGTCGATCAACTGCTTCAGCAAAAACTGCAGTGCGCCCAACCCAAGTACCGGCCGTACCACATCGGCAAAGCGAAGCGCCTGGATCACGGATTCGCTGGCGGGCCAATAGACCGTGATGTCGCCGATCCCTGTCGTGTAAAAAGCGGTCGAAATATCCCCCCAGGGGACGTTTGCCGACCGTCTCATGCCCCGGCCGTAGTCGATGTCGCGGACCTGCAGGGGAATCCCGACCAGCTTGCCGTCACGGCGCGCGTTCGTGCCGTCGCCGAGGCTTTCGACCATGGTCTTCGCCGTGCCGGGACTGACGCTCATGTTGCCGTGAAAGCCAAGGTCGAGTTGCACGGCACCGGGTAACGCCTCAGCCAGCGTTTTTGCCACGCAATCAGTCGGGACGACATCGAATCCGACCCCGGGGCAAACTACGATGCCGGCTGCCTTGGCCGCCGTGTCGATTTTCGTTGAGTGCGCATGCTCGAACACGCGGATTTCGCCAGTAATATCGAAGTAGTGGGTATTGGCGAGCAGGCAGCCTTCTATCATCGCGGCACTGGTGGCGGAAAAAGGCCCGGCGCAGTGAACGATCGCATCGATATCGCCGAGGTTTTGTGCGATCGACTGAGCATCGTCGAGCGCGAACGAGCGATATTCCAGGCCCAGTTCCTCAGCGACGGCCCGCGTTTTATCGGCGTCTCGGCCGGACAGGACCGGGGCAAGGCCCTCGGCATGCGCGCGTTCCGCGATCAGCCGGCCGCTGTAGCCATAGGCGCCATAGATCATCCAGGTTCGTATAGGCATCGCAGAATCCGGCTGTCCGAGACCCGGACTTGCGTTGATCCGGATCTTTGGGGTTTTGGTGGGCCCGCCAGGACTCGAACCTGGGACCAAGGGATTATGAGTCCCCTGCTCTAACCAACTGAGCTACAGGCCCATGATGGGGAGCGCATTCTAACAGATTCCCCAACCCGCGCGGCAACGCGCTGGCGTGAGATTCGACCGCCGCGGCGAATTTGACCTGCGGTCGGCAATGGGTTCCACTTGACGGATGACCGTCACCACCGACCGCCCGTTCCGTTTTTACGACAATCGCCAGAAGTACCTGGCTTTCGTAAACACCTGCAACGAAAAATGGCAGGTAGCGAAGCGTGCAGCGCTCGAACTTGAACACTTGCAGCCGAAACCGCCGGCCCTGAGGGTGTTCGATGCGGGCATGGGCGACGGTACGGTACTGAGCCACACAATGCGCGCTTTGCATCAGCGGTATCCGACTCTGCCGCTGTATGTTGTCGGCAAGGAAATCAGCCTCGAAGACATCCGGCTCAGCCTCGAGAAGCTGCCGGATCGGTTCGTCGAACACCCGGCCACCGTGTTCGTGTTCACGAATCTTTACTATGCCGAGGCGCCGTGGCTGATGCCGCGCGACGAAAAGTCAGCGGCTGACATCAATTGGAAGGTCGTCGAACTCGACGGCGGTTCAGCGTATGAATACGGCCAGCAGCTTGGGTCCATGGACGAATTTCTCGTCGACGGCTGGCAGGCGAGGGCGAGCGAGAAATCCGGCAATCCCCTGTACGTGAAGCCTTCGGTGCTGGTCATGTATCGCAAGGATCAACGATTTTTGCTCGACGCGGTCATTCCGCGGCCCGGTGACAACCTGGCTGAATATGACCTGGTCTTAGCCTCACAGCCGTGGCGTGCTCGCATGGACGCTGTGTTCAAGGTCAAGTATGTGCTCGGGCCGCTCGTGCGGGCGCTAGGCCCGCACGGCAGGCTGCTCGCCGTGCATTCGATCGGCGGCGACCCGGGCCTCGAGCTGATCCGTGAGATCTGGCCGGACGAGGATCCATTCCAGGTTAATCGGCACGAACTGCTCCGGAAGCTACAGGATCTCCTCGGCGAAGAAGCCAGTCGTTACCACATCGGGAATTCACCTGACGACCAGGCCATCTTTCAGTACCGAATGCACACCTTGCCCGACGAAATCGCTGAAAGCATCGGGACGTCAACACTGTTTGCCGCCTGGAACGCAGCAATCTATGTGGCGCAGATCGAGGATCAGCGCCTCGAGGTCGCCTTGGCCGTTTCAGATTACCTTGAGGCGACGGCGCGGATTCTGCACAAGCATAACGGCCTCTGGTTCAACGACGAGGCGTTCGTTGTGTCGCGCAAGTCAGACTAGGCCGGCACACGTGCGCCGGCCGGTCCTCCGGGCCGGTCAGTCCTCGATCAGGAAACTGCGGAGCTGATCCGAGCGCGTCGGGTGGCGGAGTTTCCGGAGCGCCTTGGCCTCGATCTGCCGAATCCGCTCGCGGGTTACGTCGAACTGCTTGCCGACTTCCTCGAGCGTGTGATCGGTGTTCATGTCGATGCCGAAACGCATGCGCAGAACCTTGGCCTCGCGTGGCGTCAACCCGGCCAGCACGCTATGTGTCGTTTCCTTGAGCCCCTGTGACGTCGCCGAGTCCACGGGTGAATGCACCGTCTGGTCTTCGATGAAATCGCCGAGGTGCGAATCCTCGTCATCACCAATCGGTGTCTCCATGGAAATTGGTTCTTTCGCGATCTTGAGGACTTTTCGCACCTTGTCCTCTGGCATTTCCATGCGCTCCGCGAGCTCATCCGGCAGCGGTTCACGGCCCATTTCCTGCAGCATCTGCCGTGATATGCGGTTGAGTTTGTTGATCGTCTCGATCATGTGCACCGGAATTCGAATCGTCCGCGCCTGGTCGGCAATCGACCGGGTGATAGCCTGGCGAATCCACCAGGTAGCGTATGTCGAAAACTTGTAGCCGCGACGGTACTCGAACTTATCCACCGCTTTCATCAGGCCGATGTTGCCCTCCTGGATGAGGTCCAGGAACTGCAGTCCACGATTCGTGTATTTCTTGGCAATGGAAATAACGAGCCGAAGGTTTGCCTCGACCATTTCTTTCTTGGCACGGCGCGCTTTGGCCTCGCCGATCGACATCTGCCGGTTGATCTCCTTGATCTCGGCGATCTTCAAGGTTGTCGCGTCTTCGACGGCAATCAGTTTGCGCTGAGCGCGCAGGATGTCGTCTTTGAGCTTGGCCAGCGTCGAGGAGTGCTTGCGCTTTGCGCGAATGTGCTTCTCGATCCACGTCAGATCCGTCTCGCTCTTCGGAAAGCTCGACAGGAAGTCTTTGCGCGGCATATCGGCATCGCGAACGCAGATCTGCATGATCAGTCGTTCCTGGCTCCGGATAACGGCGACGATACCGCGCAGGTCACGCACCAGCAGGTCGAACAGCTTGGGCGCCAGCTTGAGCTCCATGAGCTGGTCTGCCAGGTCGGACTGAACCTTGATGGTCTTCTTGTCCTTGAGGCCGTACTTCTCGATGTTTGCCACTGCGCGGCCGTGCAGCCGTCGGATAAGCTTGACGCGAGCTTTGACCTCGTCCGGATCCGGACCGGTGTCGATAACCTCATCGTCATCATCGTCATCGTCGGACTTTGGCACGGGCGGCTTGATCTCATCCGGTTCATTCGGATCGATGAATCCGACGACGAAATCCTGCATGCGCGTATCTTCTGCCGCGACCGCATCGGCCACATCGAGCAGCGTGTCGATCGTCGGCGGGAAATGCGACATGTGCCATTTCACCTGGTTCAGTCCGTCTTCGATGCGTTTGGCGATCTCGATCTCACCCTGACGGGTCAGTAGCTCGACGGTCCCCATTTCGCGCATGTACATGCGCACCGGGTCCGTTGTCCGACCGAATTCCGCATCGACGCTGGCGAGCGCAGCCTCGGCTTCCTCCGCGGCGTCATCGTCGTTCGAAACCGCGGCATCAGACAGCAGGATAGACTCGGCATCGGGCGCTTTCTCATGCACCGTGATGCCCATGTCGTTAATCATGTTGACGATATCCTCGATCTGTTCCGGATCGACGATGTCGTTCGGCAGATGATCATTGACCTCTGCGTACGTAAGGAAGCCTTGCTCCTTGCCGCGGGCAATAAGATCTTTGAGCTGTTGCGCCTGCTTATTGACGCTGATTACCGCACGTTTTTCGCTCAAGACGAACGACCTCCAAGTTAAAAATGCAAACGACCCAGTATACTGTTTTGACAGAGTCTAATCTATAAAAATCCGTGTTCGGCGGGCATTAGTTCAACTGCCGCAGCTCCGCCCTCTCCTCATCCGTTAAAGACTTAAGCCTCTGTTTTTCAATCAAAAAATCGACGCGTTCGCGGCGACCGGCGGCAGCCAGCTGGTCGAGGCAGGACGCGAGTTCCATTCCGGGGTCGAACTCTTCCTCGTCCGGCACCTCAACGGCGGCCAGTTTGCCGAGGTGTCGCCCCTGTTCGTCGTGACGCCACCGTTCGAGCAAGCCCGCGGTCGTGATATTGGGTTCGGACTGCACCGTTTCAATCAGGTCGTGAAGCAAGTCGATCCCGGGACGGCTGACACCCGCGAGCTTCTGAACGTCCAGCTTTTCGCCCTCTTCGGGGTAATTGAGCAGCAGCGTAATCGCACGTCGCACGACCGAGGGTCGGCCTGCCGCATGCGGGAGGCGCCGCCCGGCCAGGCCGGCCGAATCCCCGGGTCTGGCCCGACCGCTCTGTGCATCCGGCTGGCCCAGCAGCTTTTCGAGCTTGGCGGTGGCGAGTCCGACCTCGTCCGCGAGACTGTCGACAAGCAATTCGCGGTAAACCCCTGGCGGTATCTTTCTCAGCAGTGGTTTTGCCAACTCTGCCAGGCGCGCCTTGCCGTCGACTGTCGCCATGTCGACCTGGCTCGCCAGCTCACCGATCAGAAAATCGGACAGGGCCGTCGCGTTATCGACGGCTTTAATAAATGCAGCTGCACCATGCTTGTTGACGTACGAATCCGGATCATGCCCGTCCGGCAGGAAGACGAAACTGATCTGCCGGCCCTCGCGGACTTGCGGCAGGGCATTCTCGAGCGCACGCCAGGCGGCCGCCTTGCCGGCGCGATCCCCGTCAAAGCAGAACGCAACCGTTTCGGTGAGCCGGAACAGGCGATTCAGATGTTCGGTCGTGGTCGCGGTTCCCAAAGTGGCAACAACAAAATTGATCCCGTGGCGTGCGAGAGCCACTGCATCCATATAGCCCTCAACGACGACGAGTCGATCGATATGGCGCAATGCCTGCCGTGCCTCGAACAGGCCATAGAGTTCCCGACCCTTGTGAAACAATACTGTTTCGGGCGAATTCAGGTACTTGGGCTCGCCGTCGCCCAGCGCTCGACCACCGAAACCGATCGTGCGTCCCCGCTGATCACGGATCGGAAACATGATGCGATCGCGAAAGCGGTCATAGTGCTTGCCGTTGTCTTTGCGAATAATCAGGCCGGTCGCCAGCAGGCGCTCGCTCGCTTCCGGAGTCTTGCCGAACTTGTCGAGCGTATGGCTCCAGCCGTCCGGCGCGTAGCCAATACCGAACCGGCGCGCAGTCTCTCCGTCGATCCCGCGCTGCTTCAGGTAGTCGACGGCAGCGGGGCTGTCCCGAAGACAGCTCTGCCAATGCTTCTCGACACTCGACATCAGCGTAAACAGTTCATCGTAGCGCTGTGCCGGCCGATCGCTCTCATCGCGCGGAACCTCTACGCCCATCGAGTTCGCCAGGCTTTCGATGGCCTCCACGAAGCTCATGTGATCGTAGTCCATCAGGAAGCCGATCGCGGTGCCGTGCGCGCCGCAGCCAAAGCAGTGATAGAAGCCCTTGCCGGGACTGACCGTGAATGAAGGCGTCTTCTCCTCGTGAAACGGGCAGCAGGCTTTGAATTCACGCCCGGCTTTCTTGAGTTGAATGCGACGGCCGATCACCTCGACGACATCCGCGCGCGCAATCAGATCGTCAATGAAGTCCTGGGGAATCAATCCAGCCATAGTGATTTAAACGAGTGCTCCGCGGGTTCGGGTCTAGCGACCGATCCGTCTGGTACAAGCATAGCCGTTCGCGCGCAATGCGCCAGTCCTAGCCGAGCCGGGCCTTGACCTTTGAGCCGATAGCGCCCATGTCGGCACGGCCCGCGGCTTGTGCCTTGATCTGGCCCATCACCTTGCCCATGTCGCGAATGCTCTCGGCCCCGGTTGCTGCAATCACTGCATCGACCAGCGCATCAATTTCGGCGTCGCTCATCTGCTCCGGCAGGTAGTCTTCGAGCACCGAGATTTCGGCAAGTTCGATATCTGCGAGGTCTTCGCGGCCGCCTTTCTGAAACTGTTCAATCGAATCCCGGCGCTGCTTGACCATTTTGTCGAGAACACCCAGGACAGCGGCATCATCCATTTCTATGCGCTGGTCGACCTCAACCTGTTTCACGGCGGCCAGTATCAGCCGCACGATCTTGAGTCGATCCTTGTCGCCGGCCTTCATGGCGGCCTTCATATCGTCGGTGATGGTGTCTTTAAGGGACATTTCGGGCAATCCGCCAGGCGCGGAGGGGATGCTTAGTAAAGGCGTTTGCGCTTGGAATCTTCGCGCGACACGCGCTTGAGGTGGCGTTTGACGGCGGCTGCCTTTTTGCGCTTGCGCTCCTGCGTCGGTTTCTCGTAATACTCGCGACGGCGCAATTCCGTCAGGATGCCGGCCTTTTCACAGGCACGTTTGAAGCGCCGCAGCGCGGCGTCGAAGTACTCATTCTCTTTGATGCGAACACTGGGCATACGAATTCAGGTCTTCAATATATAAATAAACCCGGCACATGGCCGGGGCGCAGCCGCGCATTATAACGCCAGAGTCGAGCCAAATCCAAGCCCTGTGCGACGCTAAAGTTGCCTTTCGCCGCGGTTGGGTCCCGGCTTTGCCGGGTTACTGCCCGCGGCTGGGTACGTAACACATCAGGGCCCGAGTGGCCAATGGTCTGCCGGGCGCGCGCTAATGTATCATCCGCCGCCTATGATTGTTCTAGGCATTGAAACCAGCTGCGACGAGACCGGAGTTGCCGTCTACAGCACCGAGAAAGGCCTTATCGCCGACGCATTGCACAGCCAGGTCGATCTGCATGCGATGTATGGGGGTGTCGTACCCGAGATTGCGTCTCGCGACCATGTCCGGTGCCTGCTGCCGCTCATCAAGCAGGTCCTGCGCGAATCCGGGGTCACGCGCCCGGACGTGATCGCCTATACGGCCGGCCCGGGACTGGTTGGAGCGCTAATGGTCGGTAGCGGCATGGCGAACGGTCTCGGACTGGCGTGGGACTGCCCGGTCCTCGCCGTGCATCATATGGAAGGGCATCTGCTGGCGCCGATGCTCGAGGATGAGCCGCCGCCGTTCCCATTCCTGGCCCTGCTCGTCTCCGGCGGGCATACGATGCTGATTGCGGTACGCGGGCTCGGCGACTACGAGCTGCTCGGCACGACGCTCGACGACGCAGTCGGCGAGGCATTTGACAAGACGGCGAAGCTGATTGGCCTCGGTTACCCCGGTGGACCGGCGCTGGCCGCCCTGGCTGAAGACGGCGACGAACAGGCGTTCGCGTTTCCTCGGCCCATGCTGACGCGGGAAGGTTTCGATTTCAGCTTCAGCGGGCTTAAAACGTCGGTAATGCTGGAAGTCCGCAGGCTCGACGAATCTGGTGACCTGCAGGCCCGCCGGGCCGATGTCGCGGCCTCGTTCCAGCGTGCGGCCGTGGACACACTCGTGGGCCGTACTTTGCAGGCTGCAGCCAGTGGCCAGTTTGACCGCGTTGTCGTCGCGGGAGGCGTAGGCGCCAACAAATTACTGCGGCAGGAGATGGCCGCCCGTTTCGACGGCGACGTTTTCTATCCGCGGATGGCGTTTTGCACGGATAATGGGGCGATGATCGCGGTCGCTGGTGCGCTCAGGCTCGCCGACGCAAAAACCGCTGCGGAAATAAGAGCGCAGGCTCGCTGGGCGCTTGATACGCTGACCAAACCCGGCGCCACCGCGTTACCGGCATGATACTGAGGTCGTATGGATATTATCTTTCTGCGTGAAATGAAGGTCGATGCCGTCATCGGCATCTGGGAGTGGGAGCGCAAGATTCGGCAGACCGTGTCTATCGATCTCGATATGGCCACGGACATTCGCAAAGCCGCGGCGAGCGATAGCGTCGAAGATACGCTCAATTACAAGTCGGTGGCGAAACGAGTCCAGGGATTTGTCGCTGATTCGGGTTTCCAGCTTGTCGAAACGCTCGCGGAGCGAATCGCGGCGATCGTGCTCGATGAATTCGACGTATCCTGGGTACGCGTGCGCGTGAGCAAACCCGGTGCAATCCGGGGTGCCCGCGATGTCGGCATTTTAATCGAACGCGGTTCGCGGCCTGCAGACGACTAGTTCCGAGGGCGCTGTGGCCAGGGTCTACTTGGGTCTCGGAAGCAACATCGACGCGGAGCGTCACCTGCGCATGGGTATCGAGCAGCTGCGTCAACGGTTCGGAGAACTCGAGCTGTCCACGGTCTACCGGAACCGGTCGGTCGGATTTGACGGCGACGACTTCCTGAACATGGTCGTTGGTTTCGAGTCCGAGGCCAGTCCGGCAGCCATCCAGGCCGAGATCGAGCGAATCCACGGGCTTGCCGGCCGGCAGCGTGGCGAAGCAAGGTACGCATCGCGAACGCTCGATATCGATCTGCTCTTGTACGACGATCTGGTCACTGAGGTGCCGGGGCTCCGCTTGCCCAGGCCAGATGTTCTCGAGTACGGTTTCGTGCTCCGGCCGCTGACGGAGCTTGCGCCGGAATTGGCGCACCCGGTCACTGGCCGGACAATGCTCGAGCACTGGCAGGCATTCGATGCGGACAGCGAGTCGCTGACGGCCGTCGACCTGGATCTGTAATGACGAGGCAACAATCAAGCGCATGATGTTGTCGAATTGCGAGCTGATACCGATATGCTGACCCGCGTTTTCGCTACTATGGACACTCCGGGCACGGGCACCCGTTGGCATCGTGGAAACTTCATGCGCGCACTCGTCTGCTTCTCAGTCCTCGCAATACTTGCTGCCTGCGGCTCGTCCGATGGGGGCGGCAATGCTCCACCGGCCGATACGGCGTGCTCGATCAACGAACAAAAGCAGTTCGTGCTGGATGTCGCCCGCGACTGGTACCTGTGGAACGATCTGCTTCCGGCACAGATCAATGTCGACGATTACGCGACCCCTGAGGCGCTGCTGGCGGACATCCGGTCCTACAGTCCCGGCATGGTCGACGCGTTCAGCGCCATTGGCTCGCTGCAGGCCGACCAGGAGTTTTTCGGCGAGGGAAAATTCGAGGGTTTTGGCTTCAGCAGCCGCTTCGAGGCGGCCGGTGACCTGCGCCTGACGCGCGTATTTGCCGATAGCCCGGCCGCGCTCGGCGGCCTGGCCCGCGGCCAGCGAATCCTCGAGCTCAACGGCCGCACGATCGCAGAAATCCAGGCGGCCGAGGGTGTCAGTGCGGTGTTGGATCAGTCGCCGCTTGAATTCAAGATGCGCGAGATCGACGGCGGCGAATTCACTGTTACGATCGAACAGGCGGTCGTTACGATTGATCCGGTTCCACAGTGGCGGTTGATTCCGCGGACCGGCTTAACCCCTGTCGGCTACGTCGAGTTCGCGCAGTTCATCAGTACGGCCGATCCGCAGCTTGAGCAGGTCTTTGCGGAATTTCGTGCCAACGGGGTCACCGATGTGATCGTCGACCTGCGCTACAACGGCGGTGGCCTGGTCAGCACGGCCGAGCTGTTCGGCGATTACCTTGGCGGCGACGTCGCCGAGAATCTGATCTTCTCGGAAACCCGCTACAACGCGGATCGTGCCGCCGAAAATAATCGCACGGAATTCTTCGAGCGACTCGGCAACTCGATCAGCCTCGAGGAACTGGTCATTGTTGCAACCGGTTCTACGGCCTCGGCCAGTGAACTCGTTACCAACGGGATGGAACCGCACGTATCGGTCACGATTGTCGGCGACTCGACGTTTGGCAAGCCGATCGGGCAGTCGGGGTTCGATTTCTGCGAGCAGAGACTCAGGCTCACGTCCTTCCAGATCTTCAACGCCGATGGTTTCGGCGACTACTTCGACGGCCTGGCCGCAGACTGCGCCGCGAATGACGATCTCAATGTCGCGGTCGGGGCAGATAGCGACCCGAACATGGTTGCGGCGCTGAGTTATCTGAACGGCGGCGGATGCCCGGTTATCGCAACGCCGGCCGATTTCGCCAAGCCAGGGTTCGAAACCGAAACTCCGCAGCTGAACCGCTTCGGCCCGCCGTCACGCGAGTTCGCTGATGCCTTTTGAGTCGGCTGGCCTGGGAAGGCAGGCGTTTACCAGCCGACGCTTCGGCCGCCGTCGACCGCAATGATCTGGCCTGTCACGTACGCAGCGTCGCGAACCAGGTAGAGCACGCAGCCCGCAATGTCGTCCGGTTCACCCGCGCGTTCGAGCGGCACCTGCCGCAAAATTGATTGTTTCGTGGCCTCACTCATGTCGTCTTCGGGCCAGAGAATCGCGCCCGGCGCGACGCCGTTGACACGTATTTCGGGCGCAAGATCCTTGGCAAGAGACCGTGTCAGCATGGCGAGGCCCGCCTTGGCCGGGCCGTATACCGTGTGGTCCTTGAGGGGCCTGAGCGCATGGATGTCCACGATGTTGACGATCGAGCCCCGCGTCTCGCGCAGCGCCCCGAGGGCGGCTTGCGACAAAAACAATGGCGCTTTCAGATTGCTGCCGAGCAGATCGTCCCATTGTTTTTCGGTGATAGTCCCGGGCGGCGTCGGGTAGAAACTCGATGCATTGTTGACCAGGATATCCAGTCTCGACTGCCAGTCGCAGACGCGGCTAACCAATGTTTCGAGCTGTGCCATGTCGAGCAGGTCGGCCTGAAACGTCGCCGCGGAATTCGTGCGCTCGGCGTTCAGCGATTCCGCAAGGGCCAGGGCGTCCTCGGCCGATCCGCGGTAATGGATCGCGACGTTGGCGCCGGCGCTATGAAGCTGCGTGGCGATCGCCGCGCCGATGCGGCGGGCCGCGCCCGTGACCAGCGCGACCTGGCCACTCAGGGTGTTTACTGCCGGCATTGACCATCCTTTCGCGATTTCGCGCTATAAAGGCACCATTCTGAGAGACACGGAATGCTTTATGCAACATCAGCCCGAACTGCCCCTGCCGACGCCCGATGCGCAAAGTGCCAATCACAGTGACCGGGTTGCCAGCTACATACGCAAGAAAATCGCGGCAGCAGGTGGCCAGATCAGCTTCGCCGAGTTCATGCACCACGCACTCTATGCGCCGGGCCTCGGATACTACAGCGCCGGCACCACGAAGTTCGGTGCGGCCGGTGACTTCGTCACGGCGCCCGAAGTCTCGCCGATCTTTGGCCGCGTAGTGGCACGACAATCTGCGGGCGCGCTTGTCGGACTGGATCAGCCGGACATTCTGGAGTTCGGGGCCGGCAGCGGCCGGCTGGCGGCCGATGTTTTGCGCGCGCTTGACGAGCTCGATGCGCTGCCGGCGAGCTACCGGATCGTCGAGGTCTCGGCCGATCTGCGGGAGCGGCAGGAGAGACTGTTGCGTGCGGAGCTCCCTGAGTTGTGTGGCCGGGTCACGTGGCTCGATCAGCTGCCCGATTCGCATCGCGGCGTTGTGCTGGCGAACGAGGTTCTCGACGCGCTACCGGTCGAGCGGTTCTTAAAACGCGGCGCTGGCGTTGCGCAGCTTTGCGTCGGCGTCGAACGTGATTGCTTCGTCATGAGGGATCGGCCGGCGCCCGCAAACCTGGCCGACGCGGTTGCCGCGATTGAAGACGACCTGGGGCTGACGCTACCGGACGGCTATGTCTCCGAGGTGTGCCTCGCAATCCCGCCATGGATATCCGGTCTCGGTGAGCTGCTTCAGGAAGGCGTCGTATTCCTGTTTGACTATGGGGTCAGCCGACGCGAGTACTATGCCGGCTCGCGGTCAGCCGGCTGGCTGCGCTGCCACTTTCGTCATCATGCGCATAGCGATCCGTTGATTCTGCCCGGAATCCAGGACATCACGTGCTGGGTTGACTTCACCGCCGCCGCGACGGCGGCCATCGACAGCGGCTTTGATATTGCCGGTTTCGTCAGCCAGGCGCAGTTTCTGCTGGGTGGCGGGCTGGCCGACGAGCTGCGCGCGATGTCGGAACTGCCACTTACCACACAGCTTGAATTGTCTGCCCAGGTTAAAACACTTACCCTGCCCGGCGAAATGGGCGAGAACTTCAAGTGCCTCGGCCTGAAGCGCGGTGCGCTGGCTGCGCCCGACGTATTCGCGGGGGCGGACAGAACGGCGTCTCTATGAAAAACATGACCCACAGGAGCCTTGCGTGACCGGACTACAGATCGTCGTATTGGCTATCGTGCAGGGCCTGACCGAGTTCCTGCCGATATCGAGTTCCGGGCACCTGGTACTCGTGCCTAAGATTTTCGGCTGGACCGATCAGGGCCTGGCGTTTGACGTGGCCGTGCACTTCGGTTCCCTCGCCGCAGTGCTCCTGTTCTTTCGGCAGGATATTGCGGCGTTGTTGCGCGGTGGCGTCCAGGTGCTGGGTGCAAAGGTCGAGACCATCGAGGCCCGCATGGCTTTCGGCATCGCGCTTGGCACAATTCCCGCAGCGATCGCCGGGCTGCTGCTCGCGGGCTGGATCGAGAACAATCTGCGCAGCCCCGCGGTCATCGTCGTGACCCTGTCGGCCTACGCGGTTCTGATGCTGCTTGCCGATCGCTATGGCAAGCGCTCGCGAAGCATAACGGACGTCACCATCAAAGATGCCGTGATGATCGGAGTTGCGCAGGCTCTTGCGCTCATTCCCGGAACGTCGCGGTCGGGCGTGACGATCACCGCGGCAATGGCGCTCGGATTCGAGCGCCAGGACGCGGCGCGCTTCTCGTTCCTGCTGGCGGTCCCCGTTATCCTGCTGGCGAGTGTTTACGAACTGGGCGGGCTGATGTTGAGCGAGGGGCCCGTCGCCTGGGGCGAGCTCGCCCTGGCGGCAGTCATTTCCAGCATCGTTGCCTACCTCAGCATCGATTTTTTCATGCGTTTCGTCAGCCGAATAGGGCTCCTGCCGTTTGCAATTTATCGGCTGCTACTCGCCGGTGCGATCCTGTACGTCCTGTCCTAGCCGCATCTGCCAGTGTTTCACGGCGTCTATCCGCGCGCGGCGGACCGATTCCCCTATCGCGGCGGAGTCGCTTGCCCGCGCGATACTGGCAGCGTCGACCGAGTTGGCGATCTCCCGGGCCTGCTGCAGGTAGCCGCCCTGCGCATAGTCGCTATGCTCGAAACCCGTGCGGCCCCTGGCGTCTGCCTCACAGGCGAGCAGAAACTGGTTGAACCGCTCCGGCCTTCGAAACGCGTCGGTATTATCGAGTAACCTGACGAGTGTCTCCGCACGGAGTTCGAAAGCGCGGTGGCAGTGCGTGTGATACTCCGCGGCGATGATCCCGAGGTCGCGACAGGCGCGCGGCACGGGGAGTCGCTCTGCGAGTGTCTCGATCAGAGTGCGGCCGCGGCGTTCATGTCCGGGATGACTCGGCAGGTCGGCCGGGGCGGTTGTCGCCTTGCCGAGGTCGTGCACGAGCGCCGCGAATCGGACCTCGACGTCGTTGCTCAGCTTTCCAGCCTGCTCGACGACCATCATCGTGTGCAGGCCTGTGTCGATCTCGGGATGCCATTTCGCGGGCTGCGGAACGCCGAATAGCGCGTCGACCTCCGGAAGGACTACTCGCAGCGCATTGCAGGCCCGCAGGCACTCGAAGAAGGTCCGCGGATCCGGTCCTGCCAGCGCAGCTTCCATTTCCTTCCAGACGCGATCCGGAACGAGCGCATCCGCCTCGCCATCGGCAACCATGCGCCGCATGACGTCACGCGTCCCGGCCGCGACGCGGAATCCAAGATGTTTAAAGCGAGCCGCAAACCGGGCCGCGCGAAGAATGCGCACCGGGTCTTCGGCGAACGCATCCGATACGTGTCGGATGAAGCGCCGCTCGATATCCGCGAGGCCATTAAACGGGTCGATCAGGCGGCCCTCGCTGTCTCTGGCGAGCGCGTTAATCGTCAGGTCACGGCGGCCCAGGTCTTCCTCGATGGTGACGTCGGGAGAGGTGTCGAATTCGAAACCATGGTAGCCCGCGGCCGTCTTGCGCTCGGTGCGGGCAAGCGCATATTCCTCGCCCGTTTCCGGGTGCAGGAAAACCGGGAAGTCCTTGCCGACCTGCTTGTAGCCTTTGCCAATGAGTTCCTCGGGCGTCGCTCCCACGACACACCAGTCCCGCTCTGTCACGGGCAGGCCAAGCTGCTCATCACGAACAGCACCACCAACGAGGTACACTTGCATCGGG
>JAACFB010000006.1 GCA_009937615.1 Gammaproteobacteria bacterium | reverse complement strand
GGGCGTGTTCGTCATCAAGATGCTCAACAACCCGATCGCGGACTAGATGGGCGATCTGATTGAGCAGTTGCGGCAGTGGAGTCCGTTCGAACTTGCCGCCGTCACGTCGGCTTTGCTCTATCTCGTACTGGCAATTCGCCAAAATATCTTGTGTTGGCTGTTCGCGGGCATCAGCACGGCCATCTATGTCTACCTGTTCGTCGTCGCCCGGCTCTACATGGAGTCGGCGCTCAACGTGTTCTATTTCGCAATGGCCATTTACGGTTTCTCGGTCTGGTACCGCGGCCGCACGCCGGGCGCCGAGTTGCCCGTTACCGTGTGGCCGAAGAGGGCGCATGGCGTAGCCATCGGCGCCATCCTGCTGGCCAGCCTGGCCAGCGGCTACCTGCTGGATACACGGACCGACGCGGCGTTTCCCTATATCGACTCGCTGACCACCTGGTCGGCGATCTGGGCGACGTTTCTGGTGGCGCGCAAGGTGCTCGAGAACTGGTGGTATTGGCTGGTCATCGATGCCGCATCAGTATTCATCTACTGGTCGAGAGACCTCGAGCTCACGGCTCTGCTTTTTGTCGTCTACGTCATCATGATCCCGTTCGGTCTCATCAGCTGGACGCGGTCGTATCGTGAAGCAAGCACATGAGTGAAACGCCCGAATCGGTACTGGCGGACCTGCCAGGGTGGGCGAACGCGACCTGCCGCGCGCTTACCGGCGGGCTAACTAACCACACGTGGCTGGTCGATGCGGGCGAGCGCAAGGCCGTGCTCAAGATCGACGAGGCGCCGCGCTCGGAACCCTATAACGCCCGGCGCACCGAAGCGCAAATCCAGACCCGTGCCGCCGCGCAGGGGCTTGCCAACCGTGTGCTGCTGGCCACCGACACGGTTTACATGACCGAGTACGTCGAGGGCGTCGTCTGGTCGCTCGACTGCCTCGAAGAGGATGCCAACATCGAGCAGCTGGCCGCGGCGTTGCGGCGCCTGCACGCACTGCCGCTGACGGGCCGCACGTTCAATGCGATTGGCGCCGCACGCGATTACGCGCGGCGCATCAAGAGTGGCGACGAGGCTAAGGTCAGGGAGTGCCTGCAGAAGATCGAAAACGGCCCGCGGCCGCCCAACCTTTGCTGCTGCCACAACGATCTCGTGGTCGGCAATATCATCAACACGCCCGAGACGCGTCTCCTCGACTGGGAATACGCCTGCGACAACGACCCGTTCTTCGACCTGGCCACGATTGCGGCACATCATGCAATGACTGATGCGCAAATTATTACGCTGCTCGATGCTTACTTCGACGGCGATGGCACCCGCTGGCGCGAGCAGCTCGATCGCCAGGCCGATGTTTATCAGGCGCTACTGTGGCTATGGGAGCAAGCGGGGTCGTAGTAGGAGCGCCCCAAGGGCGCGATCGCGGCCAAGGACCGCTCCTACCACGAATTGCGAAGCTCTCGCAGTTTCAGAAATACCGTGCGCGGGGCAGGGCTGTCGCCGATGTCCGGAAACTGCTCCCGAAGGCGGGCAATGACTGTCGGGCTGTCCAGCCGGAAAAAGGTATTGATCTCTCGCTCCTGGGCGAGCGTTGTGACCAGCGCGTCGTCGGGGTCCTGATCCGCGTAATCTTCGAGCATGCGCTGTGCCACTTCATTGTCGGGCTCCCTGTCCAGCGTGAAGCGCAGGTTGTTGATCAGGTAATCGTGACCCGGGTATATCCGCGTCCCGTCCGGCAGCCTTTCGAGCTGCTTATGAAACGTTTCATACAGCTCGTCTGGGTGGCCGCCGTTGTGACAGTTACCGGCACCCGCGTTAAACAGGGTGTCGCCGCTGAACAGGGCCGGATGATCCGTGTGCGATAGCACGCAGACATGGCTCATGGTATGTCCGGGCGTGTCCAGGCATTCGAGCTCGACTGTCTTGCCAACAGTGACAATGTCGCCGGCGCCAACGCCTCTATCCATATTGGCAATTCGGCGGCCGGCATTTTTGTGCGCAATGATTTTCGCGCCCGTAGCTTTGACCATGCCCGTGTTGCCGCCGATATGATCGCCGTGTTCGTGAGTATTGAGAATCTGTGAAATGCTCCAGCCGCGCTCGTTCGCCACGGCCAGGCATTTCGGGTAATCGAGCGGGTCGATCGCCAGCGCGTCGCCGCTCTCGGGACAGACGACCAGGTAATTGAAATTGCGGTAGGCGTTTCCGGTCCAGACTTGTTCGATGATCATGGCTTCGTTCCTCCCGCGTACATCATACCTGCGCAGGGGATGGATCAGAAAATCCGCATCGGGACGCCATAAATGGCATTTTTTTGAAGATTTTTCCCGGTTTCTTGACGGAAGTCATGCACCGACCGGCTGCAGTGACTACGCTGAGTACCGGCCTTGCGACTCGAACGCGGGGTCACGCTTTTGGAAATGTAGTAATGACGAGACTCACGACACTAATTTTGCTGGTGCTGTTTATCATGGCCTGTAACGATCCGTATGATTCTTCCGAACCCAAGGCTGACGAGGCTAACCGAGGCGATATGGAGAACACCAAGATTTTCGACATGCCCTACCTGATGCGCGATCTCGATAATGGGCTCAGGGTGATCGTGGTTCCAACCGACTATCCCGACATAGTTACGATGCAGATACCCGTGCAAACGGGCTCGAGGAACGAAATCGAGCCGGGAAAAACAGGATTCGCTCACTTTTTCGAACACATGATGTTCCGTGGCACGAAAAATTATTCCGCCGAGGTGTATAACCGCACTCTCAAGCAAATAGGTGCTGACTATGGCGCCTACACGGACGATGACTATACGAATTATCACATCACGTTTATCAAGGATGATCTCGAAACGGTGATCGAACTCGAGGCTGACCGGTTCAAGAATCTCAGTTACAGCGAAGATGTCTTTCGGACCGAGGCGCTGGCGGTCAAAGGTGAATACCTGAAAAATCACGCGAATCCGATCGCGACGTGGGAGGAGCGCATCAGCGATTTGATGTATTCCGAACACACTTACAAGCACACTGTCATGGGTTTCGTCGAGGATATCGACGCAATGCCCGATCAGCTCGAGTATTCGCGAGTGTTTTTCGATCGCTGGTACCGGCCAGAGAAAAGCGTCGTCATTATCGTTGGCGATGTCGACCCCGAAGCTGCTTTCAAGCTCGTCAACAGGTATTGGGGCGACTGGAAACGCGGTGACTATGAGATCGACGTGCCCGTCGAGCCGCCGCTGGACGGGCCTAAGTACGACCACATCCGATGGGAAAGCCCGACGCAGCCCTGGCTCGTCATGGCCTTTCGGGGCCCGGCGTATCGACCTGCCGAGAAAGACATGCCGGCCCTGGACCTGTTGTCGTCGATCTACTTGTCCGAGTCCTCGGATCTTTACGAGCGAGTTGTGATTGAGGAGCAATGGGCCGACATGCTCCTGCATCATTTTCCGAATCAAAAAGATCCGGCAATGGTGATAATTTACGTGCGCCTGACGAGCGCCGAGCATGCGGCGGCGGTTCGCGATGCCATCAACCATACGCTGGTCGAAGCGCGCACCCGGCTCGTGGATCAGGAAACGGTTGACGAGACCAAGTCGCGACTGCGCTACGGATTTACGGCTCAGCTGGATAATTCGGCCGCTATCGGCGACGTATTGGCGCGCTTTGTGCATTTTTTCCGCACGCCGGAAACCATCAACGACACTTACCGGACGTACGATTCGCTGTCAGCCGAGGACATTCGCTATTACGCGAACGAGTACTTCATCGACAGTTCACGCGTGACGCTCACCTTGTCCAGTGATGCATCGATGCCGGGTATCGACGGCATGACATCGATTGACGCACTCGTTGCCGCGGCCGGCATGGCCGAGTCGAGCAGGGCAGCGGCGCCAGGTCCCGACGCAGTGACTTTGCCAGCTCCCGACGTAGCGCTAGCAGACGTTGTGCCGGTCGAGTTTATTGCGCAGCCCTTGGCGTCTTCGCCGCTGGTGGATGTGACGGTCCTTGTCCATGTCGGCGCCGGGTTTGATCCCGAAGGCAAGAAGGGCCTGGCGACCCTGACCGCAGCCATGGTGACTGACGGAGGTTCGGAAGCCATGCCGATCGACGGGATCAATGCGGCCATGTACCCGATAGCTTCCGGCTTCGACGCCCGGGTCGACAAGGAAATGACGCGGCTGTCCGGCCAGGTTCACAAGGACAATCTCGAGACCTGGTACTCGCTCGTGCGAGGGCAACTCCTGTTCCCGGCCTGGTCCGAGGACGACTTCAGGCGTATCAAGACCCAGTTGGTCAACGCGATTCGCACGGACCTGGTTGGCAACAACGACGAGGAGCTTGGCAAGGAATATCTCTATGTTTCGATTTACGGCGAAAATCATCCTTACGGTTCATTGAACCTGGGGGCTCTCGGCGACATCGAGTCGATAACGCTCGACGACGTCAAAGCGTTCTATCGTCGCTACTACACGATCGCCAACCTAACGGTCGGATTGGCGGGCGGTTATCCCGAGTCGTTTGCCAGGATGATCGGTGCTGACCTGCAAAAACTCGGGCCCGGCGAACGCGCCGAGCTCGAACTTCCGGCTGCGCCATCGCCGGAGAGTGGGGAGGCTGTCCTGATTGAGAAGGAGACGCCCGGCGTTGCCGTGTCTTTCGGGTTTCCGATCGGGCTTCGCCGCGGCGATCCTGATTGGGTGGCGTTATGGCTTGCGCGTTCCTACCTTGGCGAGCACCGCACCATGAACGGTCGCCTGTTCCAGCGCATTCGCGCGGAGCGCGGCATGAATTACGGCGACTATGCGTACCTCGAGTACTTTCCGAACGGGATGTTCCTGAACAAGCCACCCACCAACCTGGGCCGCCAGCAGCAAATCTTCCAGGTCTGGATCCGTCCTGTTCGCAGCAACAACGACGCGCATTTCGCGACCCGCGCCGCCGTCTACGAACTCAACAGGCTCATCGATGGGGGAATGAGCGAAACGGACTTTGAAGCGACACGAAGGTACCTTGAAAAATTCGTGAGCCTGCTGACCGACGGTCAGTCGCGGCAGCTGGGCTATGCCCTGGATGGGCAGTATTACGGGATCGGTGATTTTTCGGATTATGTTCGCGACAGGCTCGGCAAGCTGACGCTCGACGACGTGAACCGGGCGATCCGAGAAAACCTGAGCACGGACACCATGCAGTACGTATTCGTCACGCGTGATGCCGAGGATCTTCGCGAGCGGCTCGTCAGCGGACGGCCGTCACCGATGACCTACGATGCAGAACTGCCGCAGGCGATACTCGACGAAGACAAAATCATTGCCGAGCTGCCGCTCAAGATCGCCGGTGACAAGGTCCGCACCGTCAGGGCAAGCGATGTATTCAACTGAGCGCGTACCGTCGGTAGCGGGTCCGGGCTAGACTTTAATCTGCTGCCACTTTCGGCCCCGCCACTTGAGGAAAAACAGCAGGGACTGGAGGGCCCGCGTCAGTCCTTGCCACAGCCAGACACCCAGCAGTCCGAAGCCGAGCAGCGGGCCGAGCACATAGGCCAGCGGGAGGAACAACAGCCACTGCGTGCCGATGCTGATGATCATGACCCGCCGTGCGTCGCCGGCACCGAGCAGACCGTGCATGAACGCAAAGCCGACGGCTTCTATCGGCATCGTCAGGCCCATGATGCGCATGGGCCAGCGGGCGAGTTCACGAGTCGAGTCCTCGTGAATGAAGATTGACGACACGAGGTCGGGCACGAGCCACATCGGCAGTCCCAGGGCGGTCAGCAGCGCGACCGTGATCTTGGCAACGTCCCAGGCCCAGCGGTAAGCGTCATCGGGTTCGCGCCTGCCGAGCGCCTGGCCCACGAGGGTCGCACAGGCCAGCCCGAGGCCGAGGCCCGGCAGGATAGCGAACAGCAGGACCGTAACCAGGACGTTCGCAGCGGCCAGCTCCGGCGTGCCGATGCGCCCTATGATCCAGAACATTGCGACCAGCCCGGCCGCGAAAAACAGCTGCTGGAAACCTGCCGGAATCGTGATCCTGACGAGAGAGCGCGTCTCGGCCCGCGTCGCCATGCAGCGCAGGAACCCGTCTGTCCTTATGTGCCGGAATCCGAGTACGAAGTAGACCGCGGTGCCGATTGCCATCGATATCGCGCTGGCCATGCCGGCGCCGGTAACGCCGAGCTCGGGTGCGCCGAAATTGCCGAAGATCAGTGCGTAGTTCAGGACGATATTGCAGCCGTGCATGATAATCAGCGTTTTCATGTAAAGGCGTGAGAGGTCGAGCGCGTTCCAGTAGCCACGGAATGCGAAGTTCATCCCGACGAAAACAATAGCGCCAAGCCGCCATTCGAGATACGGAACGCCGCGTTCGATAACCGCCGGGTCCGCGTTCAGATAGGGATACACGGGCCCCGCCAGCTGGATCAGGACGATCGACAGCAGCGGTGCAACGATCAGCACCAGCACGAGCGCGGTGTTCAGTATTGCTGCGGCGCGGTCGGAGCGGCCTTCGCCCTTGCGGCGCGCAGCGGTGGACTGCACGCCGGTCGAGATGCCGAGGATCAGCGCCTGGCACATGAACACGACGAAGCCGCCAAGCCCCACCGCCGCCAGGGCCGGGTCGCCAAGAAAACCGACCATCGCCGTATCGACGATGTTCAGCAGGTTTTGCGATACCATGCCACCGATAATCGGCAGCCCCAGGCCCAATATGCGATTACGGCGGTCCGCGTCCATCGTTGGTTGCGAAAATCCGGACAGGTGCAGGTAGGGACCAGTTTAACGGAGAGAACATTGTGCAGATAGCAAGTTTCAGGATCGGAGAGAGGCAATCGTATGGCGTTGTCAGTGGTGACAGCGTGATCGAGGCCAGTGACGCCTTGCGGCAGCAATTTCCGGATCTGCGCGCGGTCCTCGACGGGGATGCGCTGGCGCTGCTCGCTTCCGATGAAGGCGGAGTAGCGCTATCTTCAGCCCAGCTGGAGTTTTTGCCCACGATTCCAAACCCTGACAAGGTCCTGTGTGTCGGCATAAATTATCGGCCGCATGTCGAAGAGATGGGGCGCGAAATGCCCAATTGGCCGATGATCTTCGTGCGATTCCCGGGCAGCCAGGTGGGTCACCGCCAGCCCCTCATACGGCCTGCGGCATCGGAAAAATATGACTTCGAGGGGGAGCTTGCCGTCGTCATCGGTCGCCGGGCGCGTAACGTTCCGCGAAGCGCGGCCGATGACGTCATCGCCGGCTACTGCTGCTTCATGGACGGTTCCGCGCGAGACTGGCAGAACCACACGTCACAGTTTACTCCCGGTAAAAACTTCGACCGCAGCGGTTCGATGGGACCGTATCTCGTCACCCGCGACGAAGTGCCCGACGCGGCGCAGCTCAAGCTGGAAACGACCGTCAACGGCGTCGTGATGCAGTCAGGTTGCCTTGATGAGCTGATATTCGATATCCCGGCGCTGATCGAGTACTGCTCGACCTTTACCGAGTTGCTGCCGGGCGACGTGATTGCAACGGGCACCCCCGGGGGCGTCGGTGCGGCCCGCAAGCCGCCGGTATGGCTCAGGGACGGCGACCGGGTCAGCGTGAATGTCGAAGGTGTCGGCCGACTCGAAAACCCTGTTGGCGCCGTATAAGCAGCACGGACCCGTGGACATAATGTTGCGTTGAGGCAACAAATACTATTAAAGCCTCTCAGGATCCCTAGTTAGCTGATTTAAAAGTTTGACACCCAGTGGTTTTTCTGCGACCTTTTGCCTAGGCAGAACGTAGTCTGTTAACAACAAACAGCTTACGTAGCGGTTGCAGTAAACCTTCAGGTACGGCTTGGCGGGGGATCAGGGGGCCAGGACATTGTCCTGACGCAGGAAAAAAAGCGGCTTCGAAAGAAGCCGTTTTTTTGTGCCTGTTTACAGAGTTCACTTTGAAGACGCCTGCAGCGCGCGCAACCATTCGACGATCGCAGTCGCGATCTCGCGGGGTGAATCCTCCTGAACGAAATGGCTGCCCCTGACCGTAACCTCGGTCTGATTGGCAAAGCCGCGGCAGAAATCCCGCTGCGGGCCTGTCAGGATTGCACCTGGATCGGCATTGATGAACAGCTTCGGCAGTTCCGTCACTGTCAGCCAGTCTGCGTATGCCGTGACGATGTCATGGACGTCCGCGGGTTCGCCATCGATCGGAATTTGCCGGGGCCACGTCAGCGTGGGCCGGCGGTCCTCGCCTGGATACTGGAACGGTCGGCGGTATTCAGCCATCTCGGCGTCCGACAGCTTTCGCAGGATTGATCCCGGCAGGACGCGCTCGACAAAGAGGTTTCTTTCCAGCACCAGTTCTTCGCCGGCGTCTGATCGAAACGCCTGGAATATGCCTCGCGCTTCCTCGGGCCAGTCGTCCCAGCTGACTGGCTTGACGATGGCCTCCATGTAGGCGATGCCGCGCACCTTGTCCGGGTGTTGACAAGCCCAGTCGAAACCCAGGGCCGAACCCCAGTCGTGAACGACGAGAATAACGTTTTCATCAACGCCGAGTTCTTTCCATGCAGCGAACAGGAAGTCACGATGGTCGACGTAGCGGTAGCTGTCTGGTCCCGGATGATCGAGTTTATCCGAGTCGCCCATGCCGACCAGGTCGACGGCGATACAGCGTCCATGCGCAGACAGCGCCGGCATGATTTTGCGCCAAAGGAACGAGGAGGTCGGGTTGCCGTGCTGGAATACGATCGGGCTACCTTCACCCATTTCTACGTAGGCCAGGCGTTTTCCATGCACGTCAACAAATTGTTTGGCGGGGTAATCGTTAGGAATCATCGCGACGGGAAATTGGTTACTGATAAATCCATTATGCTTTGCTACATTCACGACCTACAAGAACAACGGTCGGGGTCCGCATGCATCTTGAAAATCGCATGGCTTACTGGCGCGCAAATCTGCGGCTGGTGGCCGCCTGCCTTTGCATCTGGTTTGTGTGTTCCTACGGCTTCGGCGTGCTGTTCGTCGAGCAGTTGAACAGGATCCGGATCGGAGGTTTCCAACTCGGGTTCTGGTTTGCCCAGCAGGGATCGATCTATGTTTTCGTCGCCCTGATCTTCTTCTATGCGTGGCGCATGAATCGCATCGACCGGAAGTTTGATGTGCACGAAGATTAAGGTGCCAAAGTGAGTCTGCAGGTTCTGACGTATATCGTAGTGGGACTCAGTTTTGTGCTGTACATCGGCATTGCGATCTGGTCGCGGGCGCACAATACGGGCGACTTCTATATCGCCGGCAAAGGGGTCTCCCCGATCGCCAACGGCATGGCAACCGCGGCCGACTGGATGAGCGCCGCTTCGTTCATTTCGATGGCCGGCCTGATCGCATTTCTCGGCTACGACGGCTCGGTCTACCTGATGGGCTGGACGGGCGGGTACGTGCTGCTCGCGCTGTTGCTGGCGCCCTACCTGCGCAAGTTCGGCAAGTTTACGGTGCCGGAGTTCATCGCCGAGCGTTACTACTCGCGCACGGCACGTATCGTTGCAGTCATTTGCCTGATCTTCATCTCGTTCACCTATGTCGCTGGCCAGATGCGCGGCGTCGGGATCGTTTTTTCCCGGTTCCTCGAGGTCGACGTGACGGTTGGGCTGCTGATCGGCATGGGCGTTGTCTTTGTCTACGCGGTCCTCGGCGGCATGAAGGGCATCACCTACACGCAGGTTGCGCAGTACTGCGTGCTGATCTTCGCCTACACGGTTCCGGCGATTTTTATCGCGATCCAGATCACGGCAAATCCGATCCCGCAGCTGGCTTTCGGCAGCGAAATTGCCGGTACCGGTACAGCGCTGCTCGACAAGCTTGACGACATCGTGACAGCACTGGGTTTCACGCAGTACACGTCGGGCACGAAGAGCCGGATCGACGTGTTTTGCATCACGTTGGCGCTGATGGTCGGCACAGCCGGCCTGCCGCACGTCATCGTGCGATTCTTCACCGTGCCGAAGGTTCGTGACGCGCGCGTGTCGGCCGGGTATGCGCTGTTTTTTATCGCGATCCTTTACACGACGGCCCCTGCGGTAGGCTCGATGGCCCGCTATAACTTGATTAATACGATGCAGCCGGGCGAAATCGGCGCCGTTGACGGTAATCTCCTGTACGAAGACCGGCCCGACTGGTTCGAAACCTGGCAGCAGACCGGCCTTGTGCGTTACGAAGACAAGAATGCGGACGGCCGCATCCAGTATTACAACGATGCCAATCCCGAATTTGCGGCGCGGGCCAAGGATTATGGCTGGCAGGGCAATGAGCTCAGTGTTGACCGCGACATCATGGTGCTGGCCAATCCGGAGATTGCCGGCTTGCCCGATTGGGTTATTGCGCTCGTCGCCGCGGGCGGCATAGCGGCTGCCTTGTCGACCGCGGCCGGCCTGCTGCTCGTTATCTCGGCCGCGATCTCGCACGACCTGATCAAGGGCATATTTCTGCCGTCGATATCCGAGCGGCGCGAGCTGATGGCCGGGCGAATCGCAGCGGCTTTCGCGATCATGATTGCGGGTTACCTGGGTTTCGATCCGCCGGGCTGGGTCGCGCAGGTCGTGGCCTTCGCTTTCGGGCTTGCCGCGGCATCGCTGTTCCCCGTTATCCTGCTCGGTATTTTCTTCAAGCGCGTCAACAAGCAGGGCGCCATCGCGGGCATGCTGACCGGGCTGCTGTTCACGTACGGCTATATCGAATATTTCAAAGGCCTGTTCCTGAAATGGGCCGGCGCGCCCTGGGGCGATAATGTCGCAGAGCACTGGCTGTTCGGCATCTCACCCGAGGGCATCGGCGTCATCGGCATGGCGCTGAACTTTATCGTTGCTATCGCAGTCAGCTACTCGACCGCGCCTCCGCCGGATCGGATTCAGCATATGATTGAGCAAATACGGGTTCCACGGCATCTTGAAGACCACCACCTTTAACAGGCGCCTGCTTAAGACGCTGCAGGTCGTCGTCGCACTTCTCGCGAGCGCCGCGGTCTCAGCGGAATTCACGGGCCCCGAACAACGCATGATCGATTGGATCGATGTCCACGCGGAGGACGCGAACGCGCTCCTGGCCGAGACCGTGAATATTGGCAGCGGCACGATGAATCACGAGGGCGTTCGCGAGGTTGGCCGGGTGATGCGCCGCGAACTCGATGCATTGGGCCTCGATACCGAGTGGATCGAGCTGCCGCCGGAGATGAATCGGGCAGGACATTTGTTCGGCCGCAAAGACGGTACGGGCAGGAAATTCCTGCTGATCGGGCATCTCGATACGGTGTTTGAAGCCCATGAAGCGTTCCAGTCATATCGCCGCGAGGGCAACGTGGCCCATGGCCCCGGCGTAACAGACATGAAGTCCGGCAACGTGATCATGGTGTACGCGCTCAAAGCACTGGATCACATTGGCGCGCTTGGCAACCTGCCGGTCGTTCTAGCCTATACCGGCGACGAGGAGGAACCCGGGTCGCCGCTCGCGGTCACGCGCAGGGACCTGGTAGAAGCCGGTAAATGGGCCGATGTCGCGCTGGGTTTCGAGGCCGGGGTAACCGAGGAGGGTGCCGACTGGGCGACGATCGCACGCCGCAGTTCAAGTGACTGGATTCTTACCGTAACCGGAAAGCAGGCGCATTCGTCGGGAATTTTCAGCGAGGAAAGGGGCGCCGGCGCAATCTTCGAGGCAGCTCGCATCCTGAACGCGTTCTACGAGGAGGTACGCGGTGAGGAGTACCTGACATTCAATGCCGGGACGATCCAGGGCGGCACGGATGTCGAGTACGATACGCAGCAGCTTAGAGGGAGCACCTTCGGCAAGACAAACGTCATTCCGCGCACGGTCATCGTGCCCGGCGGAATACGCACGATCTCGGACGAACAGCTCGAGCGGGCACGCGACAAGATGCGGGCCGTCGTGCAGCGAAACCTGCCGCACACGTCGGCATCGATCGAGTTTCGGGACGGCTATCCTTCGATGGCGCCGACCGATGGCAACCGGCGCCTGCAGTCCGTCCTGTCCGAAATCAACGTCGCGCTGGGCCGCGGGCCGATGCCTGAGCTCGACCCGATAAAACGGGGTGCGGCGGATATCTCGTTTGTGGCGCCGTATACCGATGCACTCGCGGGGCTTGGGGCGGTTGGAGAAGGTGGTCACACGCCCAACGAGAGTCTCGACCTGGCGACAATGCCGCTGGCGATCAAGCGTGCCGCACTGCTGATATACAGGCTGCACGGAGAGACGGCGGAGTAACGGGCGCAGCAACTCATGCAGCATTCGCACAGCAATAACAACATGCGGCGAGTCATTATCGCACTCGCGCTGACCGCGGCCTTCATGCTCGTCGAAGTTGCCGGCGGCATTATTTCGGGGTCACTGGCCTTGCTTGCCGATGCAGGCCACATGTTGACCGATACCATGGCGCTGGCGCTCGCGGCAGTCGCCTTCAGCGTCAGCAAGCGTCCGCCGGACAAGCGGCTGACCTACGGTTACCAGCGTTTCCAGATACTTGCCGCGTTCGTCAACGGTTTAAGCCTGCTCGTCATCGTGGGGTGGATACTTTTCGAGGCCGTCAGTCGCTTCCTGGACCCACCCGAGGTAATGGGCGGAACCATGCTGGCCGTGGCGACAGCCGGCCTGGTCGTCAATCTGATCTCATTCATCGTGCTGCACGGCGGCGACCGGGATAATCTCAATATACGGGGTGCGGCGTTACACGTTGCCGGCGATCTGCTGGGTTCGGTTGCCGCAATCGCCGCTGCGCTCGTGATCATAAGCACGGGCTGGATGGCGATCGACCCGATCCTGTCGGTCGCCGTCGCGATGCTGATCCTGCGCAGCGCCTGGATGCTCGTGAAGCGCAGCTCGCACGTTCTGCTCGAGGGAGCTCCCGAGTGGCTCGATCTCGACGCGATGCAGGAAAAAGTCGTGACCCGGGTGCCGACGGTCACGAGTATCCATCATGTCCATGTCTGGGGACTCACGCCCCAGGACCTGATGCTGACCATGCACGTGTGCATGGCCGTCCAGCCCGACAACCCGACCGAGGTCATACGCGGCGTCAAGAACGTCCTGCAGGACGAGTACGGTATTGGTCACTCAACCATTGAAATCGAGACAGAAAACTGCGCCGACCACTGAGGTGAGCACAGGCTTCGCTCCGGCTCGGCTGGCGTCCTAACCGGTCGGCGGCACGATGCTGCCTATGTACGGCAGCGTGCGATCCTGCTCGGCGTAATCGAGACCGTAACCGACGACCCATTCGTCGCCGATAGTGAATCCGATATAGTCGATCGGCACGTCGACTTCCGCACGTTCGGCCTTGTGCAGCAACGCGCAGGTTCGAATGGACGCCGGGCGATGCGACTTGAGCAGCTCGATCAGGTAGCTCAGGGTATGCCCGGTGTCGACAATATCCTCGACAATCAATACGTGCCGGTTCTCGATGTTGCCGCGGACGTCCATAACGAGCCGGACCGCGCCGCTGGATACATTGCTGGCCTCGTAGCTGGATACCGCGATGAACTCGACCGTGCGGGAGATCGTCAGCCGGCGGGACAGGTCGGCCAGGAATATGAATGCGCCCTTCAGCACGCCGATCAGAACGAGGTCGCCCTTGCCGCCGTAATCCGCTGAGATCTGCGCGGCGAGCTCGCCGACACGCCGGTCAATGTCTTCTTCAGAAATAAGAACAGATGGAGATGTATCGCTCAAGCTGCCTGCCCGCGGTTTGAGATTGCGGTAAGGTAACACACTTATGAAACGCTCAATCGCAATCGCCGGCAATATGGGTTCGGGCAAATCCACCCTTGTCGAGTTCTTGTCGCGCACCTATGACGTGGTGCCTTTCTACGAGCCCAATGACGAGAACCCCTACCTGTCCGATTTCTATAAAGACATGAAACGCTGGGCGTTTCAGTCACAGCTGTACTTTCTCAGTAACAAGTTCCGACTTCACCAGGAGCTGGATCGTCAGACCGGCGTTGTAGCGCTCGATCGCACGATATTCGAGGATGCCGAGATCTTTGCCACGGCGCTGTTCCAGATGCGCAAGATTTCGAAGCGCGACTGGGAGACCTACCAGGCATTCTACCAGGCCATCCTTGATGCAATTCGACCACCGGACCTCATGATCTACCTGCGCTGCTCGATGCGCACGCTGCGGCAGCGCATTCGCCTCCGGGGCCGGGCGATGGAACAGGACGTGCCGCTTGCCTATCTGAAGCGCCTCGATCGACTGTATGAGGACTGGATCGGTTCCTATGCGATGAGCGACGTGCTCGTACTCGACACCGATGAGCTCGATTACATTCATGATCTCGTGCACCGCCTAGACGTCATGCAGCGTATTGAGGCTTTGCTGCCTGAAGAAATCGGCAGGCCGAAATTCGCATAGCTGCGCCCAGGCGGTGCCTATGGCGCCAGGCGAAACCCGGCTTTCTCGAGCAGGCCGGCGCTCCGGTCGAATTCCTGGCGGTCCGCATAAATCAGCACGACGTCGAATTCGCCGGTACCGCGCCGGAACCAATCGAGGCTCACTGACGGCGCCTGTTTTTCGAGTACGGCAACGAATGCCAGCGCCCGGTACGGTTCGGCGAAGCTGACGAGCGTCGACTGGCCGAGATCGGAATACAGCGCGTCCGGACCAACGGGCCTGTCGACTTGCCCGCCGAGAACGTAGTTGAGGTGACGGTAGATATAGGCTGAGTACCAGGCTGCCCCCGACGGCACATTGCTGCCGTCCAGCGGAATTCGCTGTGGCCCGTAGTTGTAGGCGGCGAGAGCGAGATGCAGGTTGTTGTCGTAGCGCTCAAGCATCTCCTGCAGGTAGCGCGCGCCGGCGTCAATATTCGTACACGGCTCATAGAGTTCGCTGAGCCGATGAATCCCGAGGTGCCGTGCCGTCCCGGGCCACAGAATCTGCATGACGCCATGCGCGTTGGCGCGCGAGCGAGCGGTCACGTCAAAATCGCTTTCGCCGCGCGCAACGGCCAGCAACAGCGTTTCGGGGAGGCCATGCTCGAGCGCCGCATCGCCGAAGCAGCTTGCATGTGGAAAGCGATAGGCGGGTTCGGCATCCGACCGTCGGGCCAGGTAGTCACGCCACGCGGCGTCGAGATCGATGTCGCCGCTGACCGTGGCAGGCGAACTAACGGCTGTCGTCAGCATCACAATCGTGGCGCAAAGTGCGACTACTCGATGGCGATACCTGGCCATATCAGGATCCTGGCACATCCAGGCCCGTTGCCTCCGAAATCTGCACGAGGTTTGCCTGGATCTCCACGTCGTCCGAGTACGCGAAGGCCACTTCATACACACCGGGTTTCACACGGACGACGCGGTAGTCGAGCCCGGTCACGCGCTGCAGCTGAGCAACAAAACCGCTCGCCGCGATACGGCTGCGGAATGGGCTCCAGAATGCATACCAGTTCCGCGTCTTCACGATTGACTCGGCAGGATACGCCACGGGCTCCCCGGCCGGTGGCTCGGCCGGCGGTTCTTCGATCGGCAGCACAGCCGTGCCGCCGGTTTCGACCGGCGCGGTCGGCTGCGCCAGCTCCGCAGAGGTCGTGCCGGCATCCGGCATGAGCGGCAGGGTCGCCCGTGACTCTTCGATCGGCGAGCGGTTGTCATCGAGGGTCAGCTCGGGGATGCCTGCCACGATGATCAGCGCCGCAATTGCGAGCGCCGAACCCATGAATATCCCCAATAGTCGCTCCATGACGTTCTCCTCAGAACACGTCTTTGACCTGCAGGGCGCGCCAGTCGAAGTGCTGCGATGAGCGGGCAGCCAGGTAGGCGAACTCGTTGAGCCAGGCCTGGAGTTCTGTTCCCTTGAGCCCCGGGCGCACTGCGTCGGAACAGCGCAGTGGCAATCGATCGATGTGATTGGCAATACCGCGCGCGGCGCGCGCATCGGTCATGGCGATCGCATAGTACGTATCGAGGTCGGGTTCGAGCAGCCAGTCATATGTTTCTTTCGATCCGCCGCCGGCTATCGTGCGGGGAATCGGAAAGCGCATGTCCCGGCCGGAACGCGCTACGCTAGCTGCCGTGCGGTCGCGACATTCGCCACCACCAAAGCGGACGAGGCCATGATTGGCCTGGTAGCCGATGAAGAAAACGATTGCGTCGGATTGCGGTTCGGTCACGAGTAGTGAACAGACGGAACTCGCCCGGCGGAAAGTCGCATGCCCGGCGCCATCGCGATTGCCGCATTGCGAAACGTCGGCAGGCACCGCAATCCGGAGCGGCCCGAGCAGGGCTTCCTGACCCGCGTTCGGAATCGAGACCGATCGCCGCGCCGGTGCCGTGTTACCCAGCGCAGCGGCGGCGTCGATCGCGGGGGGACGCGTTGCGTCAATCGTGTCTTCAGTATCGATACCGTAACCAGGCATCAGGACATAGGCACTTGCACTCAGCGTGGACAGCCCGGCGTCGTCCCGCGCGGGTGTCACGGTCAGCCAGTACTGGAACAGTGACCCATCGATACGGTGGGCTTTGCCACGCAGGACGGCGTTGCCCAGTTCGTCATCCTCTGTCAGCTCTATCGCGGCATGACCGGCCAGGTTGTTGCCGGCCAGCTCCACCGTACTGTCGAGCGGTGCGCCGTCGCCAGCCGCAAGGTCGGCAACGACTAGGTACTCGCCGTCGGTTTCCTTGAGTAATGCACAGGACAGGTCGTGCGCCAGGGATGCTGCGAGAAGATCGGTTTGGGCAAGTGAGAACGGCACCTCGCGGCTGCCGAGAAACGTCGCATCGATACGGGACTGGCGCATCGCCTGCCGGTGGATCGCGCGGAGCTGGCCCTGCCAGCGCTTGCCAAAGCCGGCAACCCAGCTGCGATCCTCGAGGTCGAGCGCTCGAACCGAGACGCTGTAACTGCTGTCGAGTTCCTGCGCCAGTTCGAGCCCGATGTAGTAGTGCACGTTGTCGCGCGTGCAGTCGATCGTTCCGGCAGTTGCAGCGCCGCCGCCATGCTGCCAGCCGACCGAAACGCCGGGCGTGTTGACGGCGGCATCCAGCACCCGGTCACGCAGCGATATCGCGAGTTCATTACTTGCCGGCGTAGGCGCGTTGTCCTTGAGAACCACAAACATCACGGTCTCGCCCTTGAAGCGAGGATGCGTGAGCAGCTGGTGCTTCACGTGCGGGATCAGCTCGCGATCGACCCAGCGGTCGAGGTCCTTCTCGCGCGATTCCGCCGTTGCGGGGATGGCCTGCGCGATGAGCACGAGGATAATCAGGAGCAGGCGATTCATTGCGTGTCCTCCAGCCGCAGGGTCCCATTGGCAGCAATCACCAGCGAGCCACCCTCGTGCTGGCGCATCAGGGAGTCCAGTTTGCGGCTGAGCTTGCCGGGCAGTGTCACGCCCCAGTCGACCCGGTCAGTGTCGGCACCCGTTCGCGCCAGGGCATCGATAACCGGCGCCGGGACCGTCGCGGCTTCCATCTCGTGGTATGCGCCGGGCGTCGACGCGTCCCAGAAACTAATGCGGCTGTCGCCGATCGCCATGCGCCGCGCCCGGCCCTCGGTGATTGCGTAGAACCCGATCTGTCCGGCTGCGACGAGGCGTGTCAGGGCGAGATCGGACTCAAAGCGCAGCGTGAAACCGGGTTCGCGCGAGGCCGGGCCTGTTGATTCGGGCAGCGCGGCCGCGGGCAGCATTGGCGGTACATCCGCCTGCCCGACCCGGGTGACAGGAGCGGGCGACGGAACGAAAGTCGACTCCCATCGTGGCCGCGCCAGCGGGACCGGCGGTTCATCGATCGATTGTTTGTCCGCCACGGGCGCAACGACCGGCGGCGATGATGGCGCCGAAATTTCGGCAGGCGCTTCGCTGACGTTCGCCGGTGCCGCGGGAGACTCCGGCGCGAGCGGGATGCTCTGCACGAGCGCGAAAATAGCGACAAGGCACAGCGCGAGAATCGCCATGAAGCGCATGATGTCGGTTTGCAGGTCCGCAGCCCCACCTGCGTCCCCATCGACGCCCCGTGTGAGCGGATAAGCGAGCGGCGAGCGTGTCATGGCCGTACGGCGTGATCATCGGTGCCGGAGTATTGCGCTCGGAGCTGACTCTCAATCCGGCCCAGGCTGGCGCGCATCTCTGACGTATCGGTCCGCGCCGCCCGGTCATATTGCTGCTGCAGCTGCGCACCGAAGGTGATTGTTTTGTAAACGCGCATCAGGTAACCGCCGATGCCGCCGACTATCGTCGTCGACAAGGCGAGCAAAATGCCGCCCTCGACCATGCGCTCGAGCATCGCAAACGCACCCTGGCTCATCGCTGCGGCGCGATCGCCGAGTGCATATATCAATGCGCTGCGCATCCCGATCGCCGTCCAGATAACGCCGGTTCCGAAGAAGAGCGTTGTCCAAATGTCCGCGAGGTGATCGAGCTGCACGATCTGATTGATAGCGCTTTGATCGTCGAGCCGCTGGCGCAGGCGGCCCAGGGTGATGAAGTAGGCGAGCAGCAATGCCGCGAATACGAGGATCGACGCTCCGAGGTTCGTGTAGGCCCACTCGAGCCAGGTACCCGGCTTGCTGATCGCCGTATCGTTGAACTGCACCAGGCGCAGCCGACCGAGCACGTAAAGCAGCGCGGCTCCGCTGACCAGCGTTCCCGCTGCGCCTGCAAGCAGTCCGTGCATGAATTCCCGGCCTTGCTGCATAGCCGCTTATTCCTGGCGCCTGGCGGCACAGGCGGTGCAGGTTGCCTCGAGCACCAGCTCGACTTCCTGGAATAACTCGTCGGCGCGGTAGTAACCCTGGTTATCGAGACTTACCCTGAGCAGGCCACGTTCCTTGTCAGTCAGCTCGCGCTCCATGTCCAGGAGGACCTTGTTCCGGTTCGGGCAGGTATGTGAACAGTTGTTATAGTCACCGCGCAGCGACATGAACTTGACGTTGAAGTAACGGTTGTAGTGATCCTGGGCCTGGCGTTTGCTCAACAGTCCCCGATCGCTGGACCAGACCAGGAACTCACTGAAAGCGCGCTTGTTCTCGGGCTTCGGGTCGCCTTCGGCAATCGTCAGCAAGTCGTCGTAGTAGCGATCGAAGTGGGCGTGACAGCCATTGCTTAACGAGCTTTGTACCGCGCCGATCGCCTTGTCGAGGTCGCGCGACTGCGGCGAGTCACAGGTCGGTTTTGTCGACGCGCAGGCGCCAAGCATCAGTGCAATCGAGACCAGCCCGGCGAAAGTTACGAAGGGCTGTGCCCTGTTGAGCGTCTTCATCGAATTTCTCCTCGTTGCTTATTGTTCGAGCGGGCTGCGATACGCTTGCTCGATGTCTCCTGGCGGCGGCCCCGCGACGAGCGCGCGTGATTCTTCATCGCCGAAGAGAATCGATTTCACGCCGCCGACGACCTCGACCATTTCCGGCGTGATGATGCCGAACGACTGGTTCAGCTGTTCCATCAAGGTCGCGCGCGCAATCTCCTGACGCGTGCGCTGAATCAGCAGGCTGGTTTCCTGCATATCGAGGTAGATGTCCGACGCCAGTACCGCAAGCGACTGGTCGCCCTGGCTGCCGGACGTGGCGACCAGCTGATGATATTGTCTGAAACGCTCCGAGAGGCGCATGCCTGAGCGACCGCGCAATGTGGGGGATGACTGTGGTGCGCTGCTGGCGACGTTATTGCCGATGAGTGTCTCCTGCAAAGTCCACGGCGTCATCTTTCTGCCCAGTTCGCTGCGCAGGTTTTTTTCGAGGCTGATACGTGTGTTGTTGACCGTGTGTTCCATGTCCGGCAGACGCTCTTCCATGATCGTCAGCATTTCCAGATAGGTTGCACCGACCTGCCGCGCCAGGCGCTGACAGCCCGAGTCATTCTCGGCGCCGTCGCACTTGCTTTCGAGATACAGCTGCTGCTGCTGGTCAAGCTTGCCGATGACTTCCTGCAGGCCGGTTTCCATATCGCGCGCGACTTCACCGGTCTGGCGCAGATCCTCGACGACGGTCGTTGGAAAAAGCCGAATCGTGGGGGTATTGGAAAAAGCCTGCTGGCTGGCGAGCAAAGCACCAGCGGCGATGGCCAGGGCCAATAGCCAATGAAAACCGGCATCCAGACGACTAGGGTATGGCACCGCGGCGCGCGGGCGAGGTTCCTCGTTTCGCATTTCGGCGTCCTCTTGGGTTAGCGCTCTTTGACCCATACGCTAGCCGGCGACCGATGAATGCAAGCTGAACGTGAGATGCGCGGGGGCCCTTGGCGGGGGCTCGTAGGCGGGTCGGCAGGTTGCGGCAGGTGAGTCCGCCGACTGCGTAGAATCCACTATTGCGCATCGTAATGCGAATCATTATCATTTAGCCAAGTTTCAGTAAACTGCCCGAAAAAACGGATACTTAGCGGCTGACTGCCGGTCAGGAATACGGGGTACTAACAGGATTCGTATGGAACACAACGGCGCGACACTGGCATCACTCAGACCTGGTCAGAGCGGCATCATAGCCGCGATCGATGCAACCGACCCGCAGGTTCAGCGCCTCATGACGCTCGGTCTTGTCGAGGGTGCCATCGTCGAGCTGGCCGGTGCGGCGCTCGGCGGTGATCCCATGGAATTCCGCCTGTTCGGCTGCGGCATCTCGTTGCGCCAGGAGCAGGCCCGCCACTTTAAAGTTGCCGCCAGCGACCCCGGTGGCTAGGTCGGTCGAAACCCGGGTCCCGCTAACAGACATCACCGTAAGCCGGCACGCCGATGCCAGCATTGCGGTCGTCGGCGGGCCGAATTCCGGGAAGAGCACGCTCTTTAACCGGCTGACCGGGCTAAGGCAGCGGATCGGCAACTACCCGGGCGTTACGGTCGAGCGGCATGTCGGCACGCTCAAGGCCGACGACCGGACCATCGAGCTTATCGATCTGCCTGGAACGCACGCGCTGAGCGCTCATTCGTTCGAGGAGCAGATAGCGATCGACGTGATCTTTGGTCGCATGGCCGGTACCCAGCCGCCGGACGGTATTCTTGCCGTTGTCGATGCGACCAATCTCTACCAGGGACTGTATCTCGTGCAGCAGCTGATAGAGCTCGAGTGCCCGATCGTTGTCGCCCTGACCATGTCGGATGCCGCTGAACTGAACGGTCTGAAAATCGATGTGGACAAGTTGTCGTCGCATCTTGGCGGTACGCGGATTTGTCGGGTCGTTGCGACCACCGGGCAGGGCATCAATGAACTTCGCAATGCCTTGATCGATCTGCCAAAAGCGACGCCGCCGGAGGCTACCGAAGCCTGGCCCGAACTGTCCCGAGCTGCGGAGAAACTTGCGGCGACGGCGAGCGTTCCACTGCGCCGAGCCGAAATCGAGCGCCTTTTGGTCGACGGAGCATCCGGGGCTAACCGACATGTGCTCGACTGCCTGGGCGGGAATGCCCGGGCCGACGTTGATCGTTACCGTGACGAATTATTTGGAATGGAACCACCGCTTGCGCGGGAGGCGCGCGTCCGCTATGCGTGGGTACGCAGAGTTCTCGATGACGTACAGCAAACGGCGCCGCCGTTCTACTCATGGCGTACGCGCCTGACGGAATTTCTGAACAGGCCGATTCCCGGTACGATCGGCCTGTTCCTCGTAATGGCAATCGTGTTTCAGGCTGTTTTCGCGTGGGCAACACCGATCATGGATTTGATCGACGACGGCACAGCCGCACTTGGAGCTTCCGTGGCGACGGTTCTGGGCGGAGGTGCGTTCTCGAGCCTGATCGCCGATGGCGTTATCGCCGGCGTGGGCAGTGTGGTCATATTCCTGCCACAAATTCTTATCCTGTTTCTGTTCATCATCCTGCTCGAGGATTCGGGCTATCTTGCACGGGCAGCCTATTTACTGGACCGGGCCATGCGCTCCGTCGGCCTCTCCGGCCAATCGATCATTCCGATGATCTCGAGCTTTGCCTGCGCAGTTCCTGGAATCATGGCGACCCGGGTGATTCCGAACCGCCGTGATCGGATCGCGACGATTCTTGCCGCGCCTTTCATGACCTGCTCGGCGAGATTGCCGGTGTATGCGCTGCTTATCGCAGCGTTCGTCCCGATGCGTGACGTCGGCTTCATGAATCTCCAGGGGCTCGTGCTCTTCGGTCTTTACATATTCGGCATCATTGCCGGCGTACTGACGGCGTTGCTGATGCGCAAGACCGCGCTGCGGGGACCGAAACCCCCGTTTGCACTGATGCTGCCCGCGTTCCGCCGGCCCAACATGCAAACCGTTTTCCTTCAGCTGCTGGGTCGTGCCAGGGTTTTTCTGTATCGCGCAGGAACCGTGATTTTTGCCGTCGCTGTCGTGATTTGGGCGCTGGCTTACTATCCACGCGCAACCGATATCGATCCGATGCTGACGGAAAACGAGGCGTCTGCCGCGCAGCTCGAGCAAAGCTGGCTTGGGCGCGCGGGGCATGTGGTGCAGCCGGTCTTTGCGCCGCTGGGCTGGGACTGGCGCGTGTCATCCGCCGTGATTGCCGGTTTCCCGGCTCGGGAAGTCGTCATCGCCGTGCTCGGCACCGTGTATGCGGTTGGCGACGAGGCTGACGAAGCGACGTTGTCGCAACGTCTGCGGTCCGCCAGCTGGCCTGATGGCAGCCCGGTGTTCACGTTGCCGATGGTGCTGGGACTGCTGGTTTTTTATGCGTGCTGCCTGCAGTGCGCGGCGACACTGGCCGTCATCCGGCGCGAGACCAACAGCTGGCGTTGGCCTGTTTTCGCCTGGGTCTATATGACGTCGATCGGTTATCTCGGCGCGATGACTGCCTACCAGCTCGGCACCTGACGGTTTCGGACTTGCAGGCGGTCCAGGCGTCGCAGCAGACCTGGCTCTATAACGTGCGGAGCCTCTCTACCGCTTCGGTCAGCGTTGCGTCGTCCTTCGCAAAGCAGAATCGCAGCCGCGTTCCGGTAAACGGCCGTTCGCAGAACACCGACATTGGGATCGAAGCGACCCCAATCTGTCGCGTCCATTGTTTCGCGAGGTCGACATCGAGCGCGTCGCTGACGTCACCGTAGTCAACGATCTGGAAGAACGTGCTGCGAGACGGTTGCAGGCGAAATCGGGAGCCCTCGAACAGAGTGCAAAAGTGATCCCGCTTTTGTTGGTAGAAGTCGGATAGCTGTTCGCAAAAAGCCGGGTTTGATTCGAGGTAATCGGCCAGGCCGTGTTGCATCGGGGTGCTGACCGAGAAGGTCGTGAACTGGTGTACCTTGCGGAATTCGGCCGTCAGCTCACGCGGCGCGATGCAGTAGCCTATCTTCCAGCCCGTTGCGTGAAACGTCTTGCCAAACGAGCTGACGACGAAGCTCCGGCGCCAGAGTTCTTCGTTGCTTAGAACACTGCGATGATGTTCACCATCGAATACGATGTGTTCGTAAACTTCGTCGGACAACAGATACGCATCCGTGTTGCGGAGCAGTTCGGCAAGTCGATCGAGATCATCGTTCGCAAATATCGCGCCGGTCGGATTGTGCGGAAAATTTACGATGACCAACCGGGTTTTCGTCGTCAGGTTATCGCGCAGTTGTTGCCAGTCGATCTCGAAGTCATGACCATTTGCGCCGATGGCGAGAGGCACATGCCGCGTAACGCCGCCTGCCAGCGTAACGGCTGGTTCATACGAGTCGTAGGCGGGATCGAAGACGATGACTTCATCACCAGGGCGCACAATGGCCTGGATACTGCTGAACAAGCCCTCGGTTGCGCCGGTGCAGACCGTGATTTCGTCGTCGGGGTCCACGATCCTGTGCTGCGTGCGTTGCGTTTTCCTTGCGATTGCCTGACGCAGTCCCGGAACGCCCGGCATCGGTGAATATTGGTTGGCGCCATGCGTCAGGTGGTAGCTGATTCGATCGGTCAATGCTTCAGGAGGATCGAAGCTCGGAAAGCCCTGCGACAGGTTAATGGCACCGCACTCGGTCGCGAGTTGGCTCATCACCGTGAAGATCGTCGTACTGACGTCCGGTAATTTGCTGGTGAGGGTTGGGCGCATAGCGCACGATCGTACTAGATCATCGATGTCGAGGTCACATTCCCGAGAACGCACGCCGATGACTTCGACGTTCCGCGTAGGCCGTCGGCCTGTAATTCTCCAGCCATGCGAGCAGTTCGGCGGCTGGAACCGGCTTGCTGATAAAGTAGCCTTGCGCCTGCTGGCAGCCGAGCTCGGCTATTCGATGCATGCAGGCCTCGTTCTCGACGCCCTCGGCGACGACCGACAGATCCATGCTGTGCGCCAGCTGCACCGTAGTTTTGACGATCGACTCGTTGTGCGCATTTTCCATCAGCGTCATGACGAAAGACTTGTCTATCTTGAGTTCATGCAGCGGGATATTGCGCAACTGTGCGAGAGACGAGTGCCCCGTGCCAAAGTCATCCATCGAGATGCGCACGCCGATGTCACGTATGCATTCGAGTACGGTGACCGCGTGGCGCAGGTCTTCCATTACCGAATTTTCGGTTACCTCGAGCGTCAGTCGCTCCGGAGGAAGATTCTGCTCCGTCAGGATCTGCATGACATGATATGGCAGGTATTCATCCATAAGGTCGCGCGCCGACAGGTTTACCGAGACCTGCAGTATGTGACCGGCTTGTTCGAGCCTTCGGCACTCGCGAACCGCCTGCTCGAGCATGAAACGCGTGAGCAATACGATCGTCCCCGATTGTTCCGCGGCGGACACGAAATCGTCCGGGCTCAGGAAGCCCAGTTCCGGGTGTTGCCAGCGGACCAAAGCTTCGGCTCCGCAGACGGCGCCGCCAGGCAGCGCGATTTTGGGTTGCAGCCAGACCTGCACGTCACCGCGCCGTATGGCGGACGGCAGGTCGTTGACGATCCTCAATCGCCTGACGAACTCATCTTCGCGGCCGGGTGCATAAACGCGCATTCGCTCGTTATTGGCGTCGGCTTCGGCGCGGGCTATGGCGGCAAAACGCAGCAGGTCCGCGGCCGCCTCTCCGTGACCGGGAAATTCGGCAATGCCAATACGAGTCTGCAGAATGACGTTGACGCGCCCTAGCGTCACGCCGGAACCCAGCAGTCCCTCGATGCGGTCGACGTAAGAGAGAGCATTTGCGACGTCATTGTCCGGTAGAACGAGGACGAATTCATTGGTCCCGGTGTGGCCGAGCAGCTCGCCGCCATCGAGGTTGGCCCGCAAATGTCGGGCTGCCATCCTGATCAACTCGTCCGTCGCATGGTGGCCAAGCGTCGATGAAATTTCGCCCATGCGCAGCAGCTGAATCGCGAGAACCGTTACCTTCGCGTCGCTACGCCTCGCCTGTTCAATGACGCCAGTCAATACCGTCAGCATTTTGGATCGATTCGGCAGGTCGGTCAGCGGATCATGCATGGCCTGGTGAGAGATGCGCTGCTCGCGTTCTGCGATGGCCTGTTGCATCGCGTTGAAGCTCGATGCGAGCTGACCGAACTCGTCGTCGGAACGGACCGCAATCGACGTTTCGTAGTCGCCAGAAATCATGCGCCGCGCGGCGGCGCCCAGTGTTTTAAGCGGCCGCGCGATTGTCGTGGACAGCCAGCCGCCCGCGATCCCCACGAGTATCAGCATTGCGGTGCCGAAGGCGACAAGCCCGCTTCGTGCTTCTGCATACGGCTGCATTGCGTCGCGCATCGAGCGCTGCAGTACGACGAGCACGGTTTTTTCCGAGCGAACAAAGGGTGTCTGCACGGTCAGCGCATGCTCGGCGTCATCGAGCGCCATGTAGACGCTGTTGAATTCCGTTTCCACGTCGATACCCTGCGGCGGCTCCGATCGCGAAGTAGAGATCGTCAGCGGTTCCTCGCCAGCTTGCACGATCGATGTGTCAAGTCCCGTCAGGTCGGCGATCTGGTTCGTCAGCTCAGCATCGATCCGAAACCCGAGTACGACCCAGCCGACCGTGACTGGCGCACGCAGCGGGACAATGAACATGTGATAAGCATCTTTGCCCAGAATCGTGGTGTACTCGCGGCTAACTCGGCCCGAGTCAATGTCGAGTCGCTTCGGGTCGACGATAAGATTCGCGCCGCTGCGCAGGTTGCTTGCCACGGCCTCGCCGTCGAGATCGAGCAGCGCAGCAACTCCCGCGCCAACGCGCCGGCTGTGGTTGTCGAGCACGGATCGAATCGTAACCGCATCACCCGTGGCGACAGCCTCCTTGAGCCCGTAGTCCGCAGCCAGTACCTCGACGCTGGTGCGCAGCTGCTCGGCGTGCGCCGCGAGAAATTCGTTGACGACGACCGCACCGACCTTGAGCGATTCACGCGCACGCGCGTCGACGTCGTGTTCCACGGTCCGCATGACCGCGAACAGGGTGACGATCTGCGCCACGCCGAGTGGCACTATCGTCAACAGCAGCAATTTTGTTCGAAAGGTCGTACGCAGCTTCATAACAACTTATTAGCCTGTTCGTGGCGCCGGGTTTCGGGCCTTTGACCGTGCAGAGTCGTCAGAAATCAAAGTCTTATGAATACTAGGTGTATTGTGTCAAATAGAGTGTGCGGCAGTTCACGGTTCGCCGGTGCAGAGGGACCGTAGACTTGAGACTGTGCCAACGTAGCCCCTTACTTCTCTATGCGATCAATGCGGTCAATCAATCCTGCAGTCGCGGTCCTTGCCGGCCTGCTGATGGCTGTCTGTGCAACGGCTCACGAGCTCGACGTGATTGTCGTCGGGCCGGATGGTGTGCCGGTCCCCGACGTGGTCGTGTTTGCCGAGGGCGGGGACCCCGAGCGGTTAGAAACAGCGTCACAGCCCGATGTCGTCATGGACCAGCTTGATACGCAATTTGTCCCACATATGCTGGTTGTACAGAAAGGCACGGCGGTCGTGTTTCCTAACAGCGATACGGTAGCCCATCATGTCTATTCGTTTTCCAAGCCGAATAACTTTGTACTGCCTTTATACAAGGGCAATCCGCATGAGCCGGTTGTATTCGAGCATGACGGCATCGTCACGCTCGGCTGCAATATTCACGACGACATGCTTGCCTATATCGTGGTCGTCGAGAGCGATGCCTTCGGTCTGACCGATGCGTCGGGCAGGGTTCGGCTTTCCGTAGACGATCGAACAACGAATTTCGCGGTCCGTATCTGGAGTCCGAGGATTCGTGATGGCGAGGATTTGCTGATTCAGCAGGTTGCTGCCCCGGCATCGATTGAAACCGGGCTGACGTTCGCCCTGCAGAAGAGGTTGCGCGCGCCGCATGACGCAGCAACTGATGCAGTCGCCTGGTCAGAGTACTGAAGAGGCTGTCCGCGCGTACCTGCAGCAATTGTCCGGCTGGTTAGTGGATTGCAGCGGTCTGGCTGGACGTCACGCCACGAAACCCGGCACTGACAGACCCTGGAAACACCAAAGCCGGAAACCCGGCTGCCGGTTACGATCCGGCGAGCTGATCGCTCGGTGCGAAACCATAGCCCAGGGAGGCCAGGTCATCCTTGTAAAACTCGCCGACGATGCCGCGGAGCTCGTCGTCATAATAATCGGCGTAGGCAGCATGTCGTGACGGGTTTTTTCTCGCCAGGTCGGTTGCCGGGATGCCGATCCGTTCGCAGATTTCGTCGTATGATTGCTGCACCGTCTCGTACCGGCCAACGTAATCGAGGGCAATTTCATCGTCTGTATCCCGCAGCTGCATGACCTGCGGCTGAACGAGTATGCGCTGGCGAAACTGCTGCCTCGACAGGGCCTGCTTCATGAAAGAAACGGCTGACGCGCTGAAATTCGGGTTGCTGCGATTCAAAAAAAAGCAGGTCGACACGTAGCGGTCAAAGGGATTGCGGACAAAGCAGAATTTGAAGTAGTTATCCCAGACCTGGGCGGCAATATGCGGCCTGATCTGACGCACTGATATGTGTCCATGCCGGATCTTGGCGATTTCGGGTATGGGCAGGCTCTGCTTGCCAAACAGAACCTGTTGTTCCCAGTCATCGGGTCCCATGTGCTCTCGCAGCGCCTGGCGAATCGCATGCGTCGCTGTCTTCGGCACGGCGAAAAAGATGAACCGGTGTTTATGGGAAATTATCAAATCAGTGCGTTTGGCTAATTCGCGTACAGTACCATAGACTATGAAATTCTCACTTGCTCGTTCGGCCAGCATGGTGATAAAGCGGACCTTGGCCGGCACTCACAGGGGGCCCGATTGAAACCGGAAACTGAATCCGCGCCGACTCGCCAGGACATCGGCCACGAAATCGGGCAGGACAATGTTGAGATCTTCGGTCTCGATGTTCATAACCCGGTTTTCATGATTTCGGCCGCAATGGCTGTTGCCTTTGTCCTCGGAACCCTGTTGTTCCTGGACGCCGCAGGCCCGGCGTTCAGCAATTTGCGCGTCTGGATAACATCGAGATTCGACTGGCTGTTCATGATCGGATCAAACATCTTCGTGGTGTTCAGCCTGTTCATCGCCTACAGCAAGCTCGGTCGCGTTCGTTTCGGCGGGCCTGATGCCAAGCCACGCTACGGTTACCCGGGCTGGCTGGCCATGCTTTTCGCCGCCGGGGTCGGCATCGGTTTGATGTTCTTCGGGGTCCTGGAACCGGTAACGCATACCCTGAATCCACCGCTTGGCATCGATCCGGCCGACACGGAAACGGCAATGGCAGCGGGCATGTCATCGGCAATTCTCCATTGGGGCCTGCATGCCTGGGCGGTCTATGCGGTCGTGGGATTGGCGCTGGCATTCTTCTGTTTCAATCGTGGTTTGCCGCTGACGATGCGCTCGGCGTTTTTTCCGTTGTTCGGCAAAGCGGTCTGGGGCCCTTTCGGTCACGTGGTTGACATCACGGCCGTGCTGGCAACGCTGTTCGGTCTGGCAACATCGCTCGGGCTCGGCGCCCAGCAAATCGCGGGTGGTCTGAACTATTTGTTCGGCGTTCCGCCGTCCGGCACGACCAAAGTGTCGTTGATTGCCGGAATCATCGCCATTGCGCTCGTATCGGTCATCGCCGGGCTCGATAAGGGCGTTAAGCGGCTCAGCGAAATCAACATGTGGCTCGCTGCACTGCTGTTGGTCTTCGTCTTCGTGGCGGGTCCGACGCTGATCCTCGCCCAGACTGTGGTCGGTGCAACGGTCGACTACCTTTATTATCTGCCGCAACTCAGCAACTGGATCGGCCGCGAAGACACGGCCTTCTATCATGGCTGGTCGACATTCTACTGGGCCTGGTGGATCGCTTGGTCGCCGTTTGTCGGCATGTTCATCGCCCGCGTCAGTTACGGTCGAACGGTTCGCGAATTCATCACCTGGGTCCTGCTCATCCCGACCGCGATCGGCATCGTCTGGATGTCCACATTCGGTGGAACCGCGCTGGATCAGCTGTTTACCGACGGATACCGGGGCGTCGCCGATGCCGTTCCCGAACTGGCGCTGTTCAAGATGCTCGAGGGACTGCCGTTCACCGAATTCGTGTCGGTCATCGGCCTGGTGCTCATCGCAATCTTTTTCGTGACGTCGGCTGACTCCGGCGCGCTCGTGATCGACATGATTACGGCTGGAGGCAAGATGGACGTCCCTGTGCAGCAGCGAGTTTTCTGGTGCGTGCTGGTGGGTCTCGTTGCCATCGTCCTGATGCTTGGCGGAGGCATCGGATCGCTGCAGGCACTGGCGATTTCCGTCGGGCTGCCGTTCTGTATCGTGCTGTTACTCATGTGCGTCAGTATTTACAAAGGTCTGCGTGAAGAGCCGACCTGAAGAAAACGACGCTCAGGCGGCGGGCGGGACGAGCACGAGTTTGCCCGTGTGCCGTTTCGTGAGGAAGTCCTGCTGGGCGCGGACTATCTCGTGTAGCGGGTATGTCCCGGCGACGACCGGCCGGATTTCTTCTCGTTCGATGTAAGTAATCAGGTTCGTAAAGATGTCGTCGGCCTGATGCGTACTGCCGATGAACGTCAGGTCCTTGAGATACAGTGTGCGCAGATCCAGTTCGACGATCGGTCCCGCGATCGCACCCGAAGTCACGTAGCGGCCACCGGTTCTGAGAACGTCGCAAAGCTCGGGCCACTGCGAACCGCCAACCAGGTCGAGGACCACATCGACCGAATTCTGCCCTAGTGCGGAGAGCAGGGAGTCGCCGCGATGGACGATTCGGCTTGCGCCCAGTGCCTCTACATCGGCTGCCTTGGCCTCGGTCGTGACCGCAATGATTTCCGCGCCGCGGCGTTTCGCGAGCTGCACGGCGGCGGAGCCGACACCGCCCGACGCGCCAGTAATCAGAATTCGCTCGGCGCCGGCATTTGCGCGGGTCAGCATGCCTTCGGCAGTTGAATAGGCACAGGGTATGGACGCCAGCTCGACATCGCTCCAGTCGCTGTTGATACTCACGGCCTGCCGCGACTCGACTTTGGTGTATTCCGCGAACGCGCCATCCATTTCGGCACCAAAGGTGACGAAAGCACAGGGATCAGCCGAATCGTTGCGGCTCTGCAACGGGCGAACGAGAACGCGCTCGCCGATGCGGCTTGCGTCCACGCCATCGCCGACGGTAACGATGGTTCCACAGCAATCCAGCCCCTGGATTCGCGGAAAATTCAGGCTGGCACCGGACCAGCTGCTCTCTTTGTCCGCTTCGATCTCCCCGGCGGTTTCACCGGTCGCGCCACGGACGGATTTCGCATACCAGCCGATACGGGTGTTAATGTCGGCGTTGTTGATTCCGGCGGCCGCGACGCGGATCAGTACCTCGCCGCGTCCGGGAGACGGCACCGGGATATCGGTTCGGTACTGGAGCTGCTCGAAATCACCGTGACCCGTCAGGTATACGCCCGACATGTGGCCGGGAACCGAGCTGGGCATTATTCTCGGAAGCCCGGGGATCGCTTGTCGACGAGCCGCAACAATGCGGGCCACTCGTATTTGCCGTGCGGAAACTGCAGGGCCTGGGCCGCGGCGGTCTCGCAAACGTCGGCCGGCGGCAGCTGAAGATCCTGGCCGGTTGCCAGAACCTGCAGCTGCACCTTGCAGGCGCGCTCGAGGTAATACATGAGCATGAACGCCTCACCCACGGTTTCCCCGCAGGTAAGCAGCCCGTGATTACGCAGGATCATCGCTTTGCGATCGCCAAGACTTGCGGCAAGACGCTCGCGCTCACCAAGATCGACCGCCAGTCCCTCGTAGTCGTGGTAGGCGACCCGCTGATAAAACGGCATCGCATCCTGGATCATCGGCTGCAAGCCCTGTTTGAGCACCGACACGCCCAACCCGGCCTCTGAGTGGCTGTGCATGACGCAGTGCACTTCGGGCCTCGCTGCATGCACGGCGCTGTGAATCACGTATCCCGTCACATTAATGTTCTCGTCGCTCGCAGCGGTTCCCGGGTCGACGACGTTGCCGTCGGGGTCGACCGTTACGAGATTGGAGGCGGTCACTTCATCAAAGCGCAGGCCGAAGCGGTTAATCAGAAAATGTTCCGAATCCGGTACCTTGGCCGTAATGTGATTCCAGACAATGTCGGAAAAGCCGAACATATCGGCGAGCCGGTAGCAGGCTGCGAGGTCAACTCGCATTTGCCACTCGGCGAGCGGGTAGCGGGATCGGTCTTTCTGGTCAGCTAGTGTCATGAATGATGGCTCCACGCGCTGCTTTGGCGGCGATTCGGGCATCGTACCGCAAATTTCGATTGACGCTAATTGCGCTGCTGGCCAGAATCGGCGAACAGCCGGATATTCCGGCTGAAACAATCGAGGGGATCGCATCATGGCTCGACGATCGGGTGGTCGACAAGCGCGTAAGGCGCTGCGCAGCGCGCCGCTTGCCGAGGACGTCAAACCCGTACATCCGGGCGTGCCTGGCGGGCGGTACAGGCCGCTCAGCGATGACGACGTTGCGGCAATCGACGCCAACATCTTCAGGATACTCGAAGAAGTAGGCTTCAACGATGCGACGCCACACTGCATCGAATCCTGTACGGCGGTCGGCGCCGTTATGGGAGACGACGGGCGATTACGCATGCCGCGGGACGTCGTCGAAAAAGCGCTGCAGCAATCGGAACACCAGCTCGTACTCTACGCCCAGGACCCGGCATATGATCTCGACCTGAGCGGCAGCCGTGTCCACTTCTCTACGGCGGGTGCCGCCGTCATGATTGCCGATACCGCGAACAACAGCTACCGGGAATCGACGGCACAGGACCTGTACGACATGGCGCGGATCGTCGATACCTGCGAGAACATTCACATGTTCCAGCGCATGTGCGTGCTGCGCGACGTCGTCGACAACTACGAGATGGACCTGAACACGACCTACTGCTCGGTTGCGGGCACAAGCAAGCACGTAGGCGCAAGCTGGACGCATTACACACATCTCGAAAAGACGCTCGACATGCTTCACGTCATTGCGGGTGGCGAAGACGCGTGGCGGGCGCGGCCCTTCGTGAGCCAGTCCAACTGCTTTGTCGTACCACCAATGAAGTTTGCGCAGGATGCGCTCGAATGCCTGCGAGTTGCTGTAGAGGGCGGCATGCCCGTGTTACTGCTGTCGGCAGGGCAGGCCGGTGCGACAACACCCGCGTGCCTGGCCGGTGCGGTTTCGCAGGCGTGGGCCGAGTGCCTGGGCGGCCTCGTTTACGTCAACGCCATCAAACCCGGCGCGCCCGCCATTCTTGGCGCCTGGCCGTTCGTGTCCGACCTTCGCACCGGGGCGATGAGCGGTGGCTCGCCGGAACAGGGCCTGCTGTCGGCCGCCTGCGCGCAAATGGGACTGCACTTCGACCTGCCTTTTGGTACGGCCTGCGGCATGTCGGATTCTAAATTTCCCGATTACCAGGGCGGAGCCGAGCGCGCCTACACGGTACTGCCACCCGCGCTCTCGGGCGCCAATATCGTTTACGAGTCAGCCGGCATGTACGCGAGCCTGCTCGGTGCGTGCCCGGAGAGCCTCTTGCTCGATAACGACGTTCTTGGCGCTGCGCTGCGGTTGACTCGCGGCATCGAGGTCAACGAACAGACGCTGAGTTTCGACAATGTCAGCCAAGTTTGCCTTGGCGGCGTAGGGCATTACCTCGGATCCGACCAAACGCTCGCAGTTATGCAGAGTGAGTACATATACCCGGCGTTCGGCGACCGCAGCAGTCCGACCGAGTGGGCCGACAGGGGCAAGCCCGTGATGCTCGAGCGTGCTATCGAAAAGCGCGACGAAATTCTCAGGAGTTATTTTCCGAAGCACATTAGCGACGAGACAGACGCGGAAATTCGCAAGCGATTTCCGATCGCAGTGTCGGCAAAAGGTACCGGTCGACCCTGAAGTAACGGGTTCTGGCCCTTCACTTAACAGCGAATACGCTCGTTACCCGGATCGTACATCGGCCGCAGCGACGCCTCGGCCGCGGCTCGATGGCCCGCAACCTCGATTTCATAGGCACCTGAAACCATGTCTGCGATGTCTTCGCCGTCCCTGCGCTGCACATAGCCCAGCCCGACGCAGCCGCCGAGGCTGTGCCCGTAGGCGCCGGAGGTCACGTGTCCGACCAGTTCGCCGTCACGCCAGATAGGTTCATTGTGATAGAGCAACGGTTCGGGATCAGTTAGCCTGAACTGCAGCAGCTGTCGCGTGACGCCTTGCTGCTGTTGCTCGAGCAGGGCCTCGCGACCGATGAAGCCGCCGGCCTTGTCGAACCTGAGTGTGAAACCGAGGCCGGCTTCGAGCGGCGTATCCTCATCGGTTATGTCATGGCTCCAGTGCCGGTACGCCTTTTCGATACGCAGCGAATTCAGGGCGTGATAGCCCGCGTGAACCAGGCCGAAGGACCTCCCCGCCGCGACGATTTCATCGTAGACGCCGAGCATGAATTCAGTGGGCACGTACAGCTCCCAGCCGAGCTCACCGACGAACGTGATCCGCGATGCGCGCACGATTGCGTAACCCAGCTCGATTTCCTGGCTTGTCGCGAACGGAAATGCCTCGTCGCTCAGGTCTGCCGGCGTCAACGACTGCAGGAGCTCGCGCGAGCGAGGGCCCATGACCGATATTGTGCCCATTGCCGAGGTGACGTTGGTCAGCACGCAGTTCGCGTCGTCCGGGATGTGCTTTTGCAACCAGTAGAAGTCGCGCACCTCGGTTTCCGCAGCCGTGACGATCAGGAAAGCCGTCTCGCTGAGCCGGGTCACGGTCAGGTCGGCCTCGATGCCGCCGCGCTCGTTCAGCCACTGCGTATACACCAGTCGTCCGGGCCGCTGATCGATATCGTTGGCGCAGACCCGGTTCAGGATTCGCATCGAATCGCGACCCTCGAGCCTGAATTTCGCGAATGACGACTGGTCGAACAGTCCGACGTTTTCGCGCACGGCTTTGTGTTCAGCGGCCGAATACTCGAACCAGTTCTGGCGGCCATAGCTGTATGCATAGGTTGGTTCGACGCCTGCGGGCGCATACCAGTTCGGGCGCTCCCATCCGAATGCCTCGCCGTGGCAGGCTCCGGCTGCAGCCAGTCGATCGTGCAGGGCGGATTTGCGCGCGCCGCGCGCGGTGGCGTACTGCCTGTAAGGCCAATGCGTTGCGTACAGGAGGCCAAGACTCTCGCTGACGCGCTCGCGCAGGTACTTCCGGTTGCCCTGGAACGGCATGTTGCGGCGTACGTCGACCTCCCACAGGTCTACGGGCGGACGGCCGTCGCGGATCCACTCGGACATGACCTTGCCGATGCCGCCCGCGGATTGCAGGCCGATCGAGTTCAGGCCCGCCGACACGTAGCAGTTGTCCAGTTCGGGCGCCTGCCCGAGGTGATAGCGGACGTCTGGAGTGAAGCTTTCCGGACCGCAAAAGAACTTTTGCAGCCCGGCGTTTTGCAGGGCGGGTATGCGCTCCATCGCGTCGGCGAGCACGGGCTCGAAATGGTCGAAATCGCCCGCGATCTCGTCGAAACAAAAATCCTCCGCGATGCCGTCCATGCCCCAGGGCTTCGCCGCCGGTTCGAATGCGCCGACCATGAGTTTGCCCGCGTCATACTTGTAATAGGTGCATGCGTCGTAATCGCGCAGCACGGGCAGGTTGGGGTCCAGCCCCTCGACCGATTCGAACAACGCGTAATAATGCTCGCAGGCGTGCAGCGGCACATTGACGCCGATGCTGGCCGCGAGATCCCGTGTCCACATGCCGCCGCAAAGCACGACGACGTCTGCAGTCACGTCTCCCGCCGGTGTAGAGACGCCCGTGACCTTGCGGGTGTCGTGCAGGATCTTCGTTACTTTCGTGTTCTGAAAAATCTGTGCGCCATTCGCCCTGGCTCCCTTGGCCAGGGCCTGGCTGATGTCGACGGCGTTTGCGTAACCGTCGGTCGGAATGTGTATTCCGCCAAGGAGGTCAGCGCTGTGGATCAACGGGTAGCGCTCGACGATTTCGTCGACATCGATGACGTTGACTTCTAGATCGAACACTTTCGCCATCGAAGCGTTTCGCTTCAGCTCCTCGAAGCGCTCATTGTTTGTTGCGATCGAAATCGAACCGCTTTGCCGGTAGCCCGTGGCCTGGCCTGTCTCGTCCTCGAGGCCCCGGTATAACTCCCTCGTGTACTTTGCCAGTTTGGTCATGTTGATGGACGAGCGCAGCTGGCCGACGAGCCCGGCGGCGTGCCACGTCGTGCCGCTGGTCAGCTGTTGCCGTTCAAGCAGGATCACGTCCGAAAAGCCGAGCTTGGCGAGGTGATAGGCGATCGAACAGCCGATTACGCCTCCACCGACGACAACGACGTTCGCTTGCTTCGGCAGTTCGGACATGTTTCAGACTCGCAGGCGCTCGTTCGCCGGATCGTAAGCAGGCTCGCCGAGGACGCGCGCCGAATGGCTTTCAGCCAGCATGCTGATTTCGAGCCTGGTTCCCGGTGCGGCAAGCTCGGGACTCACGTAGCCGAAGCCGAGGCTTTTTTCCACTGCATGGCCATAGCCTCCCGAGGTCGTCAGGCCAACGCAGGCGCCGTCGACAAAAATCGGCTCATTGCCCCGGACATCCGAGTCGGTCGCGTCGACTTCGAAATAGACAAGCTGAAGGGTTCGGTCCGCGTCGGCTTGAGCGAGTGTCGCGGACTTGCCGGTGAAATCGTCCTTGTCGAGCTTGAGGAAGCGCTCCATGTCAGCATCGATCATCGTAACCTCATTGGTCAGCTCGGCCCCCCAGCCGCGATAGGCTTTTTCGATGCGCAGGCTGTTGACGGCATAAAGGCCGAAGTCGGCAATGCCGAACTCTTCACCGGCCTCCCGGATAGCGTCATAGAGTGCCGGCAGGTCCTGCATCGCCGGATGCAGTTCCCAGCCGAGCTCGCCCACGTAGTTGACGCGCAATGCACGCAGTTCGATGCCGGCGACCGAAATCTCCCGCCCAGTCAGCCAGCGGAACCCATCGTTACCGAGGTCCGCGTCAGTGAGCCTGCCCAGGACATCGCGCGACTGCGGCCCGGCCAGCACCAGGACGCCGCGGTCGTCGGTAACGTTTTTGACCGTTACGTCCTCCGACTCGAGGCGTCCCTGCAGCAGGTGGTCCAGGTCGCGGAGTTCGGCGCCGGCCGCGGACAACAGGTAGAACCGCTCGTTGTCCAGCCGAGTTATCGTAACCTCGCCGAGGATGCGGCCGTTCTCCGATAAAATGTGAGCTAGCACGATGCCGCCGTCACTGGCCGGCATGCGATTGGCGCAGAGCCGGTTTAGGAAGGTCTCCGCGTCGGCGCCCGTTACGTCGTACTTCGCGAAGCCGCTCAGGTCGAGGATACCCACGCGTTCGCGGACCGCCAGGCACTCGTCCCGCACGACGTCAAAGACGTTGTTGCGGCGGTAGCTGTACTCCTCGCTGCGTCCGTCGGGTGAATACCATTTAGGTCGCTCCCAGCCGAATGTCTCGGTGAAGACACCGCCCTTGTCTTTGAGTCTTGCATACAGCGGGCTGGTGCGCTGCGGCCGACCGGCCGGCAGTTCCTCGCCAGGCAGCGGCGTCGCGTAGGTCATCCGGTAGTCCTGAAAGCCCTTGGCCCGCGCGTAGTCCTGATCGGCAAACACGCCGAGACGGCGGGGATCGAAGCCCGTCATGTTGATCTCGGAATCGCCGTGCAGCATCCACTGTGCGAGGTACTTGCCGCAGCCGGCGCCCTGGGCGATGCCGAAAGACGAGCCGCAGCACAGCCAGAAATTCCTCAGCCCGGCGACAGGTCCCAGGTAAGGTGGCCCGTCAGGCGGATGGGGGATCGCGCCGTTGACGATGCGTTTGATGCCGGCATCCTCGAGAATAGGCAGCCGCTCCATCGCCCGGCCGAGCCAGGGCATCAGGCGATCGAGGTCATCCGGAAACAATTCGCTGTCCGATTCCCATGGAGGATAGCCTTTCGGTGCCCAGGCCTCGGCGAGGGCCTCGCCCTCGTAGATTCCAATGAGCCCCGACTTCTGTTCCTGGCGTATATAGGCCGATGCCCGGGGATCTCGGATAACCGGAATCTCTTCGTCCCGAGCGACAAACTCGCCGACGTTGCCGGTTATGACGTAGTGATGTTCCATGTTGACGAGCGGCATGTCGCTACCGACCATCTGTGAGATCTGCCGTGCGAAACAGCCGCCCGCGTTGACGACGACTTCGGCAACTACGTTGCCTTTCTCGGTGACGACTTCCCACTCGCCGGAGGGCAGTAACTTGATGTCGATGACGCGATTATGACGCTCGATCTTTGCGCCCATGTTGGTCGCCGCGCGAGCCATTGCATTGGTCAGGCCGGACGGATCCGCATGACCGTCTCCGGTGGTGTAAGCGCCCGCGATAACGCCGTCCAGTTCGAGCCAGGGCACAATCCGCCTGATTTCGTCGGGACCGATGATCTCCATGTCGAAGCCGACGCTTTTGGAGATTCCGTGCAGGTATCGAAACCAGTCCAGATCTTCTTTTTCGCGCGCCAGGCGAATACCGCCCGACGGATGCCAGCTTACGTATTGGCCGGTCATTTCCTCGAGGCGCGGATACAGATCATTGCTGTAGGCATGAATCTTGGCGAGGTTGTAGTTACCGACCAGGCTCGGGCACTGACCGGCTGCGTGCCATGTCGACCCTGACGTCAGTTCGCCTTTCTCGATCAGCAGGCTCTCAGCGCAGCCTTCCTCGGCGAGATGATAGAGCAAGCCGACGCCCATGATGCCGCCGCCGACGACGACGATACGCGCATGCGATTGAATAACGATCTCCTGTCCGCAATTTTGCCGGGAACTATAACGCGCCAAGAGGCCAACCGCATACCGTTACGTGACCAAGCGGATCTATTTCGGCAGCGCGGCCGGTCCCGGGTTGCAGGCGACCGACTGAATTTTCTTGTTCGCTGCCGGTCGTTGGACTAAGCTCGAAACGGTCTCCTACTTGCTCTGTGCTATGAAACCTTTGGGCCCTTATAAAAAAGTACTGGACTGGTGGCCACCACCAGCGCAGCGATAGCCTGGTTTCGGATCGCTAAGACAGGATTGGGCTATCGCCGGGCCCTGCCACAGGAATACCGAGAAAAACATCAAAAAGCGGAGGACACATCGTGCCTTTGGAAATGAATCGAGACGTTTTCATCACCTGCCCGGTTACCGGGTCAGGTGCCACGCAGGATAGATCGCCGCACGTGCCGCGCACGCCGAAGGAGATCGCAGACAGCGCAATCGAGGCGGCCAAAGCCGGTGCCGCGGTAGTGCATTGTCACGTCCGCGATCCCGAGTCGGGCAAACCCGCACGCCGCGTCGAACTTTACCGTGAGGTTACGGAACGCATACGTGAATCCGATACCGATGTCGTCATCAATCTTACGGCTGGCATGGGCGGCGACCTGATTCTCGGTCCGCCCGATGCGCCCCTGCCTTTGGTGGATTCCGGAACTGACATGGCGACGGCGGCAGAGCGGGTCGAGCACGTGGCCGAATGTCTGCCGGAAATCTGCACGCTCGACTGCGGCACAATGAATTTCGCCGAGGCGGATTACGTCATGACCAATACTCCCGGGATGCTCCGGGCCATGGGGCAGATGATGACCGACCTCGGCGTCCGCGTCGAAATCGAGGCGTTCGACACCGGTCATCTGTGGTTCGCCAAGCAGCTCGCCGATGAAGGCGTCATCAAGTCGCCCGTACTCGTTCAGCTATGCATGGGCGTACCCTGGGGAGCACCGGACGACCTGCATACGTTCATGGCCATGGTCAACAACGTGCCCGAAGACTGGCACTTTTCCGCATTTTCTCTCGGCCGTAATGAGATGCCGTACGTTGCAGCGGCGGTTCTTGCGGGCGGCAACGTCCGAGTAGGCCTCGAGGACAACCTGTACCTGGAGAAAGGTGTACTTGCAACCAACGCGCAGCTCGTGGAGCGTGCGGTGCAGATCATCGAAAACATGGGAGCAACGGTCATGACGCCCGCCAAGGTGCGAGAAAAACTGGAGCTCCAGAAACGGGCACCGCGATGAGCGAACGATCTGCCGCGCGCGGGCGAGCGGCTATTATCGGCGGCGGCGTGATTGGCGGTGGCTGGGCTGCCCGTTTCCTGCTGCATGGCTGGGACGTTGCGGTTTTCGACCCCCATCCCGATGCGAGCGATCGCATTGCAGAAATACTCAGTAACGCGCGGAAGTCTCTGCCGGCGCTCGCTGACGCGCCAATGCCGGCCGAGGGCGAGATCAGTTTCTTCGGCAATATCGGTGATGCGGTTGCCGGCGCGGATTGGATACAGGAGAGCGTGACCGAGGACCTGGCGCTGAAACATGCGGTGCTTGGCGAGATCCAGGTCGCGGCGACGGCCGATGCATTGATCGGTTCGTCAACGTCAGGTTTCAAGCCGGGCGAATTGCAGCAGAACGCCGCCGATCCGGAGCGCATCATCGTTGCGCATCCGTTCAACCCGGTCTATTTACTGCCCCTCGTAGAAATTGTCGCAAGCCCTGAAACCTCTGCGGAGCTGGTCGAGCGGGCTTGCACGATGCTGTCTTCGATCGGGATGTATCCGCTCATCGTTCGCAACGAGATCGACGCACACCTTGCCGACCGTTTGATGGAGTCGGTCTGGCGAGAGGCCCTGTGGCTCGTCAAGGATGACGTCGCAACCACCGAGGAGATAGACGACTCCATCCGCTATGGCTTCGGCCTGCGCTGGGCGCAGATGGGACTGTTCGAAACGTTTCGGCTGGCGGGCGGCGAGGAGGGCATGGCGCACTTCATTCGGCAGTTCGGCCCGGCCCTGCACTGGCCATGGTCGCGCCTGACCGACGTTCCGGTAATGGACGAAAAACTGGTGCAGAAGATTGCGTCCCAGTCGGACGCGCAGTCCGGGGACTATACGCTGCGCGAGTTGGAAGGGATTCGAGACCGGAACCTGGTGGGTATCCTCAGGACATTAAAAGAGCGCGATTGGGGCGCCGGCCAGGCGCTGAATGCCCATGATGCGTTTCTAAGGCAGCAGCTGCCCGACAATGCGGGTGCCGATGACTCTCTGCCGCTGAGACTGCTGGAAGGGACCGTGTTGCCGGCATGGATCGATTACAACGGTCATATGACGGAATACCGTTACGTGCAGGTCTTCAGCGACAGTTGTGAAGCATTGTTGCGGCGCGTGGACATGCACGACGAGTATGTCGCGGCGGGGAAGAGCTGGTACACGGCTGAAACGCACACGCAATTTTTCGACGAGGTGGGCGTCAACCAGCCGTTCTATACGACCGTGCAGATCATGATGGCCGACGAAAAACGCCTGCATGTTTTCTATCGCATGCACGCCGCCGACGACCGACTGCTCGCCACGCTCGAGGCAATGTACCTGCATGTCGACGTGCAGTCCGGCCGGGTTGTTGCGGCGAGTGCCGGCGCCTGTGACAAATTACTCAGAATCGCGGCAGCGCATGCGGAACTATCGCCGCCGGAATCGGCTGGCCGTCATGTCGGTCAGAGAAACCAGGGATAGAACTATGGACTTTGGACTCACAGACGAACAGCAGCTAATTGTCGATACGACGCGCGCGTTCGTCGAGAATGAACTTTACCCACATGAAGCCGAGATCGAGCGCACCGGTATCCTCGACATGGACCTTGTCAGGGAAATCCAGGCAAAGGCGATCGAAACAGGCCTTTACGCCGCCAATATTCCCGAGGAGTTTGGTGGTGCCGGACTGGATACGCTGACCTGGCTTCTCTATGAAAAGGAACTCGGCCGCGCGAATTACGCGCTGCACTGGACCTGCGTAGCGCGACCCTCAAACATTCTGTGTGCCGGCACGCCCGAGCAGCTGAAAAAATACCTGGCGCCGTGTGTAGCGGGCGAGAAATGGGACTGTCTCGCGATGACCGAACCGGGCGCGGGTTCCGACCTGCGCGGCATGAGGGCAACCGCTAAACCGGATGGTTCCGACTGGATCCTGAACGGCACCAAGCACTTTATCTCGCACGCCGATATTGCCGATTTTTCCATCGTCTTCATGAAGTCGGGAGAGGAGGAGGGGCCGCGAGGCAAACGCGCATTGATTACGGCTTTTTTCGTCGACAAGGGCACCCCTGGATTCAGCGTGCGCGATGGCTATCGCAACGTTTCTCATCGCGGCTACACGAACGCGATTCTCGAGTTCGACAATTGCCGAATTCCGGCGGAAAATATTCTTGGTGAGGTGCACAAGGGTTTCGAAGTCGCCAACACCTGGCTGGGGGCTACGCGCCTGCAGGTCGGCGCAACCTGTCTCGGCCGGGCCGAGCGCGCGTTTACTCACTCGGTCGAGTACGCTGCTCAGCGCGAGCAGTTTGGGCAGCCCATCGGGAAATTCCAGGGCGTATCCTTCAAGCTCGCCGACATGGCGACCGAGATGAAGGCGGCAGAACTGATGATCCTGGAAGCAGGCTGGAAATACGACCAGGGGACCGCCACCGATGGCGACATGGCCATGGCCAAATTGAAGGCGACTGAAATGCTCGCCTATGTCGCGGACGAGGCTATCCAGATCCATGGCGGCATGGGGCTCATGGACGAGTTGCCGCTGGAGCGCATCTGGCGCGACGCACGCATTGAGCGCATTTGGGAAGGGACATCGGAAATCCAACGACATATCATCAGCCGCGAATTGTTGCGGCCCCTCGAGTCTTAATTAAACAATCTGGAACGGCGGAGCATCATGAGCAAAGAACAGGTAAAGACCCGCGTCGAAGGCGGCATTCTCGAGGTCATCGTTGACCGGCCAAAGGCTAATGCCATTGATCGCGCAACCAGTACGGCGATGGGAGAAATTTTTACCGGCTTCAGGGATGACCCGAAACTTCGCGTTGCTGTCATCAGCGGCGGCGGCGAAAAGTTCTTCTCTGCGGGCTGGGATCTCAAGGCAGCGGCCACAGGCGAGGCGGTTGACGGCGACTATGGGATCGGCGGGTTCGGTGGCATGCAGGAACTCGAAAATTTCAACAAGCCTGTCATCTGCGCCGTCAACGGAATTTGCTGCGGCGGCGGGCTCGAAATTGCGCTGTGTACCGACATTATCATCGCCGCCGAGCACGCGACATTCGCCCTGCCCGAGATTCGTTCGGGCACCGTCGCTGACGCGGCGTCGATTAAATTACCGAAGCGGATTCCGTACCACATTGCGATGGAGATGCTGTTGACCGGCCGCTGGCTCGATGCCGCGGAGGCGCATCGCTGGGGCTTCGTCAACGAAATCGTTCCAGCTGACCAGCTGATGGACCGCGCCTGGGAGATCGCGCGCCTGATCGAGTCGGGACCGCCACTCGTCTATGCCGCGATCAAGGAAGTCGTGCGCGAGGCCGAGAACATGAAGTTCCATGATGCGCTCCGCAAGATAATCAAGAGTGAATTCGACACGGTCAAGGCGCTGTACACGAGCGAGGATCAGCTCGAAGGCGCGCGAGCATTTGCCGAGAAGCGCGACCCGGTCTGGAAAGGTCGGTAGCCGGACGCGAGCGACCGCAAATGAGCAAGAAAGAGGCGCTAATGCGCCTGTTGAGGCCGAAAACGATTGCCGTCATCGGTGGCGACAGCGCAGCCGAGGTAATCCGGCAGTGCCGGAAAGCCGGTTTCGACGGAGAGATCCTGGCAGTGAATCCGCGCCGCCCGCAGCTCGAAGGCATTCCCTGCGCCGCGAGCGTCGCCGATCTGCCATCGGTGCCGGATGCGAGTTTTGTGGCCGCGCCTCCCGGCGCGACGCTCGACATCATCCGTGACCTCGCTGCGCGCGGAGCGCCCGGTGCGGTCTGTTTCGCGGCGGGTTTTGCCGAAACGGGTTCCCTGGGGGCCGGACTGCAGCAGCAGCTGCGCGAGGCTGCAGGCGACATGGCCATTATCGGGCCTAACTGCCATGGTTACCTGAACTATCTCGATGGCGTTGCCCTGTGGCCGGATCAGTATGGCGGCCGGCGCTGCGAACAGGGTGTCGCCTTGATTTCGCAAAGCGGCAACATTGCCATCAACCTGACCATGCAACAGCGGGGGCTCGATTACTCGTACGTCATCTCGGTCGGCAACAACAGCGCGCTGGGCATGCATGACTACATCGAGACACTGCTCGAGGATCCACGCGTCACCGCGATCGGACTGCATGTCGAGGGTCTGGACAACATTGCCGAATTTTCAAAGGCAGCGCTTTTGGCGCTGCAGAAACGCGTCCCGATTGTCGCGCTCAAGGCCGGCCGGTCGTCGCGCGGCGCTGAAATTACGATGAGTCACACGGGTTCGCTCGCGGGATCCGACAAGCTCTATTCCGCGCTGTTTGCGCGCCTCGGTATTGCGCGCTGCGACACGGTTTCGCAATTTCTTGAAACCATGAAATTTCTGTCTCAAGTGGGACCGCTTCCGGCCGCGACAATTGGTTCGATGAGCTGTTCCGGCGGCGACGCGTCGATCGTCGCCGATAATGCAGAAGCGCTGGGGCTGGAAACGCCGGCGTTCAAGAAAGAGCTGGCTGTAAAGCTCAAGGACTTGCTTGGCCCCAACGTAAGCGTGGCGAATCCTCTCGACTACCACCTCTACATCTGGGGCAACCTCGACAAAATGAGCGCATGTTTCAGCGACGTGCTGCGCAATGAGTACGCCTGTTCAATGCTGGTACTCGACTATCCTCCAGGAGACGACAACGACGATATGAACTGGCAAACGGCTGAGCACGCCTTGCTGGCCGCCGTGTCGGCCACCGGTCAACGCGCCGTCGTCGTATCGTCGCTGCCTGAAACGATGTCGGCAGCGGTTCGCAAGCGGCTGAAAGCTGCAGGTATCGCCCCGATGCAGGGTATCGAGGATTGTCTGTATGCGATTCGTGCCGCTGCCATGGTCGGCGCGGCACAAAGAGACGCCGAAAACATCGATGTCGTCATGAGCGCGCAACCTGCCGCTGGTGATGGAGTGATGCTGAATGAGTGGGACAGCAAAGAGCTGCTTGCCCGAGCCGGCGTTGCGGTGCCGAAGGGCAAGACCTGCGGTGCCGGGGATATCGTAGCCGCTGCGGGCGAAATCGGTTACCCCGTTGTCCTCAAGGCCGTATCGAGCGAGCTGGCGCATAAGAGTGAGGCCGGCGCTGTTGCGATAGGTCTGAATAACGAAGACGACCTGAAGGCGGCGGCTGAACGAATGGCGGTCGATTTCGATCGCTTCCTCGTGGAGGAGATGGTCGGACCCGCCGTCGCCGAATTGATCGTCGGCGTTAGCGGCGACCCGACGTTCGGATTGACACTATTGCTCGGAACGGGCGGCACGCTCGTCGAGCTGCTGGATGACACGGTCTCGCTGTTGTTACCGGTGCGGCGCGATACCTTGAGGGGTGCGATAGCGTCCCTGAAAGCCGGCGCGCTGATCGATGCTTATCGCGGCGGTCCGGCCGGTGACATCGAAGCGGCACTCGACGCCATCGAAGCAATCGCAGGCTTCGCGATCAGCAATTCAGATCGTCTTTACGAGATGGACGTCAATCCGCTGATTGTTTTGGCCCACGGCGCGGTCGCTGCAGATGCTTTCATACGTCTGGCAGAGCCTGACGCTCGCGCCTGAATATGATTCGTTTGAGGCGCCAGGCCGCCAGGGCACCGAGTACGCCGCACAGCGCAATGCCTGCAAAATAAATGCTGTAGCCGAGTTTGCCCGGGAAGCGTTCGAGCAATTTGGCATTGATGAGCGGCAGGTATATGTCCGGCGAATAACCGAGTAGCGAGATGACCCCGATCGCGAGGCCTTTTATCCTGTCTGAAATGTCGCAGCTCTCGAGAGTTGACCAGAAAATTCCGCGTACCCCGTAGGTCAGGATCCCGATCAGCAAGACCATGCCGAGCAGAATGGCCACGCCGGCGTTGGCTGGCAAAACGATCAGGCTGGCCAGCGAAACGGCCGACAATAGCAACAGGATGCCAAGGACGCTTTCGCGGTCAAGGAAGTCGCCGGCGAACCCGGCGGCTGCCGCCCCGATCGGCCGCATCCATAACTTAGCCACCGTGATCGACGCTACGGCGACTGCGGTCAGACCGTAATATGTCTGCATGTAGGCCGAGAACGAGTACGTTGCCCAGAACAACTGGTAGCCGGTGAGAATACAGATTGCCGAGAGCCAGATTTCTTCGCGTGTCATGATGGTACGGAGGTCTTGCAGCAGCGTCGAATGTCGATTGGCGGAGGCTTGCAGTGCGCCGTTAGCGGGCCGATTGTCTTTGACGAAAATCAGTACGACCGGCGCCATCACGAACATGAACAGCACGTAAAACCATATGACCTTGCGCAACGCTTCCGCCGGCTCCTGGTTCAATCCGCCCAGCCAGTATGCGAACAGTGCAACGGCGATCGTTGCAAGTATGGCTTCGAACAGGCCGCGGCCACCGTCGAGAATGCCGAAAAACCGCCCCTGTTCTTCGGGCTTGCCGATAACTGCAACCGCCTTGATCAGTGCGGACCAGAACGTGAGCCCGGTGGTAATTCCCCAGCCGATAAATATCGTTCGCACGGCCGGATATTCCGGCATCGTCGAGAACCAGATACCCAGCAGGGCAGTAGCTACCAGCGAGAAAGACATCAGGAATCGCGGCGGCACGCGGTCGGCGAGCCATCCGCTGGGCAGATACGTCAGCACGAACATCCAGCCTAGCATTTCGTAACTCTCGAGCAGCTGCCCGGTTGTCATGCCGAACGATTCGAGAATCGTCACCTCGAAATTCTGCCGGAGGTAGATGAGCGGATAGATGGGCCCGGCTCCGCCGATGATCACGGCGAGCTGTACGTAGCGTTGCAGGGTTGTAGGGTTTTGGGGGCTGGCGGCCGCGCTCATATCAGATTTGCCGTCGTAGGATGTGCGTCAGTGTACACGCGCCGGACTCAGCACGACACCGACCGCCAGCTATGGCGTTGCGGGATCGTACCGTTCATCGATTGGCGCGGCATCTGGCCAGTTGCTGTGCCAGATGTCGCGCGATACGTCGCCGACATGAATCTCGCGGTGGACGAATCCTGGCTGAGCTGTTCGGAGCGGGGTGACGAGCACGTCGTAGCGCGGCACCGCGAAGTACGGAAAACTGTAGCGCTCCTTGCCCGTGGCATTTATGACCCTGTGAGGCGTCGACATGAAATAGCCGCCGGACCAGACTTCCATAAGATCGCCAATGTTGACGACAAGCGCGTCGTTCGGCGCATCCGCCGGCAGCCATCGATCTTGCCCAAGTGGTCTTACCTGCAGGCCGCCGACCGGGTCGGGAGCCAGTATCGTCAGGGCGTCCGTGTCCTTATGCGGGTGAATGCCGTACTCGGTATCACCGGCAACGCTGGACGGGTAGTGCAGTAGCGTCATATTGGTTAAGGGCTTGTCGAAGGCCCGTAGAAAATCGGCCGGATCGACACCCATTGCATCAGCCAATGCGCCAATGAGCGTGCCGGCGACACGATCGCAGTGCCGCCAGTAGTCCAGTACGGCATACTGCAGGTCGTCTGGTTTATCGGGCCACTTGTTGGGCCCGTAAAGCAGGCACTCGCTGCAAATCGGATCCGATTCGCTCGTCTCGCGGTGCAGCTTGTAGCCTTCGTATCGGTCCGGCGCGACGCCTGCGGCATTCGGCGTGAAAAAACCCAGCGGAATATATCCTCGATAGTTGTCTTTCGTAACGGACCAGGCCACTTTGTCTTCAAGCGGACGAGCAAAGAAGTCGATTACGGCATGTCGGAGCCTGGCAATGATCGAAGCGGGGATCCCGTGATGGCGAACGAGCATGAACCCGACGTTGCGGCAGGCGTCAGCGATCTCCAGGACCGTTGCCTTTTTCGCCTGCTCGTCTGCTCGCATCAGCGGTGATATGTCGATGACTGGAAGATCGTTCATGTGCAGGAGACTGACATTGATGCCTGGCGAAAGAAAAAGTCGCGGTGCGCAATGCGCGTTCCGGGATCTGTGTGGCTAAAGCGCCGATTCACGCGCACAGTTTACAAGCTTCACGCCGGGCCACGGCGCAATTCCTGTTGTTCTCAACGCTGCTTTTCCTGGTAGTCAGCGGCCCGGTAAACCGGCACATCGATTGGCTCCAGCGGCGTATTGCCGATGATTAGATCGGCAGCCTTCTCGGCCATCATGATCGTCGGCGCATTCAGGTTGCCGCTGACGATCGACGGCATGGTCGACGAGTCAACGACTCGCAACCCGTCAAGGCCGTGCACGCGGCACTGATCATCCACTACCGACAGGTCGTCACTGCCCATTTTGCAGGTTCCACACGGATGATAGGAAGATTCAACGGAATTGGCGACGAACGCATCGACTTCGGCATCGCTATTGATGTCCGTACCGGGAGACAGCTCGCGTCCCCGGAACGGAGCGAATGCATCTTGCTGAAATATCTCCCGCGTTAGGCGCAATGCATTGCGGAATTCCACACGGTCTTCGGGATTCGCGAGGTAGTTGAACCGGATGCGCGGGGGTGCGTCGGGATCGGCTGACGCCAATTTTACCCAGCCTTTGCTTTGCGAGCGCATCGGGCCAACATGTGCCTGGAAGCCGTGAGCGTCGTTGGGACTCTTCCCATCGTAGCGAACGGCCATGGGAAAAAAGTGGTATTGCAGGTCGGGATGTTCGACGCCTGGCCGGCTTCGAATGAAGCCGCCCACCTCGAATTGATTGGTCGCCCCGATGCCTTTGCGCGTAAACAACCACTGCGCGCCAACGCGCATTTTGCCGAAAAAATTGTAGAAGCGATAAATCGAAACCGGTTGCAGGCACTCCATCTGCACATAAATTTCAATATGGTCCTGCAGGTTCTGCCCGACACCCGGGAGTTCGTGTTCCGGCTTGATGCCGACTTCGCGCAAGTGGTCGACCGGTCCGATGCCCGAGTGCATGAGCAATGTCGGCGAATTCACCGGTCCACCCGAAAGAATGACTTCACGGTTTGCCATTGCGGTCGCCAACCGACCCTTGTGCATGATTTCCACGCCGTGAACCCGGCGTCCACTTCGCAGCAGTCGTCGCGCAACCGCACGTGTCAGCACGCGCAGGTTAGGGCGCTTTTCGGCGGGTCGCAGATAGCTGAGCGACGTCGAACCGCGAACCCCGTTGCGGGTGGTGCGGTCCATTGGCCCGAAACCTTCCTGCTGGTAGCCGTTCAGGTCACTCGTAAACGGATAACCGGCCTGCTGTCCCGCCTCCACGAAGGCCGAGTAGAGCGGACCGTCGGTGCGGCCCCGGGTGACGGCAAGCGGCCCGGAGTCGCCATGGTAGTCGTCACCGCCGCCTTCCCGGCACTCGGCCTTTTTGAAATAGGGAAGGCAGTGGCGGTAGTCCCAACTGGCTAGCGCTGCGTCTTCGCGTGCCCAGCGATCGTAGTCGAGCGCATGGCCGCGAATGTAGACCATGCCATTGATCGACGATGATCCTCCCAGCACGCGGCCGCGCGGGCAATGCAGGACCCGGCCACCCAGATGCGCTTCGGGTTCAGTGTGGTAGTTCCAGCTGTAGGTCGTGCCATTCATGGGATAGGCAAGTGCTGCCGGCATGCGTATTCGCCACTCCCAGAACGGATCCCTTCCGCCGGCCTCGAGCAGCAGTACGGAGACGCCAGGATCTGCGCTGAGCCGGTTGGCCAGGACGCAGCCGGCGGAACCGGCGCCGATAATCACGTAGTCGGCTTTCAGGGCATCACCGTCTATTTTCGCCACAGTCTTCGACTCCATTGCACGATCGGCATAACATTGGGCAGGTGGCTGAATTTCGCACATTCGAGAAGCGACTGGCAAACTAACTCGAAATACGCAGTGCAGATTTCCCGGAACTGGCTTTCGCTTACAGGTACCCATGAAGCAAATTAACGAACCGGCGCGCAAAGTAGACGTCGTTCACGATACCGAGGTTCTTGTTGTCGGCAGCGGGCCCGGCGGGCTGGCAGCCGCCCTGGGCGCGGCACGGGCCGGCGCAAAGACAACTCTGTTGGAACGATTTGGCTGCTTCGGCGGCAACATTACGGCGGTCGGTGTGGAGGGCTTTGCCTGGTACCGCCACGAAAAGACCGTCGACACCGAGGGTGTCGGCATCGAATTCGAAGAGCGGGCGAAATTGATGGGCGCGGCCAACCCGGAACCGCAATCCGACAGCCACGCGCTCGATGGAGAAGCATTCAAGTATGTCGCCGACGTTCTTGTTCAGGAGGCTGGTATCACACCGATGCTTCATCGGCTCGTTGTGGCACCGATCGTCGAGGGCAACGAAATCAAGGGCGTGATAACCGAAAGCAAGTCCGGGCGTGAAGCGATTCTCGCCAGGCGCGTGATCGACGCGACCGGGGATGCCGACGTCGCCGCAAGAGCCGGCGCACCGTGTTACAAAACGCCGCGCGAAGAAATGATGGCGGCATCCGTGATGTTTTCGATGTCTGGCGTCGATAAGCGCCGGTTCATCGAGCACGTCAAGGAGGATCCACAGACCTACAAGGACTGGGAAGGCGGTGAATGGACGATCGAGACCAGCGGCAAGGAAGACAATATGTTTTCACCATTCCTGCGCAAGCCATTCGAGCGTGCGATCAAGGCCGGGATGATTCCCGAAGGACTGAGTACGATTTGCGGAACGTGGGGCGCCATTTCGGAACAGGGCGACCTGACCTATCTCAACCTCGTGCATCTTCCGGAATGCGACGGCACGGACGTCAAAGATCTCACGGCAAACGAAATCGAAGGGCGCAGGCAAGCCATGCTTGCGATCGAAGCATTACGAAAGTTCACACCCGGCTGTGAGGGCTCAAAGCTCAGGAATTTCGGCATGACCATCGGTATCCGTGATACCCGGAAAATCGACGCCCACTACAACATGACGGCGACTGACGTTCGGGAGCAGGGTCGCTTCGAGGACTCCATCGGTATTTTCCCCGAGTTTATCGATGGCTACGGCATCCTGATCTTGCCGACGACGGGCCGTTATTTCCAGGTTCCTTACCGCGCCTTGTTGCCGAAAAGGGTCCAGAACCTGCTCGTCGCCGGGCGCAACATCGGCGGGGACAGGGATTCCCATGCTGCTGTCCGCAACATGATGTGCTGCACGGTCAGTGGCCAGGGCGCCGGCGTGGCAGCGGCGGTTTCGCTGCAGTCCGGCGCGCCCCTCGATAAGGTCGATCTCGACCGGGTGCAAAAAGAGCTTTTGCGCCAGGGCGTTCGTATTCAATAATCTTGAGGCCAAGTATGTCAAAAACAGCCAACCGCTACGGTCCGGAAACCACACTGCCGATACAGCAAAGTTACGTCGACGGCGGCTATCTCCCGAGCACGAGCGCGCAGTCCTTCGTAACGCGCCATCCGGGCAACGATCGCGTTATTTGTGATGTCGAAATTGCGGGCGCTGCTGAAATCGATAGCGCGGTCACGGCGGCACGAAACGCTTTCGACTCCTGGTCGCAAACCAGTGCGGCAGAGCGCGGGGCGATTCTCCGTCGCGCTGCGTCGATCCTGCGCGAACGCAACGCGGAACTGGCAGAACTCGAAACTCTCGATACCGGAAAACCCCTTGCGGAAACCAGTGCCGTCGATATTGTCACGGGCGCCGATGTCATCGAGTACTTTGCGAATATTTCACAGTCGATACACGGTCAGCACATCGATCTGCCGCCTGCCGCATTCGCGATGATTCGGCGTGAACCGCTGGGTGTCTGTGCCGGAATCGGCGCCTGGAACTACCCGATGCAAATAGCAATGTGGAAGTCGGGGCCCGCGCTTGCCTGTGGCAATACGATGGTATTCAAGCCTGCGGAACAAACCCCGCTAACGGCACTGAAGCTCGCCGAAATATATACCGAAGCCGGACTTCCGCCCGGTGTATTTAACGTGGTCCAGGGGGCAGCCGATACCGGCAGCGCCTTGGTCAGTCACCCGGACGTCGCCAAGGTTACGCTTACGGGTTCGGTGGCGACCGGAAAGATAGTAATGGCCCAGGCTGCGGCGGATCTCAAGATGGTCACGCTGGAGCTCGGCGGCAAATCGCCGATCATCGTTTTTGCCGACGCCGATATCGACAACGCGCTTAATGCGGCGCTGGTCGGCAACTTCTATTCAACCGGCCAGGTATGTTCGAACGGAACCCGCGTGTTCGTGCATTCCTCGATCCACGATGCCTTCGTTGATCAGCTCGGCAAGCGTGCCGCGGCAATACGTGTCGGTGATCCTTTCGACCCCGAAACGCAAATGGGTCCGCTCGTGTCGCGCGAGCACTGCGAGCGAGTGCTGCACTACATATCGCTTGCCAAAGACAGCGCTGCGACGCACGTGTACGGCGGCGATGCGATCACCGAAGGTGTTCTGGCAGAAGGGTATTACGTGACGCCTTCTGTATTTGCGTCCTGTCGTGACGACATGAAGTTCGTTCAGGACGAAGTATTTGGGCCATTGATGTCCGTGCTTTCGTTCGACACGGAAGACGAAGTCATAAGACGGGCTAACGACACGTATTACGGCCTGTCAGGAGCCGTCTTTACGAATGACATTCGCCGCGCGCACAGGACAGCCAATGCGCTGCAGGCCGGTATCGTGTGGATAAATGACTACAACGTCACGCCGCCGGAAGTCCCTTTCGGCGGTTACAAGCAGTCGGGGATCGGCCGCGAAAACGGGCAACAGGCCGTGGAACACTACACCCAGGTCAAAACAATCTATACCAATCTCGGCGACGTGCCGAAAACCTACTGAGCGAACCGTGCTATGTTGTGGCCATATTGGCCGCAGGATGACAATTTGGAGTCGCGCGATTCGTTCAAGCTTATCGATAAACCAACCTTCTTCGGCTCCCTGGGGCTGCTGCTTGCGGTTACGCTGCCGCTGATCTTTTATCCCGAGCAGGGCGCAGCTTGGGTAGCGGTCGCAAGAGATTTCCTGACAGATAACCTGGGCTTCCTCTACCTCGCGTTGGGCGCAGGCGCAGGTATCTTCATGCTGTTCATCGCGTTTAGCGATATCGGGCGGATATCGCTGGGTCATCCGGACGAGAAACCCGAGTTTTCGACGGTTTCGTGGGCAGCGATGCTGTTCTGCGCGGGCATCGGCGCGTCTATCCTTTATTGGGGCACTATCGAATGGGCCTACTATTACCAGTCGCCGCCGTTTCACGTAGAAAGCGGGTCTGCCGAGGCGGCCCGCTGGGCCGCCGCCTACGGGATTTTTCACTGGGGTCCGCTTGCCTGGGCTATTTACCTGATCCCCGCATTACCGATCGCGTATTTTTACTACGTGCGTGATCGGAACGTCCTCAAGGTTTCGGAAGCGCTGCTGCCGGTGCTCGGGGAAAAAAGGGCGCATGGAAAGACCGGTACCGTCGTCGACGTGCTTTTCGTGTTCGGCATGCTCGGTGGCGGGGCAACGACTCTCGGGCTTGCGGCGCCGTTGATAAACGAGGGTGCGCACGAGTTATTCGGCGCGCCGAGGAACATCTACACGCAGATCGTGGTGCTGATCGTCTGCACGTCAATTTTTGGCGCCAGCGCTTATGCCGGACTCAAGGCCGGAATTCAGCGTCTTTCCACTATCAACCTGTGGCTTGCTTTACTGTTGCTTGCCTTTGTCTTCATTGCCGGGCCGACGGTATTCATGGCCAATACGGGCATCGACTCGCTGGGCCGTGTACTCAGTAATATCGTGCACATGGCGACCTGGATCGAGCCGTTCGGTGGTTTCGAGGGCTTCGAGGCCACCCACTTTCCACAGGACTGGACGATATTTTACTGGGCATGGTGGCTGGCTTTTGCGCCGAGCGTCGGCCTGTTCATTGCGAGAATTTCCCGCGGCCGCACGATTCGTGAAATGGTCATTGGCTCCATGTTCTTCGGTACCCTCGGTTGTTTCCTGTTCTTCATGTGCCTCGGCAATTTCGGACTCTTCCTGCAGCTATCCGGGCAGCTCGACGTGCTGCATATTTTGAATAACGAATCGCCGACAGCGGCAATCTTCGCGATACTTGGCGAGCTGCCGCTGCGCTATTTCGTTATCGCCGTCTACACGTTGCTGGCCGTAATATTCACCGCAACGACATTCGACTCCATCTCGTACATTCTGGCCTCTGTGGTGCAGCGGAAGATCGACATTGAACCTCTGCGCTGGAATCGGCTGTTCTGGGCGTTTGCGCTGAGTTTCATGCCGATTGCGCTGCTGTTGCTTGGCGGCCTGGAGACGCTGCAGACGGCCAGCATAGTCGGCGGCGCCCCCCTGTTGGTCGTGGCATTGTTGCTGTGCATAGCCGTTGTCAAAGTAGCTCGCTTCGATCTAAAGCATCAGCAGCACTTCGATCACGGGCAGATTCATATCAACGAGTTCCCACACCCGGACCCCTGGACTGACGTGGGTAGCTGGGAGCCCGAGGATCACAGCACTCACGGCGCTTCCCCGCATCCCTGACTCCGGCCCGGGCCGGACGATAAAATGTCCAAAAACGGCCGAATTTTGTCGTTTTTGGCTACCCGGAGGTCGCAAAAAGCAATTGCACGGGGCACGGTTCTGCACCACACTGGTCCGTTGAAAATAGCGGCAAACCAAGAAGTTAGCTTCGTTTTGCTGCCTCTCACCGAGGTCCATTATGAGCAGCAGTCCGGGCAGACGCAGGACCGCAGGTCGCGATGCGAAGCGCGCCGCCAGGCAGAAGGCGCCGACGTCGACGGCTGCCTTCATCGAACGCAAGATTCCTTTCTTTGAAGTACTGGACACCGAAGCGCTCGAGCTGATCGAGCACAATGCGGACACGGTGCTCGAGGAAATCGGCATCGAGTTCAAGGACTTTCCACAAGCACTGGCATTGTTCAAGGAAGCCGGCGCCGATATCGACGGCGAGCGCGTGCGTTTTCCGCGTGGACTCTGCCGTTCCATCGTCCAGGCATCGGCGCCGTCGGAGTTCGTGCAGCACGCCCGCAATCCCAAGCGTAACGTTACAATCGGCGGCAAGCGCACTGTGCTGGTGCCGGCCTACGGGTCGCCGTTTGTGCGTGATCTCGATAACGGCCGCCGTTACGCGGCGATCGAGGACTTCCGCAATTTCGTAAAACTCGCGTACATGAGCCCGGGTATCCATCATTCGGGCGGTACTGTCTGCGAGCCTGTCGATATACCGGTCAACAAACGGCATTTCGACATGATCTACAGCCACATCAAGTACAGCGATAAGCCATTCATGGGCTCGGTAACCGCGCCAGAGCGTGCCCAGGACACGGTTGATATGGCCAAGATCGTCTTTGGTGATGACTTCGTCGAACAGAACACCGTGATCACGAGCCTGATCAACGCCAACTCGCCAATGACTTTCGACGCAACCATGCTGGGCGCGGCCACGGTTTATGCCGAGAATAATCAGGCAACGATGATTTCGCCGTTCCTGATAGCGGGCGCAATGTCCCCGGTTACGGTCGCCGGCACCGTGACGCAGATTCTGGCGGAGGCCCTTGCTGGCATGGCCTACGTACAGCTGGTAAGGCCTGGCGCCCCGGTTATTTTCGGCACCTTCGCGGCGGCCGTGTCGATGCAGACCGGCGCGCCGACGTTCGGCACGCCCGAGCCGTCCTTGATCATCTGTGCGGCTGCGGCACTCGCACGCCGCCTGGGTGTCCCGTTCCGCAGCGGCGGTGGCCTATGCGGCTCCAAGGTTCCCGATGCGCAGGCGGCCTACGAATCCGCCAACACGCTGATCAGCTCAGCCTTGGCCGGCGTAAATTTCATGCTGCATACTGCCGGCTGGCTGGAAGGCGGCCTCGCGATGGGATACGAGAAATTCATCATGGATGCGGATCAGGCCAACATGCTGGCGATATTGCTGGGCGGCGTTGACCTGTCGGAGAATGGGCAGGCGATGGACGCGCTCCGTGAAGTCGGCCCCGGCTCGCATTTCCTCGGCGCGACTCATACTCAGGCAAACTTTGAAACGGCTTTTTATCGCTCAGGTATTGCCGATAACAATAGTTTCGAGCAGTGGGAGGAAGAGGGGTCGCTCGATGCTGCGCAACGCGCCAACAAAATCTGGAAGTCGATGCTCGATTCTTACGAGGCACCGGCGCTTGACCCCTCAGTCGATGAGGCACTTTTGGCATTTATGGATCGCCGTAAGGCGGAATTTGCGGATCGGAACTATTAAATGAACGACGAATCAACGGCAGTGGACGATAACGAAGACGAAGAAATCATTCTTGCTGACTTGCCTGACGACGAGCTCGTCGAACAGATGCATGATGATCTTTACGATGGCTTGAGAGAAGAAATCGAGGAGGGCACGAATATTCTCCTCGCCCGCGGCTGGGCTGCCGACAAGGTATTGAACGAAGCGTTGGTCGAGGGCATGCGGATCGTTGGCATTGATTTCCGCGACGGCATCCTCTTCGTGCCCGAGGTCCTGCTTGCCGCGAATGCGATGAAAGGCGGCATGGCGATACTTCGGCCGCTGCTCGCGGAGACCGGTGTCAAACCGATCGGCAAGATGGTCATCGGCACGGTCAAGGGGGACATCCATGATATCGGCAAGAACCTGGTCGGCATGATGATGGAGGGTGCGGGCTTCGAAGTGATCGATATCGGCATCAATAACGCGGTCGAAGACTATTTCGCGGCACTCGAAGAGCACAAGCCGGACATCCTCGGCATGTCGGCACTCCTGACGACGACCATGCCCTATATGAAGGTCGTCATCGACGAGATGATCGCAACGGGAATTCGCGAAGACTACATCGTGCTGGTTGGTGGCGCCCCGTTGAACGAGGAATTCGGTGCGGCGGTCGGCGCCGACGCGTATTGTCGCGATGCCGCGCAGGCGGCTGAAACGGCGCCGCGGCTGATAAAGGAGCGACGCGAGGCGGCCGATGGCTGAGCAGGTCCTCGTTATAGCCTGTGGCGCGCTTGCTCAGGAGATCACCGAGCTCAAGCGAACCCATGGTTGGGACCATCTGCATCTCACCTGCATCGACGCCAAGCTGCATCACAGGCCGGGGCTGATACCCGAGCGCCTGCGCGAGAAAATTCGTCGCAATAAAGCCCGGTACGACCGGATTTACGTCGCCTATGCGGATTGCGGAACGCGCGGAGAAATCGACCGCGTGATCGAGGAAGAGGGCGGCGGTATCGAAAGGTTGCCGGGCGTGCACTGCTACCAGTTTTTTGCGGGCAGCGAGCGGTTTGCGTCGCTCGCCGATGCCGAGCCCGGCACCTTTTACCTGACCGATTTCCTGGCACAGCATTTCGACCGCTTCGTGATCGAGCCGCTGAAAATCGACACACATCCGCAGCTGCGCGATGAATATTTCGGCAATTATCGCCGCGTTGTTTTCCTCTCGCAGACGCAGGATCCGGCGCTGCTGCAGGCCGCGCAAAAAGCGGCCGAGCGGCTGCAGCTCGATTTCGAGCATGTTCACTGTGGCTATGGTGAACTCGAGAGCAGCCTGCGCGATATGGTAAAGAGGCAGGCCGTTGGTTAAGCAGATTCTGATTTATTGGCGCGACATTCCTTCCCAGGTGGTCGTGCAAAGGGGCCGTAAGCGGGAGAAGGTGCAGCTGAGCGCGCGCTTTCAGGAAGCGATCGATCGCGCCGCGATGCGCGCGGGCAAGGGCGGTAGTGATGCCTACCTGTCTGAGTGGCGCCGAGAGACGTCGCAGGTCGAGTCCGATGCAGACCTCAGGGAGATCGCCGAGCAGATCGCCGGGCGCTTCGAAGCAGAGATCTCCGACGACGCTTTGCAATCTTTAATCAAGAGTCACGGCAACGCGAGCGGACAATAGCGATGTATCGAATGCGTACATGGTCAGTGCGGCACGCACGCTGGCTCAAAGTGGCTTACGCCGGATTTGAGGCGCTGCTGAGGCTCTGCGCGCCCGTTTTCAGGCTTATCGGTTACGATCGCCTCGACAAGCCGTTTGTCGCGGTCGAGAAAGTCACAAAAGGCTGGTTTCTCGACTCCCAGACTTGCGGTCAGTGCATCGTCGGGTTCACGGGCCTGTCCTGCCCGATGAACTGTCCGAAGAAGATGCGTAATGGCCCGTGCGGAGGCGTCCGGCCCGACGGCAAGTGCGAGGTCGATCCCGAGATGAATTGCGTGTGGGTGCTGGCCTGGGAAGGGAACAAGCGATTCGGGACCGGCGAGTACCCGATTCAGAAGGTGCAGCCGCCGGTGGATCACCGGCTGCTGGGCACATCCGCCTGGCTGCGCGAGGTCCGGCACAAGACGCACTACGAAGGTCCCGAGGTGGTGGCGGCGAATGAGGTTTGACGACGAACCGCTTATCCCGGGAGAGCATCTCCCGCGCCGGGCGGGCCATGACTCTACCGGACGCCTGGAGCGCGTGCTGCGCGCGGGCGTCTTTGCGGTAACGGCAGAGATCGCACCACCCGATTCGGCCGATCCCGAAGAAGTCTACGAGCGCGCGGCGCTGTTCGACGGTTGTGTCGACGCGATAAACGCGACCGATGGATCCGGCGCCAACTGCCACATGTCGAGTGTCGCCATGTGCTCGCTGTTGACGCGCCGCGGGTACTCGATGGTGATGCAGGTATCCGGACGCGACAAAAACCGGATCGCGATACAGGGTGACGTGCTCGGAGCCGCGGCCATGGGGGTCTGCAATATCCTGTGCCTGACCGGAGACAGCGTCGGTGTCGGCGACCATCCGGAAGCGAAGCCCGTGTTTGACGTTGACTGCATGTCGATGCTGAGAATGATCCGCGGCATGCGTGATGACGAGCAGTTCTTAAGTGGCCGCAAATTGACGAGCCCGCCGCGCGTATTTCTTGGTGCTGCGGCTAATCCGTTCGGACCGCCGCTCGACTACCGGCCGCATCGCCTGGCCAAGAAGGTCGAGGCGGGCGCCCAGTTTGTGCAGACTCAGTACTGCTATGACATCGATGTTTTCAAGGAGTACATGCGTGTCGTCCGCGATCTTGGACTGCACGAGAAGGTGTTCATCCTGCCCGGGGTTGGCCCGCTTGCGTCAGCAAGGTCGGCTGAATGGATCCGGACCAACGTACCCGGGGTCCATATTCCCGATCATGTCATCAGGCGCCTGCAGGGAGCCGATAACCAGAAGGAAGAAGGCGTACAGATCTGCATTGACATGATCAGCGAGCTACAGAGCATCGAGGGTGTCCACGGCGTCCACATCATGGCGTACAAACAGGAGCACCGAGTGGCGGAGATCGTCGAAAAAACGAACGTCCTGCACGGACGCGAGCTTTGGGAACCCGGCGAACCACGCGATGCCGAGCCGGCGCTCGTCTAGACAATAACCTGGTAATGGCGCCGACGGCGTCGAGATGGAGTAAAGAACAATGACAGAGACAGTGGTCAGTTCCGCGAGCAAGGAAGTTCGAATCGGCTTCGAGCGACCGTTCGTCATCATCGGCGAGCGGATAAACCCGACGGGCCGGAAAATTCTGGCCGAGGAGATGGCTCGCGGCGATTACAGCCGCGTCGAAGCGGACGCTCTTGCGCAGGTCGAGGCCGGCGCACACATGCTCGATGTCAATGCAGGCATTCCGCTGGCTGATGAACCGGCGATACTCGCTGAGGCCGTCAAACTCGTGCAGTCAATAACGGATGTGCCGCTGTCGATCGACTCGTCGATTGTCGCGGCGCTCGAGTCTGGGCTATCCGTTTACCAGGGCAAGGCACTCGTAAATTCGGTCACCGGCGAGGAAGAACGGCTCGAGTCAGTGCTGCCGCTCGTCGCGAAACATGGCGCCGCTGTGGTCGCCATATCGAACGACGAGACAGGCATTTCGGAGGATCCCGACGTTCGTTTTGCTGTCGCGAAAAAGATCGTGGAGAGAGCAGCCGACCACGGGATTCCGCGGGAAGACGTTATCGTCGATCCGCTGGTCATGCCGATCGGGGCGATTAATTCGGCAGGACTGCAGGTCATGCACATCGTCCGGCGTCTTCGCGAGGAACTCAAGGTCAACACGACCTGTGGGGCGTCGAACGTCAGTTTCGGGCTGCCGAACCGCAATGGCATCAACAGCGCCTTCCTGACCATGGCGATTGCATCGGGCATGACCTCGGCGATTACGAGTCCCCTGCATGCAGAGGTCATGCAGGCCGTATTGGGCGCTGACGTTATGATGGGAAAAGACCCGGACTGCACGCGCTGGATCAAGAAGTACCGCGAGCCGAGCGTCGATGGTGATAATCGCGGCCGCGGTGGTCGCGGTGCGCGAAAACGGCGGCGGCGTTCGGCGTAGTAATGCGTCAGGCGGTCTGCCGAGAAGTTTTATGAGCAAGAATCAGGCAAAAATTGTATTCACGCCATCGGGCAAGCGCGGCACGTTTGAGCTCGGCACGCCCGTTCTCGACGCGGCCCGCAGCCTCGGCGTCGATCTGGATTCCGTGTGCGGTGGTCGCGGGCTCTGTGGCCGCTGCCAGGTGACGTTTACCGAGGGAGATTTTGCAAAACACGCAATTAATTCCCGGGCCGGGCACCTGACGCCGTTCGGCGAAGTTGAGAGCCGCTTCAACGAGCGGCGCAAGCGCAGCCCATTGGCGCCCGGTCGGCGCCTTAGCTGCCAGGCCCAGATCCAGGGTGACGTCGTCATAGACGTGCCCCCCGAGAGCCAGATGCATCGGCAGCTGGTACGAAAGAGCGCCGAACTGCGCGACATCACGCTCGACACGGGCGTGCATCTCTACTACGTCGAGGTTGCCGAAGCGGATATGCACGAGCCGAGTGGCGATGCGCAGCGCTTGCTCGCTGCGCTGGCGCGTGACTGGGAACTCGACGATCTGACGCTCGACGCAGCGCTTTTACCCGAGCTTCAGGCGGCGCTGCGCAAGGGCAAATGGACCGCGACTGCGGCAGTGCATCACGGGTCGCGGGTCATTGCGATCTGGCCCGGATTCAAGCGCGATGGCTACGGGCTGGCAGTCGATATCGGCTCAACGACGATCGCGGCACATCTTTGCAATCTGACGAGCGGCGACGTCGTCGGGACGAGCGGCATCATGAATCCGCAAATCCGCTTCGGCGAGGACCTGATGAGCCGCGTGTCCTATGTGCTCATGCATCCGGAGGGGGCCGCGGAACTCACGCAGGTGGTGCGCGAGGGGCTGAACGAATTGATCCGTGATGTGTCGGCTGAGGCCGGTATCGAGCCTGACGGAATCGTGGAGGTGACGGTCGCCGGCAACCCGATCATGCATCACCTGTTCCTCGGTATCAGCCCGGTCGAACTCGGCAGTGCGCCATTCGCTCTCGCAACCGATGCTGCGCTGAACCTGACAGCAGCGCAGCTGGGCCTGGCAACGAATAAAGGCGCGGCGGTCTATGTGCTGCCGTGCATTGCAGGCCACGTCGGCGCTGATGCCGCGGCAATGATACTGGCCGAGGAGCCGCATCTACTCGATGATGTTTCGCTCGTTGTCGATGTCGGCACGAATGCGGAGATCGTGCTTGGCAACAAGGACAGGTTGCTCGCATGCTCGAGCCCGACCGGACCCGCATTCGAAGGAGCGCAAATCAGCTGTGGACAGCGTGCAGCGCCAGGCGCGATCGAGCGGGTTCGCGTAGACCCGGAAACCCTGGCCGTTCGCTTTAGCGTCATTGGTTCCGAGATCTGGTCTGACGACCCGGACTTCGAGGCCTCTATCGACGGAATTGGCGTCACCGGAATCTGCGGGTCCGGCATCATCGAAGCCGTCGCCGAGATGTACCTGGCCGGCGTGATCAGCGAGGACGGTGTCGTCGATGGCTCCTTGGCCGAGCGCAGCGAGCGTGTCGTCCCCGAGGACCGTACGTGGTCATTCGTTCTCTACGAGGGCAAACATCGTATTGTCGTGACGCAAACCGATGTGCGGCAGATTCAGCTCGCGAAAGCCGCCCTGTACGCCGGCGTTAAACTGCTGCTGGACCGGGCAGGGATCGAGAAGGTAGACCGCATCCGGCTCGCTGGTGCATTTGGCAGCCACATCGATACCAAGTACGCGATGGTGTTGGGGCTGATTCCGGATTGCGAGCTCGACAGGGTTGAGTCGGCCGGTAATGCGGCCGGCACCGGCGCGCGTATTGCCCTGCTCAACACCGGCTCGCGACGCGAAATCGAGTCGGTGGTGCGTCGAATCGAGAAGATCGAAACAGCCGTCGAGCCGAAGTTCCAGGAATACTTTGTCGATGCAATGGCGATCCCGAACAAACGTGACCCGTTTCCGATACTGTTTGCCGAGGTAAGGCAGCCGGCGCCGAAGGCGATCGCAAGCAAGGACAGCAACGGCCGGCGCCGCCGGCGCCGCAAGGTGTCCTGATCATGGTGAGCAAGGTTTCGTTTACTGCCATGGAGCACGGCACGCAAGCCGACTATGACCTGCTCGCAGAGTTCGATGCGGCGCATCCGTCGGGGCAGGCGGATCGCGTACTTGACTGGCTGCGCATGATGGACGACGAATCGCCGTACCGGATCAGTCGCCTGCAGCATTGCCTGCAAACGGCAACCCGTGCGGAGCGCGATGGCAGTGACGATGAGACCGTGATCTGTGCGCTGCTGCACGACATCGGCGATATCCTGGCGCCGGCCAATCACTCTCAGGTCGCGGCGGCGTTGCTTGCCCCGTATGTGAGTGAGAAAAATCTCTGGATCGTCCGTCATCACGGACTGTTCCAGGGCTACTATTATTTTCATTTTTACGGGCAGGACCGGAACGCGCGGGATACGTACCGTGATCACCCGTATTACGAGGCATGCGTCGATTTCTGCGCGCGTTGGGACCAGGCGTCGTTTGACCCGGACTACGATACTCTGCCGCTGGAACATTTCGAGGCCAGGCTCAGGGCGCTGTTCTCGCGGCCACCGAAAGCCCAGTTCTGAAACCAGATAATACATTAGAAATATAAAGTAAATTTATGAAAAATAAAGCAAAAGTAGTTGTCATTGGCGGCGGTGTTGTGGGAGTGAGCGCGCTGTATCACCTCGCAAAGAAGGGCTGGGGCGAGGACGTCGTCTTGGTCGAGAAGGCCGAGCTTACCTCGGGTTCGACCTGGCATGCGGCCGGTCTGCTGCCGCTGTTCAATATGAGCTATAGCGTCGGCCAGGTGCACAAGTACTCGGTGAATCTTTACCATGAACTCGAAGCAGAGACGGGGCAGCCCGTCGGTTTCAAACAGGTCGGCAACCTCCGGCTGGCGATGAACGACGATCGCATGGACGAGTACTACCAGTACGCCGCGACCGCCAAGACGATAGGCATCGATGTTCAATTTCTGACGCCGGCTGAAATCAAGAAGCTTTGGCCGTTGTGCAATACCGACGGACTTGTGGGCGGAATTTTTCATCCCGACGATGGCTATATCCAGCCTGCCGATCTGACCCAGGCGCTCGCGAAGGGCGCGCGCAACCGTGGTGCCACGATTTACCGCAACACGCCGGTCGTTGCGATTGAGCAGTCGGCGTCGGGAGCCTGGATCGTGAGAACAGAACAAGGTGACATTACGTGCGACCACGTAATCTCCGCGACGGGAAACTACGCGCGCAAGACCGGTGAGATGGTCGGCCTGGACATACCGGTCATCCCGGTTGAGCACCAGTACATCGTGACCGAACCCCATCCCGAGCTGCAAAAGCGCAAGGCCGATGGTCTGCCTGAGATGGGCGTGCTGCGCGAGTCGGACGGATCATGGTACCTGCGCGAGGAGAACAACGGCTTCATCCTGGGCCCCTACGAGAAGGGCGCACCGGCCTGTTATGTCGATGGTCCCGATCCGCGTGCAGAGTACGAGCTTTTCCAGGAGGACATCGAGCGGCTCGAGCCCCATATCGAGGCGGCGATGAATCGCGTGCCTGCATTCGGCGAAGTCGGAATAAAGCAGGTTTACAACGGCGCAATCGCGTACACGCCCGATGGCAATCCGATCATTGGTCCGGCCTGGGATCGCGATAACTTCTGGCTCAACGAGGGCCACAGCTTCGGTATCACGGCTGCGGGCGGCGCGGGCTGGCAGCTGGCCGAGTGGATCGTGGAGGGAGAGCCGACGATCGACATGCTTGGCGTCGAGCCGCGGCGCTTCGGTGACTATGCGACCAAGCAATACCTGGTGGAAAAAAACGAGGAAGCTTACTCGCACGTTTTCGTCATTCATTATCCTGACGAAGAGCGGCCTGCCGGGCGCCCGTTGCGGACGGCACCATGCTATGAGCGCATGCGCGACCGGGGAGCCGTTTTTGGTCAGAAGTTTGGTTGGGAGCGGCCCAATTTTTTCGCGACCGACGGGATGGCGCAGGAAGACGACTGGTCATTCCGGCGTTCGCGTTGGTTCGAGGCGGTTCGCAAGGAAGTCGCCAACACGACGACGAATGTCGGGCTGCTCGATATGACCGCGTTCGCGAAGTGCCGATTGTCCGGTCCCGGCGCCGAAGCCTTTCTCGACTATTTTGTCGCCAACAGCCTGCCGCAAAAGGTTGGCGGTATCGGTCTTTGCCATGCGCTGAACCGGAATGGCGGCATCCATTCCGAGTTTACGATTCGGCGTGACGCCGCCGACTCGTTCTACCTGGTCTCTGCCGGTGCGCTGCAGCGCCTGGATCACGATTATATTCGCCGCTACATGCCGCGCGACGGTTCGGTGCAGTTCACGCAGCTCACGGGCGCGTATGGCGTGCTCGTGCTCGGCGGGCCCAAGGCGCGGCAATTGCTGCAGCGCGTCACCGATTCAGACTTGTCGAACGAAGCGTTTCGCTGGCTCACGGCGCAGGATATCGTCGTCGGTAGCGCCCCGGTGAACGCGATGCGCGTCAACTATGTCGGCGAACTGGGCTGGGAGCTGCACCACCCCATCGAATACCAGAACCATATTTTCGACGCCCTGTTCGCCGCTGGTGAAGACCTCGGGCTCAAGCCGTTCGGCATTCGGGCGATGGATTCGATGCGGCTCGAGAAGTCCTACCGCATGGTGGGCACGGAATTGTCAATTGAATACTCGGCCTATGAGTCGGCGATGGATCGTTTCGTGAAACCGGACAAGGGCGATTTCCTGGGCCGCGACGCGCTGCTGGAATGGCAGGAACGTGGCATCGACAACCTGCTCGTGACGCTGGAAGTCGCCGGCGTCGAGGATGCTGATGCGCTCGGCAATAATGCGCTCCTCAGGGACGGCGATATCATCGGCCGAGCCACGGGCGGCGGATTCGGTTTTCGCGTCGACAAGTCGCTTGCGCTTGGCATGGTAAGACCGGGGCTGGCCGAAGCCGGCACTCGACTCGAGATCGAGATTCTCGGCAAGACCTATCCGGCAACGGTCATCCCGGACAGCCCGTTCGATCCGAAGAACGAGAGACTCAGAGATGTCAGCGGCGCGAACGACTAGCCTGACTGGCCGCTGCGAGTGTGGTTCGGTGCGCTTCGAGGTCACGGGCCCGCTGCGCAAGGTGGTGTTCTGCCACTGCGGGCAGTGCCGGCGAACCAGCGGTCACTATGTTGCGGCAACTGCCTGCGCGACCGGGGATCTGCAAACAGTGGCCGACGAAGGCCTGCGCTGGTACCGCTCGTCCGAGTTCGCCGAGCGCGGATTCTGCGGAACCTGCGGCTCGAGCCTTTTCTGGCGGCCCGACCACGGTAAACACCTGTCAATCATGGCGGGTGCTTTTGACGTTCCTACGGGGTTGTCCAGCCGCGAACACATTCATGTAGATGACGCGTCGGACTATTACGATATCTGCGACGGACTGCCACAATACCCGCAGTTTCACGACGACCTATGGGAAGATAACGAAGCGTGAAGTATTCGGCATTCAATCTGGTCAGGAACGCGCTGAGCCATAACCGGAACTGGAGACCCGCGTGGCGCAGCCCGGATCCGAAACGTCAGTATGATGCGATCATCGTCGGCGGCGGTGGGCACGGCCTTGCGACGGCCTACTATCTGGCAAAAGAGCACGGCATGCGGAATGTCGCCGTACTGGAAAAAGGCTGGATCGGTGGCGGTAACACGGGCCGTAACACGACGATCGTGCGTTCCAACTACCTCTGGACCGAGGCTTCATTGCTCTACGAAAAGTCACTGAAGCTCTGGGAAGGGTTGAGTCAGGAGCTGAACTACAACGTCATGTTCAGCCAGCGCGGCGTCTATAACATCGGTCATAACCTGCAGGACATGCGCGATATAGAACGCCGCGTGAGCGCGAACCGTCTGAACGGAATCGATGCCGAAGTTGTCAGCGCAGCCCAGATCAAAAAAGCCATTCCGCTGATCAACACCTCTGCCGATGCCCGCTACCCGATACTCGGCGCCTCGCTGCAGCGTCGCGCGGGCGTTGCGCGCCACGACGCCGTCGCCTGGGGATTTGCGCGAGCCGCGGACGCTCTGGGTGTCGACATCATCGAGCAGTGCGAGGTCACCGGTATCAGTCGTGACGGCGGCAAAGTCACCGGCGTCGAAACGACCCGTGGCGAGATACGGTCGGGCAAGATCGGCGTCGTCGTTGCCGGCAACGCCAGCGTATTGGCCGCAATGGCTGGCCTGCGTTTGCCGGTCGAGAGTCACCCTTTGCAGGCATTCGTTTCCGAGCCTTTGAAGCCCGTGCTCGACACGGTTGTCATGTCGGGCGCCGTGCACGGTTACGTCAGCCAGTCGGACAAGGGCGAACTCGTCATCGGCGCCGGTATCGACGCCTATACGGGTTACGGCCAGCGCGGCAGCTTTCAGACGATCGAGCACACGATGGAGGCCATCGTCGAACTGTTCCCTGTCTTCAGCCGGGTACGAATGCTGCGAATGTGGGGCGGAATTGTCGACGTCTGCCCGGATGCCTGTCCGATCATCGGCAAGACGACGGTTGGCGGGCTCTATTTCAACTGCGGCTGGGGCACGGGGGGATTCAAGGCCACTCCAGGGTCCGGCTGGGTCTTTGCACACACGATTGCGCAGGATCGCCCGCACGAACTCAATGCGCCGTTTGCGCTGGACCGCTTTGTCAGCGGTGCCTTGATAGACGAGCACGGCGCGGCGGCCGTCGCGCACTAGGGGGAGTTCAGGATGCTGTTAATCGAATGTCCCTGGTGTGGCGAGCGTGCTGAGACCGAGTTCAGCTATGGCGGCGAAGCCGGCATCGTCAGGCCTGCCGAACCCGATGCGCTCAGTGACGCCGAGTGGGCCGATTACCTGTTCAACCGGACAAATCCGCGCGGCGCCCACCGAGAGCTGTGGAATCATGCCCAGGGCTGCCGACGCTGGTTCGGCGTCGAGCGCGACACCGTCAGCTACAAGATCTCGGGCAGCTTCAAACTGCCGTCCGGCGGCGAGGCGTAGGGGCCCGCATGGCTGTGCAGCGTAATCGGCTGAACCAGGGCGGGCGCATCGACCGGTCTCGGCCGCTGAGTTTTCGATTCAACGGCAGATCCTATGTTGGCTATGCCGGTGATACGCTCGCTTCGGCGCTTATCGCCAACGGCGTGTCGGTCGTGGGCCGCAGCTTCAAGCTTCATCGCCCGCGCGGCATCGTCGGTTCGGGAGCCGAAGAGCCCAATGCAATTCTGCAGGTGGGGAAGGGTGCACGGACGGTGCCGAACATGCGTGCGACCCAGGTGGAGCTGTATGACGGTCTCGAAGCCAGGTCGTCGAAAGGCTGGCCGACCCTGGCGTTTGATGTCGGTGCAATCAATAACGTATTCGGCCGGGTTTTCGCTGCCGGCTTTTATTACAAGACATTCATGCGTCCGCAGCGACTATGGCACTGGTATGAACGCATCATCCGGGCATCAGCGGGTTTGGGGCGGGCACCGCAAGAGCCTGATCCGGATACCTATGAGCATCGTAATGCGCACTGTGACGTACTCGTTGTCGGCGGAGGGCCGGCCGGCCTGATGGCAGCCCTGGTTGCGGCGAGGGCCGGCGCCCGCGTCATTATTGCCGACGAGCAAAACGAGCTTGGTGGCAGCCTGCTGGCGGGGGCGGAGACAATCGGCGGAAAGGCCGGCGCAGAGTGGGTCGCCGGCGTCGTTGCCGAGCTCGCCGGCTTTGATGACGTCATGCTGCTGACTCGCAGCACCGTGTTCGGTTATTACGACCACAATTTCCTGGCTATCGCGGAACGTTGCACAGACCATCTCGAGGCAGTGCGACGCCGGGGAGTTCGGGAGCGTTTGTGGCGGGTACGCGCCAAGCAGGTCGTCCTCGCGCAGGGTGCGTTCGAGCGACCGCTCGTGTTCTGTAACAACGACAGGCCCGGGGTAATGCTGGCGTCGGCCGTGTCGACGTATATTAATCGCTACGGTGTCTGCCCCGGCGAACGGGCTGTTGTATTCACGAATAATGATTCGGCTTACCAGGCCGCGCTCGATTTGAAAAAGGCCGGAAAAACCGTTCTTATCGTCGACAGCCGGCCCGGCGGAGCCAGGCTCGTTGCGGACACTGTCAGCGAGGCCGGCATTCCGATATTGCAGGGCCATGTCGTAACCGACGTCAGCGGAACCAGTGCCGTAAGCTGTGCGCACGTGGCGCCGTGGAATGGCGATGCAGCTGAGCCGGTTGAAAGCGCGATCAGCATCGACTGCGATCTCATCGCGATGTCGGGTGGGTGGAGCCCGGCCGTGCATCTGCATTCGCAGTCAGGTGGAAAAAATGTCTGGGACGCAGCGCTGCATTGCTTCGTGCCGGGTGAGGGCTTACAGGATTGCGTGTCGGCAGGCGCTGGCAACGGGAGGTGGTCGCTGGCCGAGTGCCTCGAGGATGGGCGCGCTGCCGGCAATGAAGTTGTTGCCCGTTGCGGCCTGAAAAATGTTGTGATTGATTTGCCGGTGGCGGGAGATACGATGAGTGGCGGTACTGAGCCGCTGTGGCGGGTCCCTGCGTCGGAGGACGCGGACCGTTGTCCCAAGCAATTTGTCGATTTTCAGAACGACACCAGCGCCGCCGATATTCGCCTCGCCGTTCGCGAAGGGTATCGTAATGTCGAACACGTCAAACGTTACACGGCACTTGGATTCGGCACAGACCAGGGCAAGCTGGGCAACATAAACGGCATGGCGATTCTCGCCGAGTGCCTCGGCAAGGACATAGCGGACGTTGGTACAACGACGTTTCGCCCCGCCTATACGCCCGTTGCCTTCGGCGTCGGAGCGGGAGAAAACGTTGGCGAGTTGTTCGACCCCGTGCGCAAGACAGCGATTCATGATGCGCATGTTACGGCAGGCGCACCGTTCGAGGTCGTCGGGCAGTGGCATCGCCCCTGGTATTTCCCGCGCGGTGATGAAGACATCCACGCCGCCGTGAACCGAGAGTGCCTTGCCACCCGCAATTCGCTCGGCATCATGGATGCATCGACGCTCGGCAAGATCGACGCCCGCGGCCCGGATGTCGTTGAATTCCTCGAACGCATCTACACGCACGATGTGGGCAAGATGCCGGTCGGTCGCTGTGCCTACGGCATCATGCTCGGTGAAGACGGCATGGTCATGGACGACGGCGTCATGGCTCGCCTGGCAGAGCAACAGTTTTACCTGACCACAACGACCGGAGGCGCAGCGAGAGTGATGGCCTGGCTGGAGGTCTGGCTGCAAACGGAGTGGCCGGACCTCGAGGTCTACCTGACTTCGCTGACCGACCACTATTCGACGATCGCAGTGGTCGGGCCGAATTGCAGGAAGGTGCTGCAGCGCGTCGGCTGCAATATCGAGCTGGACAAAGAGAGCTTCCCGTTCATGACCGTCAGGAACGCCGAGCTTGACGGGCTTCCTGTGCAGCTGTTCCGCGTAAGCTTCTCGGGGGAACTCGCGTTCGAAATCAATATCGACAGTGACCATGCACTGCAGATGTGGCATACCGTCATGGAAGCAGGCAAGGAGTTCGACATTACGCCCTACGGCACCGAAACCATGCATGTATTGCGTGCGGAAAAGGGCTTCGTGATTGTCGGTCAGGATACGGACGGTTCGGTCACCCCCGTGGACCTGCGCATGAACTGGCTGTTGTCGAAGAACAAGGATTTTCTGGGCAGGCGCTCGCTGTCGCGCCCTGACTGCAAGCGCAACGATCGCAAGCAGTTTGTCGGCTTGCTGTCGGAAGATAACTCGACGGTGTTGCCCGAGGGCACGCAGCTGATCGAGGACCCGGCGGCAGGCGTGCCGGTTCCGATGTGCGGCCACGTTACGTCGAGTTACTTCAGCGCATGCCTGGGTCACCCGATCGCTTTGGGGCTCGTCGCGAGCGGTCATTCGCGAACCGGCGAATCCGTTTTTGCATCCCTGGCAGACGGCGCGACGGTGCCTGTAAAGATCGTCTCACCGGTGTTTTACGACGCGAAGGGCGAGCGGCAAAATGTCTGAGCAACGAACTCAAGTGAGCATCGTCCCCGACACCGGGTTCATCAACCTGCGTGGCGATTCGCAGGATGCCGACTTTCTGAACGCAGCGGAGGCGGCGACCGGTCAACGCCTGCCCGTCAAAGCCAACACGGTCTCAGAAGGTGAACTTCGCGTCTACTGGCTCGGACCGGACGAATGGCTGCTGGTATGCCCGGCAGAGAAGGTTGCCGATGTCATTTCGCAGCTGAACGAAAAGCTCTCCGGCCTGCACGTGGCGGTAAACGACATCAGCGGCGGCAACACGAGCATGCACCTGTCCGGTGAAAGCGTCCGGGCGCTTTTTTCAAAGGGCTGCACGCTGGATTTTCACCCGAAGGTTTTCAAGGCCGGCGATTGCGCTCAGAGCGGGTTGGCCAAGGCCAGCGTGCTGATTGGCCTCATCGAGGGCGGCACAACGTTCGAGCTTATCGTTCGCCGCAGTTTCGCGGGTTACATGCTGAAATGGCTTCGTCATGCGGGCCGCGAATACGGGATTGAGTTCACCTAGAGAGCGGCTCATACTGCGGGCGATGAATACGGATACGCCGCGCGATGACCAGTAATTCGCCTGTAGACCTGCCGATTTGTTTCGGCTTTCTTCTTATCAATGATTTTACGTTGATCTCGATGTCGTCGGCGATCGAGCCACTGCGCATGGCGAATCGGCTGTGTGGCGAAGCAATTTATTCCTGGAAGACCCTGTCCGAGACGGGCGCGGCCGTCAACGCCAGTGACGGGCTCTCTGTTAACGTTGACAGCGGTATCGACGATGAAGAAGCGTTCCACGGACTGGACGCGGTGATCGTCTGCGGAGGCTGGCACGTCGAAAAGAATACGACAGAGGCAGTCCTGCGTTGGCTGCGTAAAGCCGCTCAGCAGAATATTGGTTTCGGCGGCACCGATACGGGCAGTTACCTGCTTGCGAAGGCCGGTCTGCTCGATGGCTACCGGTGCAGCATCCATTGGGAGAACATGGGCGCGCTCGCTGACATGTTCCCGGCTGTGCATGTGAGCCGCAGCGTCTTTACCATCGACGGGAACCGTTACACATGTTCCGGCGGTACGTCGCCGATCGACATGATGTTGTATTTTATCCGCCGGCAATGTGGCGCTGATATCAGTGCGGGCGTGGCCGAACAATTCGTTTATGACCGCATTCGGGGCTCCAGTGATGTGCAGCGAGTTCCGTTGCGGCACGTCGTAGGCACGCAATCGGAGAAATTGGTCGTCGCGGTCGAACTCATGGAAGCCAATATCAAGGAGCCGATCAGCCAGGAAGACATAGCATCGTACACGGGGATCTCGAGACGTCAGCTGCAGCGGCTTTTTCAGCGTTATCTTCTGTGCACACCGTCGCGCTACTACCTGTGGATTCGCCTTGCCAGGGCGCGGGAGTTTCTGCACCAGACCAGCATGAGCCTGGTTGATATTTCGACGCTCACCGGGTTTGTCTCAAGTTCGCACTTCAGCAAGAGCTATAAGGAATACTACGGGCATGCGCCCAGCGCGGAGCGTCGGAGCAACGGGAAGGAGACCACGGTCTGAAAAACGCGAAGGCTGTCGTCGAGCGGCAACCCTGGCAACAGCCGATCCCGCACCGAAGCAGCGTTAAACGATTTCGACGAGTTCGATGTCGAAATTCAGAATCTGCCCGGCCAGCGGGTGGTTTGCATCGACGGTGATCGATTCTTCCGTGACAGCAGTCACGACGAACTGCGTAACCTGGCCTTCCGGGCTTTGTCCCTGCAGCTGCATTCCGACAGTCGCACTGATTTCGTCGGGCAGAGCGCTCTTCGGCACATCCTGTACCAGTTGCTCGTGGCGTTTGCCGTAGGCCTGCTCGGGCTGGATCGTCACCGATATGCTGTCGCCAACGGACATGCCCTCGACTGCGCTGTCGAAACCGGGTATGACCTGCCCGCCGCCCAGCGCGAACTCAAGCGGATCGCGTCCCGCTGAACTGTCGAATTGTGTTCCGTCATCGAGTGTGCCCGTATAGTGGATGCGCACGGTATCACCTGATTTGGCCTGGCTCATTGAGTTGCTCCTTTCTGAGTATCGCAGCGTACGCAAACGAGCCGGCAGAACCTGCCGGGGAAACGGCGGAATCAGGCGGTTCGGGGGCACACGGCGGGTATGGGTGAGTCCCAACCTTATCAAATCCGGGCGCACTGTTTAAGGCAGGGCCTCGTATTCCATGCTTTTCAAGGCGCTCGGCGTTACTTAAACGCTTGTGACCAGCGGCGGCAGAGGCCGGGGATGAGGAGCCCGTGCAGATGCGAACCGGGCTTGCTAACGCTCTGCTGGCGTATCTTCGTCGGCGTGGTGCAGAAACTCTTCCTCGTAAATCTGCGACGCTGTGTGTGCTGTTGCCAGCGCGTCGCTGAACGCAATGTGCTGATCGGCCGGCACGCTGGGGCGCCGGAAGATGCGATGCAGCACATAGGCGGCGAGTACCACCTGAACGACGCCGATCAGCAGGTACAGACCTGCGGGGTTTGTAAACGTCATCACTGCCGAGGCTACAAATGGCCCGGTAACCGCGCCGATTCCGTAAACGAGGAGCAGGCCGCTCGAGACTACCAGGTAGTCTTCGGGCTCTGCGTAATCATTGGCATGGGCCACGGCTATGGCGTACATCGGAAACGCAAAGAAACCCCAGGCCGCGCCGACCAGGTTGATGCCGACGAAACCGAGCTCGCCGTATGTCACAACCGTGAACAACGCAATAACTGCAGCGATGCTTGCAGCTGCGAGCAGGGTCTTGCGGCGACCGAACTTGTCGGACAGATGACCTAGCGGCCATTGTGCGGCGGCGCCGCCCACGACCGTTGATGACATGAACCAGGCCGCGAGGGAGGTGTCGTCGGACAGTGCCGATGTAAAAACCGGCGCCAGCGACCAGAAAGCACCATTTGCAATGCCCGTCGCCAGGCAGCCAACGAGTCCAGCCGGGGATATGCTGAACAACCGCCGCAAGTCCACCTGGGCGTCCTGCGGCTGTTCCGGTGTTACTGATTTCGACAGTGCCACCGGCACCGCTCCAAGCGACACCAGCACAGAAGCTATGATGAACAGCTCGAGACCCTCCGGCTCATACAGCAGCGTCATCATCTGCCCGCCGGCAAGCACCGTCAGTGTAATCATGACGTAGGTCGAGAATACGAGTCCGCGGTCTTCATTGCTGGAGCGCTCGTTCAGCCAGCTCTCGATGACGACGAAAAGAACGGCGAAGCAAAAGCCGGTCAGAAATCGCAGCAGGCTCCAGGCGAAAGGATCCAGGACCAGGCCGTGTACCAAAGGTGAGGCCGATGCGAGCGCCGTCATTGCCAGGAACACCCGAACGTGACCGACGCTCTTGATGAGTTCACCGCCGCGGAGGCAACCGAGCGTAAAGCCGGAAAAATAGGCGGCGCCCATGACGCCGATCGAAATCGTTGAGAAATGCTCCAGTGAGGCACGAACGGGTAACAGCGTACCCTGCAGGCCGGATCCCGTCATCAGTATTGCGACACCGATCAAGAGAGCGGCAACCGGAGCAAGTGCGTGTTTCATGGGCCGCGATTCTAGGCCCTATGGACGCGACATGGAAAGAAAAAATTCAGGAAATTCAGGTCGCTCTGCGACGCCCGGCGCGCCCCCTGCGACCGGCCTTGCGGCGAGGCTCTGGTGTGACCGCCTCGGGCAACTCGGGGAGTGTCTCCTGCGACTCGAGCCCGTCTTTAATCAACCTTTGCATTTCTTTGTCGATCGCGGAATCGGTCTGGATCTGCGCATATCGTGACAGGCGCTCCTCGACCTCGGTGCAGGCACGATCCGTCAGGGACATCGATCCTTGCTCTTCCCAGGTCTCGCGATTCGTGCGATCGATCACCGGATCCGTCAAATACAGTTCTGCAGGCCAGTTTTCCAGGGTGTGCTCGGACGTAATCAGGTGATTGTCTCTCATAAGATCGTCAACAAGCTTCCGTGTCGGCAAGTCACCAATGGGCTCGAGGTTACGCACGAAATGCAGGCACTGCCCGCAGACTTCGTTATCGAACACAAGCTTCGGCAGGCTGAACGTCAGCACGAAATCGAGCATGCCGGGTCCGGACACCGAGTTGACGCCCGCCAGTGCGGCGAGCAAGGCACTGCTGAAAGTCTCGCCCCCGGCCTGGGCGTCGAGAAACTTGCCGTCGCTCAATGCCATGTATGCCTGCGTCGGCAGGTCGAGCGACTTGGCGATTGCGACATACGCAACGTTCAGATGCTGTGCTTCGATCGCCGCCATGGGTGAACTCGCGGCTTTCATATGAAAGGTTGCCGGTGCGCCACCGAATAACACCGGCGCGCCGGGGCGAACGATCTGCGCCATGGTCAAACCCGTCAGCACATCGACACAGTGGAACACGAGGGCGCCGACAAGGGTCACCGGTGCGATGAGCCCCATGAGCGTTACGGGAACGATTTCGACCGGGATGCCTGCCTCAACGCAGTCGAGCAGGTTCTGGCAGGAGTCCTCGCCGTATCGGAAGTTCCCCGTCGCCGTAATCGTAAAGATGGAGTAGGGCTTTTCGATGAGTTCGGCGCGATCCTTGCGGAATAATTGCAGCATATGGGTCATGCGCTCGACCCCGTGCTCGGTAAATGCGCCTGTGACGACCGGTTTTTTCGAGGTCGTCAGGCACATGTACAAACGCCAGGCATCGGAGACCTGCGATTCGATGTCCTTATTGGTCGAAAACGCAGTCGCGAGATAGGCGATGTGTTCCATGCCGTCACAGAGACGCGCGTACTCGATAAAGTCGGTCGAATTCGAAAGGCGTGTTTCACCCGTGCGGTGATCCTGAATTTTCAGCCCGCTCGAGCCGGGCACGTAGTGCACGTTATAGCCGCCAATTTCGGCGTGCGGTTCGCCGTCACGATCGTACAGCGTAAAGCTCTTTGGTGCGCTCGCGATTGCCGCTTCGACCACGTCGGCCGGAAACAGGATGCGCTTGCCATCCTTGTCGGTTTTCAGGCCATGATCGATCAGGCGCTGCCGTAGATTCGTGCCACGAATCTCCATGCCGACCTCGGCCAGGATTCGCTTGGCTTCATCGAGGATCTCTTCGATCAATTTGTCGGAGAGGACGTTAAGCGTGGGTCGCATCGTTACTTCCGTTTCAGCTGGCCCGGGCCAGCAGGTTCTTCTTGCGTTTTTCGACATACTCGACCAGGGCATCGTCTATTGCCGGGTCGAGAGGCGGTTGTTCATATTCCTGCAGTAGCTGTTTCCAGAGTGAGTTTGCACGCACTGCAATATCAAGGCTACCTGATTCCTGCCAGGACTCGAAATTCTGGCGGTTGGACAACAGCGGCGAATAAAACGCTGACTCGTAACGCTCGAGGGTGTGGGCGGTACCGAAGTGGTGCCCGCCCGGCCCGACCTCGGCGATCGCGTCCAGCGCAAGCTCGTCGTCGTCTACGGCAATCGGCCGCAGGTACTCGGCGATCATCTGCAGCATTTCAGCGTCGATGATGAGCTTTTCAAACGAGGCTGTCAGTCCGCCCTCGAGCCAGCCCGCGGCGTGGTTGACGAGGTTGGCCTGGCCCATAACGGAGCCCCACAGCGACATCTGACTCTCGAACGCGGCCTGGGCATCCACACAATTCGACACGGTCGTATTGCTGGAGCGGAACGGCAATCTCAGCCGGCGAGCGACCTGGCCGCTGGCCTGCGCAGCCTTGGTGTACTCGGGCGTGCCGAGAGCCGGTGCGCCGCTGCGCATGTCGACATTGGACGCAAAGCTTCCGTACATGATCGGTGCGCCCGGCCGGATGGTTTGGGCAAGCGTCGCGACTGCCAGAACCTCGGCGGTTTGCTGAACGAGGGTCCCGGCAATAGTGGCTGGACTCATGGATCCGGCAAGCGTGAACGGCGTGATGCAACAAACCTGGCCGGCGCTCGCCAGTTCGAAAACGGCCTCCGTCATCGGGATATCGAGCTGCATTGGCGAGTTGGTGTTGATAATTGCAAGCAGTGCCGGTGTTCTGGCCAGCTGGTCGCGATCGACGCCGAGCGCAATACAGATCATCTCGATCGAGTCGACCGTGCGTTCCCGACCGAGCGCGTAGGCCTGGCAATTCTTGTCCAGCAGGCGAATCTGCGCGAGATACAGGTCGAGATGTCTTGTTTCGGCCGGCAAGTCCATCGCTTCGAATGGGCCGCCGCCTTCCTGGTGGACGATATTCAGGCTCTGCACGAGCTTCAGGTAATCGCACATTTCGGCATAGGTGCCCGGGCGGCGGCCGCTATCGAGGTCGCTGACAAAGGCGGGGCCGCCGACCGAAGCAAACAGGATATTGTTGCCGCCAACTGCCAGGTTTCGGTCAGGGTTGCGCGCGCGGAGGGTGAATTCGCTCGGCGCCAAGGCGAGTTTTTCTTCGACGAGACCGCGATCGAAACGCACGATCTGCTCATTTTCATCAACGCCCGCACCCGCGCGGCGCATTACCTCTCGGCTATGGGGTTCGAGAAAGCGCATGCCTTGAGATTCGAGCACCAGGAACGCCGCTTCGATGATGGTCTCAACCTGTTCGGCATCGAGTACCTCCACGGGCGCATACGGATTGGCCACCGCGCGCCAAGGTAGTTGCCCAATGGCATTGACGATTCGTCTCTTCCGATGTTTCCGTTGGGTCACTTGACCTCCGGGTCGATAGCACCTGCGACAATTCCGGCGCCTGGATCGTGCTCTCCAAGTGCCGTGCCGGCCGTTACTTCCCCTTCCCCTGCAGCCGCTACAGTTCGCTACGGAATCGGATGCAACGCGGTTGATTATTTCACACGTCGGCGGCTATGTTTCCGACTTTCCGCCCCGGCACGACGCCACGATCTGGCGCTGCAGTTTCTCCGGGTCGTTAATTATCGTGTAGAACTCAGCGATGTAATCGGTTTGCTTCGAGATGGTCTTTTCGGTAACGCCGCCCGCGTTAATTGCGGACTCAATCGCGTCGCGCCGGTCATTGAATAGTTGAATCGTCCGCTCAAGGTGACCCAGGTAATGACAGTGACCGCGGAATAATCGCTGTCTCACCGATCGGATAGGTAGCCGCGCATCCGGCTCGGCATACGGCGCGTCAATCAGTCCGGCACGATCGAAATCATACGGCAACAGCAGCCAGTCTGTGTCCGTTCCCTGTGCGCCGAACACCTTGCCGTTATGACAACAGTCTTCTTCGCCCGGTCCCTTGAACATCGACCAGTCCGTATTGGCGATCATGAACTGGAAGACCTCGTAGACGTTGGCGTGCTTTGCATCCAGCTGCCACACGCCGATCTGATTTTGCTTGACAGTTCGGAGCCCCAATCGCTGGCCGACTTCAGGTACCGACTCAATAAAAAATGCCACCTGTACGTCTTCGCGCCGTTTCCCGGCGGAGTCGAGAAAAGTGATACTGAGCATCCGTACCCGAAAAGAGAACTCGGACAATGCGTTGAATGCCTTGTAGATGCCGAATTCCTGGCGCAGAAAATCGAGGTACTTGGCGCCTCGCTTGCACTGCGTGACGATCTTGAGTTTTTTCTGGCCGGCAAAGGTCGTGTCTCGAGCCTGTTGCGGGTCAACGGTCAGTGACAAAGGGGGAAAATTGCAGTTTTGGAGACGGTCGTGCCCGCGAGTCGTGACTTTTACATCCAGAATGACGTCCTGGCCGCGACTGTCCGCAAAGCGAAGCGTGCCATCAAGCACGGGATGCCTCTTGGCGTTGCGCATCAAGGTTCTCATCGGCAACGTCAGCTCGATTGCGAGCGGCGTATCGCACTCGAATAAAGGCCTTTCTGCCATCGTGCCGCAGCCGGCTACCGAGGTTTGAATCAGGACGGCGAGCGTTGGCAGAAGCTGGAACATATCTGGCTAATCGATCATGACATTCGTGAAACCTGCGCACGCATGCATTGACTGCCAGGGCGCGGCACCCGGCGAAAAGCATGCTGGTTCCGGCAGGTGTCGGTCATGTCACCAGCGCCCGTTGCCAGGCTGCATGTTTGCGCGGTCGAGAACGATCGCAAACCGGTCGCGTACCTTCTTGTCGATTGCCGGGTCAATATGCTGCGGGTAATGCGATGACAGGATTTCCCGGACCCGTTCGCCGGCCAGCTCGCGAATGCTCAGAGATCCGCCCTGTTCCCAGACGTTCTGTGGCAGACGATCGGCCAATTCCGGGTATTCGTACTCGGAACGCATCAGGTCGAACGTCTGCTGCTGGCGCAGGAAGTGGCCTTCTCCGTGCACGGCATCCTCGATAACGGCATAGGAGAGCGTCTCGTCGTTTACTTCGATGCCGCGCACGGTGCGCAGCACCGTGCCCAGCATGTCGTTGTCGATGACCAGCGACTCGAGGGACAAGCCCATCAGGCTTCCGAGCATGCCGGCCGATTCTGACACGTTATTGCAACCTGACAGTGCAGCGAGCGTGACCGCGATGGCTTTCTCGTAGCCCGCCTGGTTGTCGGGGACTTTTGCATCGCACATCCCGGCGCCGACGGAGCTCACCAGTCCGTACCAGTTGGTGAGTTGCGCCGCGGCGGCGCTGACGAGAGCCTCTTCGCCGCCGCCGCCCGTAAAAGCGCCGGTCCGCAGGTCCGATACAAACGGCCACGGCCCGAGGATGACCGGATACTTGGGCACGACAACATTGATCATCAGCAGGCAGGCGAGAGCTTCTGCCATGACCTGTACCAGTGTTCCGGCGAGTGCGGCAGGCGCTGTGGCCCCGGCCTGTGGTGCGGTGACAACCCATACGGGTGACCCGAATTTCGTGGCTTCGATGCAGACCTCGGCGTTGTCGGCGGCGTAGCGCAACGGTGAAATAATTGCGCAGCCTCCACCATGACAGAATGGCCTCTCGCGAAACTTGTCCTCACCGCCGGCGATCATATGCAGCATTTCGAGCGTGGGCGCGACGTTCTTCGCGTCGCCGAAGGTCAGTGCCGAGTGCTTGGCCGTGCCGGCAACACTCGCGTAGGCGGTATTGATGTCGCAAGCCAGGCGATTATCCATTTCCGTCGCGACCACGAGCCTGGAGAAGGCATGAATATTGTCGAGCTTGTCGACCAGGCGCGCTGCATCATAGACATCGAGCAGCGTCGAAGGTCGATAGGTTGAAGCGCCGACGTCAAGGACCGTAACGGCCTCGCCGCCGCCATAGGTGTGCACGCGTTTGGCTCGAAGATCGAGGTCGAATTTGGGGTCCTGACCCACGAAATGCATCTCGTGAGCGGTCTCGGCGATAATGTCTTCGACGAGAGCTCGTGGAAAGTGCAGGCGGCCCTGATCGTCGAGCGTGCAGCCTTTCTTGAGGGCGTGTTCCTGGACAATTGGAATGGGGTCGGCGATGCCGATATTTTCCAGCACGTCGAGTACTGTCGCGTGCACGCGCTGAATTTCGGCCTCTGTCAGTGGCTTGAACTGCCCGCCAGGATACCCCGGGGCAACTGCTGACTGTTCCGGCGGCCGTTCGAGCCGCGCCTTTCTTCCGCGGCGCATTGTTGTTCTCCTTATAGTGTCTGGCGCGATCGCTTGTGCCTGTTATGAAATAACGGTCGAGGTATTTCGCGCAGGCGACGAGCCTAATCTACCGCAGTATATCGATGATATCGATCGGCACCCAGTGCCGGGCTGTCAGGTTACCGTTTGCGCGGTGGAAGTGCGTGCGGCGACGAGTGATAAACCGGTCCATCGACTTCGGGGCGGGCGCATCGAGCCATTTTCCCAGCCCGGAACCGTGTTGCAGCGTATTTAGAAAAATGCAATCAAGGAGCCCGTCAGGAGTCGTGCTGGCGCGCTTGCACGATGCTGGGGTGTCAGGCTGGCGTGCCGGCAAGACCGAGGCATTCCCGTACGGCCCGTATCGCATCGGACGCATCAAAGCCGAAGCCGTCGGCGCCGATGACGTCGGCAAATTCCTGGGTAATAACGGCGCCACCAACGACCACTTTGACCTCGTCGCGATCCCTGAAGTGATCTGCAACCGGCCGCATCGCGTCTCTCGTCGTACTGAGCAAAGCGCTGAGGCAAACGACCTCGGCGCCGCGCTGAACGGCCGCCTCGAAGTCGTCTACCCGGCAGTTCACGCCGAGGTCATCAACCTCGAAACCCGAGCCTCTGAGCATGATGGCGACAAGGTTCTTGCCAATGTCGTGCAGGTCCCCACGAACGGAGCCGATACAGACCTTTGCTATCGGTTTGTGCCCGGTTTTTGCCAGCAGTGGTCCGACAATGTCGATGGCGGCCTGCATGGCTTTGGCCGAGGCCAGCATTTCAGGCACAAATACTTCGCCGGCGGAAAACTGGTCGCCGACCTCGCGGAGCGCCGGGATCATCGTGTTATTAAGGAGTTCGACCAGGTCTTCATCGTTATCGACCGCTGCCTGGACTATTTTCAGGACCAAGCCGCGTTCGGCGAAAACGATGGCATCCCACAACTCGTCGTTGATGGTCATGGCAGATACCTGCTCATGACCCAAGCGGGTAATGGCCAAATTCTTCGACGGCATCGACCATGGCTAGTACGTTTTCAGGAGGTACGTCATTCATTACCGTGTGTACGGCGCCGACCATGTAGCCGCCGCCGGGGCCGAGAGTCTGCATCACGCGCTTCACCTCCTGGCGTACGTCGTCAACGCTGCCGAGCGGCAGGACGCGGTCCGTGTCGATGCCGCCGCAAAAAGCGATATTGTTGCCAAACCGCTTCTTCAGCATGGCAAGGTCGGACATTGAGCCCGCATTGGTTTGAATCGGATTCAGGATATCGACGCCAATTTCAATGAAGTCATCGATAAGCGGCGCTACGTCGCCATCGGAGTGAAAAAACACTTTGGCCGACGTTCGCTCCTTGATAAAGCCGATCAAATCGGCGTGAACGGGCTTCAGGAAATTACGATACATTCTCGGTGAGATCATCAGGCTCTTCTGGGTGCCGAGGTCGTCGCCAATCTTGATGATATCGACATTGTCGCCCAGTTCCTGCAAAAAATATCCCATCAGCTGCTTGCAGTAGTCCCCGATTCGCTGCAGCAAAACGCGCGCAAAGTCGGGGTGTTCGATCATATTCAAAAGAAAGACGTCCATGCCCTGCATCGCGTGAGCGCGTTCGAACGGAAACAACAGCCACGGTGTCGCGAGGATTGCGTACTGATTCTCCTTCGCCAGCCGGCTTGCCGCCTCACGCACGTGCGCGACGCGCGTCGGATCACTCATGTCGGGCCAGTCATCGTAGGCGTCCAGGTCCGCCGGTGTCGTCGCGTCGGGCAAGGGATGAACGTTCGGATACCAGTCGTCGGGCCCGATTTCCGTTTGCCCGCTTCCCCAGGAATCGACATAGTCGCTGTGCGGGTCGCGTTCCTTGTTCCACTGCCGCACGGTTTCGGGTTCGAGGTCCAGGACGCCGCGAACGTCGCTATGCAGGCGCCGCATCGTATCCTCGTCGATCAGTGCCGTGCCCAATTCGGGCCAGTCATAAATGTAATCGTCAGGTGCCTTAACGCCAATGAGTTCCTTGATACCGCGGTACGGTTTCATCTTGATACCCGTGGCATTGCTGACGCCGATGACCACCGGCACGCGATCCGGCTCTTCGTGATTGATCGCGGCGAGCACACGTTCCCTGGGCGTCATTGGCATAGCCTCCTCCTCTGGCATAACGATTACCTGGTGCAATGTACACAGGGCGGCTGTATAAGCTATTCGTACAAGTCCGGATGAGGCGATCAGCAGCGCCGACCCGGCGCGTTACTGGCACCGCTACGGTTCCGTAGTTACGTTAATGTCTAAGTATATGAGTTCTATATATTTCAGGGGTAGTCTGGCGCCGCGGTCGGAAGCCGGGTTCCGCGTCTCATGAGGCCCAGAGACACGCTGGAGCTCTTGGCCCTTTCGGGTCTGTGGGGGGCTTCATTCATGTTCATGCGCATCGCCGCGCCCGAGTTCGGGCCGCTGGCGCTGGTCGAGATACGCGTTGCGATCGCGGCAGCGGTGTTGACGCCGATCCTGATTCTCGACCTGGGTTACGCGGACATGACCCGGCACTGGAAAAAGCTGGTGCTGCTCGGAACCATCAATACGGCGATTCCATTTCTCCTGTTCACGTTTTCGACGCTGTATATAACGGCGGGATTCGCCGGGATTCTGAATGCGACCGCACCGATTTTCACAGCGCTCATCGCATGGTTCTGGCTGTCCGATCGAATGAATGCAAGCAGGGTAGCGGGTCTGCTCGTTGGGGCTGCGGGTGTCTATGTGCTCGTCCGCGACGAGGTCGGATCTTCTTTCGGTGATTCGCAGCTGGCCATAATGGCTGCAGTTCTCGCCTGTTTTTTCTATGGCCTGAGCGGCAACTACGCAAAGCGGCACATGCAAGAGGTCAGGCCGCTCGCCGTTGCCGCAGGCACTCAGATAGGCGCGGCAATCATTCTCTTGCCCGGCGCGGTGCTTACCTGGCCCGCCGGGTCCGTGTCACCGGCGGCCTGGGCAGCGGCTATTGTCATGGGCATTTTCAGCACTGGCGTCGCGTACATCCTGTATTTCCGTCTGATCGCCAATGTCGGGCCAACGAACGCCATTACCGTAACCTACCTGATACCCGTGTTCGCGATGATCCTGGGTGCGATCGTCATCGACGAACCCGTGACTCTGACCATGGTTGTCGGCTGTGCGGTTATCCTGCTGGGCACCGCGCTCGCAACCGGTATGCTCAAACTCCCGGCCAGCCGCCGATAAAACAACGTAAACTCGCCATTATCCGCATTTCTTGGGTGCCAGGATCAGAACCATGAATGTCTGGTCACAGGCCAAAGTGATGGCCGCGCAAACCCCGGGCGAGCGCAATCGCTACGTCGATTTTCTGCGAGCCGCATCGATCCTGGTCGTCGTTACCGGCCACTGGCTGATCGCGGGGTTCTACTACGCGGACGGCGCGCTCGAGTCCAGCGATGTTCTCGTCGTACAGCCGCAGATGCAGTGGCTGACCTGGCTTTTCCAGGTGATGCCGATCTTCTTCATCGTCGGCGGATACGCGAATGCCGTTTCGCTCGAGAGTGCGGAACGCCGCGGGCTGCAGTATGCCGAATGGCTTGCGGCCAGGCTGAATCGTCTCGTCACGCCGCTGCTGGCCCTGCTGCTGGGGTGGGCCGGATTGGCGGCATTGCTTTACTTCTCGCCGGTCAGCGGCGATACGATCCAGGTCGGTTCCCGGGCGGCGCTCATCCCGATCTGGTTTCTCGCGATATACATCATCATCGTCTTGCTGGCGCCGGTCACCTATCGGGCTTGGCGGCGATGGGGCTTCGCCTCATTCTGGGCGCTCGTGGCGACAGGCTCGCTGGTCGACGGGCTGTTCTTCGTGCTCGACATGAAGGCGGCCGGTTGGACCAACTATCTTTGGGTCTGGCTCGGCGTGCACCAGCTCGGCTATGCCTGGCGCGATGACAGGCTTGGCAGGCCGTTGCAGTTGCTGATTTTTTCAGCGCTTGCCTTTGTCCTGCTGTGGTCGCTCGTGTCGCTGGGACCTTATCCGCTGGCGATGGTGGGATCGCCTGACGAGGACCTGAGCAACTCGCTGCCGCCGAAAATGACGCTGTTGGTTCTCGGGATCATCCAGCTCGGCCTGCTGTTGTCCGTTGAGGGCCCGATGCGGCTCGCGTTGTCCGGACTGAGGCTGTGGGCGGCAACGGTATTGATCAACAGCATGATCATGACGCTGTACCTCTGGCACCTGACCGTCATGGTGATTGTCGTGGCCCTGGCGTTTCTCGCCGGCGGCTTCGGCCTTGGCTTCGAGCCGGGTACCGCCGGCTGGTGGTCGACGCGGCCGGTGTGGATCGTGTCGCTTTATGCTCTTTTGATACCCGTTGCGCTGCTGCTGGCACCTCTCGAGCGGCGGGCGCGCAAGGCGGGCACAACGGCGCCACCGGCGTGGCGCCAGGTCGGCGGTGCGGTTCTGGTGTGTCTCGGGGTGGCGCTGCTGGCGCGATTCGGCTTCGGCAGCGCGCCGCTGCCGTTTCTCGATAGCGCGGCCTTCCTGCTTGTCGTTGCCGGTGCTTCGATCAGCGGTCTGTTGCCGGGGTTCAGATAAGCGTGGATTACTTCAGCAAGTCGTGGTCGGCCGGCAGCTTGTGGGTCACCCACATCGCGAGGCGGTGCCGGATATTCGGCGGCGTATCCTGGCCCTTTGGCAGCGGCGCAATTTCCTTGTCATGAATCAGCAGCCGATAGGCATATTCGATCTTCAGGTCGTGCGAGTCGGTTGCTTCGAATTCCACGATCCCTCGTTTGACGGCATCGTCCATGATCATCGTCAGGGCTTCCCTGAGCAGGCCTTTTTCGTTTTTCAGCTTTTTTGCCATGCTGCGATTCCGGGTACACGACCAGGCTTAGTCTAGCAGTACTTCATGTATCGTCGCTGCGCATGATGGGGCGGGATAGCCCGATTGTCAGTTTTTCGCCCAGCACCTCGCGCCGGAAGCGAAACAGCTCCGCTGGACGGCCGCGACCGACGGCGAATGTTCTGCCGATCGGTTCCACCAGGTCCGCATTGGCCACGAGGCGACGAAAGTTCTGCTTGTGCAATTTGGACCCGCTTAACGCTTCAGCGACACGCTGCAATTGCAGTAGCGTGAATTCGCCGGGCAACAACTCGAATACGACCGGTCGATAAGCCAGCTTTCCCCGCAACCGGCCAAGCGCGGTGGCCAGGATGCGGCGATGGTCGGAATCGAGTGATGAACCCAGCTGGCTGATCGCAGGCACTGCGTCAGTGTCGCCATCCGCGAGACGCTGATCGCGAACGGCTTCCTCGACAAGTCCGGTCTCATAAAGCAGCTCGAAGCGTTCGAGCGACAGGACGCTATCCATCTCGGCGGCCTGGCCGAGGCCAAAGGTGACGTTGACCCTTTCCTGCCGTTGTTTGCGTAAGTCCTTTTTGCCGGTGTGTCTGACCCAGCGGATCAACGCGGGTTCTATGTCGGTACCTATCATCGACGGCCGGCCGGAGCGCCAGTCTTCCCAGGGCAGGAAGCTGTACCAGTCTCGCCACTCGGCATCCGGCGCTTTCACGGCGTCCTCATGGGTCAGGGCGATATAGGCGACGGAGACAACTCGCGGACCTCCCTGTATTTCCCGTGGATCCCGGAACCGATTGCCAAACGTATAGAGCTGTTCGACGTAGTAGAGATCGAGACCGGTTTGCGCCTCTACCCAGCGCCGCAGTCCACTCTCGAGGCTGTCATGATTGAGCGGATCGAAGGGCCCGCTCGGCAGGGCAAGTTCGTCGCCCGCGGTCTTCTTGCCATCCTGGTTGACAATCAGGACCCGTGGCTGGTCTGCGGTGACCGCGACGATAACGGCGGTCAGGTTGATCATCATGTTGGTTGGATCGGCGGCCATTGACACACTTTATGCTCTCTGCGAGTATAACTAAATATGCTCTTACAGAGCATAAAAGAATGCCCCGGCGAGGGCGACCTGAAAGAGTTCGTGTTTAGGATTAATTATGACTATTAATCAAAGCGTTATAGTTGATTTGTCAACAGTGGCACCGCTCTATGAACGGGTCAGATCGGTGATACCGGATGTCGAATGGGCAGTGCATGCGCACTATATAGCCGCGATCGCGGACCTCAAGAAGACGCGAAATGCCGTGATCCTTGCGCACAATTACCAGACGCCCGAGATCTTCCACTGCGTTGCCGATATCACGGGAGACTCGCTCGCGCTGGCGAGGCAGGCCGTCGAAACCGATGCCGATGTGATCGTGCTTGCCGGCGTGCATTTCATGGCCGAGACGGCGAAGCTGCTGAATCCGGAGAAAGTCGTCTTGATTCCCGACGAGAGGGCGGGCTGTTCACTCGCAGAGTCGATTACCGCGGATGATATTCGTGCGCTGCGCGCAAAACACCCCGGCGTGCCCGTCGTAACCTATGTAAACACGTCGGCTGAGGTTAAAGCCGAGTCTGACATCTGCTGTACCTCGGGCAATGCCGTCGCGGTCGTAGAATCGTTAGGGGTCGACGAAGTCATTTTTCTTCCGGATGAGTACCTCGCGAATTACGTCGCGCAGCAAACGGATGTCCGGATCATCGACTGGAGGGGGCATTGTGAGGTGCACGAGCGCTTCACGGCCGCCGAACTCGAGCAGTACCGGGCCGATTTCGATGAGCTGACGATCATTGCCCATCCGGAATGTCCGCCCGATGTGCTCGATGTGGCTGATTTCGTTGGTTCTACAGCGCAGATGCAGTCGTTCGTCTACGACGAGCGGCCGAAGCGGGTTCTGATGGTGACCGAATGTTCAATGAGCGATAACGTCGCGGCCGAGGTCGACGACGTCGAATTCATTCGCCCCTGCAATCTCTGTCCGCACATGAAGCGTATTACCCTGGCCAATATTGAGAAGGCGCTCGAAACGCTGCAGCCGAGAGTCGAGATCGACCCGGCCGTCGCGGAAAAAGCGCGTCTTGCCGTCGAGCGCATGCTTTCGATTGGCAGGGTTCACGATGCGCGATCCGTCGCTTAAAGGCGTCAGGGCGGACCGGCGCCGCGGCCGGAATCGCGCCGTGCGCTGTCGTTAACTGTCGCTGAGTTCGCCGAAGCGCATCGACAGGTCGATCGCGCGGACGTGCTTCGTCAGCGACCCGACGGACAGGTAGTCGACGCCGGTGGCGGCGACAGCCGCAACATCTTCGAGCTCCAGGCCGCCCGATGCCTCGAGCGTCGCGGGCGGATCGCCCTCCGCGCGGTTGACGGCAACTGCCTGCGCGAGTTGTTCAACGCCGAAGTTGTCAAGCAGCAGCCGTTCGGCTTTGGCCGCCAGCGCCTGCCGCAGTTCGCCGATGCACTCTACTTCGATCTCGACCGGCAAGTCCGGATACAGCCTTCGCGACGCTTCGACAGCAGCAGCGATACTGCCGGCGCTCGCGATGTGATTTTCCTTGATCAGTATCGCATCGAACAACCCGATGCGGTGATTGTGTCCGCCGCCACAGCGCACGGCATACTTTTGCGCAAGCCGCAGCCCGGGTATGGTCTTGCGCGTATCGAGAATGCGGCAGCCGCTGCCGGCCGCAGCTTGCACATACCGGCTCGTGACCGTCGCCGTCGCTGAAAGCAACTGCAAGAAGTTCAAGGCCGTCCGCTCCGCGCTCAGGATCGACCGCGCCGATCCGCGCAGGCGACCTATCACAGTTTCCGCGTCGATCGAATCACCATCGGCGGCGAGCCACTCGACATCGATACTCCGATCCACCTGCCGGCAAACCTCGTCCACCCAAGGCTGACCTGCCATGATCATCGGTTCGCGGGCGGTAATGCTGGCTTCGCCAGCGGCGGCCGGCCCGACCAGCTTCGCGGTCAGGTCACCGTCACCAATGTCTTCGCGGAGAGCAAGAGCAACATTTTCGCGGATGACCGCTGACAATTCAGTATCGATCTGCATATTGGCGCAGAATAGCCGTTATCATGCGCGCGTGTCTCCCCCTGGCCAGCCATGAATACTTCGGCACTCAGTAACCGCAATTACCTGATCTATCTGATCGGTAATACGATTTCACTGCACGGGCTCTGGATTTACCGGGTCGCGCTGGGCTGGTACGCGTGGCAGATCTCGAACTCCGAGTTCTGGGTCGGCGTCGTCGCGTTTGCCCAGTTTGCCCCTGCCGTCGTATTCGGCCCGCTGTTCGGCGTGCTGGCCGATCGCTTCGATCGCCGCGCCGCTTCACTTCTGATCAACTCGATGAGCATACTCAACATGCTGTTGATGGGTTTGCTGGCGCAGTTGGGACAGATCGATATCACCGTGCTCGCCATGCTGTCGCTGATGCAGGGCACACTCGACGGCGCGCACATGCCCGTGCGGATGTCGGTGGTACCGAACCTCGTCGACAAGTCCCAGCTGCAGAGCGCGATTGCGATCACCTCGATCTCGTTCAACGTATCGCGGTTCGTCGGACCGGCGCTTGCCGGTGTGGTCATCGCGGGATCGGGCGTGGCGGCAGCATTTGTGCTGAACGGGGTTTCCTACCTGTCGCTGATCGCAGCGATGATTGTTGTTCGGCTCAACCCGGCAACAGAGCGGCCGCATCGGCCACGGCATGTCTGGCACGAGATGGGCGAGGGCGTGCGCTACGTGTTGAGCCACCCGCGCATTCGCGCGCTGCTTGTGATTATCGCTGTCGCGTCGCTGTTCGGTCGTGGCGTGCTGGAGATGATGCCGGCGTTTGCCGACGAAGTTTACCAGCGCGGCAGCGCGGCGCTGGCAATCCTGACGTCGGCGATCGGCGCCGGTGCCATTGTGTCCGGGCTCGTGCTGTCGCGCGGCGCCGGGTGGCTGGATGCGCAGGTTATCCGCTGGGCCGTAATCGCTGGCGGGCTGCTGATCGCTCTGCTGGGTTTGCTCGATCAGTTCTGGGTCGCCGTCGGGGTCGTCGTCCTGCTCGGTATCATTCTTTCACTTTGCGGTATCGGTTCGCAGATTCTGATTCAGACGCTGGTTGAGGACGAGGTCCGCGGCCGGGTCAGCAGCCTGTGGGGCACCATCACGTTTGGTGGAACGGCGCTCGGAAGCCTGTTGGTCGGCACGGCAGCCAGCGTCTGGGGCCTGCAAAACGTCGTCGTAGCCGCCGGAATTGCGTGCAGCGCGACGGCCGCGATCTCGGTCTATCACTCAAGAGCGAGCGGCGTCCGTGCGGCGTCAGACTAGGCCGGCAGCAACGGGCGCCGGCGCCCGACGCTGCAAGGGTATAGGTGCTTTCCAGCAGTGAGTTTTTGCCCGTGCCGGCTTATAAATGAGGCACGGGGAGAGAGCATGCCGCAATACATGGATACGGGCGCAATTATTCGTGAACTGGATCGGATCGTCGACAAGGCCAGGGACCTCGAGGTGCAGTTCTCTGACGAACTGGCCGATGTGCACACGAACTTTAAAGACAGTGCCAGGAATCTTTTGGCTTACCTGGCCCTGCGCCAGACCGATATTCGCGACATTCAGCAGCAGCTTGCGCAGTTCGGGTTTTCGTCCCTCGGGCGTGCCGAAAAAAGCGTTCTGAGCTCGATTGAGTCGGTTCGCATCGCCCTCGGCGGGCGCTTCGGCGCCGGCGACTGCGATCTGGACGAGCGGCGCCGTCAGTTCGAGCAAAGCGAGCGGCGGTCGCGCAAGCATATCGACGACATGCTCGGCGAGCCGACAGAAGGCCGTGATGTGCGCATCATGGTGACACTCCCGAGCGAGGCCGCCGATGACGCATCGTTTGTCCATGAACTGAACGTTGCGGGTATGGATATTGCCCGGATCAATACGGCGCACGATGATGCGACAGTTTGGCGGCGCATGATCGGCAACCTTCACGAATCCAACAAGGTGACGGGTCGGGAATGCAGGATCACGATGGACCTGGCCGGGCCAAAATTGCGAACAGGAGACCTGAAACCCGGCCCCGGCGTCGTCCGGATTCGGCCGAAACGCGATGCGCTGGGCAGGGTCATCGCCCCACGGCGGGTCAGGTTCGTTGCCGAGGATTTGGCCTGGTCTGCACAGGCTCGCGGCACGGTCCCTGTGCCGCGCAGCTGCATCGAGGACGCCGAGGTCGGTGACCGGATCAAGTTCAAGGATGCGCGAGGCAAGAAGAGAGCGCTGAAAGTGGTCCGCAAGGGCGCGGACGAGCTAAGGCTAGAGTGCTATCGAACGGCGTATGTGGCGACCGGGACGAAGATCAAACTGCATCCGGCGAGCGGGAACACGGTAACGCATTACCGCGTCGGCCGGCTGCCGCCGACGGAGGAGCCGATTATTCTCCAGGAGGGCGACAGTCTGGTGCTGAACAGCGAACAGATTCCGGGTGAGCCGGCGCACATGGGGGCCGACGGCTCGATCCTCGAGCCTGCACATGTCGCCTGCACGCAACCTGAAGTATTCCGCTTCATCGCGCCCGGAGACCCGGTCCGGCTCAATGACGGCAAGATCGACGGCGTCGTCAGGTCGATCGACGGAGAGGGTTTACAGATACAGATCACGCGTGCGAAGCCGACGGGCAGTCGGCTGCGAGGCGACAAGGGCATCAATTTTCCCGGCAGCGACATCCGCCAGCAGGGATTGACGGAATCGGACAAGGGCAATCTCGAATTCATTGCAGAGCATGCGGATGCCGTCGGCCTGTCGTTTGTCCGGGCGCCTGAGGACATTCTCGACCTGCAGCGGGCGCTGCAGAAATATCCGGAGCGCCAGCTCGGCATCATCGTCAAGATCGAGACGGTCAAGGCATTCAAGGATCTGCCGCGCCTGCTTCTGGCGACAATGCGCCACTATCCGGCCGGCGTGATGATCGCGCGGGGAGATCTCGCGGTCGAGTGCGGCTGGGAACGCCTTGCTGAAATCCAGGAGGAGATTCTCTGGCTGTGCGAGGCCGCGCAGGTACCCGTGATATGGGCCACCCAGGTGCTCGAACAGGAAACCAAGAAGGGTCAGCCATCGCGCGCGGAGATCACGGATGCGGCGATGTCGCAGCGCGCGGATTGCGTCATGCTCAACAAGGGTCCCCACATACTTGCAGCGATTCGGATGCTCGATGATATTCTGCGCCGGATGCAGTCGCATCAGCACAAAAAAACGCCGAAACTCAGGAAGCTGAGCATTTCGGAGATCTGACGGGACTGCATGATAATAACTTCGGTTCGGGGCTATGCCTGAAGAAACAGAAATATCACGTCCGAAAATCGGGCTGGCGCTGGGTTCAGGGGCGTCGCGCGGCTGGTCTCACATCGGCGTCATCAAAGCGCTACTGCGGGAAGGTATCGAACCCGATGTGGTCTGCGGCACATCGGTCGGCGCGATGATCGGCGGCTCGTATCTGGCCGGCAACATGGACAAACTGGAGCGCTGGGTACGCGCTTCGAACCGAAGCGAAGTGCTACGGTTTTTTGAAGTCAAGCTTTCGAAATCCGGCTTTGTCGATACGAAGCGGTTGAACTCATTTCTGCAGGATTACGTCGCTGGCGATGCTCAGCGCATCGAGGACCTGCCCCGAAAATTTGCGGCGATAACGACCAATCTTGAGACCGGGCGCGAGGTTTGGCTGACCGAAGGCGTGCTCGCGGATTCGGTGCGCGCCTCGATGGCCATGCCCGGGCTGTTCCCGCCCGTCAGCATCGATGAACACTGGATGGTCGACGGCGGACTGGTCAACCCGGTTCCGGTGAGCGTTTGCCACGCGCTGGGAGCGGACGTTGTGATCGCGGTCAACCTGAATTCAGGCATCATCACCCGGCGCAACAACGGAATGCGCGAGCCCGTGCTGACGAAGGACACGACCGTTTTGAGCAACTTCAAACAGCAGGCAAAGCAATATTCCAACGCGATCTTTCCGAGCCGAAACGGCACAAACGAGGCTCCCAGCCTGTTTTTCGCGATCGTGAAATCGATCAATATCTTCCAGGACAGGATTACACGCAGCAGGCTCGCGGGCGATCCGGCCGATGTATTGCTTTCACCCCAGGTGGCCCATATCGGCATGCTCGAGTTTCATCGGGCAGCCGAGGCCATCCAGGAGGGCGAGTTGTGCGTGCAAAGAGCCCTGCCCGAGATTCGGCAGGTGACCGGGACGTAATACGATCGGCCGCGCTCCAGATATTCGCTGTGCACTAATTGCCTGGCCGCCGGGGACGAGCTCTGTTCGCTCACTCCTCTCCGGCGAGTAACTCTCGCTCCAGGAAATCGCCCATGAAGCCGACCATCTGTGGATGAAAGTAGCGAATGTGATGCGAGTGACCTAATCGCGGATAGATCATCAGCTGGCTGTTCTTTGCCCATCCGTGGACGGCCAGGGTGCCCGGCTTTGCCCAGTTGGTCTCCGTGTCGATGAGCAGCATCGGAATCGCCAGCGATTCGGCGGCCCGCTGCATTCTCTCGTCAGCTTCGTAAGCCGAGATCAGGATCATGGCTTTGACTCGCGGGTCTGCCTCGGCCGCGAGAAGGGCGGACCGTGTGCCCCTGGCCTCACCCACGATGGCGATACGGTCAGCATCGATCCCGTCCAGCGACGCAAGAAAGTCGATCGCGCCTTCCGTGTCCAGCTCGAACGGGCTGCCCAGCAGGTTCTCACGAACCTCGAAAACTTCCTCCGAATCGAATGATTCGCCCTGCATGCTCTGCCCGCGGCCACGCAGTTCGATGCTCAGAACGGCAAAGCCTCTTCGCGAAAACTCTTCTTCGAAACGATACATCGAGTAACGATTCGAGCGTGCGCCGGAAACCTGTATCACGGCCGGTACCGCCGTGTTGTTTTTGCCGAGGTCGTCCGGATAGCGGAGGTTGCCGTGTATCTGCCAGTCATCCTTGGTCGTGAACGAAACGGCCCGAACGCGGCCGAGGTTACGGACCTGTATACCCAGCCAGCCGATCAGGTTGTCGAGCTCGACTTCGGGCTGAGTGCCGCGGCGGACGAGGTTGAAGCCCCTGCCTGCGGACTGCGGTGCAAACATGTGGCTGTCCGGGTTTCGCGCATTGGCATAAACTTCGGCCATGTCGAGGAATACGGGTTTGTCGAGAATGCTCGCGCCGACATAAAGCGGCATGTTGACCGAGGCCAGGTAGCCCTTCGAGTCGTCGCTCAGCCCCTCGCCACCAAGCAGCACGAGCGCACGTGTCGGTATCGACGCGGTCTCGCGTATGCCGCGAACGGCCGGCTCAGCGCTGAACTGCGACGCCAGTACGCCGATTCTGAGGCGATCCACTCCGGGGTAATCGGCCATGAATTGCAGCGCTCCTGTGACGTCGCGGTACATTTGTTCCCGCATCTTCGTGGAGAAGTCGTGCAGCTCGTCCGGAATGGGCTGGCCTTCGCCCATGCTCTTCTCCCTGCCGCGCCAATCGATTGCGAGGGTGGCAATTCCCGCTTCGATAGGCAGCCTGTGAGCCAGTTCGGAATCGTTGTCTCCAACATCCAGCCGTTCATGTTCTTTTTCATGAAGCAGCAGCATCCCGGCAAACTCGTTGTTGCGGCTGGCTCCCGGCGGGAGTCTCAGCGTTGCGCTGATGGTCCAGCCGTCTTCGGTCTTGTACTCGACTTCTTTGGAAATAAAGTGCTCGTCGGCACGGGCCGCCGCGGCCATGCCCAGTAGCACGATGAGTATCGATAGCGAAAAACTGCGTACGAACATTGCGCGTCTCCGTTGCCCTGATCAGTGCCGTGCAACCATGTCGGCACCTGGACCGTGTTGCTGCGCAGGCAAAGTTTCGCCGTTCCGCCCGCGCATCCGCCCGCCATCCCCGGAGCAGCTGCCGCTCCGGAGTCATGTTTTGCAGCTGTTGCCGCCGGCTTACTTCGCGGCAGCCAGCGCCTGGTCGATATCCTCGAGGATATCGTCGATGTGCTCTATGCCGATGGAGAGCCTGACAAGGTCCTCACTGACCCCCGAGGCCGCCTGTTCCTCCGGTGAAAGCTGCCTGTGCGTGGTCGAGGCCGGGTGGCACGCCAGCGACTTTGCGTCGCCGATGTTGACGAGGCGCGTGACCAGGCCCAGTGCATCGATGAACTTCGTGGCAGCCTCCAGGCCGCCCTTGATGCCGAAACTCAGGATCCCCGAAGCACGCCCGTCCATGTACTTGTCGGCAAGCGCCTTGTAAGGGCTGTCCGGCAGCGCGGCATAGCGCACCCAGTCAACCTGCGCATGCTGTTGGAGATGAGTTGCGACCGCCAGCGTATTTTCACATACCCGGTCCATGCGCAGCGGCAGCGTCTCGATGCCCTGTAGCGCAAGGAAGCTGGTCATCGCCGAGATCGCGGAGCCCATGTTCCGCAGCGGCACGACGCGTGCCCGGCCGATATAGGCAGCTTCTGCAAGCGCCTCGGTAAAGACGACGCCGTGGTAAGAGACGTCCGGTTCGTTCAGCCGCCTGAAGCGGTCCTTGTTCGCGACCCAGTCGAACTTGCCGGAGTCGACCAGTACGCCGCCGATGATTGTTCCGTGGCCGCCCATATATTTTGTCAGCGAGTGCACGATAATGTCGCAGCCCCATTTGAACGGATTGTTCAGGTACGGACTTGGAACCGTGTTGTCGACGATAACCGGCACGCCATGCGCGTGCGCCATGTCGGACAGCGCCTGCAGGTCAATAATGTTACCCGCCGGGTTGCCGAGGGATTCGCAGTAAATCGCTTTGGTTCGATCGTCGATCAACGCCGCCATTCCGTCGATGTCCTCAGGATCTGCGAATCGCGCGTCGATGCCGATCTGAGGAAACGTGTGGGCAAAAAGATTATAGGTGCCGCCGTAAAGGGTCGATGTAGAAATGAAGTTGTCACCCGCCTCGGCGATTGTCAGCAGCGAGTAGGTTGTTGCGGCCTGTCCCGAGGACAAACCGAGAGCAGCAAGGCCGCCTTCCATCTCCGTGACGCGCTGCTCCAGGACCGCGGTCGTCGGATTCATGATTCGTGAATAAATATTTCCCTCGACCTTCAGATCGAAGAGGTCCGCGCCATGTTGTGTGCTATCGAACGCGTAAGAGGTGGTCTGATAAATCGGGACGGCCACCGCCTTGGTCGTCGGGTCGGGCTCATAGCCAGCATGTACGGCGAGGGTTTCGATTTTCATTGCTTATTACTCCTTAATTTGCAATCGGATGGGAGATGTCGGCGAGACCGGGTTCTCAGGATAAAGGATAGGCGAAAATTCGGAACGGCGCAGACCCGAACGCAATTGCGTGTCAAGAAAGTGAAAACCTGCCGTATTTGCTGTCATCAGGCCGGGGCGTTACGCAGAAACGTTGCTGCGACGCGCCCCGCCGCCTCGGCGATCAGGACATCCGCCTGCTGCATCGAGAGATCGAGCGGTAGCCCGTCGCCTATCACGATGTAGTCCTTGAGTCCCGCTTGCAGGCATTTTTCGGCGCCGGGCCCGGCTATGCCGGTCAGCGCTATCGTCGGTACCCCGTGCCGATCCGCCGCCGTGGCGACGCCCATGCAGGCCTTGCCGAAGACCGACTGCCCGTCGATTCGGCCTTCGCCGGTCAGGCAGAGATCGCATGAGCGCACGCGGCGATCGAAATCGACGGCTTCGAGGACCGTATCGATGCCCGATGCGATCATGGCCCCCGTGAAGGCGACCAGACCGCCGCCGAGCCCGCCTCCCGCTCCAGAGCCTGGAAGTTCTTCGACCGCGATGTCCAGATCCCGGCGAATAAGGCTCGAGAGATGCGCCAGCCCCTTATCGAGCCGGGCAACCTGGGGCCCGGTTGCGCCTTTTTGCACCGCGTAGACGCGAGCCGCGCCCTGCGGGCCGGTGAGCGGATTGCCGACATCACAGGCGGCAAGCACTTCGATATTGCCAAGTTCCGGCAACCGCTGCGATGCATCGATTCGAGACAGCTCGACCAGCTTACCGCCGCACAGCGGTTGCTCAATCAGTTTACCGTTCGCGTCATAAAACCGGATGCCAAGCGCCTGCGCCATGCCGCAGCCGCCGTCATTTGAAGCACTGCCACCCACCGCGACAATGATTTTCCGTGGGCCTGCATGGCACGCGTTCCTGATTAGCTCACCGACGCCGTAACTACTCGTTACCTCGGGATTACGAGCATGTTCCGGAACCAGTCCGAGCCCGATGGCGGCTGCAGATTCGACAACGGCGAGCTGCCCGTCCCCGGATAGACCGAACAGGGCCTCCGTTCGCTCCCCCAGCGGGCCATTGACGATTGCCCGATGCCGCTCCAATGGCATGGCTGAGACCAGTGCGTCCAGGGTGCCCTCGCCACCATCCGCGATCGGGCAGCAGTCCACGACCGCGTCGGGCACAACCT
>JAACFB010000052.1 GCA_009937615.1 Gammaproteobacteria bacterium | reverse complement strand
GGAGAGTGCCGTTGAATTCGAGCCTGATAACAGGTTTGCCAGATTCGACTATATCCATGTGCTCTATCGCCGCCAGAAATACTCCGAGTCCCTTGAGCAGGCGAGAATCCTGCTCGCTCTCGAACCAGACAATCCAGACTACAAGATCACTTATGCAAACCAATGCGTCGCCACTGACGACTACGATACGGCCCTGGAGATCTACGATAACCTGGCGGATCAGTCAGTCAATAAGCGTCCGGGGTTACATCTCGTCCGCGGCCACGCGCTAAAGACAATCGGGGGACTCGAAGATGCCATTGAGTCTTACCGGCGCTCATACCGGGCAAGACCGGACTTCGGAGATGCCTACTGGAGCCTTGCCAACCTGAAAACCTATCGCTTCACCAATACCGAGGTGACGACGATGAGGGAGGCCGAAAAGGCAACGACGACGGCACTCGATGACCGTATCCATCTCTGTTTTGCTCTCGGCAAACACTTTGAAGACGACCAGGGCTTCGAAATATCGGCAGACTACTACCTGCGCGGCAATGCGTTGAAGAAGGACGAACAGCGCTATGACGCCAGGCGCATGAGCGAGCGGCTCGCTCTGCAACAGGAATTTTGTAGCAGGGACTTTTTTGCAACTAACAGCGGTGTTGGCTACAAAGCCCCTGACCCGATTTTTATTGTCGGGTTGCCGCGTGCCGGATCTACGCTGCTGGAGCAAATTCTCGCGTCTCACTCGCAGGTTGATGGAACACTGGAGCTGCCTAATATTATCTCCCTGGCGGAACGCCTGAACGGCCGCAGAAGAATACAAGATGAGTCTCGCTACCCCGCCATACTTGGCAAGCTCGCAGCCGAGGATTTCAAGAAATTCGGCGAAAAATATATCGCGGATACGCAGATCCACCGCAAGGGTGCGGCGTTCTTTATCGACAAAATGCCGAACAACTTTCGGCACATAGCACTGATTCACCTGATACTTCCAAATGCCAAAATTATTGACGCCCGTCGTCATCCAATGGCCTGCTGCTTCAGCGGCTTCAAGCAACTGTTCGCAAGCGGCCAGGAATTCACTTACGGGCTCCAGGAGATAGGCACCTACTACAAGGACTACGTTGAACTTATGGACCACTGGGATCGGGTCTTGCCGGGCAAGGTATTGCGCGTGCAGTATGAAGATGTCGTTGCGGACCTCGAGACGCAGGTCCGAAGGGTTCTCGACTATTGCGAGCTGCCATTCGAGGAGGCGTGCCTGGAGTTCCACCAGACGGAGCGCTCGGTTCGTACGCCAAGCTCGGAACAGGTTCGTCAGCCGATTTACACGTCGGGCCTGGAGCCATGGCGCCCGTTCGAGCCATACCTCGATCCACTGAAAGAGGCGTTAGGGCCGATCCTGACGCGATACCCGATTGCCTGAGAGTAATATCTCACGGGCAGCAAACCAGGCGAGGAAGACAAGATGACTGATGTGCAAATGACGCTCGACGAGGTCCACGCGCTAACGATGCGATGCCTTGTGGCTCACGGCTGCGATGAGGCAAACGCCGGCGCTGTCGCCGATGTGATCACGGCGGCAGAACGTGACGGCTGTCACTCGCACGGGCTCATGCGCGTCGCCGGTTACGTCGCGACACTCAAGAGCGGCAAAGTAAATGGGCATGCAAACCCGACGGTCGAGCACATCGCGCCGGCCGTTGTTCGCGTCCAGGGCGACGCGGGCTTCGCGCCACTTGCCCATGCCCGAGGACGGAGCGCATTGATTGACACGGTGAAGACGCAGGGTATTGCGGCCATGTCGCTCGTCAATATTCATCATTTCGCAGCGCTGTGGAGCGAGGTGGAGCCCATCGCCGAGCAAGGACTATGTGCGATGGCCTGTGTTTCCTACAAACCGGCCGTCATTCCTGCGGGTGGCACGAAGCCGCTCTACGGCACGAACCCCCTGGCTTTCGGCTGGCCGCGCAGGAACCACCCACCGATGATTTTCGACCAGGCCTCCTCGGTTATGGCCAGGGGTGAGGTCATGCTGGCAGCCAGGGAAGGCAAGGAGCTGCCGCCCGGCGTCGGCGTCGATGCGGACGGGCAGCCGACGACGGATCCTGACAAAGTCCTCGAAGGCGCACTCCTTGCCTTCGGCGGCCACAAGGGTTCATCAATTGCCATGATGATCGAACTTTTCGCCGGCGCCCTCATCGGCGAGTGCCTGAGTTTCGAGGCGGCGGAACGCGACAATAACGACGGTGGACCACCCCAGGGGGGCGAACTCATCATCGCGATGGACCCGAATCATTTCGGCGACGCCGACGGTTGGGCAGATCATGCAGAAAAGCTCTTTGCCCGAATCGAAGCCCAGGACGGTGCGCGACTGCCGAGTTCGCGCCGATACAAGAATCGCGAACAATCCCTGTCTGCAGGTGTCTCGGTCAGCTCAAAAGTGCATGAACAGATTCTGCAAATGTGTGCGCAGGGCTAGGTGCGATTCGCACAGCAATACTTATCAGCGAGGGATGCAGTGACAGAACAAACATTCAGCAATTACATAGGCGGTAGCTGGACGCCGGTCGAAAATGCAACGGCGAACATCAACCCGTCGGATACCAGCGATGTCATCGGTCACTACGCAACGGCAAACCTCGAGGACGTCGCGCAGGCAATCGAGGCAGCCCGGTCCGCGTTTGGCGCCTGGTCGCAAAGCGGGCTCGAGCAGCGCAAGGCGGCCCTCGACAAGATCGGCGACGAACTCATCGCTCGCAAAGACGAGCTGGGTGAACTGCTAAGCCGCGAAGAGGGCAAGCCACTCGCCGAAGGCGTGGGCGAGGTCGCCCGGGCCGGCCAGTTCTTCCAGTATTTCGGCGCAGAAGTGCTGCGCCAGATGGGCGAGACCGCCGCCTCCGTCCGTCCCGGCGTGGACGTCGAAGTCAGCCGGGAACCCCTGGGTGTTATCGGCATCGTCACGCCATGGAATTTTCCGACAGCCGTCGGCGCCTGGAAAATCGCGCCGGCCCTTGCGTTCGGCAATGCGGTCGTCTTCAAGCCCGCCGAGATCGTACCGGCGAGCGCCTGGGCACTGACCGAGATCATCAGCCGCAGCGGCCTGCCGGACGGCACTTTCAACCTCGTTATGGGTCCCGGCTCCAGGGTCGGCGATGCACTGACTCGATCACCCGACGTCGACGCTGTGTCGTTTACGGGATCCGTTGCCGTCGGCCGGCAGATTGCCCTTAATGCGGTAGAACACATGGCGCGGGTCCAGCTCGAGATGGGCAGCAAGAACGCGCTTGTCGTGCTGAACGACGCGGATCTTGACGTCGCCGTGCAGTGCGCCATCAACGGTGCCTATTTTGGCACCGGCCAGAAGTGTACTGCTTCATCCCGGCTCGTCGTGGAAGATGGTATTCACGACGCGTTTGTCGACAAGATGATCAGCACGATGCGGGGCCTTGTCGTTGATCATGCGCTCAAGCCGGGAACCCAGATCGGGCCGGTTGTCGACCAAAGACAGCTCGATCAGAACCTGTCCTATATGAAGATCGGCAGCGACGAAGGCGCCGAACTGGTGCAGGGCGGAGACCTGCCGACTCGCGACACCGACGGCTACTTTATGACACCGGCGTTGTACATCAACACGTCGAACACCATGCGGATCAACCGCGAAGAGGTTTTCGGACCGCTCGCCTGTGTAATTCGAGTCAGCGACTACGACGAAGCGCTCAGCGTATCGAACGATTCTGACTTCGGCCTGACGGCCGGTATCATCACGAACTCGCTGGCCCGTGCTGCGCATTTCAAGCGTCATTCGCAGTCAGGCTGCGTTATGGTTAACCTGCCCACGGCCGGCACCGACTATCATGTACCCTTTGGTGGCCGCAAAGCATCCAGCTACGGACCGCGCGAACAGGGGCAGTATGCGAAGGAGTTCTATACCGTGATCAAAACCAGTTACAGCCAGCCCTATTAGGCATACGGTGATGCCTGTGCGGAACCAGGACAACTAGCCGATGATGATCGTCGACGGATTGCAATACGTAAACTGGAACCGGGCGCTTCTCGAAGAAGCCCGCGACGGTGGTGTGAATGCGATTCATGTCACGATCGCTTACTGGGAAAATACCAGGGAGACGCTGGCAAATATCGGCGACTGGCACCGTCTGTTTCGTGAGTACAACGACCTGATCACGCCGGTCCGAACGGCCAGTGACGTTGTCGATGCCGGCAGGCAGAACAAGGTCGGCATCATTTTCGGCTTCCAGAACTGTTCGCCTATCGAAGACGATCTGCGGCTGGTGCAGGTCTTTCACGAACTCGGCGTGCGCATAATGCAGCTGAGTTACAACAACCAGAGCCTGTTAGCGACGGGCTGCTATGAAAGCGACGATCCCGGTATCACCCGGTTCGGCAAGGAGGTCATCCGCGAGATGAACCGCGTGGGCATGCTGATCGACATGTCGCACAGCGCCGAGCGGTCGACGCTCGAGGCCATCGACCTGTCCGAACGCCCGATTGTCATTACCCATGCCAACCCGTCATTTTTTCACGATGCGCTGAGAAACAAATCAACGACGGTCCTCGAGGCGCTTGCGGGCTCGGGCGGCATGCTCGGTGTCAGCCTGTATCCGTTTCACCTCAAGAATGGCAGCGACTGCACGCTGCAGGAATTTTGCGAAATGATCGCCGCAACGGCGGAGATCATGGGCATCGAGCGCGTCGGAATCGGCTCCGATCTATGTCAAAACTGGGGATACTCGACGCTAGAGTGGATGCGCAGCGGCCGCTGGACAGCGGGTGTCGATTACGGCGAGGGCACAGCTGCCAGCAAGGAATGGCCGGCCCAGCCCGAGTGGTTCGCTAACAGCAGCCACTTCGGGAATATTGCTGCCGGTTTGAGCGACGTCGGCTTTGATGATGCAGACGTTGCAAGAATCATGGGCGACAACTGGCTGGCTTTCTTCGAGCAATCGTTTGCCCCGGGATCAGGCCCATGAGCGCGCATTCGGCATCGCCGGAGTCCCGCTCGGCTGCCCGGCCCGGCGATACGCGCTCGACACTGCGGCCCGCTGCCGAGGTGATGGACTTGCCGCGGCTGGGAAGCCTGTATCCGTTCCGGCTGAGCTTCATGCGCGTGCTGGTCCGCCGGATCATGTCCGAGAAATGGCGTATCGAGCGTACCCTGTTCGAACTCGATTCCGAAGGCTACGGAACGGCCATCTACGAAATCGGAACGCCGAACGGCATCTATAGTTTCGTTGCGTTTGCCCACTACGTCGAACCCGAGCGTCGCAGCGATCGCGTTATCGCCGACCGATGGGACATGACCGCTACGCTGTGCGAAGGCCGGGTTGACGATGAGCACCTCACGATGCTCCGGGAGAATGTACCGCTTCAGGAAGCCGGCCGCATAGACGCCCGCTCGATCGTCCTGTCCCGGGCGAACAAGAGCGTCCGCAACTTCGAGTATGTCGTTAACGAACTCGCGTCCGGACGTCAGCCAAGCTACGAAAACCTGGCCAAGGTTGGTTACCTGTATCGCACCACGGCCGTCTACGGCAGCGGCAAGTTCGGCATGGCCGACTGGCGAAAGGTTCGATCCCGCCATAAAGATTTTGGCAGACCGTTCGCGGCCGAGATGTTCATGTGCTACATGATCCGGCAGTTCAGCCTGGAGCAGGTCGATCACCTGGCACAGCGCCGCGCACCTGGATCAGCCGTGGCAATGCAGGACAGCATCAAGCGGTATTTCGGGATTGGCAATGCCACCGGCCTCGGTATGGCGCCGTTTCTCGTCCATCATCCGCTGCTGATCGCCCGCTGGGTCGAGATTCGGGAGACCGCGCTGGCCCGTGTCGTCGAACACGGCGCCGTAAATCCCGACTACGTAGCGACCCTCACCGTGCTTGTCACGAAGGCAATGCAGCATCTTCGCGAGATTGCGACCGATAACGTCGAACAGCACGCCCTGAACGTAACTACCATTGAACAGCTCGGCGTCGTCCTGAGCTGGATAGAGTCGAACCAGGATATTTCGTCCTGGCAGTTTTTTGTCGACCACGCGGCACGGCACTGGGGCATCGAGACTCAGGAACTGCTGCACTCGCTTCTCATGGAGCTTTACCCCGAGCTCACAGACGACCTCGAGGATCAGATGTGCGTCGACGAACAATACTCCCTTGTCCCCGATGAATTATTGTCGAAGTTGAAAGACGACATCGAGACTCACTACGGCTGGGCGCTGGCCATAGACTTTTCCTCGGTCGCCAGCCAGGGCTCGTTCTGGTACCGATCCAGGGAGAAGCTGGAACCGCGGCTCGGCCAGAGCAACGTCGATGCGGGCGAAGACAAGGCAATGCGCCTGGACGTGGCTCGCTCCGTGAGACGTTGCCATGACCTCATCGCTTCACATATTGCCGAACACGGCGATTGCCGGGTCGCGCTGTTCGCTCTGCGTCAGCCGGCCATGCGCAGCATTCTGCGTCGCATACAGACAATGTCACGCACCACGTACGGTGATATTCATGCCAACCTGATGGATATCGATGTGTTCCCCATTCACCTGCTGCGCTGCAAACTGTCTTTCTTTGGCGTCAGCAAGTTCGATCCCAGGTCCCGTATGTGGGTGCGCAACACCATGTTCCAGGGTGCGCCGATTGCCGCGGATATCGGTGATCCGTTTGCCGATGACTGGTGCTTTCCTGTCATGCCTGGTCGTAACGAGGGCGAGACACACGATTCGGGGTCGGCCGATTAACGTATCGATCAGCGAACTCTCCTCGTTGCTAAAGCGTTCGTTTGAGGGGCTTGGTTTCAACCAGGGAGACTACGAGGATACGGCGAGCGCCGCGCTTTGGCTCGAATGTCATGGACTCGGCGGCCTCGACACGGTCCGGCGCGCATGGCCGCGTCTGCAGAAGCACACGCAGTTATCGGTTGCGCTCGTGACTGAGTCGCCGGGGTCTGCGGTTCTCGACGCCGGCAACGCGAGCGCGCTGATTTGCGGGCAGATAGTTGCGGACCTCGTCTGCTCCTACGCGGGCCCGGCCTCGACGGGTCGTGTCGAGCTACGTAGCTGCCTCGATTGCGACGCGGTCCTGCCTGCCATGGTCAGCTGCGCGGGGCGCGGTTTCAATGTGCTCGCGCAGTGGAACGACCAGCGCTTTGTCTGCCTGGCGCAGATAGATGCCCATGCGGCGTACCCGCTGTTCGAGCGATACCCGGCAACCGGGGCGGTGCCTGAAACTCCTTCAGCCCTCGTCGTTGCCTGGCGACCGGGCGCACTGGCCGCGCAAGATCTGGCCGAGACCGGCATTGCTGCGCCGGGTAATGCTGCCTGCCAAGCACGAATCACGCCCGATGAATTTCGCGATCGTTACGACGGGGCCGTGATGCACGGCCTCAGTATCGATACCTCCACCCTGGCCATACTGACAGCAGCCGCTGATAATGTCCTCGTTGAAGCGACGGAGCGCTCCAGGCAAGGCGCCGGCGAGTAGGAAGCAGTTATGAAAGAACTCGACAGCGCCGGAGCAAGAGACCCGAGGAGCGCACACAAGCCGGAGCACTTTTCGGCACGGGCGATCGATTGGCGCACGTTTGCGATCAGCGGCGGCTTCATGCTGGTTTTCGTCATTGTGGCGCTGATCGACATCGACTTCTTGTCGGCACAGGTGAATTCGGCATTCGCTTTTTCGGCGCGCCTGTTCGGTGCTTACTGGCAGTTGCTGGTATTGCTCACTTTCCTGATCGGCCTCTATGTCGCCGTATCCGATTCAGGCAACGTGCGCCTCGGCAATCTCGATGAGCCGGAAATACCGACCTTCAAGTGGTTCGCGATCATCATGTGCACCCTGCTTGCCGGAGGCGGCGTTTTTTTTGCCGCCGCCGAACCAATGGCGCACTTCACGGCGCCGCCGCCGCTGTTCGACGTGGCGCCCGAGAGCCAGGCCGCTGTTTTTCCAGCCTTGGCGCAAAGCTATATGCACTGGGGTTTCCTCGCCTGGGCCATTCTCGGCAGCCTGACGACCATCGTGTTCATGCATTTGCATTACGACAAGGGCCTGCCCCTTAAACCACGTGCGTTGCTGTACCCGGTTTTTGGTGACCGGGCGATACGGGGCTGGTTGGGCAGCTTTATCGATGCCGCCTGCGTTATCGCGGTCGTCGCCGGAACGGTCGGGCCGATCGGGTTTCTCGGCCTGCAGGTCAGTTACGGTCTATCGGAACTTTTCGGGACCAGTAATTCGTTTTTCACGCAGTCGATGATCATCCTGTTTCTGATCGGTGTGTACACGATTTCGACGGTGTCGGGCATTCATCGAGGTATCCAGATACTCAGCACGTTCAACGTGTTCCTTGCGCTCGGTCTGATGGTGTTCATGCTGCTTGCCGGCCCGACTGCTTTCATCATCGACAGCTATATCCACTCTCTCGGCCTGTACGTATCCAAATTCGTCCCCATGGCGACGTACAGGGCAAATACCGGCTGGCTGAATCAGTGGACGGTATTTTTCTGGGGCTGGTTCCTCGGCTACGGGCCATTGATGGCGATGTTCATTGCGCGAATCTCCAACGGCCGCCGCATCCGCCAGATTGTTATTGCCGTTTCGGTCATCGCGCCGCTGGTCACCACGTTCTGGTTCACGATCGTCGGTGGCTCCGGCCTTGCATTCGAACTTGCCAACCCCGGAGCCATCTCCGAGCCGTTCGAAGGCTTCAATATGCCAGCTGCCCTGCTTGCGATCACTCAGCAGCTGCCGCTCGGCTTTCTGATTTCGCTATTGTTCCTCGTGCTAACAACCATTTTCGTCGCGACGACCGGCGACTCAATGACCTATACCATCTCCATGGTCATGACCGGCACAGACGACCCGCCAACGTTTTTGCGCATATTCTGGGGCGTCATCATGGGCCTGGTTGCCATGATCCTGACGGCCATTGGAACGGGTGGCATTTCAGCTTTACAGTTTTTCATCGTCGTTACCGCAGTTCCCGTGTCGCTCATTCACTTGCCGTCGTTATGGGTTGCGCCGAGGATAGCGGCGTCGCTGGCGCGCAGCCAATCCGACCCCAAAGGATGACTTCGGCAACCAGCATCGCGCGTCGCCACGCCCCGGCTGATCCGAAGTCTGTTGCGCTGCGGGGCTGATGCGGTTGCCCAGCATCCTTCATGCCGTCGCGGCATGTGTGCAGACCGGGCTATTCGTATAAAATCGACGCCCGCTATCGCCTCTTCGGCGCACAAGGAATTTCAGCGTGAACGCCAATAAAAAAAGCCTCAATCCTCTCGATCTGTTTGACGTACGGTCGGAACTCGACGACGACGAACGCATGGTGCAGGACTCCGTTGCCCGATTCGTCGACGAGCAGGTCATACCGCTTATGCGAGACGCTTTCGAGCGGCATTATTTTCCACGCGAGCTTGTTCCGCAGGTTGCGGAGCTCGGTTTGTTCGGTAGTTCGATAGACGGCTACGATTGCGCCGGCCTCAACAGCATTTGCTACGGACTTATCTGCCAGGAGCTCGAACGCGGCGATAGCGGTCTGCGCAGTTTCGTTTCGGTCCAGAGCAGCCTGGTCATGTACCCGATCCATGCCTTCGGCTCGGAAGAACAGAAGCAACGCTGGCTCCCGGCGATGGCGCGGGGCGAGGCCATCGGCTGTTTCGGGCTGACCGAGCCGCACGGCGGCTCGGATCCTGGCAACATGAAAACCCATGCGAAGCCCGACGGCGACGACTGGATTATCAATGGCTCCAAGATGTGGATCACTAACGGCAGCATCGCCGACGCCGCGATTGTCTGGGCGATGACCGACGACGGCGTGCGCGGCTTCATCGTCGAAACAGACATGCCGGGATTCTCGGCGCAGGAGATCGAGAACAAGTTTTCCTTGCGCGCTTCGGTCACGTCTGCCTTGTTCCTCGATAACGTGCGCGTGCCCGCAGCCAATGTGCTGCCGGGCGTGACCGGTCTCAAGGGCCCGCTGAGCTGCCTGACCCAGGCGCGTTACGGCATCAGCTGGGGCGTGATCGGCGCCGCCCAGGCGTGTCTCGACGAGGTCATTCGCTACACGAGCGATCGGGTGCTGTTCAACCGGCCGCTGTCGCATACGCAAACGATACAGATTCGGCTCGCAGACATGGCGCGCCGCATCACATCGGCGCAGCTGCTGTCGCTGCGACTCGGCAGGCTCAAGGACCAGGGCGTACTCAGCCCGACGCAGGTGTCGCTGGCCAAATGGAACAACTGCCGGGCAGCGCTCGATATCGCCAGGGACGCGCGCGACATTCTCGGGGGCAGCGGCATCAGCGCGGAGTATGTACCGATCCGTCACATGCTGAATCTCGAAAGCGTCATCACCTACGAAGGCACCGAAACCGTGCACCAGCTCGTCGTCGGCAAGGAGCTCACCGGCATTAACGCCTTCGGCTGATGGGCACTTGAGCGGTAACGGCCTGCCGGGCAACCGCGACATCTGGCGCATCGCCGCGCCGATGATTCTTTCCAATATCTCGGTGCCGCTCCTCGGCATGGTCGACACGGGCGTCACCGGGCACCTCGAGAGCCCCATTTACCTGGGCGCGGTCGCGATCGGCGGCACCATTTTCGGCTTTCTCTACACGGGCATGAACTTCCTGCGCATGGGTACGACCGGCATTACCGCGCAAAGTCTCGGCGCCGAGGACAACGATGGCTTGCGCGTGTCACTCGGACAGGCGCTGATCGTTTCCCTGTTGATCGCGCTGACACTGATCGCAATACAGCATCCTGTCGGCACCTTCGCGATGAGGCTGATCGGCGCCGAACCTGACGTCGAATCGTTCGCCCTGCTGTATTTCTCAATCCGAATCTGGAGCGCCCCGGGGACGCTCGCCAACTTTGTTTTAATCGGCTGGTTTCTCGGGCTGCAGAACGCGCGCGTCCCGTTGATCATTTTTCTGGTTATCAATATCACGAACATCGTTTTGGACCTGCTGTTCGTCATCGTGCTTGGCCTCAAAGTCGACGGGGTAGCGCTCGCATCGGTCATCGCAGAGTACACGGGCCTCGCCGTGGGGATTGGTTTCGTCATAAAGTCCTTGCGCAGGCGAACCGGGCACTGGCCCTTTGCACGTCTGCTGAATTTGCGTGCCTACGCCGCGTTCTTTTCGATAAACGCGCACCTGTTTATTCGCACGATGGCTTTGATGTTCACATTCGCATTTGTTACGGCACAGGGCGCGCGCATGGGCGGCCTCGTACTCGCGGCCAATGCCGTACTGATGAACCTGCAAAACCTGACCGCCTTCGGTCTCGACGGCATCGCCCATGCCGCAGAGGCACTCGTCGGCAAAGCTGTCGGCCAGAAGCGTCGCGATGTACTCGAGCGGTCGGTACAGCTTTCGCTGAAGTGGTCGCTGTACTTTGCAGCCGGGTTCTGCATCGTCTATGTCGTCACCGGGCCGGCGCTGGTAAGGCTGCTGACCAATCTGCCCGAGGTTCGGCAGACGGCGCTTCAGTATCTGCCATGGCTCATCGTGTCACCGATGATATCGGTCTGGTCGTTCCTGTATGACGGCGTCTATGTCGGCGCAACCCGGGCACGCGCGATGCGCGACATCATGGTTGCCTCGACGCTGCTCGTATTCCTGCCGGCGTGGTACCTGTTGCAGGGTTTCGGCAATCACGGACTCTGGCTCGCGTTCACGCTGTTCATGGCAAGCCGGGGAATTGGAATGCACATCGGCTACCGCCGCAAGGTACTGCCGTCTGTCACCTAGCCTCGTGCGTTTCGGGCTCGACAGTGCGCCAGTGCCGGTTTCGGGTGTGACGCAGTTCACAAATTTCGGCTGGTTCGTTAACGATTCGCCGCACTTGTGATCGATATCCCGGCAGCAAAGCCTGTTTTCACGCAGTTTATCGTGCTGAATGCTTGGCAATGGCGAGTGATAAAGACTATGTGGCTACCCACACCAATTTACGAGCGCGCCCCACAGTTCTGGCTTCTGCTGGGTCTCCTGTTCATGTCCGTAGGAACCTACATGGGCTTCGACAACCCGATAACCTTTGTTCACTTCGGCGTGGGTTTCTTCTGCGTTGCATGGAGCCTTTGCACCTTCGCGATGCGGTTACGGCATCGCGAGCGCCCATACGCCGGTCAGACGCTGCATAGCCTGGACAGCGCCGAACCAGGCGCCGACCCGATAAAGGCAGCACAGGCTGCGAAGTCGACCTCCCTATTGCGCGGCTCGATCGTACGGTCATAACCGCCAGTCCCGGCACGCTTAACCCCGGGCGGATACAACGCCTGCCAGCACACTCGACTGCTCACGCACGGTCGGGTTCGCACGGATAAAAGCGTGCCGTGTCATCGTCGCAATACCGGGCAATACCGGGCAATACCGGCACCGTCATTTTGAAGAGCTGTCGGCCGACCGGAACCTCGGCAAGCTCAGCTCTCGCTGATAGCTGGCAACTCGAAGATGTCCTGCGCCCGTTGCGCAGCTGGAACGAGCCATGGCGCAGAGCCTGCGGCAGAGCAATGGACAGGTGCGGGCGGTACGCTATCATCGCTGTCAGTGATGCAGCAACTCGTGCTGCTTTATGCAATCCAAGGCAACTGAAGAAACCTAATGAGCTGGAGAAAACTGAGTTCGCGTTCCGTCTATGAAAACGACTGGATGGAAGTCAGGGAAGACGCCGTGATCAATCCGGGCGGCGGCGAAAACCTGTATGGCTGGATACACTTCAAGAATCGCGCTGTCGCAATCGTGCCGCTCGACGAAGACGAGCACACCTGGCTCGTCGGCCAGCAGCGTTATACCCTGGGTACCTATTCCTGGGAACTGCCCATGGGGGGCGCGCCGCTGGACGAGGAACCGCTCGCTGCCGCTAAGCGGGAGCTCAAGGAAGAGACCGGGCTCACGGCCGAGCGCTGGACAGAGTTGATGCGTCTGCATACGAGCAACTCGATAACCGACGAGCTTGGCTTCGTGTTTCTTGCCGAAGGTTTGACGGCGGGCGAACCGGAGTTCGGGGACACCGAGGACCTCGAGATTCGCAGGCTGCCGCTTCGCGAGGCATTGGCACTGATCGAGACCGGCGACATTACCGATGCAATGAGCGTTGCGGCACTCCTCGGTCTTGCCGCACGCCGCTGAGCCTGGCCTCAATACACCTGCCTGGCCGTAACGACATAGCGCAGGGGTCCACCGGCGTTGCGGGCATCGAACGGGTAGCAGGTTACAAGACTCAGCACTGGTTCATCCGTATCCAGCAACAGGCTGCCGCGGCGTGAGTCGACAATGTCGATCCCGATGACTTCGTACAGATGCTGGCGACCCGCGACCGTTTCTATCGTCAACGATTCGCCGATGTCTACATCGCGCAGAAAACCGAAGTGCGTGTCCCGGTGTCCCGCTATGACAGTGTTGCCAGTCTCGCCGGGCAGGGAACTTACGCTGAGATGCCCGGGCCCGAAAGCCAGGGTGCGCCCGGACGTGCCGGCGAGTACGATCAGCTCGATGTGCCCCGACTTGGCGAGCAGGCGCGCAATTGGCCAGGTATCGGCCCAGGGCCAGGGAACAGGCTGGTCGACACCTTGCGTGCCCCGAATCCATGCCCGCTGCATAAGCTCCTGCGCGAGCCATGCCTTGGCCGGAATGTAGGCACCCTGACCCAGCTGCCAAAATCCGAAACACAGCAGGCACGCCACCAGCACGCCCCGCGCCGACCTACGCGGAGCGACCATTCGCGCCACTCCGGAGCATGGCCGGCATCGCGAGCAGCAGCGCCGCAAGCACAGCGGCAAGACCCGTCAGTCGCAGCTTTGCCCCGTCGGTCGCGGTCGCGGGAAACCCGAATACGGCTGCGCCGCGCTGCCCGTGGGGCGTCAGGTTCGCGACTTGCTCACCGGAGAGCGGGCCTCCCGCCGGCCTGGCGGGTGTCCTGTCGACCGCAACGAGACTCGTGTACTTGCTGACCAGGTGATGCGCCAGCGCCGTCTCGACAATCGCGTCGCGGGTCGTGGCCGCGTCGGCACCGCGGCGCTGCCCGTCGGCCAGCCCGGCAATGCGGGCGCGGGCCCAGAGCGCGCCGACGCCCGGGCTCTGCTCGGGTAGAGCCAACTCGACCTGCTCCTGCCAGGCACCGCCGGCAAAATTGCCGCTGATGCTCAGGACGTCTCCGGGCCGCGGCAAGCCGCTTGCCTGCGCCTTGATCACCACGGGTTCGCCACGGTACAGGTCCGGCACTACGGCCGGGTAAGTCTCGACCAGCAGGCCACCGGGCCAGTGAATATCGATGCTCGTGACCTGAGGGTGCTCGAGCTTCCGAAACAGCCGGTCCATTTTCTCCCCAACCTCGGGCAACGACCCGATCATCAAAAACGCACCTCGCCCGGCCTCAGCGGCCTTGCGCATGAACCAGCTGTTTGGCGCGGAACCAATGCCCACCGTGAACAGGCGCGCTTCATTAAGCCCCGTCGCAATCAGAGAGAACAGGGTCTCTTCGTTGCCGACGGCGCCATCGGTAATAAAGATGATCTGCTTGAGATAGGGACCAGCCGGTTGTGTTCGCAGCGCGACTTCGAGTGCCGGATACATTTCCGTGCCGCCGTTTGCCTCCAGCTGAGCCACGAAGTCCTGTGCCGTGTCGATATGCACTGCATCGGCCGGCTTGCTCGTGGAAAACAGCGACCGGGTTTCCGAATTAAACTCGATCACATTAAAGCGATCGCCGGGCCGCAATCCTTCAAGGGCGCGTCGCAGGGCCTGTTTGGCTTGCTCGAGCGACTCACCGTGCATCGAGCCCGATGTGTCCACGACAAAAATCATCTCGCGTGGCAACACCGGGGCAGCGGAGGCATCTGGCTCCGGCGGAATGACCATGACCAGGTAGTGCGAGTCGCCGGCCACGGTTTCCGTGAACGCAAGGGCGCGCGGCAGCGACGACGATACGGGCCGCCAGACCAGTTCGAAGTCGCGGTCCATCATCGCCCTGCCACCTGCGAGACTCACGGCATAGCGGCCGCCGATCTTGGCGACATTCACCGGGTGATATCGGCTCGCAATGATTTCCAGCGGCAGGCCGGCGTTGACGCTGACACGAAGCGAGACATTGTGGCCCGACGAAATCGGGACCATCGGCGGCGCAAGCAGGGCCGCGTCATCTTCGACTGCCGCAGCCGGCGACGCGCCGGTATGTGTCAGTTCGGTCGCCGCATCACCCGGACTGTAACGCGGAGTCAGCGTCATCGGGAAGCGCAGGCTGAAGGTGCCCTCGTCGTAACGCAGATCCTCGAGGTACTCGACTTCGACGATCACGCTCTCGCCCGGCCCGATGTTCGCGACCGAGGTCGTGAACAGGTTGGCGCGCTGCTGTTCGACAAGGCTCGTTCTGGACCCGGCCTGCCTGGCTTGCTGGTACTCCCGCCGGGCCTGCTCTTTCTCGCGGATCTCACCTTCAATCAGGCGGTCACCGATGTAAAGCCGCATGTGATCGACGGCCGCTCTGTCCGGCAGGGGAAAAACGTAAGTGCCCTCGACCCATTCCGAACTCGTGTTTTCAAACTGCTGCATCAACGACACGCGCGCAACGAGCCCATTCACGACGATATTGACGTCCGTGTCGAGCCGCACCGCCGGCACGTAGCCCGCTGTCGAATGCAGGAGCAGGGTTCCCGCCTGCATCTCAGGCAGCGCCGAAGCGCCCGCCGTTGCGGCTCCACCGTGCAAGATCAATATCGCGATAACGAGACGGTACCGTGGCCATGCAGGCTTGCCATATCTGAACATCGTCGACCTCCCTCTGCTTTAGCGGTAATTGCAGCAAAGCAAAGCGCCGCGCCGGGGACAGCGGCATGGCAATGCACCGGCGTAATGTGGCAAATTGTGGCTACCGTCCAGAGGAGCCGACCTTGGCCAAGCGCATCGCTATCGTCGAAGACGAAGCCGCCATCCGAGAAAATTACGCAGCCGCGTTTCAGCGCGAGGGCTATGTTGTCGACGCATACGAGTCGCGGGCGGCGGCGATGCAGGCATTTGACATGAGCCTGCCGGATCTCGTCGTCATCGACATCAACCTCAAGGACGACGTCGAAGGAGGCTTCGAGCTGTGCAGGGAATTGCGCTCGCGCGCGGCGGACTTGCCGATCATTTTTCTTACGGCCCGGGACAGCGAGTTCGACGCCGTGTCCGGACTACGTCTTGGCGCGGATGATTACCTGACCAAGGACATCAGCTTGCCGCACCTGATGGCGCGGGTCGCAGCCCTGTTTCGGCGCCTCGACGCGATGCAGCGGCCGCAGGGTAACGAAAGCCGCCTGGTGCGGGGCGAGCTCGAGATCGACACGGATCGAATGACCGTGCGCTGGCGGGGCCAGCCGGCCGGCCTGACATTGACTGAGTTCTGGCTCGTTCATGCGATGGCCCGCTATCCGGGTCACGTAAAGAACCGTCAGCAGCTTATGGATGCCGCGCAGGCCGTGCTCGATGACAATACGATTACCTCGCACATCAAACGTCTTCGCCGCAAATTTCTTGCTATCGATGCAGACTTCAATGCCATCGAGACGGTCTACGGCATGGGCTATCGCTGGCTGAGCGACTGACAATCATGCCACCGGGATGAACCTCAAGCGGCAGTTGCTTCTTGTCAGTCTGCTGACCCTCCTGTTGCCCTGGGCCGGCTGCCAGTTCATTCGCGAAACAGAATCGGCGCTGCGCGCCGGGCAGCAGCAGTTTCTCGCCGGCACAGCACGCGCGATCGCGGACTCGATGGCGCAATATCCCGAAGCATTCCCGTTGAGTCGTGCCTCTGACTATCTGGTCGGCGATCAGCTCTACGGCCACGCGCTCGACACCCGACCCGAGCTCGACGGCTACTTCGACGACTGGGGGCTGGAGCGGGAAGCGCTGCGCGAGATTCGTGGCGCCGACGGCCCCGTGCGATTCGCGATCGGTCTTGTCGAACAGTCCCTCTACCTGTACGTCGAGGTAACCGACAGGAATGTCGTGTACGCCGGCCCGGCGACGGGCAGCGCCGCTGATGTCGCGGAGATTGCCGATCGCGTCAGCCTGGTCAGTACCAGCCCTCCGTATCTCGAGGAGACGCTGGTATTCGCAACCGAAGCGCCGGGGTCCGTCGTTACTACCGTGAAAAACGCCGACGGCACTTCTCCGGAACCGGCCGTGCAGGCTTTCTGGCAGGACGGGCCTCGCGGGTATCAGCTGGAGGCGCGCATTCCCGTGAGTCGCCTCGGGACGCACCTCGGCATTGTCGTCGATCACGCGGCCGACAAACTCGCAGCCGCCGTGCGCAGCGCAAGTTTTTCGACGCGCACACCGGGCGCCTTTGTGAGCACTTCGGCCGAAATCACCGAGATCGCCGAAAGTCTCGTGCAGCCCGGCATGCGCCTTATTGTTACCGACGCACTGGGCTGGCGGGTCGCTAACGTCGGCGCAATCGACAGGCCGATGCGGGAGTCGGGCGGCGCCGGGGCCGCCTGGTTGCGTATCGCCTACGACGCCCTCGTCGAGTCGGGGCAAGAGGCCGACCTGGCGGCACCCGATGCCGGTGGCCGTGAGCGCCAGGGCTACATCGCACAAGCCCTGGACGGTCTCGAATCCTCCAGCTGGTTCAGAAGTTCAGACAGCGGCAGAGCCGTGGTCGCCGTCGCCCAACCAATCCAGGTCCGCAATGCGACGATCGGCGCGGTCATCCTTCAGCAGGGCACTGAAGCTATTCTAAGCCTGACGAATCAGGGTCTCGCGCGCCTGATGAACGTCACAATGATCGCAACGCTGCTGGTTGCGTCGTCCTTGCTCGGCTATGCCACTTGGCTGTCACGCCGCATACGCCGGCTTAGCCTGGCGGCAGAAGAGGCGCTCGAGCGTGACGATTTGGGCATGGCATTGCCGAGCGCCTCAGCGACCGACGAGGTCGGTGATCTGTCGCGCAGCTTTTCGAATGTGCTGCGCCAGCTCGGCGACTACAACGCCTACTTGCGGTCGCTGGCGTCGAAGCTGTCGCACGAACTGCGCACGCCGCTTGCGATCGTCACGTCGTCCCTGGAAAACCTCGAACACGAGCCGCTTAACGAGGCGGCAGCCGACTATGCCGAACGCGCCAAAGAGGGCGCCAATCGCCTGCGGCGTATCCTGACGGCGATGAGCGAGGCGAGCCGGGTCGAAGAGCTCATGGCGCGCGCGGAACCGGAAGATTTTGACCTTTGCACGGTGCTGCGATCCACGATCGCCGCTTATCAGGATGCCT
>JAACFB010000032.1 GCA_009937615.1 Gammaproteobacteria bacterium | reverse complement strand
TCCGCCAGCGTGCCGAAGGAGCATTCGCCGGCAGCGAGTGACTCGATAATGCGGCGGCGCGTCGGATCGGCGAGGGCAACAAAGGTATCCATGCCGATATGATAAGTAAATACTTAATTAAGTCAAGGCTTATTTAATGATTTTGTTCAGGTTCACGCTGATGGCCGCGGGCAGGGGCTATTCCGACAGCTCGAGGCCGATGATCAGGGGGTCGTGATCGGAGGACCGATAGGGCGTCGCCGGGTCGAATAACCCGGCATCGCGGTTTGCGTCGAGGTTGTAATCGCGGACCGCGGGTTCGTCAGCATTGATATGCCATGCAGCGACATCGCTGACCTGGGCAACGAGGCTTGGTGATGCAAATGCATGGTCCAGCGCGCCCGACTGTGCGTCGTAAGTATAAGAATAGGCCTGTTCGCCGATCCGGTCCTCCAGCAGATTCAGAAAACCCGCGTCTTTCAGAACCGCTAACGGGTCCTCAAAAACATAGGCGTTGAAATCGCCCAGCAACAGCACATCGTCGTCGGCACTGCCGGTCGGATCCCTGGCTACCCAGTCGGCGAGGGCCTCCGCCGCCCGCGTTCGGGTCTGGTTACAATTTCCCTGGCCGTCACCGATGTCGGGGTCACCCAGATCCGCGCACGAGGAGCCTTTCGACTTCAGGTGGTTGATCACAACGGTAAACAGCGCGTCGTTATCGAGCTGCCGGAATGTCTGTGCGATGGCCGGACGGTTGCGGCGTGTATTGAAACGGGGGTCGGCGCTCGAATCCAGTATTGCGGGTTCACCGACAACCGCGACCGACGCCGTGTCGTAAACCAGGCCGGTCGTGACTGAATCAGTGCCGATGACGCCAGTCTGCACATGTTCGTATGCCCGGCCGTCAGCCCGATTCAGTTCCTCGACCAGCAGGCGCAGCGATTCGCCACCATCATTCTCGACTTCGACGAGACCAAAGATGTCTGCGTCGAGTAGCCTGAGCGCTGTGACCAGTTTTGCCGATTGCCGGTCGAATTCAGCCGCCGTGTCTGCGCCGCGGCAACCGGCGCCTTCGCCGGGACCACAGGTATCGGAGCCGTCATCGAGGCTTGAAAAGAAATTCAGAGCATTGAAATAGGCGATCTTCAGGTTGCCGCCGACAGCCGGGACCGCGGGTCGCGGATTACGCGACTCAAAGATGACGTCGACAACCGGCATCAGTCGAAACGCTTCCGTACCGGCCGGCCCGCTGCCCCGCGAGTAGCGCAGGTTGCCGACAAGGCCCGCGACCTCGTCGCCCACACGCAGCGAGTAGCCCGGCATGTCGCCGGCAGACAGGTAAGCAACAGGCGCTGCGTTCGCCCGCCTGCGGCCGTCATCGAGCAGTAGCGTGCGCGCCGCAATCGCAGACTGATGTTCACTGTAGCCGCCGACGTCGGGTGGATTCCGGTGGGTAAACGAGAACTGGCGCCCGCCCTGGGTCAACGTGATCTCGCCGAACCGCTCGAGGCGATAAAGGTTGCCGACGGTCATCACTTGCGGCAGTCGAATCAGCATACCTTCGAAACGCTCGAGGTCGGCGATCAGTTGGCCGTCGCTGTTTCGGGTGAATAATTCGGCGGGCAACTCGATATCGACGGGCTGCACAGTGCCGCTTCCCGTAACTGTTACTCGCGATGCCGCGATCTGGGTTTCGCCATGGAATTCCGTGACCGTGCCGACGACACGCACGCGATCGCCGACCTTGACATCTGGCAGCGTTCTTTGGCCCGCGAAGACGAACAGGCCTTCGGAGGTCGCGGGATCCGAATCCGGCGTGGTTTCCTGCACGAAAAAGCCGCCGAGATCGCGCCAAACATCCGCGTCACCGTTTTGAAAGTCGCCCGTCACGATACCGGTGACGCTCACGACCGACCCATCCAGCGAACTTGCCTGACCAGCTCCCTGGATATCGTGTATCGACACCGCCGTTGGCCCGTCTGCCGGCGACGTGGGGTCGTCGCCGCTACTCTGCGTGCCGCAGGATGCGATGGTAAAGGCAATCATCAGTATCAGGAGGCGCATGGCGTCCGATTGTAGCGGCAGACGAGCGTGAACGTACGGCCGTATCACGCCATGTCGAATAACAGTAACTCGGCACTTTCGAGTACGCGAACGTTCAACGCGGCTTGATCGACGGCCCGGTCGGCGACTCCTCCGGCACTCCGACATGGGACCAGGACTGTGTCAAGTGTCCCTGACGCTCAGGTGTCGTGCTGGCCCGCGCCGACGGCCAGGCACAGCTGCCCGGCATAGTACATGGGCAATCCCCAGACGTAGGTCGGAAAATCCGTGCCGACAATCCTGAGTGCGGCAACGGACAGGTCGGAGCCGAAGAAAAACAAGGCACCGAGCACGATAATTCCCGGCGCGCCAGCGCCGCGCGCACCGAATGCCATGATGACCATTAACGTGATCACGACGGTATAGGCACGCACGGGCACAACGAGTTCGGCCGGGACATGTGGCGCAAGCCAGGCCGAGACGCCGAGCGCCACGAGTATCAGAGGGAAGCTGGCGAACGCCAGCCAGCGACGATCCTGCCCGTGAATCACAAACGCGGTCATGTAAGCCAGGTGAGCGGCCAAGAAGCTTGCCAGTCCCAGAAGAAAAGTCTGCCTTGCTGCGCCAATCAGGAAAAAGTCACCAATCCACGAGAGCACAAAACCGACGACCATCACGCGCCCGAACCGGTGCCCGAGCGCGCCTGCACTGATCGTCGTGGCGATAAACCCGCTGGAAGCAAGCAGCTTGGCCACCGCGGCTGCGCCCGCGACGTCAATGCGTTGCAGGTAGACGAGTGCCGCACAGGCCAGGGCGGTCAGGACAATGAACACAATTGTCACGGGTCGGATCACGCGACGATGGTAACCTATGACGAACGCCTGAATCCTCCAAGGAGCCCGATCCGTGTATCCGATCAGACGCTTATTGGCCGCCGGACTGCTTGTGGCCATGGTCGCATGCTCGACCGATGTGCCGGAACAGACAGCCGTATCGCCGTCTGAATTTCAGAAGCAACTACAAACACAGCTGATCCTCGCAAAGCCCGGCGACGTCATCACGATCCCGGCAGGCGTACATTCCGTAAATCGTGGCCTGTCGCTTAACGTGTCGGGCGTGACGATACGCGGCGAGGGCATGAATAAGTCGATACTCTCTTTTAAAAATCAGGTGCAGGGCGCCGAAGGATTGCTCGTCAATGCCAGCGATTTCACGATCGAGGATATCGCCATAGAGGATACGGCCGGGGACGGCCTCAAGATCAACGAAGGCCGTAATATCGTCATTCGCCGCGTGCGCGCCGAATGGACGAACGGCCCTGACGAGCAGAACGGAGCGTACGGCATTTACCCGGTGCAGACGGAAAACCTGCTGCTCGAGGAATGCGTTGCAATTGGCGCATCGGATGCAGGCATCTATGTGGGTCAGTCGCGAAATGTCGTGGTGCGCAATAACCGCGCCGAACGCAACGTGGCCGGTATCGAAATTGAAAATACGTTCGACGCCGACGTCTACGGCAACACGGCCAGCGAGAACACGGGAGGGATCCTGGTGTTCAACATGCCGGATCTGCCGCAGCCCGGGCACAGCACGCGCGTCTACCAGAATACAGTCAGTGCCAACAACACGAAAAACTTTGGCGCCGAGGGGACACCCGTTGCCAGCGTTCCAGCCGGGTCCGGCATCGTGATTTACGCCAATGACAAAATAGAAATCTTTGACAACGATATTGCCGACAACGACACCGCCAACGTCATCATCAGCAGCTACTACGGGAGCGATCTGCAAGGCACGCGCGAGCTGGCGGCAAACTACGACCCATATCCCGAGACGATCTTCATCTACGGGAACCGATTCTCAGGCGGCGGCTCGTCGCCTGACGGACTTGACCTGAAGGCGCTCAAGGTTGCCATGTTCGGACTGACAGGAAGTTTTCCGGACATACTCTGGGACGGCTACGTCAATGCCGAAAAAGCCGACGGCGAGGCCAGACTGAAACCCGAGTATGCGATCTGTGTCGATAACGGCGATGCGCAGGTGCTCAATGCCGACCTCGGCAACAACAGCGACAATATTGTCGTCGGCGACGATCAGCATCAATGCGAACACGAGAAGCTGCCGGCCGTGGTGCTGGCGCCGCCGCTGGGGTAATCGTGCGCCGAACAGTCATTTCGTGCGCGGCGTTGCTGCTGCTTGCGGCCTGCGGCGAGGCTGGCCGGCCCGTCGTTCTGCACGGCGCCGAATCGCCTCCGGATCGGCTCAGCGAATGGGGCATCGTGTCGGCGGACGGCGAGCGTTTCCTGCTCAATGACAATGCTTTGCCCTACGACCTGAACACGCCGCTGTTCAGCGACTACGCCCTCAAGCTACGCAGCGTATGGATGCCTGATGGCGTGAGCGCCGAGTATGCCGAGACGGGCGAACTGAATTTTCCTGTCGGTACGATACTCAGCAAGACATTTCACTACGAAAAGGCGCCGGGCTGGAGCCCCGTTTCGCAGCGCGTGGTGCAGGCCGATCGCGCATCGTTGCTCGATGCCGACGGTTCACTGGACCTGGACGACCACGTTTTGATCGAGACGCGGCTGCTCGTCCGCTACGAGAGCGGCTGGCGAGCGCTGCCCTACGTCTGGAACGCCGCGCAGAATGAGGCTTACCTGGCGGTCGCCGGGGATCTGTTCGAGCTGGAACTGGTTGCCGGTGATCATGGCCGGCACGTCAACTACGTCGTACCGGACGCCAACCAGTGCGCCGGCTGCCATCAACCGAATCATAGCTCCAAACAACTGCAGCCTCTCGGCCCCCGGGACTGGCAGCTCAACCGAAACTACGATTACGCCGGAATTACAGCGAACCAGCTGGAGCACTGGCAGCAGAGGGGGATTCTGCGCGCAGGCGATCGGGTGGCTCGACAGGGCGTGAGCTGGGCCTCGCCGGGCGATGCGACGATCGAGCAGCGCGTAAAAGCATATCTCGATGCCAATTGCGCACATTGCCACAACGCGCGCGGCGCAGCCGACACGTCGGCACTGCATCTGGACATCGACGCCCCGGTCGATCGCTTTTACGGGGTTTGCAAGACGCCGGTCGCGGTAGGCCGCGGCAGTGGCAATCGCCCCTTCGATATTTACCCGGGACGGCCCGATGATTCGATACTGCTGTATCGCATGCAGCACTCGGATCCGGCGATCGCCATGCCGGAACTGGGCCGCAGTGCCGTCCATCGCGAAGCGGTCGAGCTTGTGCGCGACTGGATCGCAGGGTTGCCCGGGAACTGCCAGGCGAGGCTCCCGCAACCATTCCGGCCAGCGCCGGTCTGAGTTAGGGTAATCTTCAGCCCGTCTAAGGAATGCCAGTACAGGAACCAATCAGATGATGCGCGTAGGCCGAGTATTTGCAGTCACGGTGTTGCTTGTCGCGACGCTGCCCGCCAGTGCTGCCGAGCTGGTCAGGGAATTTTCTGGCAGCGGCAACACAACGACCGTTGCGTTCCATGTCGAGTCGCCCTGGATCATGGACTGGCGTCTCGATGCTGATTACGACCAGCTGGTGGCGCTGGACATCACGCTGGTCGAGGCGAAGACCGGCCGTCATATCGGCCGTGTGCTGCACACGAAGAACAAGGGCAATGGCGTAAAGCTGTTTTACGAGGCGGGCAACTACCAGTTGCGTATCAGTTCAACGCTGGCCCGCTGGCGCATCAAGATCGAGCAGCTGACCGACGAAGAAGCGCAGCTTTATGTGCCGAAGCGGCAAAAGAAGTCCACCTTTTAGAAGTACTCGGGTTCGTTCCCGGGCCGCCACTTGATATTGCAGCCGATACTCGGCTTTTGTTGCTCGCCGACAGGCTGACCAGCGAGCGTTGCGTCGAGTGCCGCGCGCACGTCGTGACCGTCGATCGCAGCGTCATTGGAAGGCCGGCTGTCGTCAAGCTGGCCGCGATAAACAAGTTGCCTGTCGCGGTCGAAAACATAGAAATCCGGCGTGCACGCCGCCCGATAAGACTTTGCGACCGTCTGCTCGCTGTCAACCAGGTATGGGAACGCGTAGCCCCAGTTTTTAGCTTCGATTTTCATGGCCTCCGGACCGTCGTCGGGGTACGTCGTCGCATCATTACTGTTGATCGCGTAGATCGCGACGTTTCTCGGCCCATAATCGCTACCTAATCGAGCCAGCTCTGCCCGTACGTGCTTGACGAAAGGACAGTGGTTGCAGATGAACATGATGAGATACGCATCTGCATCGTCGCGCAACTGAATGGTGTTACCGTCCGGGTCCGGCAGCGAAAAAGCGGGCGCCAGCGTGCCGAGTGCCAGCATCTGAGATTCAACGGCCGCCATGGAATACCTCCGTAAATTGTTCGCCGCCTAGCTTAGCAGAACCTTATCTGATACATGCTTAAGCAACGGTGATATGCGATCATGCGCCGGAGCGATGCAACAGGTGGAACAGGGTTGAGCGACAGCATCCAAAGCAGGGGCAGTGCGGTAATCTCTTTCGCCGCCGTGATCGTCATTGTCTACGGCCTGCAAATGGCCAAAGTCGTCCTCGTGCCGTTTTTGATCGCCGCATTTCTGGCTCTGATCACGGTGCGGCCGATGCTCTGGATGCAGCGCCACCGCGTACCGGCGATCCTCGGCGCACTGATTATCGTATGCGCGATGATGCTGGTGCTGTTCCTGGTCGGTGCGATCGTCGGCACCTCGGTTGCCGAATTTACGGCGGCCCTGCCGAGCTACCAGCAGCGGCTCGATGTCATCGTCCAGGGTATTCTTAAATTCGTTGCCGAGACGTTGAATAGCGACGAGTCCCTGCAAAGCCTGAGCGACATGATCGATCCGGGCTGGGCCATGGGACTGGCTGCCAGCATCCTGAACGGGCTCAAAGACGTACTTACGAACATATTCCTTATTTTCTTCACGATAATCTTCATATTGCTGGAAGCGTCGACGGTCGAAACGAAGGTCGAGGCCGCGTTCGGCCGCAGTGCGCACTCTCTCGAAGCGCCGCGCGTTTTCCTCTCGAATCTCGGTCGTTACCTCGGCATCAAGACGCTTGTCAGCATGGCGACGGGGATGACCGCCGGTGTCCTGACCTGGGCAATCGGGCTCGATTTCCCGTTGCTGTGGGCGATGCTGGCTTTCCTGCTGAACTATGTGCCGACAATTGGCTCGATCATAGCGGCAGTGCCGGCCGTTCTGCTTGCGCTTGTGCAGCTTGGGGCGCCCGAGGCGACGGCGACCGTCATTGGTTTTGTGGGTATCAACGTGTTATTCGGCAATTTCATCGAGCCGCGGCTGATGGGCTACGGCGTCGGCATCTCGCCGCTCGTGGTCTTCATCGGCCTCGTGCTGTGGGGCTGGGTTTTCGGGCCGGTCGGCATGTTGCTGTCCGTACCGTTGACAATGACGCTCAAGCTCGCGCTGGAAAGTGACGAACGCACGCGCTGGATGGCGATCCTGCTTGGTTCGGAGCGCGATGCGCAATATGCCCTGATGCGGCGGAGCGCGCGCAGTCACGAACCCGCTGGCGCGACGGGTGATCGGGGTTGAGCCCGAAAGACTAGACGTATTCCTCTTCTAATTCGTCCAGCGGTTCGGATTCTTCCATCTGCTCCAGCAGATTGATGGCAACAGCGACAAAGTCGCTGTCGGTGATAATTCCCGTCAATTGGCCATTGGACAGCACAGGCAGGCAGCCGATCTTGTGCTTTTCTATGAAAAGAGCCGCTTGCCGCAGACTGGCGCGCTCATCGACGGTAGCGATGTCTTTCACCATGACGTCCTCTATGCGTATTTCAGAGGCGTGAATGCGGCTGTCGTCCTCACGCAGGAAGGAGTCAGTGGCTGCCAGCACGTTGGATAAGCTGACCAGGCCGACCAGCTCGCCGTCTTCAGCGACGACGGGCAGGTGATGTATGCGGTTTGCATGCATCAGGGACCGCGCATCAGCAAGACTGGCAGTCGGCAGCACGGTGATCAGGTCCGTGCTCATAATGGCTTCGATGCTGAACATGGCCGTATCCTTTCTCTGGCGACAAGTTCAGTCTAGTCATTGTTTCGTTTTGCGCTATTGCGACAAACACGTATCTGCCGGCAGCGGAGCTGTCTCGTTCAGCCGGAATAACCTCGGCTTCCCCGTATAACGGCTGATTGCCGCCGGTGATATTTTAGACGTCGGTTGCAGTCTCACACAGTCCCGACCTGGAGAGCCCGATGTGAACAGTTTGCGGCACACCGTGCGTCGATTCCCCGCTTGCCGAACCAGCGGCTGGTCTGCGCTGATGGCAGGGTTTGCAGCCATCGGCGTTTTAACGGTCGCGGCACAGGCAGGGGAGCCGGATGCGACGAGCATCGTGCGCGATGCCGTCAATCACTGGCGTGGCGTGTCCTCCGACAGCGTCATGACGATGGTCATCCATCGGCCTGACTGGGAGCGGTCGATGACGATGCGCGCCTGGACCAAGGGCGACAAGAAGTCGCTCGTGCGAGTCCTCGAACCGAGGAAGGACCGGGGCAACGGGACGCTGACAGACGACAACAACATGTGGTCGTATTCGCCGAAGATCAATCGGGTTATCAAGATACCGTCATCGATGATGGGTCAAAGCTGGATGGGCTCGGATTTTTCGAACAACGATGTTGCTCGCGCTGACGACATCATCGATCAGTACGATCATTCCATCCTGAGCGTGACGGAAGCCGAGGGCATAACGATCTATGAAATAGAGTCGGTTCCCCATGAAGAAGCGGCAGTGGTGTGGGGCCGCGAAGTTCTGCAGATTCGCGAAGATCACGTCGTCATATCACACCGTTTCTACGACCAGGACGGAGAATTGGTGAAGCAGTTGACGTCCCTGGAAATCGGCGAGATGGGCGGGCGCCTCGTAGCGCTGCGGCAACGCATGGCGAAAGTCGAGGCCGAAGACGAATGGACCGAGATCCAGCTGGACTCCATTGAGTACGACGTGGACCTGAAGGACAGCCTGTTTACCTTGTCGAACCTCCGCAATCCACGGGACTGATCCGATGAATCTCGTTTTCCGGCTGGCTTGGCGCAACCTGTGGCGGCACTCGAAACGTACGTGGCTGACGACAGGTGCCATGATCTTTTCCAACGTGCTGCTCATCTTCATGATCGGGCTGCAGTTCGGCATGTACGATTTGATGATCGACAACACGCTGCAGACGCTGACCGGGCATGTCCAGATACAGGCGCCGGGTTACAAAGACGACCAGAAAATGCGCCAGAGCGTCGCTGATGTCGCAGGGCTGGCCAGCTCGTTGCGCACGGAGCTCGGCAGCGACCGGGTCGCTGCGCGTGGCGCAGCATTTGCACTCGTTTCGAGTGAAGACCGCAGCTATGGAATCGCCGTACTTGGCGTCGAGCCGGAGTACGAGGGCAACGTATCGACGATCCCTGGACTCATAAAAGAGGGCCGGTTTGTCAACGGGCCGGATGCCGCCGAAATCGTCATCGGCGCAGCGCTGGCGCGAAATCTGCGGATTGGCCTCGGCCAGGAGCTTACGCTGCTTGGCAGCGGTCGCGACGGCTCTTTCGCGGCTGCGGTGGTTACCGTCGTCGGTATTTTCGACAGCGGTGTCGCAGACTTCGACCGCAGTTTTGCAGAGATTCCGCTCAGGTTCTTTCAGGACATGTTTTACATGGATGGCGCCGGTCACCAGGTCGTGCTGACTGCGACGGCCATCGACGACGTGCCGGAACTGCAGCGCCGGGTCGCGGAGCTGTTGCCCGCCGGCGAGGAGCTCGTCGTTCACGACTGGGACGCGCTGCAGCCCGGTCTCAAACAGGCCATCCGGGCAGACATGAGCAGCGCATTCTTCATGTACGGAATTCTCGTGATCCTGGTCGCCTTCAGCGTGCTTAACACGCAGCTGATGTCGGTTCTCGAGCGCACCCACGAATTCGGCATCGTCCTTGCGCTCGGACTGACGCCGGGCCGTCTCGGTCGGCTTGTGCTCCTCGAAACCGCGATCATGGGCATGCTCGGCTTGCTGATCGGGGCGCTGCTAGGCGCGATTCTGACCGCTTACCTCGGCGTCAATGGCTTTGCCTACCCGGGCATGGAGGAACTGGCCGCGAAATTCAATTTGCCCGCACGCTTCTTCCCCGAGCTCACCCTGCCCACGCTGCTGGCAGGGCCGCTCGTCGTGTTCGGATTCACGATACTTTCGGCCCTCTATCCGGCGCTACGGCTGCATCGATTGCACCCGGTTGAAGCGATGAGGGCCGTCTGATGCACATGTTTGCGATCCTGGCCCGACTCGCATGGCGCAATCTGTGGCGTAATCATCGCCGTACTTTCATCATGCTGGCCGCAATTGTTCTCGGCAGCTGGGCGATGATTTTCATGACGGCGCTGATGCGTGGCATGGTCACGGAGGTGATCAAGGACGGTATCTCGGCGCTGCCCGGACACGTGCAGGTCCACCACCCGAAGTACCGGGACGATCCGAGTGTTGCCAACCTGATCCCGATTCCCGACAGCGAGATGTCCGCAAAATTTGCCGCTGCGGGCCTCAAAGGCTGGGCAAGCCGGGTCCGCGTTCCCGCCGTAATAACGAGCGAGTATGATTCGCGCGGCGTCACGCTACTTGGCATCGACCCGGAACGGGAGCGCGGCCTGACGTTCATCGACTATGACGAGATCGATGGCCGGTTCCTCGAATCGGTAGACGACCCCGGCATCGTTATCGGCAGGAAGCTCGCCAGGACACTCGAAACCGAGATCGGCAAGCGCATCGTCATAATGAGCCAGGATCCGGACAACGAGATCGCGGATCGCGGCTTTCGTGTCGTAGGCCTGTTCACGGCCAACGTCACTGCATTCGAAGAAGCGTTTGTGTTCGCCGGCAAGTCGACAACCCAGAAGATGCTGCGTATCGGCGACCGGACCTCCGAACTCTTCGCCGTCGGCGACGACTATCGGAATGTCGACGCGGTTTACAGCCAGGTAACCGAACTGGTCGACGCGGGCGTCGAGGTCAAAAGTTGGTTCGAGCTCGATGCCTACCTCGGGACAATGCTCAAGGTCATGGACGGCTTCCTGCTCGTTTGGGTCATCGTGATCTTTCTCGCGCTGTCCTTTGGTCTCGTTAATACGCTGGTCATGGCCGTATTCGAGCGCGTCCGCGAAATAGGCCTGATGCTGGCGCTGGGCATGAAGCCGCGGAATATCCTCGGCCAGATCATTATCGAGTCGCTCATGTTGCTCACGATCGGCCTCGTGATCGGCACCGCCCTCGCATGGCTGGCGGTGCAGCCGATCAAAGAAGGTATCGACGTGTCCATTGTCGCCGAGGGCATGGATATGTGGGGCATGTCGAGCGTCCTGTATCCGGAATTACTGTTACGCGACGTGATTCTCGCGAATGTCGTCGTGTTGGTGCTCGGGTTTTTCGCCAGCCTCTCTCCGGCCTGGCGAGCGGCCCATTACGAACCTGTTGAAGCGATTACGAAGGTCTGATCATGACGGCAGTACGCTGCGTTGACTTGTGCAAAACCTATCACCAGGGCGAAGAGAAGATTAAGGCGCTGGACCACGTAACGATCGATATTGTCGAGGGCGGATTTGTCTGCCTGTCGGCCCCGTCGGGCGGCGGTAAAACCACGCTGCTCAATACGATCGGCGGACTCGACAAGCCAGACAGCGGCGAGGTTTACATCGCGGGGCGGCGCATCGATAACCTGCGCAAAGGTGAACTCGCCGAACTGCGGCTGCGGAATATCGGGTTCGTCTTCCAGGCGTTCAACCTGATTCCCGTGCTGACAGCACGGGAGAACGTCGAATTCGTCATGCAGGTGCAGGGCGTCGCGGCCGCGGAGCGTGGTGAGCAGGCGCTGGAGATCCTCCAGGAAGTCGGTCTGGCCGGACTCGAAGACCGGTTGCCTGCCGATATGTCCGGCGGGCAGCAGCAACGCGTTGCTGTCGCCCGCGCAATTGTATCGCATCCTGCCCTCGTGCTCGCCGACGAACCAACGGCGAATCTCGACTCGAAAACCGCTGACGGCCTCATGGAGCTGTTCTGTGAGCTCAACGAAAGGCATAAGACGACCTTCATCATTGCGACGCACGACAAGCGGGTGATGAGCTATGCGAAACGACTGATTCGCATGCTTGACGGGCGTATCGTCGACGACATCGAGCAAAATGCGACGTAGCCTCATTGTTCTTCTCTTCTGTTGCGGCGTCGCGGCTGCCGACGGCACCGAACTCGGCGGCCATACCAAGGTGCGCGTTTTGGGTCAGGCATTTCCGGCCGACAGCCTGTTGCGCGAGCTGGCGGGCCCTGAGTCGATCGATATCGAGGGTGACCTGCGGCTGAATTTCAGCGCGCGGCATGGCCGCTGGTCTTTCGAAACGGCGTATCAGCTCTTCGCGCTGCATGGCGACAGCATCGAATGGACGCGTGATCTCGGAGACGCGGCCGGCCTTTTCATTGCGCGCCTCCCCAATGATGAGCGACGGCTTTTCAACCTTACCGACGTACTGCACGACAAGGGCAGGAATGCGCTGGTGCACAGGATCGATCGCCTGGCAGTCGGTTATACGAGCGAGAAAGCCGTGCTGCGTTTCGGCAGGCAGGCGCTGTCCTGGGGTAACGGTCTTTTTTACTCGCCGATGGATCTCGTCAACCCGTTCGACCCGGCAGCCATCGACACCGAGTTCAAGAGCGGGGACGACATGCTTTACGGGCAATACCTGCGTGACAACGGTGACGATCTCCAGGCTGCCGTTGTTTTCCGGCGCGATGTCAACACGGGCGACGTCGAAGCCGAGTCAGGAACTTCGGCACTCAAGTACCACGGGTTTGCGGGCAACAGCGAGTTCGATTTACTCGTCGCCAGCAATTATGGCGACGCTGTCCTTGGTGTCGGCGGGCTGCGGAGTATCGGCGGCGCAGTCTGGCGAAGCGATATCGTCGTTGCCGCAACCGACGATGACACGGTGCTGCAGTTCGTGACCAACCTCAGCTACTCGTGGACCTGGTCCGGCAGGAACGTCAGCGGCGCAGTCGAATACTACTTCAATGGTTTCGGGCAGCAGAACGGCAACTACGATCCGGCGAGCCTGGCCGCAAATCCCGATCTGCTCGAACGCCTGGCGCGCCGGGAGCTGTATGCGCTCGGCCGCAATTACCTGGCCGGGAGCCTGATGATCGAAATGTCGCCGCTATGGCTGTTGACTCCAACGTTGCTCGCCAATGTCGACGATCCCAGCGCGCTGTTGCAGCTGGTTACGCAATACAGCCTCTCCGATAACATGACGTTTCTCGGTAGTATCAATGTCCCGATTGGATACGACGGCAGCGAGTTTGGCGGTATCGACAGCGGACTTGCCGATACCTATCTCTCGACGGGTGTCGGCATTTTTGCGCAGCTCGCCTGGTATTTCTAATGCGCGTCGGCCGCTTCGTGCTCGATAGCGTGCAGCAGATTCGCAAACGACGCTTCGCGGTGCGCGCCGAAAACCGGATCCGTAGCGACCAGGTGTGAGGCATCAATATCGAGCGAATCCAACCTGGCGTCCGCGCGACGGAAAAGATCCTCTTCCTCCCAGGCCATGTGCTGACGAAGCTTGTGGACGTAGGATTTTGTGTCGTCAAGAACGCGATCTCGCGTAATCGCGGTTCCGGCAATGATCGACTCAATGTCAGCGCGTAACCGGCTGCCGAGTTCGGCCAGCTCCTGGTGATCGTCCTCGACGCGCTCGAGTCCATCAGCCAGATTCGGCTGGTCGGCACGAAGACCAGCATAGACCAGGTCTTCTTTTGGATGGTGTATCGCGTCGGAATACACTGTCATGTAACGCATGATGTCCAGCAGCAGCTCGTAGTCCGGCCGGTCATGCTGTTCGAGACGAAGGGCTTCCTCCTGCAACAGGTTCAATAGAACCGCCATGTTGCGGTGGTCCTGGCGCAGTTCTGTCAGCAAGATTGCGGCATCGCTTTTCATGTCAGCTCCCGATCAAAGATTTGCCCAATCATAGTGCGTTTTGGTGCCGAGATCGGTAATCCGTGTTTTCACCTACTTTCATGGCAGTAATGCTCAGCAGGTCGATGGCGATTCGCGGTCGCCGGGAAAGCCAATCCGGGCGCGGCCAAATGGTAATTATCTTTATGGACAAGCGTTAAGGTTATCGCGAACCCGATCGACTCTTTCGAAGTCGCCGCATCCCGCACGACCGCGGCTCACGAGAGTCTCGATGCCGATTGGTCGGAGCTTCGAGGAATCGAACCTGCGTCTCCAAAGAAAAGGGACACTGCGCTTACGGGACCACTTTTCCTCGGCGTGTCCGGGGTATAATTGCGCGGCTATGAGACACTTTTTTCCTGTCATCTTGTCGGCCGCCCTGGTTACCGGTTGTGCGGTCAACCCGGTCACCGGTGACCGCGAGTTCATGCTCGTCAGCAGCGAGCAGGAGCTCGCCTTGGGCGCGCAGAATTATGTGCCAACACAGCAGTCGCAGGGCGGGCCTTACGACACGGATCCGGTACTGACGCAGTACGTTCAGTCCGTCGGTCAGCGCCTGGCGGCGGTCAGCGACGTGCCGCTGCCGTATGAATTTACGGTGCTCAACAATTCCGTGCCCAACGCCTGGGCATTGCCGGGCGGCAAGATTGCGATCAACCGCGGGTTGCTTACGGAGATCAATTCGGAGGCCGAGCTCGCGGCCGTGCTCGGCCACGAAATCGTACACGCCGCCGCGCGACATACCGCACAACAGATGTCTCGTGGCATGCTGATGCAGGGGCTCGTCGTAGCCACGAGCGTGGCGACGAATGACAGCAGCTATGGCGACATGGCGGTTGGGGGCGCAAGTGTCGCGGCGCAGCTGGTCACTATGAAATACGGCCGCGGTGCCGAACTCGAGTCGGACAAATACGGAATGCGCTACATGTCCAGGGCCGGCTACGATCCGCAGGGCGCGGTTGAGCTGCAGCGGACATTCGTGCGGTTGAGCGAGGGTCGTGACGCGGACTGGCTCAGCGGTTTGTTCGCGAGTCATCCGCCCTCGAATGAGCGCGTCGAAGCCAACATCGAAACCGCGGCCAAACTTCCGGCCGGCGGCACGCTTGGCGTCGACAGCTTCCGTGCAGCGATGCAGAAAACCGTCGATGCCAGACCTGCCTACGATGCTTATGACGAGGGCCGCAAGGCGTTGTCCGACAAAAAACCTGATGAGGCATTGGCGCTCGCCGAAAAAGCGCTCGACCTGTACCCGGCCGAGGCTCATTTTCACGCGCTGCGGGGTGACGTGCGGCTTGTCAAAGAGCAGTACGACATGGCGGTGACGAACTACGACAGGGCAATCGCGCGGCGCGATGGCTTTTTCTATTATCACCTGCAGCGTGGACTCGTTAAGCACGAGCTCGGCCAGACCGACGCGGCGGTCGCCGATCTCGAGCGTAGCCTCGACCTGCTGCCGACCGCACCTGCGCATTACACGCTGGGCAGAATCGAGGCCGACCGCGGAAACAAGGCGGCTGCAATCGCGCATTACAAGGTTGTGGCCCAGGGCGGCGGCGATTATGGCAAGGCTGCCAACGAAGCGCTGGCGCGTCTCGATCTGTCGTCGAATCCGGCGAACTACATTCCGCGCCGCTGCGACGCCGGGAGTAACGGCAATCTCGTCGTCTCGGTGAAAAACGAGACGACGCTGCCCGTCGCTGGCGTGCAGGTACTTGTCGACTATGTCGATAGTGGCGGGCGGCAGCAGCAGCTGAGACTGGGCGTTGGAGGCCGGCTCGAAGCGGGCCAGGTCGCGCGAGCGGACACAGGGCTCGGTCCGTACGTTGGCAGCGACTGCCCGGTCAAGGTCGTCGCCGCGCAAATCGACGAGTAAGGCGCCGATCCGGATATTAAGCTCGCTGCGACTGGATAATCCCCAGCCTGCCATGCAGAATTGACGATTGTCGATTTGCCGGGGGCAAACGCAGGTCTTGAACGTGCTCCGCTACACGATTCCGAACAGCTTCACGGCGCTCAGCCTGCTGCTCGGCCTTGCATCGATCGTCACGATGCAGGTCGGTGATCTCGAATTAGCTGCGTGGATGATTGTCTGGTGCGGGCTTCTCGACACCTGTGACGGCATCGCCGCGCGACTGCTCAAAGCCACGTCCAGCTTCGGCGCCGAGTTCGACTCGATGGCGGACCTCGTGTCGTTTGGCGTGGCGCCGGCAATGCTTGTATTTAATGCCGGCCTGCAGATCGCCGGTGTACAGCTCGATTCCGGTCAGTTCTGGGTATTGCTGGCCGCGGTGAGCGTATTTGTACTGGCTGGCGCAATGCGCCTTGCGCGCTTCAACCTGACCTCGGACGTGCCTCACGGCGGCTGGTTTGTTGGCATTCCTATTACGGCAGCCGGCGGCGGGCTGGTGTCGTCAATGGTCATCGTCATGCTCAGATACGAGGATATTTCCGGCGCGCTGCCGCTGCATCTCTACCTGCCCGTACTGATGTTCGTGCTCGCAATCCTGATGGTCTCGAGAATCCGCTTCCCGAAAGCAGTTTGGCGCAAGAGCAAGTTCATCAATGCATTTCAGATTGTGAACAGTGCCGCGATCGTTTACTGCGGGGTGTTTCGGAAATTTCCCGAGTACCTGTTCGGCATCGGGGTGTTCCTGCTGATTGCCGGAATCATTGCGGGGCGCCTTTCCAGGAATAAAGCATAAGCGAGTCAAGCTAGCGGGGGACGCATGCAGTATCGATTGATGGCACTGGTTGGTTTGCTGGTGCTGGCCGCTTGCGGCGGCGAGAGCGGTAGCAATGGAGCGACGGAAGATTCCGTGCCCGCTGCCTATGAGCCAATTGCCGGTTTTATAGATGCCTACTGGGACGCTGACGATGGCCGCCTGCTGCTGCAGGTCGAAAAGCTCGACGAGCCGTTTCTCTACCAGTCTTCACTGGCGCGCGGCGTCGGCTCCAACGATCTCGGCCTTGATCGCGGCCGGCTCGGGGCAACCCGCGTAGTTCGTTTCGAGCGTAGTGGCCGCAAGATCCTGCTGATCGAGGACAACCTTGCCTACCGCGCACGCAGCGACGAGGCTGGCGAACGCCGGGCGGTTAACCAGTCGTTTGCGCGCTCGGTGATCTGGGGCTTCGAGGCGGTTAGCGTGTCAGACGACGGGGTACTCGTTGATGCCACCGATTTCTTCCTGCGCGATGCTGACGGGCTTGCGGCCCGCCTCGCCAGGCTCAAGGAAGGCCAGTACAAAGTCGACAAAGCCCGCTCGGCGATTTACCTGCCGCGAACCAAAGGGTTCCCCGATAACACGGAAGTCGAAGCCATCGTGACGTTCGCGGGCGAGCCCAAAGGGCCGCATCTGCCTACCGTCGTGCCCGATGCGACGGCCGTGACCGTGCATCTGCACCATTCGTTCGTCCGCTTACCCGACGCCAACTATGAGCCCATCGCGTACGATCCCCGCTCCGGCCTCAATGGGCTCGAAAAATACGAGAGCGGCTTCGCCGATTTTGCGGCGCCGGTCGGCGAGCCGCTGCAGGTCAATTTCAGCCGCCGGCACCGCCTGGAAAAACAGAACCCGGACGCCGAGGTCAGCGAACCCGTCGAGCCGATAATCTACCATGTCGACCCCGGGGCGCCCGAGCCGGTTCGGACCGCCCTGATCGAGGGCGCCCGCTGGTGGAACCAGGCGTTCGAAGCCGCAGGCTACAAGGATGCCTTCCAGGTGCGGCTGCTGCCAGACGATGCAGACCCGATGGACGTTCGTTATAACGTGATCCAGTGGGTCCACCGCTCAGCCCGCGGCTGGTCCTATGGCCGGTCAGTCGTCGATCCGCGCACGGGCGAGATCATCAAAGGCCAGGTCACGCTGGGTTCGCTGCGTGTCCGCCAGGACTACCTGATTATTGAGGGCCTGCTCGCACCCTACGCCGATAGCTCCGTCCCGGACACCATGCTCGACGTATCATTGGCCCGGATTCGGCAGCTGTCGGCGCATGAGGTCGGCCACACGCTCGGCTTCCAGCACAATTTCGCGGCCAGCACGCAGGCCCGCGCGTCGGTTATGGACTACCCGTTCCCGCTCGTGCGGTTCGATGACGGCGGAGCGCTCGATTTCTCTGCGGCCTATGCCGAGGGCATCGGCAGCTGGGACAAGCGGATGGTGCTGTATGCCTACCAGGACTTTGCCGACGGCGTCGATGCCCGGGTCGCGCGGCAGCAGATCATCGAGGAGACGATCCAGCTGGGCTACAAGTACATCGGCGACAGCGATTCCCGCTCTGTATCGACCGCGCATCCGGACGGTAACGTCTGGGATAACGGAAGTGACGCGATCGCAGAGCTCGAGCACCTGCTCAAAGTGCGCGATCACGCCCTTGAGAGATTCTCGGCAAACAATATCCGGACCGGCCGGCCGCTCGCGACCCTCGAAGAAGCGCTCGTGCCCGTTTACCTGTTGCATCGTTTTCAGATCGAGGCGGTTGGCAAGCTGATCGGCGGCAGCTACTTCACTTACACCCTGCGCGGCGACGGCCAGGACGCCGTGACGCCGGTCAGTGCCGATCGACAGTGGCAGGCGCTGCAGGCCCTGCTGGCAACGCTCGAGCCTGCGCTATTGCGCCTGCCCGATGGCCTGGCGGCGCTGCTCCCGCCTCGGCCGCCCGGGTATCCGAAAACCCGTGAATCGTTCGCGGGTTCCACGGGCATCGTCTTCGATCCCCTTGCCCCGGCCGCAAGTGCCGTGAAATTAACCCTCGATGTACTGCTCGATCCGTCACGGGCAGCGCGCATGACGAGGTCGGGTACACCGGGTTTCGAGGCCGTGACCGACGGCCTGCTCGATGCGAGCTGGTTTGCAGCCGCTGCCGAGGGAGCCGACGCGAGCGTTCAGCGACAGACGAGCCAGCTCGTTCTGCAGCGTCTCATGCAGCTTGGCAGCGACCCGCAGGCTGCGACCGGGGTTCGCGCGATTGCCCTGGACGCGGTAAACCGGGTCGATGACTGGCTTGACGCGCAGTCGCCGGCAGATCGGCTGCAGGGCGCACATTACGCGTTTGCCAGACAGCAAATCGACCGCTGGCGCCGGGATCCGGCAGTTTTCGAAACCCTCACCCCGGTCACGACACCACCCGGCTCGCCAATCGGCGCGCTGACGGAGTAATTCGATGACCCCAACCGTTGCAGTCGCTATCGTCTACCTTGGCCTGCTGGCCGCATTCGCAATCTGGAGCCGGCGCGAGACACACACGCTGGCCGGGTTTTACCTTGCGGGCCGGAAGCTGCCTTACTGGGTCGTCGCCTTCAGCACCAACGCAACAGGGGAGAGCGGCTGGCTGCTGCTGGGCCTCACCGGCATGGGCTATGCCGTCGGCGCCCAGGCGTACTGGGTTGTCATTGGCGAGGTCACGGGCGTTGCGCTGTCGTGGCTATTGGTCTCCCGGCGCCTGAAGCGCATGAGTGACGCCGGTGATTCGATTACCGTGCCCGACGTCCTGACCTCGCGCTTCGCGGACAGCTGGCACCTGATTCGCGGGATCGCCGTAGTCATCATTCTGACCATGGTGACGGCCTATGTTTCGGCGCAAATGATTGCGACCGGCAAGGCGATCAGCAGCTTTACCGACATGAGCTACGCAACCGGTATTTTTGTCGGTGCGGCGATCATCATCGGCTACACGTTTGTCGGCGGCTACAAGGCCGTGTCCTATACCGACGTTCTCCAGGGCGTGCTGATGCTGGCCGGCCTTATATTCGTGCCGGTGGTCGCGGTTCAATCGGCAGGCGGGTGGGACGCAATATCGAGCACTCTCGTCACTGAAGACCCGGATTTCCTGAACATGTTCTCGGTCTCAGGCGGCGGCATTGCAGGCTGGGTAGCCGTCATCAGCTTTCTCGGTATCGGTTTGCCGTTCCTTGGCGTGCCGCAGCTGCTCGTGCGTTACATGTCGGCACGGGACGATAACGAACTCAGGAAGGCACGGTATGTATCCGTTACCGTTATGCTGATGTTCGGCGTTGGTGCCGTGACCGCCGGCATCGCCGGGCGGGCACTGTTTCCGGGTCTCGACGACCCGGAGACGATCTTCCCGGTCTTGTCGAGCGAACTGTTTCCACCGCTGATCACGGGCTTGCTGCTGGTCATCGTTTTGTCCGCCATCATGTCGACCGTTGATTCGCTGCTGCTGCTGGCCTCGTCGGCCGTCGTGCGCGACACGATGCAGAAAATGATGGGCAGTCAAAAAAGCGATCAGCGCCTCGCGGTCTACGGCAAGGTCGCGACGCTGGTGATCGGCATCCTTGGCATTGCGCTCGCGTTCCAGATCGAGGCCCTGATCTTCTGGTTCGTGTTGTTTGCCTGGTCGGGACTCGGCGCCGCATTCGGCCCGGTCGTGCTGTGCCTGCTCTACTACAAGGGCACAACCGGTGCAGGCGTCGCTGCAGGAATGCTTGGCGGCTTCCTGACCAGCGTCATCTGGGTGCTTGCGATCAAGGAACAGACCTACGACCTCTACGAGGCCGTTCCCGGGTTTATCGTGGGCATTGTTCTGACACTTCTGGTCAGCGCGTTCACGCGAAAACCGGCAGACGTGTAACCTTTTCCTGAATCGGCGGCTATAAGCAGACAGGACACGGTTTTCGAGGACAAACTTATGCGTATTGAACGATTCCTGCTTGTAATGCTGCTGGTCGGCCTGCCGTCGGTACTTTTGGCCGAATTCAACCCGGCCGGTCTCCGGCCGACCTCAAATTGGTATTTCCACACGGATTTCAATGAAATGCGGACGACTGAGGCGGGTCGACATCTTTTCGACTGGCTGGATGGAGAGGTATTTGAGGAAGTTCGCGAGGAGATCGGAATCGATTTCGGCAAGGAAGCCAATCAGATTACGGCGTCCGGCAGCAAGGATAAAGACCTGATCGTCGTGATCGACGGCGATATCAGCCAGGCGACGCAGGACAAGGTGCTGGCACTCGCCGCGGCGAGCGGCAGCATGGACAAATTGGAGGCAGGCCGAAACAGCTACTATTTCGTCAAGGAAAACGGCGAGCATTCCGATGCTGATGAAGCCGGCAATCGAGCCGATAACTATGACCTCGACTCGTTCAAAGACGGCGCATATTTCAGTTTCGCGATAAAGAACAAGATTCTCGTGACGACGAGCGAGGCTGACATGAAGGCTTTGCTCGACAATAAGGGAGAGGTCGCCGCCGATCGCGACGGAGCTGGCGCGATGCTGGTATTGAGCGCGGACCGAAGCCTGGTGCAGGCGGGGCTGAGCACCAGCGATTTCGAAGATGACATCGGCTGGGACTCGAATATCATCCGCAATACGAAGCAGGTCGCGCTGCTGATCGCAGACGATAGTGGCAAGCTTGCTATCGAGGCCCAGCTGCTCGCGGCGGAAAAGTCGATGGCCGACTCGCTGGCCAGCATTGCACGTGGCTTGATCAGCCTTCAGATATTCAATGACGATCTCGATCCCGAGATATCCCAGTTTCTCCAGAATACAAGTGTCGATGTCGACGGCACGACGCTGACGATCAAGGTGACGCTGGATCCGGAAGCGGTCGTTGCGGCGCTCGATTAATCAGATCGGGTACAGCGAGTAGGGCGTGATCAGTGAACTCGCCCAGATCGAGGCGGCGAAAAAAGGCTCGGTCGAGGCTTTTACGAGCCTCGTGAACGGTTACCGTCCCGGCTTGCTCCGCTTCCTCGTCACGCGAACGTCGACGTATGCGGACGCGGAGGATGCCCTGCAGGACACGCTGATCAATGCCTACCGCTACCTTCACAGCTACGACTCGCGATGGCGATTCAGTACCTGGCTGTACCGAATCGCCGTCAACAATGCCGCGAATATCAGGCGCGACGACACGGTAGAACTCGGCGACCTCGGCAGCGAAGAGAGAGGCCCGTTGGAGCACTGCGTCGCCGCGGCTGATCGAGAAAACCTCTGGCTGAGCGCGCGCAGTTTGCTCAGCGACGAGGCCTACGCGGCGATGTGGCTGCGTTATGTAGAAGATATGTCGGTAAAAGACATCTCTGCGGTGCTCGAGCGCTCGGTGTCCTGGACGAAGGTCAACCTGCTCAGGGCGCGCCGCCTGCTCGAGGCCAAACTAAGTAATGAGACGGGCGGGAGCCCGATGAAATCTGAGAATAGTGAAGCCCATGGATAAGCTAGCGAAAAGACTCCGAGACGACGCCGAGCAAATCGACGTTTTTATTTCACCCGAAATGGATGAGCGGCTTCGCGCCTCGTTGACCGGCATCAGGCCGGAACCGGAGACGGCGCCAGCCAAGGCTTTACGGCCGTTTTCATGGTGGTGGGGGAGTAGCCTGACCGGCGTCGCGGCTGCTATGGTGGTGCTCGCGGTTGTCAATCTGCAGGCGCCCGCTCCGGTTCCGGCCATTACCGAACCTGCCTACGAACCGTTTGCGATGCCGTCGATTCCGTGGCGGGCCGAGACCGCATTATTGACGAGCCCCCTGGAGCAGGAATTCGAGGACCTGCAGTCTGATATCAGGAAAGCCGAAGAAGCCCTCCGGCAGGAGCTCGACGCTATTTTCTGATCCGCTCCGAACTGAGGGAATCTGTGGAAATTCGCATATGATTCCTCTATCCTCAGCCCCCGGTATCAGTATCAGACGTCCGGCAGCGGCCCCGCCGCTGCCTAAAAAAATACGAATTGTTTTTTTAAAAGGATACATAAGGTATGCCTTTAGCTGTTGTCTTGGTCCTACTCGTTGTCGGCTCCATTGTTTTCCATTTATTGAGCCCATGGACATTTACAGATCTGGCCTCCAACTGGGGCATGGTCGACTTTACGGTTGACATCACGCTGTACGTCACCGGTTTCGTCTTCGTCGCGGTCAACTTGTTCATGGCGTACTCGGTGATCAAGTTCCGGCACAAGAAGGGCGCCCGGTCGACCTATGAGCCCGAGAACAAGAAGCTCGAAACGTGGCTGACAGCGCTGACGGCCGTTGGCGTGGCCGCGATGCTGACGCCGGGCCTGTTCGTGTGGGCGAAATTCGTCGAGGTGCCCGAGGAAGCGCATGTCGTCGAAGCGATCGGGCAGCAGTGGCACTGGACGTTCCGTTACCCGGGCGACGATGGCAAGTTCGGTGAGGTCGATGCAGAGCGGATCAGCGGCGACAACCCCTTCGGTATGGATCCTGACGATCCAAACGGCCAGGACGACGTCCTTGTCTACGGCGCCGAAGCGCACATCCCCGTCGATAAACCAGTCAAGTTCCTGCTGCGCTCAAAAGACGTTCTGCACAACTTCACGGTCGCGCAATTCAGGGTCAAGATGGATCTCGTGCCGGGCATGCAGACGTTCCTTTGGTTGACGCCAACCAAGACAGGCCGCTTTGAAGTTCTTTGTGAAGAACATTGCGGCATGGCGCATTACACGATGCGGGGCGCGGTCGTCGTGGATGAACTGGATGACTATACGGCCTGGCTCGACGAGTGGCCGACCTACGCGGAGCTTAACGCGACGCCGGCCGGTGATGCAGTCGCCGGTGCAGCCCAGTATGCTGTCTGTGCGTCATGCCACGGCCAGCAGGGCGAGGGTGTCGCCGCGCTCAATGCGCCCAAGATTGCCGGCCAGGACGCCTGGTACCTGAAGCGACAGCTGCTGAATTACCAGAACGGCTCGCGCGGCACGCATGAGGATGATGTCTATGGGCGGCAGATGGTGCCGATGTCCATGACATTGGCCAACGAAGGCGCGATCGACAACGTCGTTGCGCACATCCAGACGTTCCCGGATACGAAGCCCGCGTCGACGATAGAAGGCGATGTCGCGAACGGCGAAAGGCTTTATGCAGTATGTGCGTACTGTCACGGCAAGAACGGCGAGGGCATCCAGGCGATGAATGCGCCGCGTACCGCGTCCATGACGGACTGGTACATCGAACGTCAGCTGCAGAATTTCAAAGACGGAATACGCGGTTCGCACTTGAAAGATTACTACGGCTTCCAAATGAGGTTTATGGCCAATACTCTGCACGATGAGCAGGCAATAAAAGACCTCGTCGCCTACATCAACACGCTATAAGGAAGGAAAAGCGTATGGCATATGTTGCAATCGCCGATCGCGATCATGAAGAAGAGCATCACGATCCGCAAACATTCATAACCAAGTACGTCTGGAGTCAGGACCACAAGGTCATCGCAATTCAATACGGTGCCACCGCTATCTTTGTGGGCGTAATCGCACTCGTGTTGTCAGCGATGATGCGCCTGCAGCTGGGTTTCCCGGATACATTTTCGTTCATCACGCCGGAGAATTATTACCAGTTCGTGACGATGCACGGCATGATCATGGTGATCTACCTGCTTACGGCCCTGTTCCTTGGCGGATTTGGTAATTACCTGATTCCCTTGATGGTGGGATCGCGGGACATGGTGTTCCCGTATATGAACATGCTCAGCTTCTGGGTCTATCTGCTGTCGGTCATCATACTGCTGGCGAGTTTCTTCGTGCCGGGTGGTGCGACGGGAGCAGGCTGGACGCTGTATCCGCCGCAGGCGATCATGCCAGGCACCCCGGGTACTGACTGGGGCATCATCCTCATGCTTGCTTCGCTCGGCGTGTTCATTGTCGCCTTCACGATGGGCGGTCTGAACTATGTTACGACGGTTCTGCAGGCGCGATGCCGCGGGATGACGCTGATGCGGATGCCGCTGTCGATCTGGGGCATTTTCATGGCGACGATTCTCGGCCTGCTCGCGTTCCCGGCACTGCTCGTCAGCGCAATAATGATGCTGCTGGACAAGACGATCCTGACAAGCTTCTTCATGCCGGCTATCAGCTCGATGGGTGCGGACCCTGGCTACACCGGCGGCAGCCCGATTCTGTTCCAGCACTTGTTCTGGTTCTTCGGCCATCCCGAGGTTTACATCGTTGCGCTGCCCGCATTCGGTATTGTTTCGGATCTCCTTAGCACGCACGCACGCAAAAATATCTTCGGCTATCGGATGATGGTCTGGGCAATCATTGCGATCGGCGGCTTGAGCTTCATCGTCTGGGCGCACCACATGTATGTCAGCGGCATGAACCCGTACTTCGGCTTCTTTTTCGCGACAACGACCCTGATTATCGCGGTGCCCACGGCGATCAAGGTTTACAACTGGGTGCTCACGCTGTGGGAAGGCAATATCCACCTGCGGGTGCCCATGCTGTTCGCGATCGGCTTCATCTTTACGTTCATCCACGGTGGTCTGACCGGCCTGTTCCTCGGTAATGTCACGATCGACCTGCCGTTATCCGATACCTATTTCGTTGTCGCCCATTTCCACATGGTCATGGGAGTGTCGCCGATCCTCGTCGTATTCGGCGCGATCTATCACTGGTGGCCGAAGATAACGGGCAGGATGTACAACGAGACGCTCGGCAAGTGGCACTTCTGGATGACGTTCCTGGGCACCTACGCGATATACCTGCCAATGCATTACCTGGGATTCCAGGGTGTGCCGCGGCGCTACTTCGCAATGGGCGATACGGACTTTCTGCCCGCCTCGGCCCAGGATCTGAATGCGGCCATCACGATGTCGGCGCTGTTCGTCGCAGCGACTCAGATCCTGTTTTTCGCCAACGTCATCTGGAGCCTGACGCGGGGCCCGAAGGCGGATCCGAATCCGTGGGATGCGACGTCGCTCGAATGGCAGACGCCCGATACGCCGCCCAAACACGGCAACTGGGGACACGACCTGCCCGAAGTGCATCGCTGGGCCTATGACTACAGCGTGCCGGGCTATGCGGATGACTTCATTCCGCAGAATGTTCCTGCGGATGTGGCGCCGGCGGGACGCGACCACGGAGTCGAACACTAGTGGAATTCGGCCTGATCATCCTGGCGATTATTCTCGCCACGCTGCTGGGATGGATTCTCAAGCAGTCGTTTAATACCCAGCCCTGGATTGCGGAGCCTGTCGATGAGGCGGCGTACCAGGCGCCGTTCAACGCGAAACCGAAGCTGGTCGCGCTGACGACGTTCCTCGCTGTCGTCACGTCGTTCTTCGCGCTGATCATGAGCGCCTACACGCTGCGCATGGACCTGGGCGACTGGGTGCCGCTGACAGAGCCACAGCTGCTGTGGGCGAACACCGGTATCCTCGTCGCGGCCAGTATCGCGTTTCAGTGGACGCGCAACGCGGCCGTGCTGGATGCGACGGCCAGACTCAAGCCGGGCCTCATCATTACAGGCGTGCTGACGACACTGTTCTTGCTCGGTCAGTACGCCGCCTGGCAGGAACTGTACGCATCGGGTCAGTATGTGACCGGCAATCCGGCCAATGCGTTTTTCTTCCTGATGACCGGCCTGCATGCGGTGCATATTCTCGGCGGAATGTACGTTTGGGCACGCGCAACACAGCGTTTGTTTGGCGGCAGCGATGATGTCGAACAAAGCATCGAGTTATGCACGATCTACTGGCATTTCCTGCTGCTGGTCTGGCTCGTAATGTTTGGACTTTTGTTGTCGACGTAGCGGTGTCGATCTTTATATAGCCAATTTATTTTTGGGGTTATCTATGTCAGAAGCAGTAATGGAGCCGTCAGGCACGCAAGGCGTCGTCAGCGACTTCTCGAGGGACAAACAGGTCTTCGGTATGCCCTGGGGCAAGGCGATGATGTGGATATTCCTCCTGAGCGATACGTTTATCTTCAGCTGCTTCCTTGTCTCGTACATGACGGTTCGCATCGGCACGACCGATCCGTGGCCGGTGCCCAGCGAAGTCTTTGCGCTCTCGTTCGGAGGCGACCCGATTCCGTTGATCCTGATCGCGATCATGACGTTTATCCTGATCACGTCGTCGGGCACGATGGCCATGGCCGTGAACATGGGTTATCGCAAGGACAGGAACAAGACTTTCTGGCTCATGGCCGCAACGGCGCTGCTTGGCGCGTCGTTCGTCGGCATGCAGGCTTTCGAATGGACCAAGTTGATCGTCGATGAGGGTGTGCGACCGTGGAGCAATCCGATGGGTGCCGCACAGTTCGGGGCGAGTTTTTTCATGATCACCGGGTTTCACGGCCTGCACGTTTCGGCCGGTGTGATTTACCTGATGGTGGTTGCAGCCCGAGTGAGAAACGGCTTTTATGAGAAGCGTGGTGGGAATTACGAGATCGTCGAAATCGCCGGCCTCTACTGGCACTTTGTCGACCTGGTCTGGGTCTTCATCTTTGCATTTTTCTATCTTTGGTAACGGGTTCAGGAGTCATCCGCATGGCAAGTGAAGAAGGACAACAACATCCGCTCAGTGTCTATTTCTGGATCTGGGGCCTGCTGTTTGTGCTCAGCTTTTTTTCCTACATGGTGGATTACATGAACCTCCAGGGCACGTTACGCTGGACGCTGATACTGGTCTTCATGTTCCTCAAAGCCGGGTTCATTATCGCGATTTTCATGCACATGCAGTGGGAGCGACTGGCGCTGAAGCTGGCGATCCTCGGCCCGCCCGCCGCCATCCTGGTACTGATCTGGCTCATGGCGCTGGAAGGAAACTATGTCGAGGAGACCCGTGTCGAGTACTATGGCGAAAGCACCTTCGAGCCACAGGCGCCGCCCCACCACTAGAAGCTGGCGCGAACGATTCCCGCCGCGGCTCCTCGTCAAGCACCGCGATAAACGACCTTCACCCGGGGGCATGCATCCCCGGGGATTCCTGTCCTGTGGGTACGCTCCCGTCGCGGCAGGGCCCGTGGGAACTGATCGTGCCGGCGGTCATCACCACCTTCCCGGCTTCTCCCTTCTGGTAAAGTAAACCCATGGGCAGAGCGATCATTCTTGTCATGGATTCCTTCGGTATCGGCGCGACGGCTGATGCCGAACGATTCGGCGACTCCGGTGCCGATACTTTGGGGCACATCGCACGCGCGCGAGAAGATTCCGGAGCCGGACCGCTGCGGCTGCCTAACCTCGCGAGGCTGGGTCTGTTTCATGCCAGTCGCGACAGCACCGGTGACTTTCCAGCCGGCGTTGACACGGACTCCGACATCATCGGGGCCTACGGGTTTGCTGCAGAACTCTCGAGCGGCAAGGACACGCCGAGCGGGCACTGGGAAATTGCCGGTGTTCCGGTTCTGTTTGACTGGGGATATTTCACGGCGAAGACCGATACATTCCCGAAAGAACTGCTCGATAAGCTGATCGATCGCGCCGGCCTGCCCGGCGTGCTTGGCAACTGCCATGCGTCGGGCACGACGATTGTCGCGGAACTCGGTGACGAGCACGTTCGCACAGGTAAGCCGATTGTCTATACGTCGGCCGACAGCGTCTTCCAGATTGCCTGTCACGAAGGCTCATTCGGGTTGCAGCGGCTGTATGATCTCTGCGACATCGCGCGTGAACTCGTGGATGACTACAACATCGGCCGGGTCATCGCGCGTCCGTTCATCGGCGAGAGCGCTGAAACCTATGTGCGCACCGGTAACCGGCGTGACCTGACCACACCGCCGCATGCGGATACGGTACTCGACAAGCTCGTCGCCGGGGGTGGGGAGGTCATCAGCATTGGAAAAATTGCTGATATCTACGCGCATCGCGGGATCACGAAAATAGTCAAAGCGACCGGCAACGCGGCATTATTCGACGCAACGCTCGAGGCACTCGAATCCGCGGGAGATCGTTCGATTGTTTTTACCAACTTTGTTGACTTCGACATGCTGTATGGTCATCGGCGCGACGTTGAAGGCTATGCCGCGGCGCTCGAATATCTTGATGGCCGGTTGCCCGAGTTGCTGGATCGAATGAACGAAGACGACATTCTGGTCATTACGGCCGATCACGGCTGTGACCCGACATGGCCGGGCAGCGATCACACACGCGAGCACATTCCCGTACTCGTCTACGGCAATGGCGTGCAACCTGGGCCACTCGGCAAGCGCGAGACTTTTGCCGATATAGGCCAAAGCCTCGCACGCTATTTCGAGGTCAGTCCGATGGATTACGGAACGAGTTTCCTTTAGTCAGGCCACTAGCGCCAGCCCGGCGCTGGCAACGATACCGGGCACAGCGAAAAAAGCCGCACCGGTGCTGCGGATCACTCGCGATTTCTTTGCGTCAACGCGGATTTTATCTGGGTAGCGAGCGCGTTTGCCTCGGCGGCGACACGCACGGTGTCTATCGTCAGCAGTTCACGATCCCGCATCACGAGCTTGCCATCAATAATGACAGTGTCGACGTCCTGCTCGTCCGTAACGTAGACCAGGTGTGACATGACGTCGTATGTCGGCACATGGTGCACATCATCGAAACCGACCTGGATGATATCGGCACGTTTGCCGGGTTCGATCGAACCGACGCTTTCGCCGAGCCCGATCGCTGTCGCGCCTCCGGCCGTCGCCATGCGCAATACGGATGTCGCGGGCAGGGCCTGGGGATCCATCTCCTCGATTTTTTGCAGGAATGCCGCAAGCCGCATCTCCTCCCACATGTCGAGGTCGTTGTTGCTGGCTGCTCCGTCGGTGCCGAGTCCGACGCGAACGCCCGCGGCAAGCATATCGGTCACGGGCGATACGCCCGAGGCAAGCTTCATGTTCGAAGTTGGGTTATGGATGACGCCGACCTTGCGTTCGGCAAGGATCGGGATTTCAGCTTCGGTCGGCCACACGACGTGTGCCGCGATCGTCGGGCCCTCGAAAAACCCTATTGAATCAAGCATTTCAATGCTTGTTGCGCCGAACGTATCCTTTGAATACTGCACCTCGAATGGCGATTCTGATACATGAATACTGATTGGCGCGTCGAACTGCCTCGCGGCCTGGCGCGTGGCGGCGAGCTGTTTCGCATCCAGCGTGTAGTTCGCATGCGGGCCGAAGATGGGTGTAATGCGGCTGTTTCGGCCCTGCCAGCGCTCAATGAAGCCGCTGCCCTTCGTGATCGAGTCGTCGGCTCCCTCGGCATCCGGGCTGCGCTGGCCGATGACGGTTGACGAGATCAGGGCGCGCATTCCACAGCCATCAACGACATCGGCAATCGTGTCGGGGTAGTAGTACATGTCCACAAACGTCGTCGTGCCGCCGCGAATCATCTCCCAGCAGGCCAGCTCAGTGCCGATACGCACGAACTCGGCATCGACGAATTCGACCTCGGCCGGGAAAATGTAGTTATTGAGCCAGTCCATGAGCGCAAGGTCGTCGGCGACGCCGCGCAGGATTGTCATTGCCGCGTGCGAATGCCCATTGACGAGACCGGGAAGCACGATGCGGTTGTCGCCGCCGAGCATCTCGGTGGCGGAGTAAGTTTCATGAATTTCGTCACGTGAACCGACGGCAATGATCACTCCGTCATCGACGGCAACCGCGCCATTCTCGATAATGGAATTGCTGGCGTCCATTGTGACGATGTAGCGGCCGTCGATAATAAGGTCGACGAGGTCTTCTGCAGACTCGGCGGCAGGCTCGGCGGCAGAATTCGTGTCGGGTGCGCAGCCCGCGAGTGCCAGCAGGGCGGCCAGGATCGCCAGGCGTTTCGTTCCGGTTTTCATGAGTTTATTCTGACACAAAATTGGGGCGTCCAAGATGCCGCGTCTGCTGAGACGCAAATCAAAAGCCAATATAGATTGCCTGTGAATAGCCGTGCACGGACAATACCGCTATATTTCCGGCTTGCCCGGACGGCTACTTGCAAGTGCGACAGCTATCAGCCACATTCGACCCGAGGTGTTTCAGAACGGTGCCAGAACACAGTGAATAAGCTGCCGACATACGCGGCGCCCGAAGGCGGGAAGCTGACTGAGCGGATGCGTGCCGATTACGAGCGTGCCGGCGTGCTGGTCCTTGAAGGTTTCGTCGCGCCTGAGAAGTGCCGCCAGCTGCTCGAGCGTACGCAGGAACTCGTCGACGCCTTCGATCCGGGTGAGGTCAGGCACATCTTTTCGGCCCTGGATCAGACGCAGCTGGGCGACAAGTATTTCGAAGAGTCAGGCGACAAGGTTCGCTTCTTTTTCGAGCAGGGCGCGTTTGATGAGCAGGGCAATCTCAGGCAGTCGAAAGAACAGAGCCTCAATAAGATGGGCCACGCCATGCACGATCTCGACCCGGTGTTCGACGCATTCTCGCGGACGCCGGAACTCGGCCAGGTTGCGCAGGATATCGGCATTGCGGATCCCGGCATCATTCAGTCCATGGTGATATTCAAGCCCCCGCGCATCGGCGGCGAGGTGCATTGTCACCAGGATTCGACCTATATCTATACCGAGCCCGAATCCTGCGTGGGCTTTTGGTTCGCACTCGAGGACGCGACAGTCGAGAACGGCTGCATGCAGTTTATTCCGGGCGGTCACCGGATGGGTCTCAAAGAGCGCGAGCTGCGCGGCGCCGACGGCAAGTTGCGACTCGAGACGCTCGACACGTCACCGTGGCCCGAGGGGGCCGAAGTCGCGGCCGAGGCAGGGACCGGGACGCTGGTGATATTCGACGGCCGTTCCCCGCACCTGAGCGGGCCGAACCATTCGGATAAGTCTCGTTGCGCCTATACGCTGCACGTTGTCGACCGCAACTGTCATTACCCGAAGGAGAACTGGCTGCAGCGCAGCGCAGATTTGCCGCTGCGGGGGTTCGTCGGCTGATGCTGTTTACCGACGTCATTCGTGCCAAGCGCGACGGCAATGAGTTAAGCGACGAACAAATTCAGTTCCTCGTCGACGGTCTTGCCGACCAGTCCATTCCTGCAGAACAAATCTCGTCGCTTGCGATGGCTATCTTCCTGAACTCGATGTCGTTTGATGAAGCAGCGAAGCTTACATCGGCCATGGCCTTCTCCGGCACCGTGCTGGATTGGTCTGGCGAGGGCCTGGACGGACCCATCGTCGACAAGCACTCGACCGGCGGTATCGGCGACAAGGTCAGCTTCATGCTCGCGCCGATAGCGGCCGCCTGTGGCTGTTACGTGCCGATGATCTCGGGCCGCGGTCTCGGGCACACGGGCGGCACGACCGACAAGGCGGAATCGATTCCTGGCTACAACACGGCACCGGGCTTCGAGAAATTCAAGGAAGTCGTCAGGATAGCCGGCTGCGCCATCATCGGCCAGACAGCCGATCTCGCCCCGGCTGATCGCCGTTTCTATGCGATCCGGGATGTCACCAGTACCGTCGAGTCCGTGCCGCTGATCACGGCCTCGATCCTGTCGAAGAAGACGGCAGCAGGCACGGAATACATGGTGATGGACGTCAAGACCGGTTCGGGCGCATTCATGGAAACGTTAGAGCGGGCGCGGGAGATGGCCGAGACCATCATTGCCACCGCGGCGCGCACGGACATGAAAGTGCATGCGCTGATAACCGACATGAACCAGGTGCTCGGGACGACAGCAGGCAATGCGCTCGAAATTGCGGAGGTCGTTGAATACCTGCGTAACGATCACCGCGAAGCGAGACTTGACTCGGTAACACTCAATTTGTGTGCGGAAATGCTGATTGTTTCCGGCCTTGAAACCGATCGGGATAAAGCGTTGACCCGCTGTGACGAGGCGGTTACCAGTGGCCGTGCCGCAGAGATTTTCAGCGTGATGTGTGCAGAGCTGGGCGGTCCGAGCGACTTCATCGACAAAGCCGACTTGTACCTGGCCAAGGCTCCTGTGGTGCGACCGGTTTACTCGAGCGGCATCCTGACGAAGATCGACGTCCGCGCTGTCGGCAACGCCATCATCGAACTGGGCGGCGGCCGCCGAGCGGTAGGGGAGCCACTTGACCTGTCAGTCGGCTTAAGCCAGGTAGCGCCGATCGGTACGTTGCTGGACGCAGAGAAACCGTTGGCCTTGATACACGCGGCTTCGGAAGATGATGCAGCGCAGGCCGAGCAAAGTCTGCTCGCGGCTTGTGAGACCGGGCCCAACGCCCCGCCCGAGGCGCCGACGATAATCGAGATTCTGACCGGAAATCGCTGAACAATGCGGTATCCTTGGCGGCGGCAAGAATAACCATAACGACCTCACAGGGGCAGTACATGCCGGCTAATCTGATCGGAATCTTCGGTGTCATCACCATTCTCGCGATCGCGGTGGCATTCTCGAGTAATCGTAAAGCCATTCACCTTCGCGTTGTTGGCGCTGCATTTGTCCTGCAGGCTGGCCTGGCGGCAATCGTTCTTTATTCGCCCTGGGGCCAACGGGTGATCACTGGCATGAGCAAGGGCGTGCTCGCCGTCATCGGCTTCTCGAGAGCCGGCATCGACATGGTGTTCGGGCCCCTTGCGGATACGGATATCATCGGCTTCAGCTTCGCGATCAACGTATTGCCGATCATCATTTTCTTCGCGGCGCTCATGTCGGTGCTGTACCACCTGGGCATCATGCAAATACTGGTGAAAATCGTCGGTGGCGCGTTACACAGATTTATCGGCACCGGCGCTATCGAATCCATGAATGCCGCAGCAAATATATTCATCGGCCAGACCGAGGCGCCGCTCGTCGTCAAGCCTTACCTGCGCGGCCTTACGGAGCCGCAGTTTTACGCGGTAATGGTGTCCGGAGTCTCGTCGATCGCCGGTACCGTACTCGCAGGTTACGTAATGATGGGAGCGGACATCCAGTATTTGCTCGCCGCCGCATTCATGGCGGCGCCGGGTGGCCTGCTGATGGCCAAGATCATCATGCCCGACGAAAAGTACGTCCCGCCAAGTGGCCACGAAAAGCTGAAGATGGAGCCGAGTCACCACGGCAATGTCATCCTCGCCGCGGCTGCAGGCACCGGTGAAGGCTTGCGGCTTGCGGTAAACATCGGCGCGATGCTCGTGGCTTTCGTGGCCCTGATCGCCCTGTTCAACGGCCTAGTTGGAGGGCTGTGCGGTCTCCTCGGGATCGACACATTGCTCGGAGTTGACGAGGTTACGCTGCAGCTGATATTGGGCAAGGTCTTTCAACCGCTGATGTACCTGCTGAGCGTTCCGTGGGCCGAAGCGGAGGCGGCGGGCGCTCTGTTCGGCGAGAAACTGATCCTGAATGAATTCGTCGCGTTCTCTCACTTCAACGATTACCTGGCCGGCATGAGCCCGAGGACGCTGGCGGTTACGACGATTTCCTTGTGCGGATTTGCGAACCTGTCGTCGATCGCGATACTGCTGGGTGGCCTGGGTGTCCTCGTTCCCGAGAAGCGCGAGGTAATCGGGCGGTTCGGACTCAAGGCCGTGCTCGCGGGATCCTTGTCGAACCTGATGAGTGCCGCCCTCGCAGGGATCATGCTGACTTTTTGACCTCGTGAAACGCAGAATCATTATCGACTGCGATCCGGGGCAGGACGATGCGGTCGCGCTGCTGCTCGCGTTCGCCTCGCCCGACGAACTCGACTTGCTTGGCATCACGACCGTTGGAGGCAACGTGCCGCTCGCACTGACCCATCGCAATGCCCGCATCATGTGCGATCTTGCGGGCCGGCAGGACACGGCCGTATACGCTGGCTGTGCCGAGCCGATGATTCGGCCGCTCGTGACGGCCGAGGCGATCCACGGCGAGACGGGGATTAACGGTATCGACGTTTTCGAGCCGGAAACACCCCTGCAGAAGATTCACGCGGTCGATTACCTCATCGAAACGTTACTCGCAGCCGACGACGCGTCGATTACGCTTGTGCCAACCGGACCCCTGACCAATATCGGAACGGCGATCGAGCGCGAACCGGCGATTTTGCCGAAGGTCGAGCAAATCGTCCTGATGGGCGGCGCGATGCGTGAAGGCGGCAATCGCACGCCGTCGGCGGAGTTCAACATTCTCGTGGACCCGCACGCGGCTGATATCGTTTTACGCTGTGGACGCCCGATCACCCAGATGGGACTCGATGTGACGCACCAGGTCCTGTCCACGGTCGAGCGCGTGGAGCGAATCAAGGCGCTGGGTAATTCCGTGGCGCGCGCAACGGCCGGAATGCTGAGTTTTTTTGACCGTTTCGACACCAAGAAGTACCAATCCAAGGGGGCACCGCTGCACGATCCCTGCACGGTCGCATGGCTGCTCAAGCCTGGCCTGTTCGAGGGCAAGGAGTGCAATGTTGCCGTCGAGACCGAGTCGGAACTGACCATGGGGCATACGGCCGTCGACTTCTGGCACGTCAGTGACCGGCCCGTCAACGTCAACTGGATTTATGGTGTCGATGCGGACGGCTTCTACGACCTGCTTCTCGAACGCCTGGCTCGATTTGGAGACTAGATCGCAATGTCCTCTGTCGTCGTTATAGGCTCGATCAACCTTGACATCGTTGCGACGGCCGAGCGCCTGCCGGTGGCGGGCGAGACCGTCACCGACGCTGAGCTCGGACGCTTCCCGGGCGGTAAGGGCGCAAACCAGGCGCTTGCTGCGAGGCGGCTCGGGGCGGACGTCATCATGGTGGGCTGCGTGGGCAACGATGCAGATGCCGAAGATGCGCTGGCCCTGCTGCGCGAGGGCGGCGTCGATCTGGCCAACGTTGTCGTTGTTAACGATGTCGCAACGGGCGTTGCGCTGATCGCTGTAGCCAGGTCAGGAGATAACCAAATCGTCGTTGCGCCCGGCGCAAATCGCAGCCTCACGGCCGAATCGCTGGTTGTTCCGCAGGCCGATGCGCTGATCTGCCAGCTCGAGGTGCCGACCGAAACAGTCGCAAAAGCCGCCACGAATTTTTCAGGATTTTTTTGCGCCAACCTTGCACCGGCTAAACACGTGGACGTCTCGGTGCTGCAGCGCGCCGATCTGATCGTTGTCAACGAGACCGAAGCGGCATGGTATGGCGAAAGCCTGCGCGCATGTACAGGCATGCTCGCAACGACATTCGGTGCTGCCGGCGCGGTATTGTCGCGGCAGGGCGAAGATCTTGCGCGCGTCAGGCCACCGCGCGTGGAAGCCGTCGACACAACGGCGGCTGGCGACACGTTCACGGCTGCACTCACGGTTGCGCTCGTCGAAGGTCAGGGCCCCGAAGATGCGCTTCGATTCGCCTGCGCAGCCGGCGCCGCGGCAACGCTCAAGCCTGGCGCCCAGCCGTCCTTGCCAACTCGTGACGAGGTGCTCGCGCTACTTTAGGGGCCACCGCGGCGGCCGCCACAGTGAAGACGGCCTGCATCGCTGCGGACGATGCACGCGGGATCCGTGTCGGGTAGCTTGCATGCAGCGAACTGGTGCCGGTAGTCTTCGAGCGCCCTGGGCGTACCCGGTGATCTCTGCATGCCGATGCCCAGCAGCAAGGCCGACGGGCGTGTGGCTAGAGATGGAATGAAGACGGCAACAGGTCGGCCAGCGAGTATTTGTGCCAGGTCTCGTCATCATCCTTGACGATGATGCGCGTGTTCTCATCGGCAAACTCGCTGATGCGCTGCCGGCAGCCGCCGCACGGGGTGCAGAAACCGGTTCGGTCGGTACTGCCGCCGGCCACCGCAATCGTCACGATGCGTTGACCGCCTGCCGTGACCATCGCGGCGATTGCGCCGGTTTCGGCGCAGCTGCCTTGCGGATAGGCTGCGTTCTCGACATTGCAACCTCGGTGTACCTGGCCGTTTTCGTCGATTAAGGCGGCACCAACGCTGAAATTAGAATACGGGCAGTAAGCCATGGCGCGCGCCATGCGTGCTGCGTCGAGCAGTTCATCGTCCGTCATCTTGTTACCCGTCTTTGCGCATCGGGTTGTTCGGGTGCGCCGTCCAGCTCAGCTTTTCGTTCTTGATCGGCTCACCGGTGCGCGCATCGATTCCGTCCGTGACGGGCCGCATCGTGATACAGCTTTCGACCGGGCACACGCTGACGCACAGGTTGCAGCCAACACACTCGGCATCGATGACTTCAAAGTGCCGGCTGCCGTTGACGGTATGCGTGATCGCCTGGTGCGAGGTGTCTTCACAAACAATATGGCAGCGGCCGCACTTGATGCACAGGTCCTGGTTGATAACCGCCTTTTCGACGTAGTTGAGGTTCAGGTGCTGCCAGTCGGTCACGCTCGGCACGGCCCTGCCCACCAATTCCGTCACCGACCTCATGCCCTTGTCGTCGAGAAAAGTGCTGAGGCCGTCCGTCAGGTCATCAATGATCTTGAAGCCGTAGACCATTGCCGCCGTGCAGACCTGGACGTTGTCGGCGCCGAGCGCGAGGAAATCAACCGCGTCACGCCAATCGGTGATGCCACCGATGCCGGATATCGGAATGTTTGCGGTGTCGGCATTGCGCGAAATTTCGGCGACCATGTTGAGGGCTATCGGTTTCACGGCTTCGCCGCAGTAGCCGCCGTGCGTGCCCATGCCGTCCGTGGCCGGGTACATTGTCAGCGTGTCGTAATTGACGCGCATGATCGAATTGACCGTATTGATCAGCGAGACTGCATCGGCCCCGCCGTCCATTGCGGCCTTCGCCGGCGGCACGATATGGGTCACGTTCGGAGTCAGTTTGACGATAACGGGAATTCGGGCAACCTTCTTGCACCACTCGGTCGCCATCTGAATATATTCGGGGACCTGGCCTACGGCTGCCCCCATGCCGCGTTCGGACATGCCGTGCGGGCAGCCGAAGTTAAGCTCGAGGGCGTCGGCGCCGGTATCTTCGATCATGGGCACGTATTTCGCCCACGTCTCCTCGTTCATCGGTAGCATGACCGATACAACCAGCGCGCGGTCCGGCCAGTCCCGCTTTATCTGCCGAATCTCATCGAGATTTGTCTGCAGCGGCCTGTCCGTAATCAGCTCGATATTATTGAAGCCGATGACACGGCGGTCGTTGCTGTGCAGCGCGCTGTAACGCGGTCCGTTTACGTTGACGATCGGCGGGTCTTCGCCGAGGGTCTTCCAGACGGCACCGCCCCAGCCTGCCTCGAACGCCCGGTTGACGTTGTAAGCCTTGTCGGTCGGCGGGGCCGAGGCCAGCCAGAACGGGTTCGGCGAACGAATGCCGAGGAAATCTGAAGTCAGGTCAGCCATGGCCGAATCTCCTTCCTCAATCAGGACCGCAGCCGGCGGTCTATGGCGTGGGCGGCTACTTTGCCGTGCTGTACAGCCGATACGGTCAGGTCGTCGCCACCGACGACGCAGTCGCCACCCGCCCAAACGCCGTCGAGCGACGTTGCCTGTGACTCGTCGACGACGATTTTGCCGCCCTGCAGCTGCAGAGCCTGGAGCTCATCGCCGAGCTGTTCATCAGCGAGTTTCTGCCCAATCGCCTTGAAGACGACATCGGCATCGAGCACAAAAGTCTCGTCGCTGCCGACCAGCCTGCCGTCGGCATCCAGCGTGGTCTTCTCGAGTTCGATCGCTGTAACGGCCCTGTCGCCCCGCAAACGCCGCGGTTGCGCCCAGTGATGGATCGTAACGCCGCTGGTTTGCGCGAGCTGCTGTTCAAAGGCACTGGCGCCCATCTGCTCGGGGCCGCGCCGGTACACGATGTCCACGTGCGCCGCCCCTAATCGCTTTGACTGCACGGCGATATCGATCGCGGTCATGCCGCCGCCGATAACCACGACGCGCTCGCCAACCGGCAGGGTGCTCTTGTCGTCGGTCTGGCGTAACTCGGCAATGTAGTCGATTGCGTTCTCGACGCCTGGCAGGTCCTCGTTATCGATGCCGAGTTCATTCACTGAACCGAGGCCGATACCGAGAAAGACTGCATCATACTGCTCGCATAAATCGGCCAGCGTGAAGTCGGCGCCGAGCGCTACGTTGTCTCTGATGTCGATACCGCCGATCGACAGGATCCAGTCAATCTCCCGCTGCGCGAAATCATCGACAGTCTTGTAAGCGGCAATGCCGTACTCGTTGAGGCCGCCGAGCTTGCTGTCCCGGCTGTACACGACGGCATCATGGCCGAGCATTGCGAGCCGATGCGCGCAGGACAGCCCTGCGGGCCCGCCGCCGACGACCGCGACGGTCTTGCCTGAGGGCTCGGCGCGCTCGAACAGCTGTGTGTTGTCATCGAAAATCGGGTCGGTTGCGTAGCGCTGCAGGCGCCCGATTTCGACGGGTTTGTCCTCGTGCGTGTTGCGCACACAGGCCTCCTCGCACAGTACCTCGGTCGGGCAGACGCGCGCGCACATTCCACCCATGATGTTCTCGGTCAGAATCGTACGCGCGGAACCGCGGATATTGTCGCTACGGATCTTTTGAATAAAGGCCGGTATATCGATGCCGGTGGGGCAGGCCGTCGTGCACGGCGCGTCGTAACAGAAATAACAGCGGTCAGCCTCAATCAGGGCCTCCGACCGGCTCAACGGCGGATGCAGGTCGCTGAAGTTACGCTCAATATCGGCCTTGTCGAGGCGACCGGAACGAATATTGGCGTTGGATTGTGGTGTGGCCATTGGCGACTCGACGCGTTTAGCGCGCGACTGCAACCGGTTCTGCGCGCTGCGCCTTGATATTCAAAGCATCGTAAAAGCTCGCAAACGCCGGGCGGTCGATATAACGCCCCGCGCCGCGTTCAACGTCGAGCTCGCCGTCTTTGTAGACGACCTTGCCCTGGCTCAGCGTATGCGACGCGCAGCCTGTGACGGTCATGCCTTCAAAGATATTGTAGTCGACGTTCTGGTGATGTGTTTTTGCAGAGATCGTTTTCGTGGCCGCGGGGTCCCAGACGACGATATCGGCATCAGAACCGACCGCAATACTGCCCTTGCGAGGGTAGATGTTGAATATCTGAGCTGTATTGGTCGAGGTGACGCGCACGAACTCGTTCATCGTGAGTTTGCCCGTGCTGACTCCGTGGTGCCAGAGCACTTCGAGACGGTTCTCGACGCCGCCGGTGCCATTCGGGATTTGCCGGAAGTCATCCTTGCCCATTGCCTTCTGGTCGGCGCAGAAACAGCAGTGATCGGTCGCTGTCGTCTGCAGATTACCCGACTGCAGCCCTTGCCATAGCGCGACCTGGTGCTCCTTCGAACGGAACGGCGGGCTCATGACGTGGGCGGCGGCAACCTCGAAATCGGGGTGCTGGTACACCGAATCGTCAACCAGCAGGTGCCCCGCAAGCACCTCTCCGAATACGCGCTGGCCCTCGTTGCGCGCACGCGTGATCGCCTCGAGCGATTGCCGGCAAGAGTTGTGAACCACGTACAGCGGAACGTTGAGCACCTCGGCAATTCGAATCGCGCGATTGGCCGCTTCACCTTCGACCTCGGGTGGGCGCGACAGCGGATGACCCTCCGGGCCGTTAACGCCCTTGTCGATCATCGCCTGCTGCAGCCGGAATACAAGTTCGCCGTTCTCGGCGTGGACGGTCACGATTGCGCCGAGCTCGCGGGCCCGCGAGAAGCTGTTCACGAGGATTTCGTCATCGGCCATGATGGCGTTTTTATAGGCCATGAAGTGCTTGAAGCTGTTGACGCCGTATTCGTTGACGAGCGTTCCCATATCAGCGTGAACGGTGTCGTCCCACCAGGTGATTGCGACGTGGAAGGAGTAATCAGCCACCGATTTCTCGGCCCACTCACGCCATTGCTGATACGCCGAGAGGATGCTTGTCTGGGGGCTCGGAATGACGAAGTCGATGATCATTGTCGTACCGCCTGCGAGTCCCGCGGCAGTGCCCGTATAGAAGTCCTCGCTCGCCACCGTACCCATGAAAGGCAGCTGCATATGAGTGTGTGGATCAATGCCGCCCGGCATGACGTACTGACCGCCCGCATCGACGACCGTCGCGCCCTGGGGGACTTCGAGTCCCTCACCGACGGCAGCGATTGTCCCATCCTGGCACAGTACGTCGGCACGGAACGTCCGGTCCGCATTAACGACGGTTCCGCCCTGAATTAGTACAGTCATCATGAACTCCTGACTTCGTTTCTCGCCACGAAATAATAAACCAATCCGCCCAGTATCGAACCGGTAAACCAGCCGTAGGTATAGAACCAGCTCAAAGCGCCGGTCGTAATTGCGATAAGCGTCAAACCCACCGGTACCAGGAAAGCAATGAAGCCCGCCTTATTCCATGCCGGGTAGCCCGCGTTATCCTGGTACAGGGCCAGCACATCGTAGCTCTGTTTCTTTATCAGGAAATAGTCGACGACCATGATGCCGGCGATCGGTCCGAGCAAGCTCGAGTAGCCGATCAGCCAGTTCGAGTAGAGGCTTTCCAAGCTGACGTCCGTATCCAGCCAGCCGAGCTTCTTGAGCAACTCCCAGCTCATCAGCACGATACCGATGATCCCGGTGAGAATTACACCCTTGTTTTCGTTGATGTATTTTGGCGCGACATTCTGAAAGACGTTGGTTGGCGACACGATATTCGCGGCGGTATTGGTCGATATCGTTGCCAGTATGATCATTAGCATCGACACGACCACCCAGAACGGGCTATCGATTCTGCCGATCAGGTTGATGGGGTCGGAAATTGTCTCGCCGACCAGTTCGACCGATGCGGCCGTGAGCACGACGCCGAGACCGGCAAACAACAGCATGGTCAGCGGTAGACCGATGATCTGGCCGACGACCTGAGCGCGTTGAGAACGCGCAAAGCGACTGAAGTCCGGAATGTTGAGCGACAGCGTCGCCCAGAAACCAACCATCGCCGTGAGCGCGGCCATGAAGTAGCCGAAGAAGGATGCATCAGCCGGCCGGTTCGCCGGTGTCGCCAGGAGTTCGTCGGCGGAGATCTGCGGTATTGCCCAGACCATCAAACCAATTGCGACGGCCAGCAATAGCGGTGCCGCGAGCGTCTCGAGATGTTTGATCGACTCTGAGCCACGGATTACGACCGCAATATTCGCGATCCAGAAAATAAAAAAGCCAATGACTTCGCCGGTGCCGCCGAGCGCCGCCCAGCTGTCGAACATCGCCGCGAGCATCAGGTGAATGGCGATACCGCCGAACAGTGTTTGGACACCGAACCAGCCGCAGGCAACGACCGCACGAACGAGGGACGGTACGTTGGAGCCTATGATCCCGAATGATGCGCGCAGCACAACCGGGCAGGGGATGCCGTAACGCGTGCCCGGAAAAGCGTTCAGCGTCAGCGGAATCAGAACGACGATATTAGCGATCAGAATCGTCCACAGCGCCTCTGACACCGACAGGCCGAAGTAAGCGGTCAGTACGCCACCGAGCGTGTAGGTTGGCACGCAGATGGCCATGCCGACCCAAAGCGAGGCGACGTTCCAGCGTGTCCAGGTGCGAACCTCGGCTTTGGTTGGCGCGATGTCGTCGTTGTAGCGGGGGCTGGACGCCAGATCCTGGCCCAGATCCAGTTCGACGTGCTCGCCGACGCTGCGTAACGTGCTGACCGGTGGTAGTGCTGACATTGCGGGCTCCCTGCTCCAGGTCCGCTCAGGACTCGGTCAGTGGTCCGTAGGTTTCAGGCCTGCGGTCGCGGAAGAACTGCCAGGTATTTCGAACTTCGCGGACCATGTCGAGGTCGATCTCGTGCACGAGCAACTCGTCGTCACCGTAGCTGGCCTGGGCCTCTATCGTGCCGCGAGGGTTGACGATATAGCTCGATCCGTAGAATTCACCCATATTCATTGTCGATGCCCAGGGCTCTTCGCTGCCCACGCGGTTGATCGCGCCGATGAATACGCCATTGGCGGCAGCGGATGCCGGCTGCTCGAGCTCCCAAAGGTATTTGCTGAGACCCGCCACGGTTGCCGACGGATTGACAATGTACTCGGCACCGTTCAGCGCCAGCGCACGCCAGCCCTCAGGGAAATGCCGGTCGTAGCAGATATACACACCGAGTTTCAGGTAGGCCGTGTCGAACACGGGCCAGCCTGAGTCGCCGGGCTTGAAGAAGAACTTTTCGTAGAAACCCGGATCGACCTGCGGGATGTGTGTTTTGCGATATTTGCCGAGATACGAACCATCGGCGTCGATCACGGCTGCGGTGTTGTAGTAGACGCCCGGCATTTCTTCTTCATAGATCGGTACAACAATGACCATGTTGTGTTTCTTCGCATACTCCTGCATCAGGCGGGTCGTATGACCGTCCGGAATCGATTCCGCGGCCGCATACCATTTCCGATCCTGGCTTGGGCAGAAGTAGGGCTGCGTGAAGACCTCCTGGAAACACAGTACCTGGACGCCCTGGTTCGCCGCGTCCTCTATGAACGGGATGTGCGCCTCGATCATCCGGTCGCGGATCTCATCGGGTTGCATCGACCCGTCACCCTTTAGTGACATCTGTATGAGCCCGCACTTTACTTTCGCCATAAACCGTTCTCCCTTTTTTTCTGCCGCGCAGTAGCCGTGAGTTCCTATTCTTTTCAAGGCTTTAGCTAATTTTCGGCAGCGTCACAGCATACGCTGATTTAATCACCAGCGCAGCCCCGCAGGGCTATTTTTCGTTGTCCGCGAACCGTGCAACGGGTGCGGCAAAGTGTAATAGACGGCGCCGACATAGTCGCCGCATGCGCCGGGCAATGCCACACGGCTGCCCGGTATTGCTCGTCCGGCGCGGGGTGTTGCCGGTATCGATCGCATGCAGGGATATACTTGCCGAGGCCATTACCTATCAACACGACGATGCGATGAGCAACCCGTTTGTACACGTGTGGCGCTATCGCTTTATACTCGGCAGAATGCCCGATCTGTGGCAAACCCAGGCCCTGATCCGGGGCGTGGCGCGCTGATACCGGTGCCCGCAGCGAAACCCTTGTCGCACAAGATAGGCAAACCTTGAGAGCCATGAAAGCAAGCAAATACCGACTCATCATTTTGAACTTCCTGACGCCCGCATGCCTGTTTCTGGCAGCCTGTGCCACGGTTCCCGAGCCCGCTTCACGCGATTCTGAAGGCCTGACATTCATCCATCTCAACGATACCTACCGGGTTGGTGCCGTCGAGGAGGGCAGCAAAGGCGGGCTCGGACGCGTCGTAACCGTCATTCGCGAGCTGCAGCGGCAAGGACGCGATGTCCGGGTCCTGCATGGCGGCGACTTTTTGTATCCGTCACTCGAAAGCCAGATCTGGGACGGACAGCAGATGATAGAGGCACTCAACCACATCGACGCCGTTGCGCCAATGTACCTCGTTGCCGGTAATCACGAATCGGACCGGCGTATGCCCGAGCAGCTGGTTAACGCGGTGCGCGCATCGCACTTCGATTGGCTCGGTGATAACTACCGCTTTGCGACAGGGCAGGCCGACGTCGATGCAGCATTGAAGCGCAAGTTCACTTACCAACATGGCGATAAGACGGTCGGAGTATTTGCATTGACCCTGCATCCCGCTGACGATGGGAACGACCGGACATATTTGCCGGTCGATCGTGATTACATCGGCATAGCGAAGCAAATAATTGACGAGTTCGAGGCGCAGAAAGTTGATCTGATCATCGGCCTCACGCACCTGCATATCTGGCTCGATCACGAGATCGCGGGGCTCAGAAAATATCATCCCAAGCTCGCCTTCATAGTCGGTGGCCATGAACATGAACCCCAGTACAAAGCCCAGACCGAGGATTCGGCAGCGGTCATGAAGGGCGCATCGAACGCGCGGGTTATCTGGCAGATCGACGTGACTTTCGATGCCGGCGGTCTGCCCGTCGTTACCGGGCAACAGCTCGACATGGATACGAGCGTGGCCGTGGACATCGACTATGCGCGGATTGACGCCAAATGGCGTGATCAACTGCTGCAGCTTTATCCGTTTCTCGAGTCACGCGTAGGCACGGCCGCATTGCCAATGAACGCGACCGAAGAAGTCATTCGTAATGGCGAAAACAGCTGGGGAAACTTTATTGTCGATCAAATGCCCGGCGCCTTCGGCGAGCCTGCGGCAGACTTCGCATTTATCAACAGTGGCTCATTGCGCATCGACGACTTCATTGCCGACGACATCCTTTTTGAGGACATAGCGCGGACATTCGGGTTTTCTTCCCACCTTCGGCACCTGACGGTCAGTGGTGCCGAATTTCGTCAATTACTGGAGGTTGGCTTTCGCAGTCATCTGCCGAGCAAGGGTTACTTTCCGCAGGTTTCGGGGTTCCGCATGTGCGTTGATCGCGGCCGCCCCGTCGGAGAGCGCATCATCAGCCTGCAGGTGCCTGCCGATGACGGCTGGCAGGAGATCGATGCGACAGCGGAATATACGCTCGTGATACCTGACTTTGTGTTTAAAGGGGGCGACGGCTACATGGTGCCGGAGCAGCGAAAGCGTAATGCCTCGCGGCCGGGGTCGGAACTTAAATATCTCGTGCTTGATGCCATCGTTCGGGCGCACGCCGAGGGCCGGGCTGTCGGCGAAGCCGTCGATCCGGCAAATCCGCGAATTGAATTTCTCGACGCCGCCCAGACCGCCTGTTTTTCGCAGTAGAACCCGCAGGTCCGAACGCGACGGCGCCCCGCAAGCACAGCCCGGACGTGTTCGGTGACTACTGCGCCAGCATTGACCGTGTGCGTCCCGGTTCGGGGGCTGGTGCTCATTGATTGAAGACCCCGGTCAGGTCTATGCGTACAATCGGCGCATTTCGTCCCTCCGCGGTCACAAAGGCGTGGCTGGTGTCGGGTCCGAACGTAATCGACTCCACATCACGGATCCGGCGCAGCAGCAGCTCGAGCGGCGGCCGGCGGAACGCGGCTGACCAGTTTTCGTCATTGTTGCGCGAGTAGAAATAAACGCCGCGGTAGGTCAGGATCAATGCGCTGCTGTCGTCAGCTGCGATATCCATGCTGGTCGGACGA
>JAACFB010000031.1 GCA_009937615.1 Gammaproteobacteria bacterium | reverse complement strand
CCTGGCTCAAAACCGGGATAGCGCCTACGGCATGGATGTAGTTATCGAGGCTACCGACCGGTCCGGCCAGCATAATGTCTCGACTCAAAGTGGCAACTGCAGTTGTCATTCGGTACCTCCGTTCAGGGCCCAATTTTAGCACTCGGCAATTTAGAGTGCTAACAGTACCTAAGGTTCCATCGTGCCGAAATCATTATAACTTTTAAAAACAACAAGTTATGTGTATTCAGCGGTCCAGGGGCGGCCGCAAGGCAGGGTTTAGCGCGGCTCGATCCGCCGCATGTGGCGCGCCGCCGCCAACCACGAGCCGGCAAGCCCGAGGGCAACGCCGATGCCGAGAATGGACAGCATTTCGCCGGCAGACAGGTTCTTTACGACGATGCCGGCCTGGTAAAGCCCTGCAAGCCGGGCTACGGGCTGCTCGAGCAGAAACAGGCCGTACTGAACGAGCGTCAGCGCCAGCAGGCCACCAAACAGGCCATACCAGAAGCCAGACCAAAGGAAAGGCCGACGCACGAACGCATTACTGGCGCCGATGAGCTTGGTCACCTCAATTTCTTCGCGACGGTTTTGAATATCCAGCCGGATCGTATTACCGATGATGACGATGATTGCGATCCCGAGCAGCGCGGCGCCGATCGTAATAGCCTGCCTGACGATGTCGAGGATGGCATGGAATCGCTGCACCCATTCCGTGTCGACCTGCACCGCATCGGCTTCGGGTAGATTGCCGAGTTCCTCGTGCAGCAGGATCATCGACTGGCTGGTGTTGGCCGCGCCAGGCCGGACGACGATCGTCTGCGGCAGCGGATTATCGCGAAGCTGGTCAAGCGACGGACCGAAACCGGACTGTCGTTTGAATTCCTCCAGGGCCTCATCGGCGGTTATGAGGCGCACCAGCTCGACGTCGGCGCGTTGACCGATAATCTCGGCGAGTTTTTCGGCGTCGGTCTCCGACACATCGCGTCTCAGAAAAATCGAAAAGTCGAGCGCGTTGTCCCAGCCGGCGCTGACCGATTGGACGTTCTTGACGATCAGGTTCAAAGCGGCCGGTATCGCAAGCGTCACCGCGATCACGAGCACGATCATCAGGCTTGCAAACGGCTGCCGCAGCAGGCGGCCGAACGACCCGATCGCGGTACGAAAGTGGCGGGCCAGCCATGAGGTGAACGGCCCCGATGAACGCACCGGTGCGACCGCATCCGAATGCCGCGTCACGGCCATCGGGGAGGCTCGCCGGTAGCTGCGGGGACGGATTCGTCGGCAACGAACTCATCGTCTTCGAACGCGTCCTCGACGCGGCGGCCATCCTCGAGGTCGACGCGCCGGCAGCCCAGCCGGTCGATCAGGGAAATATCGTGGCTCGCAATGAGTAAGGTGACGCCGACTTCATTGAATCGACGAAAGATGCGCATGACCTCGAGCGACAAGTCAGGGTCAAGATTACCGGTAGGCTCGTCGGCAATCAGCAGCTTGGGCCGGGTCACGATCGCCCTGGCAATTCCAACGCGCTGCTGCTCGCCGGCCGACAGCGTTTCGGGATTCTGCTTTTCCTTGTGCAGCAGGCCGACCTGCTCGAGCGCGGGCCGGACGCGACGGCCCGCATCGCGATAGCCGACGCCGGCAATGATCAGCGGCAGCGCAACGTTGTCGAAAACCGGGCGGTCGTATAGCAGCTTATGATCCTGGAAGACCATGCCGATCTGCCGCCGGTAGGCCGGTATCTTGCGCCGTTTCACCCGGCGGGTATTCTGCCCGTCGACGATGACCTGGCCGCGCGTTGGCCGCTCTATCAAAGCGATGAGCCTCAGCAGGGTACTTTTGCCCGCGCCCGAGTGGCCCGTCACGAACACCATCTCCCCTTTGTCGATCGAGAGACTCAATCCCGATAGCGCTTCCTGGCCGCCCGGGTACCGCTTGGTCACATCCTCGAGTCTTATCATCGCGGGTCGCTACCTGCGAGCAAGGCATCGGTGAAATCGTCAGCTGCAAAAGGTTGCATATCCTCGGCCGACTCGCCGACACCGATAAACCGAACCGGCACCTGGAGCCGATTGGCGATGGCAAGCAGTATGCCGCCCTTGGCGCTGCCGTCCAGCTTGGTCACCGTGATTCCCGTCAGGCCCAGCGCCTCATGAAACTTTTCGGCCTGCACGAGCGCGTTCTGCCCCTGGCTCGCGTCCAGAACGAGCATTATCTCGTGGGGGGCAGCCTCGTCACGCCGTGCGATAACCCGCCGGATTTTGCCGAGCTCATCCATCAGGCCCTGCTGATTTTGCAGCCGGCCCGCGGTGTCGGCGAGCAGCACGTCGATCGAACGTGCATTCGCTGCTTCCCATGCGTCGAATATCACCGCGGCCGGATCGGCGCCGGCCTGCTGGGCGATGACGGGCACTTCGTTTCGCTCGCCCCAGGCCTGCAGCTGCTCGACCGCGGCAGCGCGAAATGTGTCGCCGGCGGCCAGCATGACCGATAGCCCCTGGTCACGAAAGCGCCGCGCAAGCTTGCCGATCGTGGTTGTCTTGCCGGCGCCATTAACGCCGACCATCAGGATGACGAAAGGTGCGTCCTGTGCGGGAATTTCCAGCGGAACGGCGACGGGTTCCAGGATCTCAAGAATGGCCGCGCGGAGCCCGGCGTGCAGCGCATCGATATCCTTGAGTTGTTTTCGCGCGAGGCTCTTCTGCAGCTGACCGACGATTCGCTCAGCAGTCTCGACGCCGACGTCGGCCATGACGAGCAGAGACTCGAGTTCCTCGAGAACGTCTTCGTCTATTTTGCCGCCCGGAGCGAGATTGGCCAGATCGTAGGTGAGCCAGCTGTCGCCTTTATTGAGACGCGCGCGCAGGCGCTTGAAAAAGCTGTCGCGAGGCGCCGGTGTTTCCTTTTTTGCGAACATCGTTATTCAAAGTCACCTGTCAGCGATGAATCACCTACACTAGTCGGGTCACGATGCAACCATTCGACTCGCAAGCGGAAGACAATGGTAAAGCGAAGCGCGAAGGCCAGTAAAAAATCCCAGCCGGGACGGCTGCGTATTGTAGCGGGAAACTGGCGCAGTCGTCTGTTGGATATTGCCGACGTTCCGGGGCTTCGGCCGACGTCGGAGCGGGTTCGAGAAACGCTGTTCAACTGGCTGACACCGCGGATCGGGGGCGCGCGCTGCCTGGACCTGTTCGCCGGCACCGGTGCACTCGGCCTGGAAGCATTATCGCGCGGTGCCTCCGGGGTTGTTTTCGTCGAATCCTCTGCGCGGGCCGCGGCCGCATTGCGGAAGAATGTAGAGACACTTGGGGCGACTGACGCGTTGATATCGGAGGCGGACGCGTTCGACTATCTCCGCCGAACGACTGATGGTCCTTTTGACATCGTGTTCCTCGATCCGCCGTTCGCGGCCGATAGCCTCGATGAATTGTGTAGACTGCTTGCCGAGGGTTCACTGCTCGCCAAAGGCGCCCGGGTGTATGTCGAGGAAGATCGCGGGAGCCCGAGCGTGACGCTCCCCGAGGGCTGGAGAGTTCTGAAAACAAAAACTGCCGGCAATGTGAGATATTCGCTTCTGGAAGCTGCCGCTGATGATTAGAGGAGTCAGTCGATGACCGTAGCCGCGATGTACCCGGGCACGTTCGACCCGATCACGCTGGGACACGAACATCTCGTCCGCCGCGCGGCCGTGCTGTTTGATCGTGTGGTTGTTGCCATTGCCACGAATACGGGCAGCAAGGCGCCGATGTTCACGAGCGAGGAACGCGTGGCGATGGCGGCCAACGCGCTGGCCGATATCGATAATGTGGAAGTCACTGGGTATGAAGGCCTCACCGTCGATTTTGCGCGTGAGAACGGCCTCAGGGTGATTGTTCGAGGTCTGCGCGCGGTGTCCGACTTCGAGTACGAGTTTCAGCTCGCCAATATGAACCGGCACCTGACCGATGAGGTAGAGACGGCTTTCCTGACGCCGACCGAGAAGTACACGTTCATATCATCCAGCCTGGTTCGCGAGGTTGCCGAGCTGGGCGGAAACGTGTCCGAGTTTGTCTCGACCCAGGTCGGACTCGCGCTGCTCGAGCGCTGCGGCCGGACCTGACGACGTTATTCAGGTCTGGCAATTCTTGCAGTAGTACGTCGCTCTCTGTCCCAGCACGATCGCGGACACGGGCCGCCCGCAGCTTCGGCACGGCTCGTCCTCGCGGCCATATACCTCCAGCTGCTGCTGGAAGTAACCGGCCTCTCCATTGAATCCGTAGAAGTCCCTTAGCGTTGTGCCCCCGGCCTTAATCGCTTTTTTCAGCACTGTCTTGATCGCGGCGGCGAGATCGTCATAGCGCCGCTTTGCGATACGGCCGGCAGCCCGGCGCGGGTGAATACCCGCCATGAACAGCGCCTCACTGGCGTAAATATTGCCGACGCCGACCACGATGGCCGCATTCATGATAAAGGGCTTGACGCTGACGCGGCGCCCGCGCGACCGTGACCATAGGTATTCACCCGAAAACGCCTCGCCGAGCGGTTCGGGGCCAAGATCCTTGAGTAGCCAGTGCGCGGCCGGATCGATGCTCCAGTGCAACGAGCCAAATCGGCGCGGGTCGCGATAGCGTAACGACCGGCCGGAACCGAGTGCGATATCGAAATGATCGTGCACAGCGGCGGGCGTGTCGTGCTCGACGATGCTGACGCTGCCCGACATGCCCAGATGAATGATTGCGGTACCGCTGTCGGTATTGATCAGCAGGTATTTTGCGCGCCGGTCAATCGATCGCACCGTCTGTCCCGGCAAGCAGTCGTCGATGTCGGTGCTCACCGGCCAGCGAAGGCGCCGGTCGCGAATCACGACACCCGTAACACGCTCGCCGACGACATACGGCTCGATGCCGCGCCGGCTGGTTTCGACTTCAGGGAGTTCGGGCATGTTTGGATTGTACTTGTCGGCGCCTGCTGTGAGGACTTTCTCGCCGACAAAAGAAAACCCGCGCCAGGCGGGTTTTCGAACGTTCTGGTGTGCGATCCGGCTACTTGATCTTGGCTTCCTTATAGATCACGTGCTTGCGAATCGTCGGATCGTACTTCTTCGTCTCCATTTTCTCGGGGTGCAGCTTCTTGTTCTTGGCGGTCGTGTAGAAGTGACCGGTTCCAGCGCTCGAGACGAGACGGATTTTTTCGCGATTACTCTTGGCCATTTGTCAGTCCTCCGCGTTTAAACGCGCTGACCCTGCGCACGCAGGTCGGCGACGACCTTGTCGATGCCGTGCTTGTCGATAATACGCATGCCCTTATGCGAAATCCGCAGGCGCACCCAGCGCCGCTCGGATTCGAGCCAGAACCGCTTGTTCTGCAGGTTGGGCAAAAAACGGCGGCGGGTTCTATTGTTGGCGTGAGAAACGTTGTTTCCGCTCTGCGGGCGCTTCCCCGTCACCTGGCATACCTTGGACATGGCACTTAAGTCTCTGATTTTACAATAAAGTTGCCCGCGGCTGGCGGGCAAAGAGCGCAACTTTATACCAGCCTGACCGTCACATTACAAGCGCCGCGGGGCCGCTCGCTGGCGGCATTCACACAGAGGTATTGCCACCTGCTTACAACATACCACGGCTTGCGAGCGACGTTGTCTCGGCGTCCCCTATTATAAAGTGATCCAGCAGACGGATGTCCACCAGATCGAGCGCCGATTTGATGCGCTTCGTAATGCGTTCGTCGGCCTGGCTGGGTTCAGCGACGCCGGAAGGATGATTGTGGGCGAGTATCACGGCGGCCGCGTTGACTGCCAGCGCCTCCTTGACGACCTCCCGCGGGTAGACGCTCGTGCCGTCGATCGTGCCCCGGAACAACTCGTCAAAGCGGAGGACCCGGTGTCTGTTGTCCAGGTAGAGGCAGCAGAAAATCTCGTGCTCCAGGTGACGAATCCTCGCATGCAGGAAATCACGGGTATCCGCGGGGCAACGGATGCTCTTCCCGGGTGGCAGGGCTTCCGAAAAATACCGGCGCGCGAATTCGGGCAGAGCCATCAGCATCGCCGCCCGGGCCTCGCCGACGCCTTTCAGCCCGGTGAACCGATCCGGGTCTGTTTCCAGCAGCGGGCGCAGCCCGCCGAATCGAGCCAGCAGTCGGCGGGCAGTCGCGCAGGCATCGGCGCCGCCCAGAATGGCGGCCAGCAGCTCGATGTCGCTCATTACCGGCGGCTCGATCCGGCCTCTTTGGCGCATGGAAAAACCTCGGTATGCGGCGTCGCAAAAGGCACCCAGATTGCGCCGATGGAGGGTTGCAACTCAATGTGACAATCGGGTGTTGTTGACCGGATTCGGTGGAAATGCCGGCAGGCTACAGGCTAAGCTCGCAGTCATGAACGTTGTTCTGGGCATCAGTGGCGGAATCGCGGCGTACAAGACGCCGGAGCTCGTGCGGCGGTTGCGCGAGCGTGGCGCCGACGTACAGATCGTGATGACGGCATCGGCCGAGGAATTCGTGACCTCGACCGCGCTCCAGGCTGTGTCGGGACGGCCGATTCGCTCGAATCTCTGGGACAAAGAGGCCGAGGCATCGATGAGCCATATCGAACTCGCGCGCTGGGCCGACGTCGTTCTGATTGCGCCGGCGACCGCCGAAATCATGGCGCGCCTGGCAGGCGGTGCTGCGCCGGATCTGCTGACGACGCTGTGTCTCGCAACCGAGGCGCCGCTCGTGATTGCGCCGGCAATGAACCGGGTCATGTGGAGCAACCCGGCCGTGCAGGCGAACCGGCAGACACTTGAAGAACGGGGGGTTCGGATCCTCGGCCCCGAACATGGTTCGCAGGCCTGCGGTGAAACGGGCGCCGGGCGCATGCTGGAGCCCGACCAAATCGCGGCCATTGTTTGCGGCCCGCAGCTGGCAGGCGCGGCGAGCGAGCGCCTGCTCGAAGGCAAGACCGTAATGGTGACGGCCGGGCCAACGCGCGAACCGATCGACCCGGTCCGCTACATCAGCAACCGCAGCTCCGGGAAGATGGGCTACGCGATCGCCGCCGCCGCCATCGAGCAGGGTGCGAACGTGATCCTCGTCAGCGGGCCGGTCTCGCTGCCCGCCCCGCCTGGAGCAACGGTCCGGAATGTGCAGACAGCCGAGGAAATGTACCGGGAGACGCATGATCAGATCGATAACGTCGATATCTTTATTGCCGCGGCCGCGGTTTCCGACTACCGGCCCGTCGAGATTCGTGCGCAGAAAATGAAAAAAAATGCCGAGACGATGAGCTTAGACCTGGTGAGGTCACGTGACATTCTCGCGTCGGTCGCTGCGCTCGATAGTCCGCCGTTCACGGTCGGATTCGCGGCCGAGACGGAAAACGTCCGCGACTATGCGCTTGCCAAGCTCGATAGCAAGAATCTCGACATGATTGTGGCGAACCGGGTGGGCGACGACTGCGGATTCGATCTCGATGAAAATGCGGTCGATGTTTTCTGGCGCGACGGCGAGCGGGCGTTCCCGAAAGCGCCGAAAGTGGAACTCGCGCGGCAGATCATGCGCCACGTTGCCGAGCGTTACGCCGTCAGCACGGGTGACGATACGCAGCCCGAGTTGTCGGTCATCACACCGATGCAAGTGAAGTCCTGACCGTGCGTTCCATCGAACTGAAGATTCTCGATCCGCGCATCGGCGACACCGTTCCGCTGCCTCACTATGCGACCGACGGCTCGGCGGGCCTCGACATGCGGGCCTGTATCGACGAGCCGCTGATCGTCGAGCCGGGAGCAACCGTACTCGTCCCGACCGGGCTTGCCATCCATATCGGCGATGCGGGATTGGCCGCGGTGCTGCTGCCACGCTCCGGACTGGGCCACAAGCACGGGCTCGTCCTCGGTAACCTGACGGGCCTCATCGACTCCGACTACCAGGGCCAGGTGTTTATTTCGTGCTGGAATCGGGCTTCAGACAGTTACGAGGTTCAGCCGGGCGAGCGAATCGCGCAGATGGTTTTCATCCCTGTCGAGCAGGTTCAGTTCAGTGTTGTCGAGGAATTCGACGGCAGCGATCGTGGGGCAGGCGGGTTCGGTCACTCAGGCACGGGCTGAAGCCAGGCTAGTCGATACCTTTGAGAACCTTGAAGCGGTTGATGTCGCCCTCGAAGCGGGCAATGATCTGCCGTTCCTCGGCTCTGTAATTGAGCAGGTTGTCCTCGTGACGCGCAATCGTGGATTTCGTTTCATTGATCGCCTTGACGAGATCAGGATCGACCATGGGCGCATTCGGATCCGCGTTATAGGGTTTAAAGCGGGACGCCTCGCGCTGCATCATGTCCAGCGCACGCCGCTGATTACTCAGGTAGAGCTCGGTGACACGCGACTGCGCCTGGAATAACTCGACCCGCCGGTCGCGGTGCATTTCGATTTCATCGACGGTCTGATAAGTGACCATGAGCGTCTGGTCGGCGCGCCGCTGCAGTTCCTTTTGCATCTCGAGTTCGGCCGCAACCCGGTCGGCTTCGATCTCTTCCTCGGTTTTTTTGCCCGCGAGTTGCTCCACCGCCACGCCGTGATCGTTGACGACCTGCTTGGGCAGTTCGGAGTATTCGGCCGGCACTTTGTCGCCGTAGTGAACGACACCGTCGGCGTCCACCCAGCGGTATAGCTTGGACTGCTGGGCACCGGCGACCAGGGGCGGCAGCAGAAATAGAGCAAATGCAAAAAGTTTTAATCGCATAACATAACTATGCCATTACTGGCGGCAAAAAAAACGGGACTGGTTCGCGAAACAAAAGCTTAATGTGGCCGCCGTGATCTGTAAACAGGGCGGTAATGTCCATTAAAACAATAAATTATGTGACAACGCCATATTTCTTGCGGTATTCGAGCATTGGTTCGAGGTGAGCCTCGTACTGGCTTGACTCCTCCATGATGCCGATCAGGTCGTCGAGTTTGATGATGCTGACTACGGCAATATCGAATGACTGCCGGAGTTCCTGCACTGCCGATAACGCGCCCTGACCGCGTTCCTGCCTGTCGAGCGAGATGACGAGCCCGGCGACGTCGGCGCCTGCGGCGGAAATGATTCGGTAGGCTTCACGCACGGCGGTCCCGGCAGTGATGACATCGTCGACAATCAGCACGCGGCCTTCCAGTGGTGCGCCGACAATATTGCCGCCCTCGCCATGCGCTTTCGCCTCCTTGCGATTGAACGCGAACGGTACGTCGATGTCCTGGTGTTCCGCCAGTGCCGCGGCCGCAAGCGTCGCGAGCGGAATTCCCTTGTAAGCCGGGCCGAACAGCATGTCGAATTGCACGCCGGAGTCCGCAATGGCGGCGGCATAATAGCGGCCAAGCTTGGCGGCCGCGTAACCCGTGTTGAACAGGCCCGCATTGAAAAAGTAGGGGCTGACTCGACCGGATTTGAGTGTGAACTCGCCAAAGCGCAAAACGCCGAGTTCGAGCGCCAGGTCGACGAATTCTCTCTTATATGCCTGCACGTTGTTGGTCTTTCGTGAAGCTCACGTATGATGGCGGTCGTTTCGCGTTGCGCAGTATGACACACGCCCGAGGGAGAAATGGATTGTTTCGAGTAATCAGCCTGAACGCCAACGGCATCCGGGCCGCCGCCCGCAAGGGATTTTTTGACTGGTTGCCGAAGCAGGACGCGGATGTGATCTGCATACAGGAAACCAAGGCCCAGGAACATCAGCTCATCGACGATTGTTTCCGCCCGGGCGGCTATCACTGCTATTACGAGGATGCGGTCAAGAAGGGTTACAGTGGCGTCGCCGTGTTCTCGCGACATGAGCCAAGGAAAGTCATCCGCGGTTACGGTGACCCCGAGTTCGACGCGGAGGGGCGTTACCTGGAAGTACAGCTCGATGGCCTGTCCGTGATCTCGGTGTATCTGCCATCCGGATCTTCGAGCGACGAGCGGCAGGCAGCTAAATTTCGCTGTCTCGATACGTTCACCGAGCACCTGCACAAGGTGAGGCGGCGGCGATCGCAATCGATTATTTGCGGGGACTGGAACATTGCGCACAAAGAGATCGACCTCAAGAACTGGCGGGCAAATCGCAAGAACTCGGGTTTTACGCCCGAGGAGCGGGCGTGGATGGACAAGGTGTTCGGCGAGTACCGGTTCATAGACGCGTTCCGGGCCATCGAGCAGGAACCGGATCAATACACATGGTGGTCGAATCGCGGCCAGGCGTGGGCCAAGAACGTCGGCTGGCGCATCGACTATCACGTCGTGACCGAGGGCCTGGCAGACAAGGTGCTGCGGACCGAAATCTACAAGGACGAGCGATTTTCCGATCACGCGCCGCTGATCATGGACTACGATTGGAAACATGGTGACTGACACCAAGGCAGAGAAACGCGTTCCCAAAGAGACGGTCAAAGAGGCGATTCTCAACCGGCGAATGCTGATCTGCCTGTTTACGGGCTTTACGTCCGGGCTGCCGCTCTATGTTCTGATTCAGCTCGTGCCCGCCTGGCTGCGCGTCGAGGGGGTGGGCCTCGCCGAGATCGGCTTTTTTGCGCTCGTTGGCTTTCCCTACACCTGGAAGTTTCTGTGGTCGCCCGTCATGGATCGCTACACGCTGCCGTTCCTGGGTCGCCGCCGAGGGTGGATGTTCATCACCCAGTTGGCGCTGCTCGTCTCGATCGGCGCCATGGGATTCATCAAGCCCGATTTGTCGATCTGGACCGTCGCCTACCTGGCGGCGGCCGTTGCATTTTTTAGCGCGAGCCAGGACATCGTTCTCGACGCTTACCGGCGCGAGCTGTTGCCGGACCTGGAGCTCGGGCTCGGTAACGCCATTCATGTGCAAACCTACCGGCTGGCCGGCCTGGTGCCCGGGTCGCTGGCGCTGATTCTCGCTGACTTTCTGCCCTGGCATATCGTATTTGTCGTCGTCGCGGCGTTCATGGGTATCGGCTTGATATTGACCTTGCTTATCCAGGAAGCGATCGCGGAGCCGAGTCCGCCGAAAACACTGCGCGAAGCCATCGTGGAGCCGTTCAGAGAGTTTCTGCAGCGTAAGGGGGTCGGCTCGGCGGCTTTGATCCTGGCCTTCCTGTTTTTTTACAAGCTCGGCGATAACATGGCCACGGCGCTTTCGACGCCGTTTTATGTCGATGTCGGCTTCACCCTTACGCAGATCGGTTCGATCGCGAAGTTCGCCTCGCTGGTCGCAGTCATTATCGGTGGCCTGGTTGGCGGTGTGATGATGATCAAGCTCGGAATCAACCGCTCACTGTGGCTTTTCGGTGTCGTCCAGGTGGTCAGCATACTGGGGTTTGCGGTCCTGGCCGAGGTGGGCGCCAATCCCTGGGTGCTGGGCACGGTCGTAGCGCTTGAATACCTCGGAGTCGGACTGGGTACCGCCGCGTTTACGGCGTTTATCGCCCGTACGACGAATCCGGTTTTTGCCGCAACGCAGTTTGCGTTGTTCACGGCGCTGACCGCTGTACCGCGGACGCTGGCAAACGCTGTAACGGGTGTCATCGTCGAGCAGGTCGGCTGGACGAGTTTCTTCGTGCTGTGCACCGTTCTCGCGGTGCCGGGCATGCTGCTGTTGTTCAAGATCGCACCGTGGGGAGCCACGGGCGATGAGTAGCACGGCGGAAGTCGCGGTCGGGATGATCACCGAGATCGATGACCCCGGCTGCCGGGAATTCCAGATCGGCGATGGTGACTGGCCTTTTCGGGGGTTTGTTGTTCGTCAGGGTGACAGTGTCTTTGCCTACCAGAACTTCTGCATGCACGTTGGCCACCCGCTGAACTGGGTGCCGGACAGGTTCCTGACCAAGGACAACGCGGCGATTATTTGTGCATCGCACGGAGCGCTTTACACGATTGAATCCGGCCAGTGTTTTGCCGGGCCGTGCAAGGGTAAAGCTTTGCGCAAGGTAGACGTTCAGGTGCGGGACGGGGTCGTTTACGTCACGGGCCCGGTCAGCATGTCGCAGCGGTGAGGCGGGGTCACCGGACCGCTACTTGGGTTTATCGATAAACTCGAATGGGTCGTGAAACCCGGGCGGCATTTCATTGCCGCTGCGGCCCACGTAGTCATCTGGATCCATATCCAATGAGCCTGACCAGTCCTCCGGCGCATTGACCTCGACGTGCAGCATCCCGGGCCAGGCGTCGATCTCGATTTCATCGATCGTACCGTCGAAATACTGAATCTCGATCGTGCCTTCCTCCTCGTCGGACGCGACAACCTCGAACGACACGCCGTTTGGACGGCGAAACCACTTGCCGATGACCGGATAGGCGTTAGCCATGCTTCATCTGCTCCGTTCGTTAAAAGAGACCTTCTCTATTAGTTATAGAGCAACAGGAGCGATGCGCAAGGTTGCGACAAATCAGCAGACGCGATCGAAACGCCAGTCCCATATGCGGTGGCCGAGTTTTAGCCCGCGCCGCTCGAACTTGGTGCCGGGACGGTCAAGCGGCCGGTCACCGTCATGTTCCCGCCGCTCGACGCAGGTAAATCGAGGCGATTCGGCGAATACGGCATCGATGTGTTCGGCGTAATTGGCCCAGTCCGTCGCAATGTGAAGCGATCCCTGCGGCTCCAGGCAATCCGCGCACAGGTCAAGGAACGCCGGCTGAACGATGCGTCGTTTGTGATGACGTTTCTTTGGCCAGGGATCAGGAAAGTAGAGGTTGATGCGGCTGATCGAGTGCCGCGGGATTCGGGACTCAAGAGCCTCGATCGCATCCTCGGCGATCAGCCTCAGGTTCGTCACCCCGGCCTCGCGGGCCGCGATCAGGCAATGGCCCACGCCGGGCTCGTGCACCTCTATGCCCAGGTAATCAGTTTCCGGGTCTTCACTGGCCTGTTGTACAAGCGTGTCACCATTGCCGAAGCCGATTTCGAGAACGCGCGGCGCTTGCCGGCCAAACACGTTGTCCAGGTCCTGTTCCCCGGGCTCGAGGTCCAGCCCGAATACGGGCCATAGTTCGTCAAGTGCTCGCTGCTGCGAGGGCGTCATACGGCCGGCCCGGCGCACGAAACTGCGTACCTGGCGCCGCCTTACAGGGCTGTCTTTTTCTGGTTCTGGTCCCATGGCGGTGTTTGTTCGCTTGCCTTGATTCGGCCGCTATCCGGAGTGACAGGGGACTTGAGCTGTGCATCATACTACTTGAACCGCGGCCGTCATTATGAAGGCCGGCGCAGCGGGTCCGGGCGGGTGGCCGGACATCGTGCGGCCGCCCCGGCGCGTCAGCGTGACTCAGGAGCGTCCATTTCTGGCGTTGAAGGTGATCGGACCGGTCTTTTCGGGCCGCCGGCCCTCAACAGATGAATAAAACGAGCGGATAATCTTGAAATCAGCCTGCATGTCACCGGTCAGCGTGATCATGGGGCCCAGGCCCAGGCGTTTGCTGCGATAGTCGAAGAAGCCAAGAATGACAGGCACGCCAGCGCCCTCGGCGATGCGATAAAAGCCTGTTTTCCAGCCGGTCGTTTTGCCACGCGTGCCTTCTGGGGCAAGACCGAAGAAGAAGCGATCTTCGTTGTTGAAGGCGTCGATGGCCTTTTCAACGGCCATCCGGGCGTCGCTACGGTTCAGCGGGATGCCGCCAAGGCCACGAAGCAGCAGGCTCAGCGGAAACCAGAACAGGGACTTCTTGACGAAAAGTTTTACCTCGAGACCCAGGGCGACTTTGTAGACGAGCGCCCAGAAGCCGTCCCAGTTCGAGGTGTGCGGCGCTGCAATCAGAACCGCCTTTTGGACGTCGGGCGGACCGCCGACAACGGTCCAGCCGCCGAGACGCAGGATAAGCCGGGCTACTCGGGGCCAGAACACCTTAACCGTTTCCCGCCAGCAGCACTGCAACGGCGACGAGCGCGCTCGCCGCTGCGACCAGAACGGCCGCTATCAGCAGGTTGCGCTGTCGGCGCAGAGCCGCAATGGCAATGCGGCTTTGTTCGATTGCGGCGGCCTGCCGTTCCGGCTCGTTTGCGGGCGCCGCCGCTTTCCGGGCCAGGTAGTCGATCACGGCCGGCAGCTCCCGCAGCGTCTGCCGCAGCTGCGGCAGGTTTTCACGCAGGTCGTCGAGCATCGCGCGCGGCCCGAGCTGCTCGCTCATCCAGCGCTTGAGCACGGGGTGAGCGGTCTTCCACAGGTCGAGCTCCGGATAAAGTTCACGCCCGAGGCCCTCGATATTGAACAGGGTCTTGTGCAGCAGAATCATCTGCGGCTGAATTTCCACGTCGAAGCGCTGCGCCACCCGAAACAAGCGCATGAGAACCTGCGCGAACGATATTTCAGACAGCGGCTTGTTGAAAATAGGCTCGCAAACCGTGCGTACCGCCATCTCGAGCTGGTCGACCCGGGTGCCTTCGGGAACCCAGCCGGAGTCGATGTGCAACTTGGCGATGCGGTGATAGTCCTGGTCGAAAAACGCGAGGAAGTTTTCCGCGAGATAGCGCTGGTCGCTGGGACTCAGCGTGCCGATGATGCCGAAGTCAACGGCCGCGTACATGGGCCGGTCGGGATCGGTGACGATGACGAAAATATTGCCCGGATGCATATCCGCGTGAAAAAAGTTGTGGCGGAAAACCTGCGTAAAAAAGATCTCGACGCCGTTCTCGGCAAGCAGCTGAATATTGGTGCCGGCCGCGCGCAGCGCGTCCATGTCGCTGATCGGGATCCCGTAGATGCGCTCCTGCACCAATACCTCCGGGCGGCAGAAGTCCCAGTAGATCTCCGGCACGTAGAGCATGTCCGAACCCGCAAAGTTGCGTTTCAGCTGCGCCGTGTTCGCGGCCTCGCGCATCAGGTCCAGCTCGTCAATGATCGTGCGCTCGTATTCGGACACGATCTCGCGCGGTTTCAGCCGGTCAGCGAGGCGCCAGTATCGGTCCGCAAGGCCTGCGACCATGCGCATGACCTCGATGTCACGCTCGATCTGCTGCTGCACGCCGGGCCGAAGCAGCTTGACGATGACCTCGGTGCCATCCGGCAGCTGCGCGGTGTGCACCTGCGCGATCGACGCTGCCGCGAAAGGTTCCGTATCGAACCGCTTGAAAATCGTGTCGAGCGGGCCGCCATAGGCGCCTTCGAGAATCCGGATTGCCTCCTCGGCCGGGAACGGCGGCACCGTATCCTGCAGCTTCGCCAGTTCGTCAGCGATATCCAGCGGCAGCAGATCGCGGCGCGTCGAAATCGCCTGGCCGAATTTGACGAAGATCGGCCCGAGTTCTTCGAGCGCCAGCCGTATCCGTTCACCGATCGGCGCAGAGGTATCACGCCGTCTTGGCAGCGCATAGAACAGGAACCGCATCGGCCGCAGCAAATGCGTTTCCTTGATGAATTCATCGAGGCCGTACCTGACCAGGACGCGCTGGATACCGATTATTCGCGCTATGGTCCGCCGCCGCATTTTCAGCTTTTGCTCTCGAGTCTACGGAGTCGCGCTTCGAACCGTGCAACATCGTCGCGCAGCGCGTCGACGCGATTTGTGAATTGCTCCACCTCGTAACGGCTCGGCAGAGCACGGCTCTCTTCCTGCAGGTATTCCCGGATATTGTCGTGCATTGTCGCCCGGGCCTGGTCCGACCAGTCGCGGAATCCACGGGCAATATTACCCAGCCGATGAGCGGCCACGTCGCCGATATAGCGTGACACCTCTTCCTCGACGTCCGGTTTCGCGTAGCCGAGCAGGTCCTGAAACGCCTTGGCGCTGCGCGCGTCTCCTGTAAGGTCGATGCCCCCGAGGGACAATGCATCGTCGCCGGGGGCGGCAATGAGGCGGGCGAGCGTCAGCAGCGACCCCGTGATAGCGACATCGGGCTCAGGTTCGATGTCGGTCGACAGCGCAACGCGGTCGTCATTGAACTCGAAAACCATCGCCAGCGCCGTGTCGCGAACGCGAATCGCCACGGTCCGGCCATTCAGCCTGCCCGCCAGTCTCCGGGCCGGCGTCGAAGCCGCTATATTCCGGTTGAGCAGATCCGCGGCCGGGCGCAGCAGTGCTTCGAGAGGATTCGCCATCGTCGCAGCCTAGATACGGTAGCCGGCGTGCAGCGCAACGATTCCGCCGGCGAGGTTCCGGTAAGTGCAGCGCTCGAAGCCGGCTTCCTGCATCATGCCGAGCAGCGTTTCCTGGTCGGGATGCACCCGGATTGACTCGGCGAGGTACCGATAGCTGTCTTCGTCGTCGGCGATGTATTTGCCAATAACCGGGAGCACCTGGAAAGAGTAAAGATCGTAGACCGGCCTGATCGCGTCGACCGGCGTCGAGAACTCGAGTATCAGCAGCTTGCCACCGGGTTTCAGTACCCGGTACATCGAGCGCAGCGCGGCGGCCTTGTCGGTGACGTTTCGCAGCCCGAACGCTATCGCGATCCGGTCGAAGCATCCATCCGCGAACGGCAGGTTTTGGGCATCGACCTGGGCGATCGACAGATTACCGGCAACGCCCGCGTCTACGAGCCGGCGGCGGCCCTGTTCGAGCATCGCCGCATTGATATCGGCCAGCACAACGTGTCCGGTTGCGCCAACGCGCCGGGCGAATGCGCGCGCAAGGTCGCCTGTACCGCCCGCAAGATCGAGAACGCAATGACCCGCTCGTAAGCCGGCCTGTTCGATCGTGTGCCGTTTCCAAAGGCGATGCATGCCGGCGGACATCAGGTCGTTCATGATGTCGTAACGTGTCGCGACGGAGTCGAAGACACCCCTTACGAGATCGGCCTTCGTGTCAACGGGCACTTCCTTGTAACCGAAATGCGTCGTTCCGGACGATGTATCGGATTTGGACATGATGGAGAGTTATTCGGGCTTTTTGCGAGCATACCCTGCCGCTGCGAGGCGGTCGAGGTAGCGCAGCCAGTTGGCGGCCTTGTCGTTGCCAAGCTCGTAAAGGTATTCCCAGGTATACAGTCCTGTATCGTGGCCATCATCGAACGTGAGTCGTACGGCATAGTGGCCGACCGGATCGATGGCCGTGATGGCCACATCATCCTTGCCGGTCTGCAGGATCTCCTGGCCGGCCCCGTGTCCCCTGACCTCGGCGCTCGGCGAGTAAACGCGCAAATATTCGAACGGATACTCGAATTCGCTGCCGTTGTCGAAACTGATGGCAAGCAGCTTCGAATTCTGTCTCAGCCTGATTTCTGTGGGTTTGGGCGACATCTATAGAATATACCGGCTCAGATCCTCGTCTTTCGAAAGTTCGGCGAGATGATCGTCGACATAGCCTGCATCGATCTGCAGATGAGCGCCACTTTTATCGGACGCTTCGAAGGAAATAGTCTCCAGAAGCCGCTCCATGACCGTGTGCAGTCTTCGAGCACCGATGTTCTCGGTGTTCTCGTTAACCTGGAAAGCGACTTCGGCTATCCGGCGCACGCCGCTGTCGGTAAATTCGATCGTGACCTCTTCGGTGTTAAGCAAGGCGCGGTATTGCAACGTCAGCGACGCGTCCGGCTCGGTCAGGATCCGGACGAAGTCATCGGTCGACAATGATTTCAGTTCGACGCGGATCGGGAACCGGCCCTGCAGTTCGGGAATCAGGTCCGACGGCTTGGAGACATTGAACGCGCCCGAGGCGATAAAAAGTATGTGATCGGTTCGTACCATGCCGTACTTGGTGGTGACGGTCGAGCCCTCGACCAGGGGCAGGAGGTCGCGCTGTACCCCTTCCCGGGATACGTCAGCGCCCTGCGTTTCGGAACGCCGCGCCACCTTGTCGATCTCGTCGAGAAAAACAATGCCGTGCTGCTCGACGGCTTCAAGTGACTGTGCCTTGAGCTCTTCTTCGTCAATCATCTTCGCGGCTTCTTCGTCGGTCAGCAGCCGCAATGCGTCGCTGACCTTGAGCTTGCGCGTCTTGCGGCGGCTTCCGCCCAGGTTCTGGAACATGCCCTGGAGCTGGCTTGTCATCTCTTCCATGCCGGGCGGCGCCATGATCTCGACGCCAATCGGCATCGCCTGGATCTCGATCTCGATTTCCTTGTCGTCGAGCTTGCCCTCGCGCAACATCTTGCGAAATTTCTGGCGGGTGTCGCTATCGGCAGGTGCTTCGCTGCCGGCCGTAAAGCCAACCCCCTGCGATGGCGGTGGCAGCAGTGCGTCCAGTGCACGTTCTTCCGCCGCATCCTCGGCGCGATGTCGAACCTTGGCCATCGCCGTTTCGCGGATTAGCTTGATCGCGACGTCCATCAGGTCGCGAATTATGCTGTCGACTTCGCGGCCGACGTAGCCAACCTCGGTGAACTTGGTTGCCTCGACCTTGATGAAAGGAGCTTTCGCAAGTTTGGCAAGGCGTCGTGAAATTTCGGTTTTACCGACACCCGTCGGCCCGATCATCAGAATATTCTTTGGCGTAATTTCACTGCGCAACGGTTCGTCGACCTGGACGCGCCGCCAGCGATTACGCAGCGCAATGGCGACAGCGCGTTTAGCCTCGTCCTGGCCGACGATGTGCTTGTCCAGTTCCTGGACAATTTCTCTTGGCGTCATCTGTGACATAGATTGGTTCCTGTTGCAGGCGGCCGACTGGCGGACCTTGCCGGCTGGCGACCGGGCCTACAGTTCTTCAATGGCAATATTGTGGTTGGTGAACACGCAGATATCGCCGGCTATGTTCAGTGCTTTCTCTGCGATCGTTTTTGCGTCGAGATCCGTGTTCTGCAGCAGCGCCAGGGCCGCCGCCTGAGCATAAGGGCCGCCGGAGCCGATCGCCATGAGATCATGTTCAGGTTCGATCACGTCGCCGTTGCCCGAGATGATGAAAGAATTTTCGGTGTCAGCGACACAAAGCAAAGCTTCGAGTCGCCGCAAACGCCGGTCCGTGCGCCAGTCCTTGGCGAGCTCGATTGCGGCTCGCGTCAGGTTTCCGTACTGCTCGAGTTTGCTTTCAAAAAGCTCGAACAGCGTAAACGCATCGGCAGTGCCGCCAGCGAAGCCGGCGATTACCCGTCCACCCGCCAGCGGCCGGACCTTGCGCGCATTGCCCTTCATCACGGTGTTACCCATGCTGACCTGGCCGTCTCCGGCGATTGCGACTTTGCCGCCGCGGCGCACGGAGACAATCGTTGTGCCTCGAAACTGTTTCATGATGTGGGTCCTGCGATTGATGCCCGCTGCGACGGACGGCTGCGCGCTTTCGCTCAGGCTTTGTCTTTGTCTTTGTCCTTGGCCCGGGCGCGCGGATGCGTTCTGTCGTATATCTGGGCGAGGTGCTGAAAGTCAAGGTGTGTGTATACCTGCGTCGTCGCGATGTTGGCGTGGCCCAGGAGTTCCTGGACGCCGCGCAGATCGTGGCTAGACTCGAGCAGATGCGTGGCGAATGAGTGTCGAAACAGGTGCGGGGAAACAGTCGAGTCGATTCCCTGCCGGCGCGCCCAGTGCGCCACGCGCGCCTGCACCGAGCGCGGACTCAGCCGGGTGCCCCGATTGCTGACGAACAGCGCTTTTTCATCGGCCGCCGCAAGTTCCGGGCGTGATTTGTGCCAGCGGGCGAGCGCGTTGAGCGCCATGCGCCCTACCGGGACAATCCGGTCTTTGTTGCCTTTGCCCGTGACCCTGACCGTTGCATCCTGCGCATCGATATCGCCGCAATCGAGGTCAGTTAATTCCGCGAGGCGCAGACCGGACGAGTACAGCAGTTCGAGTATGGCGCGATCCCGGTCGACAATGGGTGAGTCGCCCGGGATATCGAGCAGCCGGGCCATGCGGTCGGCGTCGAGGTTCCCGGGCAGCCGCTTGCCCGACTTTGGTGCAGGCACGGCGTCGACCGGGTTGCGATTGACATGGCCCTCTCGCAGCAGATAGCGGTAGAAAGTTCGTGCGGCGGAAAGGCGGCGCTGAATGCTGCGCGCCGACAGGCCCCGCCGGTAGCAGCTGCTGGAAAACGCCCGGATATGTTCGCTGTCAATGTCGGACCAGCGAGTGACGCCGATTTCGTCGCAATATGCCGCCAGCGCAACGAGATCGCGGCGGTAGTGCTTGCAGGTCAGGTGGGACAACCGGCGCTCGTATTCGAGGTGGCCGATAAACTTGCCGATCCAGTCCTTCTCCGTGCCGTCCACAGGATGGACTCCCGTGCGTCAGTAGCGCTCTAGAGCCCTGGCGACGAGGTCACCGACTCGCGCCAGGAAATCGATACTCATTCCCGGATGAAAGCGATCAGCGTCGGCGCTGCCGATGGCGACGAAACCGAGCTGGGCTTTCTTGCCGAGCGGAACGAGCGCAACCGAGCCGATTTCCTCGGCGTCATCCTGGAATAGAAAGCTGCGCTGCGAATCCCGAACCTGGCCGCAACGCGGGCCGCGTCCCTTGAGGAAGGTTGCGAAGGGCTGCAGCGCCGAATCGTCGCGCCTGAGAACCCGGAAGAAGCGGCCGGCGTCGACGTCGTCGAATACTTCCGGGTCGCCGAACAGCACAAGGACGGCCTGGTCGGCGTTAAACCCGACGCGCATCGCCGCTTCAACGGCGGCAATCGTCGCGGCAAGGTCCTTAGCAGCCAGCAGCTGCAGGGTCAGCTCGTGGATCTTGGTGGCAAGCCGGTCATTGGCGCGGGCGACCTCGATCAGGTCCTTGAGCTGACGCTGGAGCTTGAGTTCTTTCTGCCGAAGCATGGACACCTGGCGCTCGACGAGCGATACGGCCTCACCGCTGCCATGCGGCACGCGTAATGCGCCGAGCAGCGCGTCGTTGCGTTCGAAAAAGTCGGGGTTTGCCTGCAGGTACTCCTGCACAGCCTGCTCGGAGATCGTTTCTTCGATGAAATCCGGCTTGCGTTGTGTGCTCATAGATCGACCGTCCCCTCGCTAATCAACTCGGCGTTGCCGGTAAGCCACACCGCTTCGGTGCCGCCGGGCCAGCTTACCACGAGTTGCCCCCCGGGCAGCTGTACCCGGACGCCGTCGTCGAGTCGCCCGGCGCGGCGGCCGGCGACCACGGCGGCGCACGCGCCTGTGCCGCAGGCCTGCGTCTCGCCAACGCCCCGCTCGTGAACGCGCAGGTCGATCCGGGTACGGTCGCGGTACGCCATGAAGCCGACATTGGCGCGCGCCGGAAATCGCGGGTGCCGCTCGATCAGCGGCCCGAGCCGCTCGACGTTCGCGGTTGCCACGTCGTCGACCTCAAGTACGCAGTGCGGGTTGCCCATCGACAACACGGCGACGTCAAATGTCTCCTCGCCGACCTCCAGGGAATAGCGCTCGGCCTCGGCCCCGGTGACGAACGGCACGCAGGCCGGGTCGAACTGCGGCGGGCCCATGTTGACCGCTACGAGACCGTCGTCGCGCACGCTGGCGTCGACAGGCCCTGCCGGGCCCTCCAGGCGAAACTGCTGTTGGCCCGGATTTTCCCGGGCAAGCATCCATACAATGCAGCGAATGCCGTTGCCGCACTGCTCGACCTCGGTGCCGTCCGCATTGAATACCCTGTAACTCGCGGCCGCCAGAGAATCCTCGGCGCTGCTGAGCCACATGAGTTGGTCGAACCCCGGCCCTGTCTGCGCGCTGGCCAGCCGTCGCAGCACCTCCGGCGGCGGCGGCAGAGTTCCTGTGTGGCGCTGGTCGACGACAACGATCTGGTTGCCGGCGCCCTGCATTTTAAGATACGCGAGTTGCATTGCACTCAATGGACATTTGATGTTGGCGGCTGTAGTTTACATAAGTTACAAATCGATCGAATACCAGTGCCCTTGGGAGTGGACATGCGCCACATTATGGTTTTAAACGCAAAGGGTGGTTGCGGCAAAAGCACTATTGCGACCAATATCGCCGCCTACTTTGTCTCCGAAGGCGCGAGCGTCGCTCTCGCGGATTACGACCCGCAGCGCTCGAGCCTGGACTGGCTGGAGCGGCGGCCTGAAAGCCGACCGCGAATCGCAGGTTTGGCGGCATTCGAAGATGGGCTCCGGCACCTTCCGCGTTCGGCCGATATCGTCGTCAGCGACGCACCGGCCCGTTCGCATGGGCCCGAACTCACCGACCTGGTCAACCACGCCGAGACGATCGTCGTTCCGGTGCTGCCGTCGACCATCGACATGCAGGCTACTACGTCCTTTTTAAAAGAACTCAAGGATGTCGGCAGGGTCGAGCGCAAACAGGTCAAAATTGGTGCGTTGGCGAATCGCGTGCGCGACAACACGCTCATTTTCGATGATCTCGATGAGTACCTGACGAGAGCGAGAGTGCCGTATATTGCCGCGCTCAGGGAGGCACAGAATTATGTGCGCGCCTACACCCGCGGCCTCGGCATTTTCGAGCTGCCGGAATATCTTGCGTGGCCTGACTGGGCGGAGTGGGAGCCATTGACGGCCTGGTTGCGCAGCAAGCGCAGCCAGCCCTAGCCTGCCAGGCGCGCCGGAGTTCGCGGGCAAAGCAAGCGGCTGACCGTTCGTGCTGGCCTCGTTTACGGCTCGATCTCGTCCTGCGCGGCAAGGCTTGCGCGGATGCCGTCAGCGGCGTTCCCGTAGCGTGGTATGACGCCGAGAACCTCCCGCATTTTCCGCGTATCGATGCGGCGCGACTCTCCGAGAAACGACATGCGCTGCGGGGAGAATTGCCGGGCCGCCTCTTTGCGACTGATTTCGGGCGGCAGCGGCAGGCCGCACTGGCGGGCAACCTCCTGGGCGAACCATGTCGATGAGCGGTTGTCCCCGTCCCCGACATTAAAAACCCCGCTCGCGGCTTCGCTTGATACCGCGGCCTGGCAGCAGGTCACGAGGTCATCGACATGGATGCGGTTACCCGGACCGGCTTCCGATTCACGAATGACCGGCAGCCCGGCACGGATCCGCTCGATGCCGAGCCGCCCCGGCCCATAGATTCCGGGCGCGCGCAGTGTGCACAGCCGAATGCCGGGGGTCTGGCTCCATTCCAGCAGCTGCCGCTCGGCTGCCACCCGGCGCCTGGCGCGCGCCGTGGTTGGGTTCGGTTCTCTTTGCTCATCAACAAGCGCGCCGCCGCAATCGCCGTAGACCCCCGTCGTGCTGATGTAGACAAAACAGTCCGGCGCGGGCCGCAATGCATCGAGCAAACGTTGCAGCCGATCGTCCTGATCCGAAGTCGCCGGAGGCGGCACCGTATACAGGACACGGTATCGATTGGGCAGGGTAATCGGTAGCGAGTCCGCCGCATCCAGGTCATAAACATGTATCGGCTGGGCGGCGCTAACCGGGGAGCGACTCAGACCGATGCTTGTGCGCTCCGGGTTTTGCGACAAACAACGCAGGCCGACGTACCCCGTTCCGACGACCAGCAGCGTGTCGTCCGGGTGCGCTTCGCCGCTCACTCGCCGTCCGGCGACAGGTGGGGTATGGCCGCCAGCGGCTCATCGGCCACCATGCCGAGCCCGGAACGATAGGCTTCCGCCGCCGCGTCCGTGTCGCCGAGTCGATTGAGCAGCCGGCCATAGACCTGGTAGGCCTCGGGCGTCGGCCGCAGGCTGATGACGGTCTCGAGATAGCTTCGGGCCTTGCCCCATAGTTCGTTGCGCAGGCACAGGCGCGCTGCCGCGAGGAGCAGGTCGGCGTCGTCCGGGTGTCTTGCGAGCCAGCCCTCGGCGCGCTTCAACTGTTTTGTCGAGTCGGGTCCCTCGACCATGCCGAACAGCCGCACCAGGGGCCCCCGCCACTCGGACTTCAGGGCCGCAGCAAGTTCTTTTTCCGCCTTTTCGCTCAGGCCGGTGCGCATCAGGCCCAGGTAGTAAGATTCGAGCAACGGAACTTCGGCCTTGAGCCGTTTCGGGATTCGTTTCCATTCCGCGATGACGGCATCGCCGTCTTTCGCCTGATCCAGATTATGCCGATGCACGCGAATCGCCCATTTATCGATCGTGGCCTGATCGACACGCCCATGCTTTGAGACACGCGGAAGCAGCTGCTGCAGGCTGTCCCAGTCCTCGAGCCTGTAATAGAGGCGTCCCAGCAGGGCCAGCGCATAGCCGTGGTTGCGCGAATTAGCGTCCAGGCGCCGCAGTGTGGCAAGGGCCTGTTCGTCCTGTCTGCGATCGAGCTGCAGCTCGGCCTGGGTAAGCAGCACCGCGTTCGATGCTTCGGGCGTTTGCTCATAGGCCAGCCTGAGCCAGTCGTCGCGGCGTGCGTCCTGACCCTGCAGGTGCGCGGCTCGTGCTGCCTGCAGGTAGTTAAAAAGCGGCGCGTCGCTCGTGCTTGCCGACCTGGCCAAGAGTTTTTCGCCACGGGCGAAATTGCCCTCCGCGACCTCGATCATTCCTCGCGTGAGTTTTTGCCCGGCGCGTCCCGCCCGGTAACGTCCGGCCGCCTGTCCCAGCCTGCGCGGTGCCTGGATAAGCCGCCGGACGAGCCAGGCGGCAAAAACCAGCAGGGCAGCCAATCCCACGAGCACGGGGACCGACATTTCTATCAGGTAGCCGCGAAACTCGATGACGACATAGCCGGGATCGCCCAGCAGGAAATGCGCAGCAAATGCGCTCACGATCGTCGCGACGACAACGATGACCGCGAAAATCACCGGCTAGTCTCTGCCAGCGTTTTGTATTGACGGAGCAGTCGCAGCGACACCGAAATATCCGGCGCCGTCACGGAAAAAAAGCCGCCGCGAATCTCGCTGATCGTCTGCAGGGCGCCCGAGACCTGCGCACTGTCGGTATCGAAGTAGTCGGTCAACCACGCGCTTGCATCGTCCAGGCTTTGCTCGAACACAGCTTGCTCGCCGCGCAGCAGCGACAGCCTTGCCGACTGCAGCTGCAGTGCCAGGTTGGTGCGCAGGAAGTAGGCGGCCTCGGGCGGGACTAGCGGCAGGCTTGCCTGGTCCGGAGGCGTGACCTTGATAAGCCCGGAAACCGCATCCTTCACCGAGTTCCATGCCCGTTCCATGCCGCTGGACGGCGCTTGCGCCGGCTCTTCTTCGGGGTCGTCAGCGTCCCCGTGACGCAGCGGCAGAGAGCCTACAACGCGGGCGAGGCTGGCCAGCGTCAGCGTTACGCCCTCGATGTCCGGTTTGTCCATGACCTCGAGTGCCGCCAGTTCGTCGGCGATCGTTCGCCGGACCTCGGTCAGCGCCGGATCCGCAAGCTGGGCGACGCGCTCGTCGGCCATACCGAGCGCCAGCGCCGCGAGATCCGGGTTACCGGCAAGCTGCAGCTGCGCGTTTGCGATCTGCATGTAGTACTCGGCTTCTGCAACCAGCCAGGTGTCGCGCGCCCCGGTCGAGATGCCCTGCAGCGATGCGAGCGAGTTTTCAACCGTGGACAGGCGCGGAGCGAGCGAATCGAGCAGGTTCAGGCGATTGCCGAGGTTCTGCTGCAGCGTATCGAGTTCGGCTACCGCCTCGCCGTTCGCGGCGGCGAGCTCGCCGAGGTTACGATCGAGATTGGCCAGCGTCTCGGCCGACGCATCGACGCGACTCTCCAGCTGGGCAATCGCGCTGGAGAGCGTATTGCTGCTTGCGTCCGCGAGGCGTCCCTGGCGCCAGTCCTCGACGACCAGGTAACCGCCTGAAGCGAGCGCGATGAGCGCCAGGAGCAGCGCGAGCCAGGCGACTCCGCCACCCTTCCTGGCCGGTTTTGCCTCCGGTTCCGGCTCGGAGCGCGGTTTTTCGAGCGGGTCCGTTGCAGGCGTTTCAATGTGCCCGGCCTCCGCCCCGGTGTCGGTATCCGGCCCCGGGGTCGCCGTTTCGACGGCGTCCGGCGCCTTTTCGGACGGCTCGGTTGCCTCGTTCTTGTCGTTGTTGCTCATCAGGATTGTCCGGGTGCGGTTGGCGAAAGCGTAAGGATCGCGTTGACGATGTTGGCTGTCTGCGGCCCTTCAGCCAGGGTTGTCGGTATGCGGGGAAATCGGTCCACAGCTTCTTTTATCACACGTGGCGCAGGGGTCACCAGCGGGGTACGCGCGAGTTCATCGTGGCACGAGGCGGGCAGTATATCGATGAGATTCAGGAGCGTCTCGACGCTCATGACGACAACGGCGTTGATTCGGCCGGAGTGAAAGTTCGCTTCCACGGCCGATAGCTCCTCCGGGGTGTATGACGGCACAACGCGATCGTATACCGAGAGATACTCGACCGTTGCCCCGCGGCGCCTCAGCGTGTCCGCAAGCAACTCGCGCCCCTGGTTGCCGCGAATGATCCGGACAACCTTGCCGGCGACGTCGGTGAGCGCGGGCTCCGCGAGCAGATGCTCGCTGTCATAACCCGCGGCAGGAACGATATCGACGATCGAGCCGGCGGCAATGATCGCGGCCGCGGTCGCCGGGCCTACGGCGGCTATCCTCCCGCCTCCGGCGTGGATCAGGCCATGACGCACGGCGTTTGGACTCACGAATATGGCGAAATCCGGCGGGCTGAGCTCGCTCACTGCCGCAGTGACCTCGGCAGCCGGGCGCGGCAGGATATCGATGCACGGCAGGCAAAACGCGTTCCCCCCCAGCGACTCGATGGCCGCAGTCACTTCACCGGCCTGGTGAAGAGGCCGGGTAACGAGTATGCCGACGCCCGCGAGCGAAGGATCACTCATCCGCCGATCCGTCCGCGGCCGCCGTTGCGGCCAGTATCTCGCCCGCTCCGGCTTCAAGGAGTTCCTCCGCGAGGTTTTGTCCCAGCCGTTCGGCGGCAGCCGCCGGGCCGCTGATCTTGCGGCGAATCGACCGGCTCCCGTCCGGCAATGCGACGAGGGCCGTTGCGGTCATATGCTCGCCATCGAGCAGAGCATGCGCGGCGACCGGCGAGTGACAGCTTGCCTGCAAATGGCGAGCGATTGCCCGCTCGGCGAGCGTCGTCAGCGCCGTCGCATCGTGCTGCAGTTTTTTCAGAATGGCCTGTAACGCGGCGTTGTTCGTAAGACATTCGATACCAACGACGCCCTGCGCCGCTGCGGGCAGCATTTCATCGGCGGAAAACTGCTGGCTGATGTAACCCTGGAGGCCCAGGCGCTCCAGTCCGGCAGCAGCAAGCACGATCGCGTCATAATCCCCGTTATCGAGCTTGGCGAGGCGTGTATTGACGTTGCCGCGAAGTGGCGCGATGACGATGTCCGGGCGCAGCATTTTTAGCTGGGCGGCGCGGCGCAGGCTCGAACTGCCGACCCGTGCGCCGTTGTCCAGGGTATCGATCGTCGTATTCGTGGGCCCGACCAGTGCGTCCGCATAATTGGCGCGCTGCATCACAGCGGCGATACAGAAGCCGGCGGGCATGTCCGCCGGTACGTCCTTCATCGAGTGGACCGCGATATCGGCATCCCCGTTCTGCATGGCGATCTCGAGTTCCTTGATAAACAGTCCCTTGCCACCGATTTTTTGCAGGCTGCGATCGAGCACCTCATCGCCGCGCGTCGTCAGCGGGACGAGGTCGACCGACGTGACTTCGGGCAGCTCCCGCAGTGCCGCAGCCACATGCTCGGCCTGCCAGAGCGCGAGGGCGCTTTTTCGAGTTGCAATACGAATATCCATAGCGGTTTTACTGTCCTTTCAACCGTCGGCGAACTTCGGCGACATGGCGGCGGCTCACGGACAGCTCACGGTCATCCGTTCGTGCACCCGGGCGCAGGATGATATGGGTCTTGCCGTCTGCTGTCTTTTCAAGCCGCTCGATCCTGTCCACGGCGACGAGTGCGCTGCGATGAATGCGCACGAAGTCGTCCGCGAACTCGTCCTCGAGCGTCTTGAGTGAATCGTCGATCAGGTCCTGACCGTCGTCGTGATGGACACACACGTATTTTTGATCAGCGGTGAAATAGTGGACATTGCCGATCGGGATCAGCAGCAGCTCATCCTGCGCACGCGCGCATACATGCTTGCGGCGATTCTTGAGGTTTGTCTCGGCCGTAATCTGATTCAGCAGCGCACCCGAGACCCTGGCGGCATGATCGAGCGCCCGCTCGAGCCGCTCGCGGCGAACCGGCTTGAGAACGTAGCCGATGGCACGCGCCTCGAACGCGTCGATCGCGTACTGGTCGTAGGCGGTCGTGAACACGACCGCGGGTGGCGAATCCAGTGCATTCAGATGGTGTGCAGTTTCGATGCCGTCAACCCCGGGCATTCGGATATCCAGCAGCACGACGTCGGGATTCAGAGTCGATGCGAGCGCCAGCGCTTGCTGGCCATTGCCGGCTTCGCCAACGACTTCGTGCTCGCCGAAGTCACCGACCAGTTGCCGCAACCGGTCGCGCGCCGGTTTCTCGTCGTCGACGATCAGCACTTTCATACACTGCCCTCGTCGTGCGGGAAGCGCAGACTGACCGAGTACTCGGTCCCATCGTCCACGACATCCACTGTCGCGCGACTGTCGTAGGCAAGCTCGAATCGCTGACGGATGTTCGCGAGCGCCATCTTGTTGCCGTCCGTTGCACGCTTGGCATCCACGGCAACCGGATTGGCGATGGTGATCACGAGGAACTTACCGTCGCGTTTGCCGGTGACCGTTACCTCGCCACCGTCGGGAAGCAATTCGATGCCATGGTAGATGGCATTTTCCAGCAGCGGTTGAATGACCAGGCTGGGTATTAATGCGCGCATCGGCAGGTCGCCCAGATTCCACCGCACCTGCAGTCTATTGCCCAGCCGTAATTTTTCGATGCGCTGATAGATGGCCGCAACCTCGAGCTCTTCTTTGAGTGTCGTACGGTTGCCCGAGCCGCCCAGGTTCGCGCGCAACAAATCGGACAAGTCCTCAACGGCCTCCTCCGCCTGCTTCGGGTCGCTGCGCGTCAGCGACGCAATCGTATTCATGCTGTTGAACAGGAAGTGCGGCCGGATCAACGCCTGCAGCGCGCTGATCCGGGCCTGTGCCTCGAGCACGATGCTGCGGCGCCACTCGCTGGACACGTACAGGTAACGCATTGCTAGCGCGATGACGATGGAGCTGATTGCGAACGTGCGAAAGATAAAACCACCGTGCGAGTCGGTGATGATCAGTGATTCGCCAAACACTCGCGTCAACTGATAGGCGACTTCCGCGAGCGCCACGCAGAGCAGCTCGAGGATGATGAAGCTTAGAACGAAAGCGCGGGTCTTGCCGCTGCTTTCGAGTCGGCTGCGAAACAGGCACATCACGACGGCGCTGAGGATAGCCAGCCAAAGAATGAACAGGGAATTCTTGGAGAGTTCGATCAGGAACATGCCGGGTTCCGCATCGGCGGCAAGCGTGAGCAGGATCGCGACCAGCTCGGCAATCAGGACAACGACAAAGACAGTCCCTGCGGCGCAAAAATCGGGCAGGTATGCCTGGGTTTCGCTGTTATTGGAATCCGGTTGCGCGGCCAAGCCGACAGCTCCTGAACGGACGGTAGTCGGGATTGTACCTGTAGGAGCGCTCTCAGCGGGCGCTCGCGGGTGACGGTCGACAAAGACAGGCTGTATCAGTCGCAGGTTTCCTGGATTTTCTTCTGCAGCTCCGCGCGCGCCGTCATCATTTCGTCTTCGTCAAGATAAACGCGTTCACCGGACTCGTTCTCTCGATAGAGCCGGCGCGACTGCAGGTAACTTTCGAGGCGCTCGCGGTAGGACGCGCACTGCCTCTCGCGCTGCTCGCGCTCCGACTGGGCCGCAGCAGCGCTTTGTTCGTCTTCAGCAGCCTTGTTCAGTGCCTCCTCTCGTTCCGCCTGCCGGTCGAGCCGCGCCTGAACGCTGGCCCGGACCGCCGCATTGTCGGTGCGGTTCGAGATAACGTCGACTCTCTCCTCGGTTGGATCGCCGGTCGGACGATCGACGTAGTGGACGTTTCCGTCGGCATCGATCCACTTGTAGATCTCGCCCGCAACGACGTTCCCGGCCGCGGCGACGATAGCGATGATCATGAGCAGGCAGCGAGACATCGGTATCCTTCCGTATAAGGCATTGAACTATAACGCATTGAAGCATGGAATCGGAGGCATTGATGTGACATCAGTCACAGCCGGTCCGCGGCCTTCTGATTCCCGGCGGCATAAAAAAGCGGGCCCGAAGGCCCGCTAAGCTATTGCTCCAAGGGGGATAAGTAGCTTTCTGGAGCTCGGGGTTGGCCCGCGGTGCTGACTGTGCCGCAGTACCGCGGGCCGACATGGGATTTACTCTGCCGAGGTGAACTCCGGATAGGCTTCCAGCCCGCATTCCGATATGTCGACGCCTTCATACTCTTCCTCTTCGCCGACGCGAATGCCGAGGGTCATCTTGATAATGATCCAGGCGATGAAGCTCGTGATGAAGACCCAGGCAAAAATCGTCAGCAGGCCGAGGAGCTGGACCCAAAGCTTTGCCTCCTCGTTAGTGAAGCAAACCGCGATCAGGCCCCACATTCCGACCACCCCGTGGACCGAGATGGCGCCGACCGGGTCATCGATCTTGAGTTTGTCCAGCGTGACAATCGAGGCCACAACGAGCAGGCCGCCCACAGCGCCGATCATCGTCGCTGCGATGGGCTCCGGAGTCAGGGGTTCGGCCGTTATTGCCACGAGCCCGGCCAGCGCACCGTTCAGCGCCATCGTGAGGTCGGCTTTGCCGAACCACAAGCGAGCCAGCAACAATGCGAAGACCAGCCCGCCCGCGGCAGCCATGTTCGTATTGACGAACACGAGCGCGACGGCGTTTGCTTCGCCGACATCGGAGACCTTGAGTTCCGACCCGCCGTTGAAACCGAACCAGCCAAGCCAGAGGATCAGGGTTCCGAGGGTCGCGAGCGGCAGGTTGCAGCCCGGTATCGCGTTGATTTGGCCGCCGGGCCCATACTTCCCCTTTCGTGCGCCTAGCAGGAGCACGCCGGCGAGAGCCGCCGCCGCGCCGCAGAGATGCACGACGCCGGACCCCGCAAAATCGAGAAAGCCCATTTCGTTGAGGAAGCCGCCGCCCCACTTCCAGAACCCCTGCACCGGATAGATAAAGCCGGTCAGGATCACGGCGAACAGGAAGAATGACCACAGCTTCATGCGTTCGGCAACCGCGCCCGAAACGATGGACATCGCGGTGGCGACGAACACGACCTGGAAGAAAAAGTCAGACAGCCCGGAGTAGTAGGTGTCGCCGCCGCTCGCGATGACGTCGGCGGCCGCATTGTCACTCGAGGTGAGCAGGCCGCTGCCGAGTGTAGCCAGGCTTTGAAACACCCCGCCCTCGTAGGTCCCCGGGTACATGATCGTATAGCCGCACAGCATGTACATGATGCAGGCGATCGAATACAGGCCGACGTTCTTGGTCAGGATTTCGGCCGTGTTCTTGGCACGAACGAGGCCGGACTCCAGCATCGTGAAGCCGGCGGCCATCCACATGACCAGCGCCCCCATGACGAGAAAATAGAAGGTATCCAGGGCATAGGCCAGTTCGGTGACCTGTGCCGATATTTGCGTTACTTCATCCACGAGAAGTTCCTCTGCTTGAAATGGGTTTCTTTAAACGGCTTCGGTGCCGGTCTCGCCGGTTCGAATGCGAATGGCTTCGGTTAACTCGGAAACAAAAATCTTGCCGTCACCGATCTTGCCCGTGCGCGCCGCGTTGGCGATGGCTTCGATAACCTGGTCGAGTATGTCGTCCGCCACGGCCAGTTCGATCTTTGCTTTGGGCAGAAAGTCAACGACGTACTCGGCGCCGCGATAGAGTTCCGTGTGCCCGCGCTGGCGACCGAATCCCTTGACCTCGGTCACCGTGATGCCCTGGATGCCGATATCGGCAACAGCCTGGCGAACATCGTCAAGCTTGAACGGCTTGATGATCGCAGTAATCATTTTCATTGTGCTTCCCCTGGTTTGAGTTGAGTGGGGCGACACCCGTAGCGCCCACCTGGATCTATAGGTCGAAGGACTTGCCGATCGTGAAGATCAACGATTCGTCTGCTTCACCGACGAGATCGTCGTTTGCGAAGATCACCGACAAGCCAAAATCGATTTCGGCTATCGTCATTCCGTAGCCCACCTCGAAATACTCGCCCTCGAAGTCCTGCGAGAAGCCGCCGAACTTTCCGTAGAAGCCGTTCTTTTCAGCGGTCAGCGAGTAATAGGTGTAGTCCGAGGTCCTGGAGCAGCCGGAGGCGGTGGGATTGCATAGCTCGTTGGGAGGCGAGTCATACTCGCCAACGGCGACGTCGAGGGTGAATATGCCGATGCCTGCGCTAAGGTTGATTTCCTGGTACGTGTCGTCGAAGTCGCCCGTGTAAAAATAGCCCGTGTAGCCTATTCCCAGGCTGACTTCGCCAATCTCGGTGCCGTAGCCGAAATAGCCATCGACCTCGAGGCCGTCGCCGACATCCGCTGCCCAGGTGCCGACGTAGAATCCACCCGATTCATAATCGAGACCGCCACTCGCAGACGAGGTCTTTTGCAGTATGCCGCGGAAGTGGTATTCGCTGGCATAGCCAACGTTGGCGGACCAGTCAGCCTGCGCAATACCACTCATGGCGAGAAGGGTTCCGAGCAGGCCGGCTCTCGATAGGGTTTTCATGTGTAGTGCTCCGTAGAAGAGTAAGTTGCTGTCCCTGTCTACAGAGCAGTTTTCGTGCCATGTAGAAAAACACGCTAGTTAACAATTACTTAACGATTTTCCGAATACGGGCGCGCACCGATGAGGTGCGTGGACCGGGATCGATTGCACCGATCTGGTGAGGCGCCGGGCGAATCGAGTGGAGATGCACCGATTCGCGACTGGTTTTTTGACCTGCCCTGCGGTATCAAGCCGCAATGAGTAATGATTCGATACAAGACCTGGCGAGAAAACTCGCTGAGACAGTTCCCGAGGGCCTGCGGGCGATGCAAAAGGACCTGGAGCAGAATTTTCGCTCCGTCCTTGATGCCGGGCTCGGCAAACTTGATCTCGTAAGCCGCGAGGAATTCGAGGTGCAGGAAGCCGTCCTGGCGCGAACGCGTGAAAAACTCGAGGCACTCGAACAGCGATTGGCTGAGTACGAGCAGCAGCTTTAGCGGCGGATTCGCACGGCAATCGCGGCCATGAACCGCTACGACGAAATTGAGAACGGCCATGGAGGGCCTAGTCGTGAGTCTCGCAATTATAAAGAGTCGCGCCCAGCTGGGCGTTGATGCCCCGCCGGTCACGATCGAGGTGTTTCTGTCGGGCGGGCTCCCGGCGTTTTCGATTGTCGGCCTGGCCGAGACCGCGGTGCGCGAAAGCAAGGACCGGGTTCGCAGCGCGCTGATCAGCTCGGGCTTCCGGTTTCCGCAGGAGCGAATTACGGTGAGCCTCGGGCCGGCGGACATGCGCAAGTCCGGTGGTCGGTTCGATCTTGCCGTAGCGCTCGGGATCCTGGCGGCAAGCCGGCAGGTACCGATCGAGAAAGCCCGGGACACGGAGTTTTATGGCGAGCTCTCGCTGGACGGTGCAATCCGGCCGGTGCCCGGAATTTTACCGTCGGCAATGCAGGCGCAGACTGCGGGTCACGGCATGGTCGTGCCGGCGCCAAACGGTGCAGAGGCCGTGCTTGCAAACACCGATGTCCGGCCGTCGGGAAGCCTGCTGGAGGTTTCCGCTTACCTGCATGGACGGGTGGACATTCCGCCGCTGACGCCTGTCCGCCCGCCCTCGAGTCTTCTCGTCGAGCCGGATCTCAGCGAGGTCAGGGGGCAGGACCAGGCGAAACGGGCGCTGGAGATTGCCGCCGCCGGAGGACACAACCTGCTGTTTGTCGGCCCTCCGGGAACCGGCAAAAGCATGCTTGCACGCAGGCTCCCGGGCATTTTGCCGCCGATGTCACTCACCGAGGCATTGCAGATCGCGGCGGTCGAGTCGGCGCTCGGCAGTCCGCTCGACCTGGGGCAGTGGCGGCGGCGGCGTTTTCGCGCGCCGCATCACACCGCCACGGCGCCGGCACTGGTCGGCGGCGGGCACGGTCCGAAGCCAGGAGAAATATCGAGAGCTCACAACGGCGTGCTGTTTCTGGATGAATTGCCGGAGTTCAGTCGCAATGTGCTCGAAGTTCTTCGCGAGCCGCTCGAGGCGGGTAGCATCACGATCTCGCGGGCAAACCGGCAGGTCGTGTTTCCGGCCGCATTTCAGCTCGTTGCCGCAATGAACCCATGCCCCTGCGGTTACCTCGGGGACGAGCACGGTAGCTGCCGCTGCAGTGCCGAACGGGTTGCGGCCTATCGGGGCAGGATTTCGGGGCCGCTGCTCGATCGCATCGACCTGCACGTTGGCGTCGGCCGGCCTGGTAAACATGCCCTGCAGAAGACCGGCCCGTGCGGAGAATCCAGCGAGGTCGTGGCGCGACGGGTGCATGAGGCCCGCGAGACCCAGCTAAGGCGCAGCGGTCGGTGCAACGCGCGGCTCGGAAGCGGCTCCGTGGATGCCCATTGCCGCCCGGATGCGGACTGCCTGGTTCTGCTGGCAGCCGCGGTAGATAAATTCAGGCTGTCAGCGCGCGCGTATCAGCGGGTACTGTGCGTCGCGCGCACGATTGCTGATTTGGCCGGGGATGGCGAGCTTGCGCCGCCGCATATTGCGGAAGCGTTGACCTTGCGCCAGCTGGACAGGAAGAGACTGTAAGCGCCGGTCGTTACTGCGTTGACTCGGCAACCATGTAAGCAACGGCGTCGATGACCTCCTGGTCGGAGAGATCGAGCCGCCCGCCCTTGGGCGGCATGTAGCCGACACCCTGGTAACCATTGATGGCATGGTCGTTGAGTACGTCAGCACCCTGCGCGACTCTGGATTCCCAGGCAGCCACGTCGCCGACAACGGGTGCACCGCCAACGCCATTGCCATGACAGGCCAGGCAGGCGCCGTTGTAGACCTCCGCTCCCGTGATTGCCGCGGCTACCGGTTCGGTCTCGGCCGCGGCTTCGGCAACGGTCTCGGCCGTTGGTGCGGCGGCCTGCTGCTTCTCTTCTGGCCTTGTTACCTGCCCCAGCGGCCGAATTCGCTCGGCGACGGCGGCCTGGTATTGGTCGGCATCAGGCTTACGCATGCTTTCGGTCAGGTCGGGCATCTTGAGCATGAGGATGAGAATCGCCAGCCCAAATGCAACGAGGGTACCGATCACCAACGAAGGCAAGTCGAAGAGTTTATGGTCCTTGCTCAATGTACTGCTCCTGAGGTTGTTTCTTTACGTGGCCACGGCTGCGCGCCGGCGGTGGCGAGCGATTATATAACATCAGTTATGCGTGGACACGCACGCATCGGTCGATACCGGCGTAGGTATTTCCCCGATTTCTTTTTGGGAGTTTGGCCCAATAAACTAGGGGTGGATTCGACAGGAGGCAGACATGGCCGATATCGATGATCTCTTTGAGGAACTCAAGCAGAAGCGCGACGAACTGAGAGTTCAGATGCATCTTGCGACCAAGGAGGCTCGAGACGAATGGGAGGAGCTCGAGGAAAAGATGGAGGAGTTCTCCGACAAGGCGAAGGAATTCGCGGATGATGCCGGGCTCAGGGAAACCGGTGAAGGCCTCGGCAAGGCGCTCGGGCAGCTGGGCCGCGAAATCAAGCTGGGTTACGGGCGGATCCGGGACGCGCTGACCGAAGACTGATTAGTAATGGTAGCGGACGCGCAGGTATAGGTTGCTCGCGTCCTGCAGCTGGCTGAAAAAGGTATGCGCGTCGCTGCCGCCGAACAGGTTGCCGCCCGCGGTCAGCGACCACTCGTCGCTGTGACGATAGCTGTAGCTCGGTCGCAGGTAAAAGTCGCTGTCGCTCGGCGAAAAAAACGTGAACAACGACAGCGTGTGCTTGTCGCGACCGGCGCGATAAGTCAGCCGGTTCGTTAGCAGGTGTCGAAATTCGTCGGGCTCGAACTCGGGAGACGGTGAGTTATCGATGAGCCGGCTATGATCGCCGGTCCATTCCAGGTAGTACTGCAACCCAACTGTGAAATTTGGCCTGGCCTCCCATTCGTAACCGGCCAGCATGCGGAGCTGATCGTTGGGGACGAAAGGATCCGAGCCATCGCGGTCGTCGCGTGACCGGTAATACGACCCTTCCACGTTGAGCAGGCCGGGCCCCAGCGGCTGGCGCAGGCTGGCGCCGATCGCGGTGAGCGGTGCGAAGGTGGGCTCGAGGTTGGCGGTCAACGCCGTCGGCTGCTTGAAAAACCCGCGGTACGCATAAAGAGCGATTTCGCGGCTTTCGAAGGTGCGAAACAGGCGCAGTGCGAATTCCCCGTTTGCAGGTTTTTCGTCAGGCTCGACGGCGGTGAGCGGCGGCCGTGGCGCGATGTTTTCGCCAGCCAGCGGCGAAAAGAACGAGTACCGCTCGCCCGTAAGATAAACGTCCGGCTCAAAGACTGGTGTCCAGGCGAAGTCGACGTTGATCATCTCCGAAAAGCGCGTGACGCGAATCGCATTGCCGGCGGCTTTCAGGTACTCGTCGTCCCGTCCCGCGAAAAAGGATACGAAGTCTTTGGGGAACAGGTCATTGAGGAACAGCAGGTCGCCCGTGCCCCAGGTCTGCACCTGCCGGCCGAGCTTGATGTCGTAGTCTTCGGCGAGCGTAAACGCGGCCGTCAGGTCCCGAATCTCCGCATCCCAGCCGGCCTCGATACCGTCGTACGCGGCGTCGGCTTTGAAGCTGACCGTCGCCGCACCGGGCTGCCACTCCGACTCGATACGCCAGCGTACTTCCTCGAGCGTGTTGCGTTCGTCGAGCAGCGGGTCGCTGTGCAATCGCGTGCCCAGCCCGGCCTCTATGAATCCGGCCCACGCTGCGGCTTCATCATCGTCACCCCAGTCCTCGTCATCCCATGGGTCATCCTGCGCCAGGAGCGTGATGGGTAGCAGCAAAAGCAAAGGCCAGGGTTTCATGACAGCTGTCGCGTCTAATTCTCCGGACGCTGCAGCCATTCCCGCGGCGGGTTCCGCAGAGAGCGCTCGGTGAACACCGATTCTGGGAGCCCGACGTCGTACTGGATGTAACGAAACTGCATGTCGGTTCTTCCGCCGGTCAGCAAATCGGATACGCGGCTCGTTGTAACGGTCGGGTGGCCATCGACATTCTCGACCCCGAACACCTCTACGCGTCGATAGACGTTACCTGCCGGATTGGTGTACTCGATCTTCATCGGCAGGAAGGTGTTGCGATCGATCCAGGTTATGTAGCTCGTGAACTCGACGCTCTGCGGATCGATCGGCGTGTGCCTCAGCACGTAGAACGCGTCGGTCGTCTCGACAAATTCGTGCGAGTCGTCGGAAGGGCGGCGTCCGGATACATCCTCGTAAAAATAATGTGCGCCGACAAAACTTGTTCGCTTGTCTCCGGCAGATATGCGTTTGACCAGGTCGAGACCTGGCAGGTACAGCCAGCGATCGTCGTCGCGATCGATATGTTTGTCGACGAGAAACACGGTATTGCGCACATCCGAGGGTTGGCTGAACACGACCAGGAACTGTTGGTCACCAGCGTCTTCCACATCGCGACGCAGTACCGTGAACTGGCGCCGCTGCTGCCTGTCCTGTGCGTCGGTGATGATCATCCGCACTTCGGAGCGGCCGTCTGTGCCACCGTAGTATGCCGCAAGATCTGCACGCGCGATGACTTCGTCCGCGTCCGTCAAGACTTCGGCATGAATGCCCGTGCTGAGCGAAAGTGCAGCCAGCGCCAACATAAGATTTCGGGGCATTGCAGTATCTCCTTTCATGTCATGCGGTTGCAGGCTCTCCGGAAACCGCGGCGAAAGCGCCTCGTTTTTTCATCTCAGGAAACAGCCACGGCCCTGCGCAGGACATCAGCGCAGGCAGCAGTACCAGGGTGGTTACGCCAGACAGCGCCATGATGGCAGCCATGAAGATTCCGACCGTGATGTAGGGCACGAGTGGGGCAAACAACAGCGGCGTAAACCCGATCGCGATAACGATCGCGTTACGCGCAATTGCCCGGGCTGGTTCTTCGAACATCTGTTTCTCCGCTGCCGCAAACGAACCGCTGCTCCGCAGGAAGGAACGGGTCCTTTCGATGAAGTGAATTGCGAAGTCGACGGAAAGCCCGAGCGTCAGGGACGACAACACGGCGATAGGCATGTCGTAGTCCTTGCCGGCCCAGCCGATGATGCCGTATACGCCGAGTATCGTAACCGACAGCGGGACCATGGCCAGCAGGCCGAGCCGCGCGCTACGGAACAGGAATGCCATCATCAGGAAGACGACGACGAATGCGCCCAACAGGCTCTTGAGCATCCCGGCGACCATCACGTTCTGCCAGACGACGTTGATAAATGTCTTGCCCGCCCAGCGCATTTCGACGTCTGCCGGCAGAGGATGTGCGGCCAGGTACTCGTCCAGAAAATTCATCGCGAGGCTCATGTCCTGGTTGTCGCCGCTCTTGAGCTGCAGCCAGATGACCGTCGACGAGAAATCCGGTGTCACTATGTGCCAGAGGTCATGCGGCCGGTGCGAAGACTGGTACTGCATCAAGGCCTGTGCAACACCCGCTTCGGAACCCGGAATCCGATACTCGCTGTCGGCGCCGCCGCGGAGCTCGCGGTTGACTACCTTGACAACATCGCTTAATGCGTTGGATTTGCCGACGTAGCCCGAGTTATTCAGCGCATCTTGGATATCGCTGATGTACTCAAGCGCTTCAGGATGCTGAAAGTACTTGGAAGTCACCTGGGCCTGTTCGGCCAACTCCATCAGCCGCTCGAGCGAATCGACGGTCGCCGGGCCGACGGCATCGAATAGTGCGTCGTCAATCGTCGCGATCAGGTTGCCGTAGTAGGCGCCGCTGTCCACTGGATCAGCATTCAGTTGTTCCCGAATGCCGACTGCATACGCGGCGTCGATATCGACCAGCAGTTTGTTGGCATTCCTGATGTACTCGGCGCGCGCAACCGCGCCATCATGAGTTAACACGACGAACGCGTCGTACGTGCCAGCAAAGTGTTCGTTGAGAACGTCGTCGGCAATCCGGATCGGATGGCTCGCCTTGAACCAGCGTACCGGGTTGTCGTTGATCTCGATCCGGTAGATGCCGGCGATACTGAACGCGATGGCCAGGACCGCGATACCCGTGACCAATTTACCGCGCCGCATTGCAAAACGGCCGGTCCGGCGCAGCGCCCGTGCGAGGAGGGTATCGGTATGCGCCTTTCGTTTTTCCGAGGTGAGCTTGTCGAGAGCGGCGGGACTCATCCGGATCACGTAGGCGGGAATCAGGAGTATCGTTAATATGAAAGCGAGCAGAATTCCGAACGCGACGATCGCGCCGAATATCTGCACGGGCGGTATGGGCGTCAGGAGTAACGACAGAAAACCGACGGCAGACGTGAGCGACGTAAACAGCATCGGCCTGAATAAGTGGTCGACAACTCGGGAGATTATGATTTTTACGTTGCCGCCGCGGCCATAGGAATCTGCGAACTCGGACATGATGTGCACGGAGTCGACGACTGCGATCGGCATCAGGAAAATCGGAATCATAGAGCTCATGATGTGCACGGTGAACCCGAGACCAATCATCAGTCCCATGCTGATGATGACGGTCGCCATTGCAACGAGCATCGGTGCAATCACGAGCTGTGCGCTGCGGAAGAAGTACAGCATCAGCACAAAGAGCATCAGGCCGGCTAGCGGTGCCGAGATACCCATCTGCACGAACATGTCGTGGCCGAACGTGTCTTCTGCAACGGGCAGCCCGGTTATGTGATAAGCGTCCTCCGAATCGAGTTCGTCGATCAGTGCCTGGATCTCCCGCGACAGGGGATAGCTCAGGTCCTTGCTTGCGATCGGTACGTAGATCGTCGCTGCTCTGCCGTCGCCCGAAACCAGTGAGTCCTTGAGCAGCGGCAGGCGATTGACCTTGTCCCGAATGTCGGTAGCCTGTTGCTCGGTAACGGGCGCTGCGCGCATGAGCCACTCGAACCGAATTGCGCCCGAGCCTTCCTGCTCGATGTTGTCGACCGATGCCAGCGATGCCAGGTCGGGTGCGATCACGCCATCGAGAGCGAGTATCGAGTTGCTCAGGCTGTGCAGCGCTGTCAGTGAACGGACGTTATAAATGCCGTTCGGGTGCTGCTCGTTGACGACGCCAACGACGATGGCGTCGTGGTAGGTATACGTTTTCTCGACGGCGTTATGAAACAGGCGATCAGCCTGCTCGGCTGGCAGCATGTTTTCAGGATCCGTGTCGATCTCTATCCTCGTCATCAGCGCCGCCGTCGCGACGACGAGCAGCATGACCGCTGCATAAATGCTGCGCGGACGTTCGATTGCGAGTCGGATGACGGTATTTTTCATGAGGGTTTTGCCTGCTGCAGTAACGGGTGGCGAGCAATATATTGCAATAAACTAAATTAGTAAAGAATAAATTATAGACATCTAATATATTATGGACTATATTAACGTCAGAGGCGATACGGATTTACCGTAAGATATTGATATAACTGGAAGTCGCAATGAATAGTGAAAGCAAAGGGCAGGCGGCCAAGCCCCCGGTATCCGAGCTGATGCGCGAGCACGCGGTGGACGCGGCGGGCCTGATGAAAGCGCTCGGCAACGAAAGCCGGCTGATAATCCTGTGTCTGCTGGCCGAAGGTGAGCGATCGGTGGGCGACCTCAACGAACTCGTTCCACTCAGCCAGTCGGCGCTCTCCCAGCAGCTTGCCCGATTGCGACAACAGGGCCTGGTCAAAACCCGGCGCGAGTCTCAGATGATCTTCTATTCACTCGCAGAGGGCCCGGCGGACCGGGTTATCCATCTGTTACACGACATCTACTGCGGGAGCCGTAACTACGTTAAGGAGGTGCAGGGCTAATGGAAACCAATTTTGGATTTGGCAAGATCGTTGATCATGATTTCGACGCCGCAATCGAGAAGGTAACGGCAGAGTTGCAGACGGAAGGCTTCGGTGTGCTCTCCGATATCGACGTTGCTGCAAAGATCAAGGAAAAACTCGATAAGGACATGCCGCGTTATCGGATTCTCGGCGCCTGCAATCCGCCGCTGGCCTACCAGGCAGTGAGTGCGGTACCCGAGATCGGCTTGCTGCTGCCCTGTAATGTGCTGGTCCGTGAAAACGAAGAGGGCCAGGTGTCGGTCAGCTTCATGGATCCGCAAGCGGTGCTGTCGCTGGTAAAAAACCCCGACGTCGAACCCCTGGCTGCTGAGGTCAAAGAACGGCTGCAGCGGGTTCTTGCCGCAATGTAGTCGCCGGATGGATCCGGCTCGCCGCGACTAGTTTGTGACGCCGCTGCTTTGCCCCGGGCGCCGAAAAACCAGGAAATGCTGCTGCGGCAGGAACGATTCCGTGCGCTCCCAGGCGAGGCCAGCTGCGCGCATTTCGGCGATCGCTTGCGCCTCAGACATCTTATGCAGAGGCTTGATGAAGACGCCAGGGTCTTCGGCGCGATACTCGATCAATATGAGCCTTCCGCCCGGCTTGAGTGAACGTGCCATGGCATCGCCCATCTCCCGAGGAAAGGAAAATTCGTGGTAAGCATCGACAATCAGGATGAGATCGACCGCTGAATCGGGAAGGCCGGGATCAAGCTCGTCGCCAAGAACCGGCTCGACATTATCGACGCCTGTAGAAACCTTGCGTGCCGCAATGATGTCGAGCATTTCCTGCTGAATGTCGACAGCAAGGACCTTGCCATCGGGTATGCGCTCAGCGATAGAAAAACTGAAATAGCCCGTACCGGCGCCGATATCCGCGATAATGCTGTTTGCCTGCAGTGGCAGGTTTTCGATCAGCAGGTCGGTACGCTCCTCACGCTCTCGTGCCGGGCGCTCGAGCCAGGCGGCCCCCCGATGCCCCATGACGTGCGAGATCTCGCGGCCCATGTAGAACTTGCCGATGCCGTCCGGGCTCGCCCTGCGGAATTCATACCCGGTCCCTGACGTCGGTCCCTGCCCGGGCTCGCGGGCCGCGGCGTCCGGCTGAGGCGCGCCGCAGGCCGCTATGAAGAGAGCCGCGACGCCCGCTGCAATGACCGGCAGGACCGAGCGTCGCCATAGATGTCGTTTAAAAAACCGCGGGATGCTGTGACTCGACACCGACCTAACCCGCCGCCTGTTCGGCGTCATGCTTCAGGCGCATGACGCGGCCTCGGCTGACATGCAACAGGTCGCTGATCTTGCGAACGAGCGAGTCTTCATACTTGTCGAGCCGGCCGTCCGCATAGGCGATTTGCCACAGCAGCCCGATGATTCGTGCTTTTTCCGCTTCATCCAGGTGCCTGTGAAGTAGCTGCGTGAAGTCATGCAGCGAGGTCAAGTCTTCAGCTCTTTCGCTGGCCATGTTGACGAGCTCTGCGGCTTGATCGGGCGTCAGTTCGAAGTGCGCCTCGACGAGTTGCAGCACGCGGTCGAACTCGCTTTCCTCGAAGACATGGTCGGCCCGAGCGACGTCGATCATGAGCACGGCAGCGGCCATGCGCAGTGCTGCCTCACGGTTCTCGCTGCTTGTCGCTGTCGCATCCGGCGCAGCAATCGCCTCGGATACCCTGTCGAGAAGTCGTTTGATCATCGAGAAATCCTTGATATTGCCTCAACCATACCGAGGCTATGATTAAGGCTGAGCACGGAAGTTGCAACTGCCGGCATGACGTGACCCTCGGTTGATGCCAGGTCCGCGCCAGAAACATGAGAGGAATTCAGGGGAATAGGTTCCGCGTGGAATTGTCGTCCCGGCGTTCTTCCCCGACTTAGCGGTGCTAACATCGATCCCGTTCGAAGAACCCGCGATCCGGCCTCCGTGACCTTATACCGACCCTTAACGTGTTTCATCGTTCCCTGGCTCGCTGCCTGCGCGGCCAGCGGTCCGCCCGCGGCTGTGGAGGAAGACCCGATCGCGGCCGGGTCGACTCAGTCGGCGACAGCGTCCGCTCCGGACCTGGCGCCGGGCGTCTCTCCGGCCGCTGGCGATGCGGTGACAAGTAACAATGCAGCGAACGTTGAAGGCGAATTGCCGGCCGAGAATCCCGAAGAGACCCCGCTAATCGATAAAACACAGCGCACGGTTTTCAGCGTCGTCAATGGCAGTGCGCATTGGTTCGATGGGCTGTTCGGGTCGAGTGATGTCAGTGAGGGTGAGAACGTGTCAAGAGGCCGCGTGTCGGTCGGCGGTCAATGGGATCAGCGCGACGGTTTCAAAAAGCGCCTGCGTCTGAAAGCGCGCGTCCCGCTGACGGCTTTGAAGGAAAGATCGCGGCTCGTTTTCGGCCGAGGCGACATTGACGATTTTGTTGACGGCAGAGCCAATGACAACATCGACACGCTGCCCGGCCGCTTCAACGATTACGAGGACGAAGACTGGCTGTTCGGGATCGGCTATTCACGCGATCGGACCATAGCCACGGGATGGGATTTCGGTGCTGGCATAAAGCTGGCCACGCCGCTGGAGCCATACATTCGTGCGACCTATCGTTGGGGCCGCACGTATGGCGATTCCTGGTGGTGGCGTGTGCGCCCGGTCGTGTTTTTGCAAAACCAGCGCGGCTTGGGAACGTCAGTGACGAATATCCTCGACTACGCCGTCAGTTCAACGTGGCTGTTGCGGTCCTGGAGCATCCTGCTTGCAGAAGATGATGTCGAGGGCCTGGGATGGACCCAGAAATTTACGGCCTACCAGGCTGTTGGCAGTAAAGACGCGCTCTCCTATAGCGTCTTCGCCGCCGGCGAAACCGAGAATGCGGTCAAACTGCAGGATTACGGGGTCGAACTCCGCTACCGCAAGCGGATCGCGCGTGACTACCTGTATCTCGAATTGTCGACAAGCCTGTCCTGGCCGCGCGAATTCCTCGAAGAGGTGCGTGAGAGCAACTGGGGTGTGGGCATCGAGCTCGAAATGCAGTTCGGTGACTGGCCGGGACGCCGACAGGAAACCCAACCTTGAGGTCGGCCGCTTAAACCCACGCCGGATCGTCCTCGGCGCCAAACCAGGAACCCCGGCACCTTGAAAACCTCTCAAAAGGACACACCCTAGGACTGGTTCTAAATTGGAGTGCACAAGATGATCAAACGCGTGGCGCTGTTTATAGCCACTAACCTGGCTGTGCTGCTGGTCCTCAGCATTGTCTTGAGGCTGCTCGGCGTGGACAGCATCCTCGACGAGAGAGGCGCAGGCATTGACTATAACGCCCTGTTGATACTGTCGCTGGTCATCGGTTTCGGCGGCTCGTTCATCTCGCTTGCACTGTCGAAGTGGATGGCGAAGCGCAGCACGGGTGCCCGCGTCATAACCCAGCCGGCCAACGCCGCGGAATCCTGGTTGCTGGCCACGGTCGAGCGCCAGGCGCGCCAGGCAGGGATCGAAATGCCTGAGGTCGCAGTCTATGACGCGCCGGACATGAACGCCTTTGCAACCGGCGCACGCCGCAATGCGGCACTGGTTGCCGTCAGCACTGGATTGCTCCGCAGCATGCCGAAAGACGAAGTCGAGGCGGTGCTGGCGCACGAAATATCGCACGTCGCGAATGGCGACATGGTGACACTGGCTCTCGTGCAGGGCGTCGTGAACACGTTCGTCATTTTTCTCTCTCGAATCATTGGACACTTTGTCGATCGCGTTATTCTGAAAAACGAACGTGGCTATGGCCTCGGATACTTCGCTGCGGTCATCGTCGCGCAGCTGCTGCTCGGTATCCTTGCGAGCATCATCGTCATGTGGGTATCCCGACAGCGGGAATTCCGGGCTGATTCAGGTTCGGCGGAGCTGAACGGCCGCGAGCCGATGATCCGCGCGTTGTCGCGACTCGAGCGAGGCATGCCTGGCCAGCTCCCCGAGGCTCTGCAGGCCTTCGGCATATCCGGCGGTGCCAAGCGCAGCATGATGCGCCTGTTCATGAGTCACCCGCCGATCCCGGAGAGGATTGAAGCGCTGCGTCGGGGTCTCTGAAGGCAGCGTAAGCGGCCGCGTTCAGGCCCTGTCGAGCTCGACGCTTTGCAGCGTCATCTCGTCGCCCGTGACGATGCGCGTGCGAAACTCGCCGCACTGGCCGCACAGCAAGCGATTGGGCGGCACTGTCGATTCGGCGCCGCACTCGCTACACCGGACCACGACGTCAGCCGTGTCGAGAACCAGTTCGGCGCCTTCCGCGATAGAGCCGGCGACAGCAAGCGGGTAAGCGCGCCTCAGTAAATCGGCTTCGACGCCGGACAGCGGACCGACTCTAATAACGATGCGCGTTACAGCCGTAGCCTCGTGTTCGGCGGCAATTTGCTCGACCTGCTGCAGGAGCGAGAGACAAACGGACATTTCATGCATCGGGAACTACTCGGCATGGCGTGCGACGGGCGCCGACAGATTCAGCAATGTGTCGCAGTGGCTCCGGCTGTGATGCCGACGCACGCAGTGGCCCCATCGTGCCCACGGCGCGCTGCCCCCGGAATCGTGGTTGATACTTACGGACACCCGGGACTTCGAACTGGTCGCGTCGTTCAGACGTGCACTGGCGCATCATGCCACCTGATCGGACGGTCGAGTGATGGCATGAAGTCGACTGGGTATCGGCCCAACCTGCTGATACACCAATGAACATGGCGCGCACGCGCGCGTTGCTAGTACAATACCCGCCGCTTTGACGTCCTCAATGCGCCCGTAGCTCAGCTGGATAGAGTACTGCCCTCCGAAGGCAGGGGTCACAGGTTCGAATCCTGTCGGGCGCGCCAGTAATAAAAAAGGGGTCCCAAAGGGGCCCCTTTTCTTATTATCTGGTGTGTCCCGCCCAAGGAGGCGGACGTTGTTCGACAAAACGCGCTAGCGTTTTGGACGCCGAAGGCGCCCCGAAGGGGTGAAGATCGCCCTCAGGCGATCTGAATCAATCCTGTCGGGCGCGCCATTTTCTTCGT
>JAACFB010000085.1 GCA_009937615.1 Gammaproteobacteria bacterium | reverse complement strand
CGGCATCGCGGAAGTTCAGGTCCTGGATGGCACTGACGCTCAGCGAGTTGTTGATACGGGCACCAAGCACCTGTCCGTTCTCGTCACCGCCATAGTAATCTGCCGTCGCCCACTGGACATAGAGATTCAATGCAGCCGGATTACTTCCGTCAGGATCCTCCGTCGCGAGATCGAATTCCGGATCGGTCAGGATATCGTAAGGCTCGCCCGCAGGACTGGTCACCCGGAACGTGACGACCGGCGTCTCGCCCGGGCCGGTGTTGGTCGCTCCAAGAATCTCGAAGACGAAGTTGTCGCCGGCCTCGGCGCGCGCGCGGTCATCACCGCGAATGCTGCGATGGATCGCCAGCGCGGGTCCCGCCGTCGGAATAGCGCCGAGGTGGCAGCCCGCACAGCTGCCGTTATCCGGTTGCAGCCCGAGATCAACCGCAGACACGGTGTGGTCGAAGAAGTACTCGGCCTGGCCGGTTACGGGATCGAAGTCTTGAGCAACCAGGCCATCGGCATGGCAGCCACCGCAGGACTTGGCCGTCGCGCCCTCGTCCCAGGCGTTGCCGTCCTCCGGATAGCCCTCCGCGGCAACGTGGCAGGTTTCACAGTACGTGACCGATTGCGGGTAATGCACTTCGCTGAAATCGTCATCTCCGCCGGCAAGAATGAACGGCGGCACGCGATCGTGGCCCCGGTGGATCGAATGCGCGAGGTACGCCATGTCCATCGATTCACCAGAGTCGGCTTCGACGTTGCCCGGGTTGTGGCAGGTCACGCAGTATTCGACCGTCTTCTTGGGTCCACCGTGTTCCGCGAACTCGTAGTGGCAGCCCTCACAGTTACCGGTATCGACAATGTTCTTCGTGACGCCTGATCCGGCAGCACCTTCCTCGGGAACGAAATCGTAGACCGGATTGTCCGGCGCCATCGGCCGCCGCGCGCCGGAATCGCGATCGAGACGAATCTCCATGCCGACTCGGTGCGTCAGGGTCGGCTCCCACAAAACCTCGACCGGCTCGGTAACGCTCGTGACATCGTTAATGAACGTGTACCGGTACTTGCCGTCACCCAATTCTTCGAGTTCTCCGCCCGATTCGACCGTCGGCTGAATGACATTCGCCAGTCCGCCAGGCAAATCGGAGGACCTTGTCCGGTTTACATAATTCTGCCAGTACGGCAACCCGCCATTGGCTTCCGGCGTTCCGGGCACGAGTTTTGCGAACGTGAACCTGACCGCGCTGGCGGCGATACCGAGGGCCGGGTTGTCGTTCTGATCCAATACAGTGAATTCGACGACAGGCGGGCTCGAAACCTCGACATTCGTTATCCGGGCCTGCAGCTTGCCGAACCTGGCGATGTCTTCAGGCGTGAGCAGACTGCCGTCGCCGATCCCGGAGGCCGTGTCCGCTGGCGGTCCGGCTGGTCCAGGGGGACCGTCAGCTCCGGGCGGACCGGCTGGGCCAGGCGCGCCATCCTGTCCGTTGTCGCCTTCGCAGGCCCAAATGACAGAGGCTGCGAATACGATAAGAAGCAACCTTACTAGACTCCTGCACCGATCACTCATCGTTCTTCCTTTTAGTTGTTCTTAACCCGCCCGCTACGGACTGGAGAGAATCCAGCCCCAGAAGCAGCTAATAGCAGATACGAGCGCACATTTTTATTGCGAGAACTACTTACTAGCCCGAGCATCTTGTACGCATTCACTTTAGGTTCAGCGTGTGCGATAGAATATACAAGCTATATTACGATTCTGTAACCATGCCAGAGATGCCCTTCCACCTACAACTTGGATGACTACGATGAAACGAACTGCAATTGGCTTGCTGACCTTAATTCTAGGACTGGCCGGCACGGCCAGCGCCGATATCAGCACGATAGTCGAAGACTGCACCGGCTGTCATGGCGACGACGGGGTAAGCCAGTGGAGCGATGTCCCGACTATCGCCGGGCTGTCAGAGTACTATCACGGTGATCAGCTTTATCTCTATCGAGACGAGGAACGCCCATGCGGCGATTCAGAGTATCGCCAGGGGGACATGAGCGGCCAGACGTCAAACATGTGCGCAGTTACGGCGGATCTGACGGATGAACAGATCGACGCGATTGCCGTGCACTTCTCCGAGATGCCGTTTGAGGCGGCCACGCAGGAGTTCGACGCGACGCTTGCAGCCGCCGGCCAAGTGATTCACGAGCGGGACTGCCAAATTTGCCACAGCGAAGGCGGCTCGGTCGCTGACGACGATGCCGGAATCCTGGCGGGCCAGTGGCTAGGCTATATGGAGACGACATTGGCCCAATACCGGGCGGGCGAACGTGAGCAGCCTGGACCGATGCAAAAGAAAATCGATGCGCTGAGCGATGACGACATCAAAGCGCTTCTGCATTATTACGCCAGCCAGCAGTGACAGTCGACAATCCGATGGCGAACAGGCTCGAGAGCCTGTTCGCTGCGATTGACAGGCAGGATACCGAGGGTTTCCTTGCATTTTTGAGCCCGGATGCGGTGTTTCGCTTTGGATCGGCGTCTCCCCTGCGGGGCCATGATGCCATCCGAGACGGCGTCAACGGATTCTTCGCCAGCATTGCAGAATCCCGCCATGAAATAAAAAACGTCCTGGGCGACGATGCGACGGTCGTTTGTGAGGGAGAGGTAACCTACCACCGTCATGATGGCTCTGAGCTCACTCTGCCTTTTACCAATATCTTCGAGTTGAACGACGAGCTCGTTTCGCACTACAAGATTTATATCGACATTAATCCTTTGTATGCCAGCTAAGGCCGCTTAGAGAAGCCGCTACGCCACTTCGGAAATCACCAATTGCGGTTGCAATGTAAATCCCCTAGTTAGTGTTCATGACCTCGTTTTCGAGTCGGTAACCATGGACACAACCGGCCGCTTCGATCGCCGGGTATCGGCGGTCGTATTTGTTTGGCTGCTTTTTCTGTCCCCGATATGTGGGGCCCAAGAGTTCGACTGTTCCGGATGCCACGAACCTGCCGGACTGACCGAGTCAGTACACGCCGACGTCGCCTGTGGCGACTGCCATACCAATATCGTCGACCGGCGGCATTCGCGAGGCGGCGTCGAGCCCCTTGGCGACGATACCTGTGCGGGCTGCCATCGCCGCGAGAGACGCGAGACCAGCCGCAGTGTCCACGCCGAAAGCGCGCGCTGCACTGACTGCCACGGTGCGCCACACGAAATACGTCACGGCGACGATCTGGATTCGGCGATGTCGCCGGTCAACCAGATCAGGAACTGCGGAGGCTGCCACGCTGAACCTGAAAGCCTGATCGACGGCTACCTGACGAGTGTCCATGGCAAAGGCCTGTTGCTGTCCGGCCTGATTAACGCGCCGAGCTGCAGCGACTGTCATGGCTCGCACAGCATTTTCGAGGCCGATGGAGACAAGGCCGCAACGTCGCACTTCAACAGCCCGGAAATCTGTGGCACTTGCCATTTGCTCTTGTTCGAAGAGTGGAAATCGGAAAGCGCACACGGACTGGCATGGCAGGCAGATGAGCAGGGTCCGGTATGCACGGACTGCCACTCTTCCCATGGCATTGACGATCCAACATTGCCGCCGGCCAGGCTGGCGTCCGCAGGTAGCTGCGGCGCATGCCACGCGGAATACCTGACAACCTTCAGGGACAGTTTCCACGGCAAGGCCAATGAACTCGGCTATGTCGCGGGAGCGACGTGCGCCGACTGCCACACGCCGCACAGGAACCTCGCGGCCGACGATCCTCGCTCGAGCGTTCACCCGGACAACCTGGTCGCGACCTGCGGCAGCTGCCATACGGGTGTCACAGGGGCGATTCTGAGCTTCGATCCGCACAACGATCCAACCGATCCCGACGATAATTTTTACGTCTATGTCATCTGGATTTTCATGACCGGGTTGCTCATCGGCGTGTTCAGCTTCTTCGCCCTGCACGATGCGCTCTGGCTGCAGCGCACGCTCGTCGGCGCTCTGCGCGGCGAATTCAAGGACATCGGCGAGTACAACGGCCAGTATGTTCGTCGCTTCTCATCAATGAATATCTACATTCATCTGACGATCATCGTCACGTTCCTTCTGCTCGCAGTCACGGGCCTGCCGCTGAAGTTTCACGAAACAGCCTGGGCGCAAACGCTGATGGCGATGCTGGGCGGCGTCGAATCGTCGCGGATTATCCACCGCGTGGCGGCAATCGGAACGTTTTTTTATGCCCTTTTCCATCTTGGCAACCTGTTTATCCGTTGGGCCGTAAAACGGGAGCGCGGGCTTTTCTGGGGACCGAATTCGCTGGTCCCGCAGCCGAAAGATATAGTCGACGTCATCGCCAATTTCCGCTACTTCCTGCATCTTGGCAAACGGCCCACAAGTGACCGCTGGAATTACATCGAGAAATTCGATTATCTTGCGGTGTTCTGGGGCGTGTTGATCATCGGCGTATCCGGACTGCTTCTCTGGCTGCCCATGTTCTTCACGCGCTTCCTCCCCGGCTGGACGATAAATGCGGCCTACGTGATTCACAGCGACGAAGCGCTGCTCGCGACCGGTTTTATATTTGTATTTCATTTCTTCCACACGCACCTGCGGCCGGAGAGCTTCCCGATGGATATCGTCATCTTTACGGGCAAGATGTCGCTGGAGCGTTTCAAGGAGGAGCGTCCGCTTGAGTACCAGAGACTGGTCGACAACAACGAACTGGAGGGCTATCTTGTGCCCCCACCGACACCTGGTGAGCGCCGCAGAGCCTATGTCTGGGGGAGCATCTTCCTTACGGTTGGCGTACTGCTTGCGGTCGGGATAATCTGGGCACTTGCCACGCACTGAACCCGGTTAGGAAACCTGAGCACGATCCGACGCCAAAGCTGACGCGAATGATCCAGAAAAAGCAGCGCACCAAGAACGCAAACAGGGGACATGAATGTTCAAAAACTTTCTCGCGTCAATAACGCGTAACGGTCTCAGCATCGCCGGCACGGGCCTTGCGATTGCGAGTCTTGTTCTTATTATCAGCCTGTTCTTCATGGAGCAGCTCGGCTTCGAGGGTGGTCCCTATCTCGGAATCCTGACGTACCTGATATTGCCGGTTATTTTCGTTACCGGACTCATTCTGATACCGGTT
>JAACFB010000051.1 GCA_009937615.1 Gammaproteobacteria bacterium | reverse complement strand
GCGGGCAAGAAATTTGGACGCGTGAAGCTGGCTCCGAAAATCAGTCCCGGCAAGACGTGGGAGGGCGTCATCGGCGGCTTGGTCGCCGTTGCGCTGCTGATTGTCGTTCGTTCCTTCTGGGCTGAAACGAACCTGGCTTTCCTGTTACCGTTCTGTCTCGGCGTCGCGAGCCTGTCGGTGATCGGGGATTTAACCGTCAGTATGTTCAAGCGCGACGCCGGCGTAAAAGACAGCGGGACACTGTTTCCGGGGCATGGTGGCGTGCTTGATCGTGTCGACAGCGTTGCGGCCGCGGCGCCTTTGTTTGCGCTCGGCGTCAGCTGGGTCGGGCTGTAATGAACGTGCGTTCAGTCGTGGTTCAGTTCCAGGCCCCCAGGCTACTGGTTGGAGCCGTGGGAACTGCGGCGTCTGGGGTCAGTCAACATATCCTGAGCGCTTCGCCGCACTTTCCGGGTCGGTTGCTCAATATAATGCGCAGGTGCCGGAATTTACTGAAGGAATCAGCAATCCATGGTTGATGCTGTGACAAGTTTGGTGGCTTTTGTTGTTGCGATCAGCGTGCTCGTCGCGGTGCACGAATTTGGACATTATATCGTCGGTCGCTGGGCAGGGATGAAAGTACTGCGCTTCTCGATCGGCTTTGGCAAACCCATCTACACCTGGACTCGGGGCGAGGATCGAACTGAGTACTGCATCGCGGCTATCCCGCTCGGCGGCTACGTGCGCTTTCTTGACGGGCGCGAGGGGCCCGTCGATCCGGCTGACGAGGGACGGGCATTCGATCATCGGCCGATAGCGGCTCGCATCGCCGTCTTGCTCGCCGGTCCGGCATTTAACTTCCTGTTTGCGGTCATTGCGTATTGGGCGCTGTTTATTGGCGGGATCCCGACAATGGTGCCGGCGGTAGGCGATATCGATCCCGATTCTTACGCGGCCCGGGCCGGTCTCGAGTATGGCGACAGAATCGTCGGCGTCGGTGAAGTCGAGACGGCGGACTGGGAGTCGACGCTGGTCGCCATGCTCGGGCACATGGTGGCCGACGGCCGAATACCGCTGACGCTCGAGACGGAGCAGGGGCGCCAGCGGCGCGCCACGATCGTCGTTGGCGAAGACGCTGCGCGCCTCACCGAACCGGGCATACTCTTCGATGGCCTCGGATTTCAACCCTGGCAGCCGCCGGCAGTTATTGGTGAGCTTGTCGAAGATGGCGCTGCATTGCGCGCGGGCCTCACGATCGGCGATCGAATCACCGCCGTCGACGGGGAGCCTGTCCGGTCTTACAGTGACCTCATCCAGGCCGTATCGACACGTGCTGGCAAGCCGGTAACCGTTGATTTCGTGCGAGCCGGGGCGGCACGAAGTGTCGATCTCGTCATTGGTGAACAGGAAGTCGACGGTGAGGTTCGGGGATTGCTCGGCGTCCGAAATGCGAGCGATGTCGGTTCGTACTATTATCTCCGCAAGTTTGGTCCGCTCGATTCAGTCGCGGCGGCATTACAGCGCACGTGGGCGTCTACGGTGTTTACGGTGCGCATGCTCGGGCGCATGTTGACGGGCGACGTTTCGGTTAAAAACATTAGCGGGCCGATCAACATTGCCCAATTCGCAGGTGACTCCGCGCAACGTGGTGTAAGCGAGTTTCTGGGTTTCCTGGCGATCATCAGCATCAGTCTCGGCGTGCTGAATCTTTTGCCGGTGCCGGTTCTGGACGGGGGTCAGATTGTCTTTCAGACCATAGAACTGCTTAAAGGCAGCCCGATGTCCGAGCGTTCGCAAATTATCGGCCAGCAGGTCGGGGTCATGGCGCTGATACTGCTGATGAGCTTTGCCTTTTATAATGACATCGCGAGAATCTTTGGCTAGAACATACGCTATGACAGGGAAACCAGAAAAGTTGAAGCCAGGCCGGACCGGCATTCGCGGCACGATCGCGGCTTTCTGCCTGTTATTGCCCATGGTTGCACTCGCGGCCGAACCCTTTGTCGTGCGCGACATGCGGGTGGAAGGTCTGCAGCGTATCTCCGAAGGCACGGTGTTCAACTACCTCCCGATCAATATCGGCGACACGGTCGACGATGTGCGCGTTCAGGAAGCTATTCGCGCGCTCTATATGCAGGGCCTGTTCGACGACATCGAGATGCGGCGGGACGGCGACACATTGATCGTTGCCGTACATGAGCGGCCGTCGATAGAAAGTTTCCAGATCGAGGGCAATAAGGACATCAAGACCGAGGAACTGCTGGAGTCACTGCGTGGAGTCGGTCTCGCGAAAGGCAGAACGTTCGATCGTTCGATCCTGGAAAACGTGCAGATGGCGTTGCGTGAGCAATATTACTCGCGTGGAAAGTACGGTGTCGTCGTCGATGCGTTTGTTCTTGATCGCCCCAACAATACGGTGCAGGTCGGCTTCAACATCAAGGAAGGAGATCGCGCCAAGATTCGGCAGGTCAATATCGTCGGCAACACTGCATTCTCTGATAATGACATACGCGAGGGTTTCGAGCTTGATACGGCGAACTGGTTATCCTGGTTTCGACAGGACGATCGTTATTCCGCCGAGGCGCTCGAGGGTGATCTCGAAACCTTACGTTCCTATTACATGGACCGTGGCTACGCGGATTTTCGTGTCGATTCCACACAGGTAGCGATCTCGCCAAACAAGAAGGACATCTTCGTAACGATTGGCATCCATGAGGGTGACCTTTACACGATATCCGACATCAAGCTGGTCGGCGAAATGGTGGTGCCCGAGGAATTTCTGCGGGCAATGGTCATGGCGCGGCCGGGCTCGATATTCAACCAGAACGCGCTGACGCAGTCAGCCGAGTTCATGTCGCTGCGGCTCGGTGAGCAGGGCTACGCCAACGCCGAGATCGAGCCTGTTCCCGCGCTCGATCATGAAAAAAAGGAGGCGTCGGTTACGTTTTACGTCGATCCCAAGAGTCGCGTTTATGTTCGCCGGATCAACTTTAACGGTGTGGATCAGGTCGATGACGAGGTTCTGCGTCGCGAGATGCGGCAGATGGAGGGCGCTTACCTGTCGAATCGCCTCGTGGACCGGTCCAAGATCCGCCTCCAGCGGCTGCCCTACGTAGAAGCAGTCGAAGTCAATAATGCGCCTGTTCCGGGCAGCCCGGATCTCGTGGACGTCGACTTCGATATTGAATACCGGATGCCGGGCCAGTTCAGTGGCGGTGTCGGCTACTCGGAATCGCAGAAGCTAATCCTCAACGGCAGCGTCGTGCACACGAATTTCCTTGGTACCGGCAATCGTGTTGCACTTGAACTGGTGTCCGGAAAATTCCAGAAACTCTACAGTCTGTCTCACACCGATCCGTACCGATCCATGGATGGCATTCGGCGAACCGTGGCCGTGAATTACCGCGACATTACGCAGTTTACCTCTGCGTCGTCCGATTTCTCGACAACCAGCGCCGGCGCAACGATCGACTATGGTTACCCGTTGACCGAGTATCAGCAATTGTCCTTTGGCTTGACCTACCAGCACGCCGAGTTGCTGGCTTCAACGTCGAGTACACAGCAGGCGCAGGACTGGGTACTGAATAACGGCAATCCGTTCATAGAGAGTTCGGGCGTAGGTTTTAGTTTCTTTGGCACGGAGTACGATGCCTACGAACTGATTGCGGGCTGGTCGTTTGACAGCCGTAACCGTGCCCTGTTTGCCACCCGGGGTACCCGGCAGCAGTTCGTCCTGTCCTATACCGTGCCCGGTAGCGATGTCGAGTACTACACGGCACGTTATAACTTTACGAAATACTTTCCGTTGTGGCGGCGCTGGGTGCTCAGGGTTAACGCCGAATTTGCGATCGGGGAGGCACTGGGGGATACAACAGCGCTGCCGCCGTTCAAGCACTTCTTCGGTGGCGGACCGCAGTCCGTCCGCGGTTTCCGCGAATCCTACCTGGGTCCTCGCGACAGTTTCGGCAATCCGTATGGCGGCAATGTATTGGTTGCAAGTCAGGTAGAGCTTATACTCCCGCTTCCGGACAAGTTCGCGAGTCAGGCCCGCGCCAGCCTGTTCTATGACATCGGCAACGTATTTGATACTGGCGAAGTCGCTTTCACGGACAAGCTCGGCGCGCCGATCCTGTACAAGCCTGAGTTTGATGAGCTACGTGCGTCGGTCGGTCTTGGCGTACAATGGCTGGCGCCGTTGGGGCTGTTTCGTTTCAGTTATGCGTATCCGCTCAACGAGTACAGGGGTAATGACAGGTATTTCGGAGATGAGCTGGAAAGATTCCAGTTCTCGATTGGTCAAGCGTTTTAAGGATTGGATTTATATGAATTCTGTAAAGCAACATCTGTATAAAGTAGGCGCCGGTCTTGCGCTTTTGTGCGTATTCGCAATGCCTGTCCATGCGCAGCAACTGAAAATTGGCGTCGTCAATATTCCCCTGCTCATGGATCGTGCACCGCAAACCAAAGCTGCGATGGACGCTTTGCAGGAAGAATTCGCGCCACGACAGCGGGAATTTCTCGCCAAGCAGAAAGAATACGAGGATCTCGCGGGCAAAGTGCAGAAGGATGTTGCGGTTATGGGAGAGACAGAGCGCCGCAATGCCGAGAAGAATCTGCGCGACTTGCAGCGCGAAGTGACCCGCCTGCAAACCGAATTTCGTGAAGATCTGAATCTCCGGCAGAACGAGGAACTCGGGATCCTGCAGCGCTCCTTGCTGAAGGAGGTTCAAGACTATGCACAGCAGGAAGGTTACGATCTCGTCGTAGGTGATGGAGTGCTGTATGCCAGCACTGCCGTCAACATTACCGAGGAGGTACTGAGAACCGTAGAGGCTAATTTCCAGGCCACGGGCGCCCGCTAGCACGGCCGCACCCTGCGGAACCGCGCCGCACATGGCGATAAGTCTCGGAGAACTGGCCTCACGTTTCGGCTGTGAACTCATCGGTGATGCCGACTCGCCTGTAGACAACCTTGCCTCGCTCGATGGTGCGAATTCCCGCTCACTGAGCTTCCTTTCGAACCCCGCTTTCAGGAACAAGCTTGCCACGACCGAGGCGGCGGCCGTTGTTCTGCGGCCCGAATTTGCGGGGGATGCTCCAAACGCCTGCATTATCAGCGACAACCCCTATGCAAGTTATGCAAAAATGGCCGGCGTAATTTGTCCGCCGCCGGCGTTCGAGCCCGGCGTGCATCCGACGGCGGAAGTCTCCGCATCGGCGACGATCTCGGCTACGGCACATGTGGCGGCTCACGCTTTCATCGGCGACAACACGACCATCGGTGACTTTTCGTTCATCGGCCCCGGGTGTGTCGTCGGTCCTGACTGTGAAGTCGGCGATCACGGGCGACTGATCGCCAACGTGACGCTCGCCCGCAAGGTCATGATCGGCTCGCGCTGCATCCTGCATCCGGGCGCGGTGATCGGGGCTGACGGATTCGGTAACGCGATGACGCCGGAAGGCTGGGTCAAGGTGCCACAGGTAGGCGGCGTCAGGATAGGGGACGATGTCGAGATCGGCGCGAATTCCACGATCGACTGCGGTGCGATTGACGATACGGTGATTGAGGACGGCGTCAGGATCGATAATTTGGTCATGGTGGCGCACAACGTGACCATCGGCGCGCACACCGCTATTGCCGGACAATGCGGAATTGCCGGCAGCACTGTGATCGGCAAGCGCTGCATGTTTGCCGGGCAGTCAGGCGTGGTAGGGCACATCAAGATCTGCGACGATGTCATCGTCAGCGGGCAAGGAATGGTCAGTAAAGACATTACGGAACCGGGCGTTTACGCATCCAGTTTTCCTGCGGAGCCGGTTCGCGCCTGGAATCGCAGCGTGGCAAGAATCAGGCGGCTCGACAAACTGTCAGAGAGGGTAAAAAAGCTGGAAAGGGACTCGACGTGATTCACTCTTCGGCAATCATCGCCGATAGCGCGAGCATCGCAGATGACGTGGATGTGGGGGCGTACACTGTAATTGGTGACGGCGTCGTGATCGGCAGTGGAACGCGCGTCGACAGCCATGTCGTGATCAATGGCCCGACGACGATCGGCAAGGACAATCACATCTACCAGTTTGCCTCGATAGGAGATGACCCGCAGGATAAAAAGTATAGAGACGAGCCAACGAAGCTGACGATCGGCGACCGCAACACGATCCGCGAATTCTGTACTGTCAGCCGCGGGACGGTGCAGGATGCTGGCGAAACGGTCATGGGCGACGACAACTGGATTATGGCGTACGTGCATATCGCGCACGACTGCCATGTCGGTAGCAATACGATCATGGCGAATAACACGACGCTGGCCGGGCATGTTCATATCGGTGACTGGGTGATAATGGGTGGCTTCTCGGGCGCCCATCAGTTCTGCAGGGTTGGCGCACACGCATTTCTGGGTATGTACACCGGCGTTAATCGTGATGTGCCGGCCTACACGATGGTATCCGGTAACCCCGGCGTTCCGCGCGGAATCAATAGCGAGGGTCTTAAGCGGCGAGGTTTCGACGCCGGGCAGATTCGCAATATCAAGGACGCCTACCGCCTCATCTACCGCAAAGGAATGAAACTGGCTGATGCGGTTGACGAGATTGCGGCGCGTGCTGCCGAGCAATCCGAGCTCGACCTTTTACTCGAGTCACTGCGTTCGTCAGAGCGCGGACTCGTACGCTAGTCCCCATGAAGATAGCCATGGTTGCTGGTGAGGCGTCCGGCGATCTGCTTGGTGCCGGTCTCATTCGCGCGATCCGGGAACGGGTGCCCGGTGCCGTCTTCGAGGGTGTCGCGGGCCCCGAGATGATCGAGGCGGGGTGCGTGCGCCTCGAGGATGCCGAAACGCTCGCGGTTATGGGTCTGATCGAACCTTTGAGGGAAATTCCGCGCTTATTACGGCTCAGGCGCTCGCTGATTCAGCGCTGGCGTGACTCACCGCCCGACGTTTTTGTCGGAATCGACGCGCCGGATTTCAATTTCGGACTGGAAAAAAAGTTACGCCGCTCGGGTATCCGCACCGTCCATTACGTGAGCCCCTCCATCTGGGCGTGGCGTGCCGGTCGAATCAACACGGTTCGCGAGGCAGCCGATCGCGTGCTCTGCATCCTGCCGTTTGAGAAGCCAATTTATGACGAAAACGGCGTTGATGCGGTTTTTATCGGCCATCCGAAAGCCGACACGATACCAAGTTTTGTTGATGTCGAGTCCGCTCGCCAGGTGCTCGGCTTGGATGAAGGACAGGTCGTGGCAGTGCTGCCAGGCAGCCGCGACAGCGAGGTGTCGCGGCTCGGCCCTTTATTTGCAGCCGCATCAGCACGTCTGGCGCGCAGGGATGAGCGTTTGCATTTCGTTACGCCTGCGGCGACCCCGAAACTTCGAGCGATGATCGAGGCGCAGCTCGAACAAGCCGGCGTCGCTGAACGTTTCACGATAACCGACGGCGGATCGATCGACGCCATGGCGGCCGCCGATGTCGTGCTGCTGGCATCCGGCACGGCTGCGCTGGAGGCTGCTCTGCTGGGCAAGCCGACCGTTGCGGCATACCGCGTCGCCGCGCTGACGGCGCTGTTGGTGCGGCTTTTGGGGCTTCTCAAATTGGAATACTTCACGATTCCCAATCTATTGACAGAGACGCCATTGGTTCCGGAGTTTATCCAGGAGGCAGCGACGCCTGAGGCCCTGGCCGAGGCCGTTGCGGCATTGCTTGCCGATCCTGACCGTCGACAGGCGATAACCCGGCGGTTCAACGAATTACGTTCCACTCTGGCACTGGGAGCGGATGCGCGGGCCGCACGTGCCGTGCTCGAAGTCGCGAATCAGTGAGTGCCGTCAACAGCAAAAGCCGGCTCATCGTATCGGCTGGCGGCTGTATTGCATCGACAATATCGCTGTTATTCGCTCCGGCGGCACCGAGGTTTGTCGCGCGACCCTGCCTGATCAGCCTTCCGGCAGGCGAGCATCCCGACGCTTGCATAAGCGCTACCCGCACCAGATACTGTAGGGCCATTTTTCACCGACGCAATGCCGCCGTTTTGGCCGACGATGGAACAGTCTCAACTGTTTGATATTCAGGGTTTAGTCGCTGGCGTAGACGAGGCAGGTCGTGGTCCGCTGGCTGGTCCCGTTGTTGCGGCGGCTGTCATTCTAGATTCTGCGCGGCCCATTGACGGGCTCGATGACTCGAAGAAACTGTCCGCAGCCCGACGTGAAGCCCTTGCCGTACATATCAGAGCCCGGGCATTGTGCTGGGCAGTTGCCTGGGCCGATGCGGCCGAGATCGACGTCCTGAATATACTGGAAGCCACAAAACTCGCCATGCGCCGGGCAATTCTGGGACTATCCGTGCTGCCCGCCGGCGTGCAGGTTGACGGTAATCAGCTGCCGAACCTCTTATTCCGCGGGCAACCGATTAACGGGGAGGCTATCATTGGTGGCGACGGCAGTGTGCCGGCTATCAGTGCCGCATCCATCATTGCCAAAACGACGCGTGATCGAATCATGGATGATCTGGACAGCCTGTATCCACACTATGAATTTTCCCGGCACAAAGGCTATGGAACCGAAATCCACCGCAACCGTCTCCGGCAGTTCGGTCCATGCGAACAACATCGTCGTAGCTTCGCGCCATTGAGATCGTCGGGATGACTACGGATCGGTTTGTCCATTTGCACGTGCACAGCGAGTACTCACTCGTGGACAGCACGGTTCGGATCGCCGAACTGCTGAATCGATGTGCCGCTGATGGCATGCCGGCTGTGGCCTTGACCGATCAGAATAACCTGTTCGCGATGGTCAAGTTCTACCAGAAGGCTGTCGCGGCAGGCGTAAAGCCGATCGTTGGTGCGGACTTGCGAATAGCGAGCGATGACGAACAGGATGCGCCGTATACGCTGATCATTTTGTGCCAGAACATCACCGGCTACCGGAATCTGTCGCGACTTCTGACCAGGGCGTACCTCGAAGGTCGGGTGCGCGGTGAGCCGCTGGCTCGCCGTGAATGGTTAACGGCCGCAGGATGCGACGGACTTATTGCGCTTTCCGGCGGCCTTCAGGGCGATGTAGGCCGCGCGCTGATCCACGGCCACGAGGATCGGGCACGGAACCTTGTCGCTGACTGGCGCGAGGTGTTCGGGGATCGTTACTACCTGGAGCTCATTCGCACGGGGCGGAGCGGCGAAGAAGAGTGCGTGCAGTCCAGCCTGCAGATCGCTGCCGAAATGGGTGTCGGCGTCGTCGCGAGTAATGACGTACGGTTTTTGAATCGCACTGACTACAATGCCCACGAAGCGCGAGTCTGTATCCAGGACGGACGCGTGCTGGCCGACGCAAATCGGCCGCGCTGCTACAGTGAAGAACAGTATCTGCGAAGCAGCGAAGAGATGGCGACGCTGTTCGCCGATGTCCCGGAGGCGATCCGTAATGCCGTTGAGATCGCGCGGCGCTGCAACCTGGATCTTCGTCTCGGCGAGAGCGTACTGCCGGAGTTCCCGGTTCCCGATGGCGAGACAGAGGCGGATTTCCTCGCGGCAGAGGCGCGTCGTGGACTCGAAGCCCAGCTCAACATCAAATTTGAGATCGAATCGGTCCCGGCTAAAGAGCACGATGCCGTCAGCGCACCCTATTACAAGCGTTTGCAGATCGAACTGGATGTAATCCATGGCATGGGGTTTCCCGGCTATTTCCTGATCGTTGCGGATTTCATTCGCTGGGCGCGCGAGAATGGCGTCCCGGTAGGGCCGGGGCGCGGCTCCGGTGCAGGGTCGCTCGTGGCGTGGGTGCTTGGCATTACCGACCTGGACCCGTTGCAACACGATCTGCTGTTCGAGCGATTCCTCAACCCGGAACGGGTATCCATGCCCGATTTCGACATCGACTTCTGCATGGAAGGGCGCGACCGCGTTATTGACTATGTCGCCGAGCGCTATGGCCGTGATCGGGTCGCGCAGATCATTACCTTCGGCACCATGGCCGCGAAGGCCGTAATTCGCGATACCGGTCGCGTGCTCGGGCAGCCCTACGGGTTCGTCGACCGTATCGCCAAGCTTGTGCCATTCGAAATCGGCATGACGCTCGACAAGGCGCTTGAGCAGTCCGAGGAGCTGGCGACGTTGTATCGCGACGACGAGGAGGTTGCCGCGATGATTGATCTTGCCAGGTCTCTCGAGGGACTGGCGCGGAATGCGGGAAAACACGCCGGTGGCGTCGTCATCGCGCCCGGCCAGCTGACCGACTTCACACCGTTGTATTGTGAGGACGGCGGCGTGCAGACGATTACGCAGCTTGACAAGGATGATGTCGAGGCAATCGGACTCGTGAAATTTGATTTTCTCGGCCTCAAGACGCTGACGATAATCGACTGGGCGGTACGCATCATCAACGCTGCTAATTCAGATGCGCCGCTCGATATCAAGCGGATACCGGATCGAGATGAAAAGACGTTCCAACTGCTGCGCAGTACACAGACGGCCGCGGTGTTCCAGCTGGAGTCGAGCGGCATGCGCGATCTCATTAAGCGGATGCGGCCGGATCGGTTTGATGACCTGGTGGCGCTGGTTGCGTTGTTCAGGCCGGGGCCACTGCAGTCAGGAATGGTCGATGATTTCATTACACGCCGGCACGCTGTTAACAAGGCCGATATTGATTACCTGCATCCGGACCTGAAGCCGCTTCTCGAGGAGACCTACGGTGTCATCCTCTACCAGGAGCAGGTCATGCAGATTGCGCAGCTGCTCGCCGGCTATACCCTCGGAAGCGCAGACCTGTTGCGTCGTGCAATGGGCAAGAAAAAGCCGGAGGAGATGGCGAAGCAGCGCGAAATCTTTGTTACCGGAGCGACGGAGCGAGGCGTTGCGGAGCCGACGGCAACGCGGATATTCGACCTGATGGAGAAGTTTGCAGGCTACGGATTCAATAAGTCGCACTCCGCCGCATACGCCGTGCTTGCCTACCAGACGGCCTATCTCAAAGCGCATCATCCGGCCGCCTTCATGGCGGCGGTTATGAGTGCCGATCTCGATCATACCGACCGCCTGGTGACGCTAAAGGATGACTGCCGCAAGCAGCAGCTTACGCTGGTCAGGCCGAATATAAACCGCTCCAGTTACGCGTTCAGCGTCGCCGACGAGCAGACGATTCTTTACGGTCTTGGCGCAATCAAGGGTGTTGGCCGGGCGACCGTCGAAGCGCTGATCGCCGAACGCGAGGCGAATGGCCCGTATACGACCTTGGCTGAGTTCTGTCGCCGTATCGAGCATGACAAGATCAATCGGCGCGCTCTCGAGGCCATGATCAAGGCGGGCGCGATGGACGATTTTGGGCAGTCGCGGCGTGGGTTGATGCAGCAGGTACCCGAGGCGCTGGCGAGCGCCGATCAGCAGGCACGCGCAGCGGCGGCCGGCCAGAATGACATGTTCGGACACGAACCGGCTGCGGCGGTCGTAGAGGTACAGGCGCCTGTCGATCTCGCGGAATGGCCGGAACGTGAGTTGCTCAACCACGAAAAAGTGGCGCTGGGCCTCTATCTGAGCGGTCACCCGTTTTCGGCGGTACGCGCAGACGCAATGTTTTTTGTCGACGGCAAGCTGGGCGATATCGTGGCCGAGCCGGCGCCACAGGGCTCGAAAGGCACGCGCGACTACGCACAGCCCCGCCGGGAAGTTACCGTTGCAGGTCTCGTTGTCGACATTCGCAAGCGCGGCAACCGCATCAGTGTCGTGCTTGACGATGACAGCGGACGCATGGAGGCAAGCCTCTTCAGCGAGGCATACCAGGAATTCCGGCACTTGCTCAATAAGGAGGATATCGTCGTGGTCAGCGGGCAGCTGCGCTACGACGATTTTCTGGGTGGCTGGACCGTTAACGCTAAAAACGTCCTGCCGATTGACCGTGTGATTGAAAGTCGTGCTCACGGCATGGTGTTGAGCCTGGCGCCGAACGGACAGGGCCAGCAACTGCTCGTGAAGCTGCACGACCTGTTGTTGCCTTACCGGGAGGGCAGCTGTGATGTGTCGGTGCAGTACATCGGCACAACGGCCGCCGCGCGTTTGAGCCTCGGGCCCGAGTGGTCGGTGCGACCGAGTCGTGAACTTCGCGACAAGTTGACGGACTTGCTGGGCAGCACGAATGTCCGCCTGCTCTACGCACCGGGCAGAGAAATCAGGTAAGGTTCCGCCGCATGGACCTGAAATTCCTAGACTTTGAACAACCGATCGCCGAGCTCGAAGCGAAAATCGAGGAATTGCGCTTTGTGGGCGACGACTCGGAAGTCAATATCAATGAGGAAGTCGCGCGGCTCAAAAGCAAAAGCGAAACACTGACCCGAAGCATCTTTGCAAAACTCAGTGCGTGGCAAATCGCCCAGGTCGCGCGGCATCCGATGCGGCCGTATACACAGGACTACCTCGGGCTTATTTCGCCGGATTTTCAGGAGCTTCATGGCGATCGCATGTACGCGGATGATCCGGCGATCATAGGCGGAGTTGGACGCATCGATGGTCGGGCCGTAATGTTCATCGGCCATCAAAAAGGCCGTGACACCAAAGAGCGTGTCCGGCGCAACTACGGCATGCCGAAACCCGAGGGTTACCGCAAGGCGCAGCGCCTGATGCGCATGGCGCAGAAATTTTCGCTGCCTGTCGTGACCCTGATCGACACGCCCGGCGCGTATCCCGGTGTCGGCGCGGAAGAACGCGGCCAAAGCGAAGCCATCGCCTACAGCCTGTATCTGATGGCCGGCCTCAAAACGCCGATTGTCAGCATTGTCATCGGTGAAGGCGGCTCGGGCGGTGCGTTGGCCATTGGCGTCGGCGATCGCCTGCTGATGCTGCAGTACAGTATCTATTCGGTGATTTCTCCGGAGGGCTGCGCGTCAATCTTGTGGAAAAGCGCGGAAAAGGCGCAGGACGCAGCCGAAGCCATGCGCATCACGGCCGCCAGCCTCAAGGAATTCGGTCTCGTCGATGAAGTACTCGCCGAGCCGCTCGGTGGCGCGCATCGGGATCCGAAGCAGGCAGCGGAAGTGCTCAGAAATGCAATTCTGAAGAACCTTGAGGAACTTGATCATTTGACCACGGACCAGCTGCTCGATCAGCGGCAGCGCCGTCTTGCCGGTTTCGGCAAGTTCAGAGAGGCGTGACGTTTACCACGGAGACGCTGCTGCGCCGGCTCGCCGAGCTTACTGATGTCGCCGGGCAACCGAATCGTTATGTCATCGCCTTCAGCGGCGGCCTGGATTCGACGGTTCTGACGCATGCGCTTGCCAGTACCCGCGCCGTTCACCAGGTCCCGTTGCTGGCCGTTCATGTCGATCATGGCCTGCAAAAAGAGTCTCCCACCTGGGCCGCGCACTGCAGCGCATTCGCGGCGCAATTCGGGATCGATCTCATCACCCGTCGCGTTTTGGTTGACGCAGGGTCAGGGTCCGGGCCAGAGGCAGCGGCACGCGAGGCCAGGTACGCCGCGCTACGCTCTCTGCTGGAACCTCGTGACTGGCTGTTGAGTGCGCATCACGAGGATGACCAGGCAGAGACCGTGATGCTGAATCTGATGCGCGGCAGCGGCCCCGCCGGGCTCGCCGGCATCAACGTCATCCGCAAATTCGCGGCCGGCTGGCTGGCGCGCCCGTTGCTCGATATTCCGCGTAGTGTGCTGCAGGCTTATGCCGACGCGCATGCGCTCGAGTATATCGTCGACCCGACGAATCTGGATCAGGAGCTCGATCGCAACTATTTGCGTCACGAGATTTTGCCACGCCTGGAGGCGCGCTGGCCCGGCGCGGCAGGCCGCATTCGGCGCAGCGCGATGCTGGCGCGCGAGTCGGCGCTGCTGCTCTCCGACCTGGCCGAAGCAGACAGCCGGCGACTCGGTGAGCGAAGCGATCGACTGTCGTTGCAGGCGCTCCGGGGTTTCTCGGCAGAGAGACAACGAAACGTACTGCGGCATGTAATCGGGCAGCTCGGTTTGCCCGCGCCGGGGGCGGCACACCTGGACAAAATCGTAACGGAACTCGTTACAGCGCGGGAGGATGCGCAGCCACTGGTTGCCTGGCCCGGCGTTCGGGTCCGCCGCTATCGCGATCAGCTGTACGTACTGCCGACTGATGAACTGGAGCCTGTCGCTTCCGGGGTGCACGTTGTCCGCGGTGATCGCATTATCTTGCCGGGAGGACTGGGTATGCTGGAGCTACTGCCGGGGGCCGGCAGCGGCCTCTCGGACGCGGTCGTCGGTGCCGGGCTCGAGCTGCGATTTCGCGGTGGAGGCGAGGAAATTAAGCCGTCAGGTCAATCACATACGAAAAAACTCAAGAAGTTACTTCAAGAGGCTGGCGTGGTGCCTTGGATGCGCGAGCGACTGCCGCTGTTGTATTCGAACGGCGAACTGGTCGCGGTTGCGGATCTCTGGATTGCCGACGATGCCGCCGCCGCGCCGGGTACCGCTGTTCACTGGCAAAACCGGCCGGCAATTCACTAGTCTTCGATTGTGTCCAACAGGTTGTTCTGTTAACGTTTAACACCGTCTTTTGTCCAACGACGGCGCTAAATCCCAAGGGTTGGAGAAAAGCACCGAATCTGCTCAGGTGCTTTTGATCCAGCCCTTTGTTATTTCCGCCAGCGACTAACCAGGCTCGCATATGACTTCGTATGTTTTCATTACCGGCGGCGTAGTGTCCTCTCTCGGCAAAGGCATCACTTCGGCGTGCCTCGGAGCTATTCTGGAGGCTCGCGGACTGTCGATCAGCATGATCAAGCTGGACCCGTACCTGAACGTCGACCCGGGCACGATGAGTCCGTTCCAGCATGGCGAGGTATTTGTTACGCACGATGGTACCGAGACCGACCTCGACCTGGGCCACTACGAACGTTTCGTGCGCACGGCCAAGGGCGGCCGCAACAGCAACTTCACGACGGGGCGCATCTACGAGAGCGTCATTCGCAAGGAACGTCGCGGAGATTACCTCGGCGCGACCGTGCAGGTGATTCCGCATATCACTGATGAGATCAAACAGAGTGTCGGCAAGGGCGCGGGCGATGCAGATATCTGCCTGGTCGAGATTGGCGGCACGGTTGGTGACATAGAGTCTCTGCCATTTCTCGAGGCGATTCGCCAGATGGGTATCGAGTTGGGTCGCGAAAAGGTTGTGTACGTTCACCTGACGCTTGTCCCTTATATTGCGACGTCGCACGAGATCAAGACAAAGCCGACTCAGCATTCGGTCAAGGAGCTGCGCTCGATCGGTATTCAGCCCGATGTCCTGGTGTGTCGTTCGGAAGCGCCGCTGCCTGATGAGCAGCGCAGGAAGATAGCGCTGTTTACCAATGTGCCGAAGGATGCCGTGATCTCCGCCTACGATGTCGACGATCTCTACAAGATTCCGGAAATGATGCACGCACAGGGTCTCGACGACATTGTGACCAAACAGCTGCAGCTCGATCTTCCCGAGGCGGACCTCAGCGAGTGGCAGTCGATCGTTGAAGCCAAGCGCAATCCGACGAGCGAGGTCAATATCGCGATGGTCGGCAAGTACATGGACCTGAAGGACTCCTATATCTCACTGTCGGAGGCTTTGTTGCACGGTGGCATCCACACGCGCACCCGCGTGAACATTCACTACATCGAGTCTGCCGATATCGAGGAACAGGGTGCCGGCTGCCTGGAAAACATGGATGGTATCGTCGTGCCAGGCGGCTTTGGTGACCGCGGCATCGAAGGGAAAATCGTGGCGGTGCGTTTCGCCCGGGAGAACGGTATCCCGTATCTCGGTATTTGCCTTGGCCTGCAGGTGGCCGTTATCGAGGCTGCGCGTAATCTTGCCGGCCTCGATGGCGCAATGAGCACAGAATTCCACCGCGATACGCCACATCCGGTTGTCGCGCTGATTACCGAATGGCAGGACGTCAGCGGCGATCTCGAGCAACGTGATGAAGGTTCGGACCTGGGCGGCACGATGCGGCTCGGCGCGCAACAGGTCCATCTGGCCGAAGGCTCGCTGGCTGCAACGAGCTACGGCGCGACGCTCATCGAGGAGCGTCACCGGCATCGCTATGAGGTGAACAACAATTACCGGGCGCAACTCGAAGACGCCGGGCTGCGTTTCTCGGGCACTTCGGTCGATGACCTGGTCGAGATGGTCGAGATCCCGGGTCACCCCTGGTTCCTGGCAAGCCAGTTTCACCCGGAGTTCACGTCCAACCCACGGGATGGCCACCCGTTGTTTATCGGGTTCATAACGGCGGCGCGTCAACATCATGAAGGCATTCTGCCCAAGGTTGCCGAAGCATGAAATTGTGCGGCTTCGATGCAGGCAACAAGCATCCCATTTTCCTGATAGCAGGTACCTGCGTCGTCGAAAGCGAAGCCATGGCGGTCGACACAGCGGGAACACTCAAGGAGATTTGCGGCAAGCTCGATGTGCCCTTAATTTACAAATCATCCTTTGATAAGGCGAACCGCAGCTCCGCCGGAAGCTTTCGCGGGCCCGGCATGGAGGAGGGTTTGCGAATCCTCGCCGAGGTGAAACGCCAGCTCGGTGTGCCGATCCTGACTGACGTGCACGAAGACACGCCCATGGACGAAGCCGCCGACGTCGTCGACGTCTTGCAGACCCCGGCGTTTCTCTGCAGGCAGACCAACTTCATCCTGCGTGCCGCGAGCGCCGGCAAACCCGTCAATATCAAGAAAGGCCAGTTCCTCTCACCGTGGGAAATGCAAAATGTCGTTGACAAGGCGCGATCGACCGGCAATTCGGACATCATGGTTTGCGAACGCGGCTTTTCGTTCGGCTACAACAACCTCGTTTCCGACATGCGCAGCCTGGCCGTAATGCGCGCCACCGGCTGCCCCGTCGTCTTCGATGCGACACATTCGGTGCAGTTGCCCGGCGGCAAGGGCACAGCCTCCGGCGGCCAGCGTGAATTCATACCGGTGCTGGCGCGTGCGGCCACGGCAAGCGGTATCGCCGGACTGTTCATGGAGACGCACCCCAATCCTGAGCAGGCTCTGAGCGACGGGCCAAACGCATGGCCGCTCGGCAAGATGCAGGCTCTCCTCGAAACGCTCGTCGCGATCGATGCGGTCGTAAAGCAACAAGACTACCTGGAAGAGCAATGATCAAGATCACTGACATTCACGGCCGCGAGATCCTGGACTCCCGCGGTAATCCCACCGTTGAGGCAGACGTCAGGCTCGCAGACGGCAGTTTTGCGCGCGCGGCGGTGCCGTCGGGCGCCTCCACCGGCACGCGCGAGGCTGTGGAGCTGCGAGATGGCGACAAAAATCGCTACCTGGGGAAAGGAGTGCTGACCGCGGTCGCCAATATCAACGGTACCTTGCGCGATGCCCTGCTGGCGACGGATTTTGCCGATCAGCGGGCGGTCGACCAATGCATGCGGGACCTGGACGGAACCGATAACAAGGGCAGGCTGGGTGCCAACGCACTGCTCGCAATCTCGCTGGCGGTCGCCAAGGCGCAGGCGGCCTCGGAAAAGATCTCACTTTTTCGCCATCTCGGTGAAGATACGACGATGCCGGTGCCGATGATGAATATCATCAATGGTGGTGCGCATGCCGACAACAGCGTGGACATCCAGGAGTTCATGATTCTTCCGGTCGGTGCGCCGAGTTTCGCCGAGGCATTACGCTATGGTGCGGAGATATTTCACGCGTTAAGGAGCGTGCTTCGGCAGCAGGGCTTGAACACAGCGGTAGGCGACGAGGGCGGGTTTGCGCCCGATCTGCCGTCGAATCGCGCTGCGCTCGATACGATCATGGTCGCCATCGAGCAGGCCGGGTTTAGTGCGGGCAGCGAGATTCTGCTCGGGCTCGATGTAGCCAGTTCGGAATTCTTCGCCGATGGCGTCTACAACCTGGCTTCGGAGGGCCGCAGTTTCGATGCCGCCGAATTTACGAACTTCCTTGCCGAACTTGCCGACGGCTATCCCATTGTGACGATAGAAGATGGGATGGATGAGGGTGACTGGGACGGCTGGAAGCTGTTGACCGAGCGTCTCGGCGATCGGGTGCAGCTGGTAGGCGATGATCTGTTTGTCACGAACACGGCGATACTGAGCCGCGGCATCGAGCAAAAAATCGCGAATTCTATCTTGATAAAACCTAATCAAATCGGTACCTTATCGGAAACTCTTGATGCAATTACTATGGCTGTGGATGCGGGCTTCGCTGCCGTGATCTCGCATCGTTCCGGGGAGACCTCCGACAGCACGATCGCTGATATTGCTGTCGGTACCCGGGCGACGCAGATCAAGACCGGGTCGTTGTCGAGATCCGATCGCATCGCCAAGTACAACCAGCTGCTTCGCATCGAAGAGGAATTGGGGGCGTCGGCAGCGTATGCTGGACGCAACGCATTTTCTGTCGCGGTGCCCTGACACAGGGCTTGGGGTTACGTTTGGGTAAACATCGCTGGCTGCTTGTTGTACTGGGGATCATTGCGCTGACGCTGCAAGGCCGGCTGTGGTTTTCCCAGGACGGTTTCAGTAAAACGCGTGGCCTTCGCGCGGCCGTCGCCGAGCAAGGTGTCCAGAACGAGGACCTGCGTAAGCGCAACCAGGCGCTCGATGCCGAGGTCGTCAACCTCAAGCAGAGTTCCGAGGCGGCCGAGGAGCGCGCGCGCACGGATCTCGGCATGATCGGTCAGAAGGAGACTTTTTACCAGGTCGTGCCCACCGCTGAAGCGACTTTCTGAGCCGGCCCTTTGCACGATAGTTTCGAGTGGTCTCGTGCATCGGGGCCAGCGTTGCTGCCGGCAGAAATTCGCGCGACGCCATCGGACTTCGTTGTCACCGAGGACCTGACGCTCGACTTTTCGGGCGACGGCGAGCACGATTTCTTGTGGATCGAAAAAACCGGCGCGAATACTCAATGGGTGGCTGAGCGGCTGGCAGAATA
>JAACFB010000050.1 GCA_009937615.1 Gammaproteobacteria bacterium | reverse complement strand
ATCGCAAGCTGGCGCTCGCCGGGCGTGCCGGCCTGTTCGAAAATCAGGTCGGGACCGTTGGTCAGGTATTCGTGATAAGTTCCTTCTTCCGTGACATAGCCTTCAGCGGTTCCGTCCAGTCCCATATCGATGCGCACGAAATCGCGACCCATGTAGGTCACGTCGGCCTGGTGCATGAGGCACGATTCGGGCCCGACGGGCTGTTCGCGTACCGTGCGCACCTCGGGAAGGAAATCATCGCAGGAGGCGGGTTTATCGGCTTTTGCAGCCGTGCCACCCAGGGCAACAAAGACTCCGGCGACGAGTGAAGCGGCAACCTTGGATTTTACATTGAGCATCTCGAACTCCAGACCGGGGTATCGTTAGTGTTCCCGGATTGCAAACGGCATGATCCGAGGCGTGATAACGCACCCGGTATCCCGAAAGATCATCCTTTTCGCCGCAGATGTCGACATTGATTTCATTGCAAATGAAAACATAGTTTTTATCCAACGGTGGGTCCGCGCTGTAGAATCGAGAGACAGACGATTTACGCCCGTAAAGCCGGATACCAACGCTGGAGCGAGAGACCATGCGAATTCGAACCGATCGTGGCAATAGCCGCAGATTTTTGACTGCAACACGCCTGTCGTGCTCGGCCTGGCTGGTGGCACTGGTGCCCATGCTGGCACAGGCCCAGACTGCCGGCGTGCCGGAGGAGCTGATCAACTACGCTGATTTCGTGTTTTACGGAGGGCAGGTGTTGACGGCAGACGCAGATCGGTCGTTTTCAGTGGCCGAGGCCGCCGCCGTTCGCGACGAGAAGATTCTTGCAGTTGGCACCAGCGACAGAATCCTGAAACTTGCCGGGCCGAACACGCGACGCGTCGATCTTCAGGGCCGTTCTCTGACTCCGGGCTTTATCTACAGTGACGGTGATAACGCGGTGCCCGCCGGCGATATCCTGAAGGACAGTCAGTGGAACGGGTTCACCCACCCTCATTTGGGCGGCGAAAGTATTGACCAGGCATTGGCGACGCTGTCATTCATTGTCGGGCAGGAGGGTGCTGCGGGCTCGCCCATGTTTTTCAATCTGAGCGATTCCTGGGCCAGCATCGCGATGAAGTCCTGGGATATATCAACGCTCGACGAAGTGGCGCCGGAGACGCCGATCGCCGTCTATCTCGACAGCAGCTACAGTCTCGTCAATACGGCGATGATCGAGCTGGCGCTCGCGAAAGGATTTCCAGCCGACCACTTTCATCTGGACCGGGACGAGAACGGCAATTTCACGGGCCGGGCAGGGGCGCAGCTGGCCGGGTTCGTGGGGCGTGAAGTTCGTCCCTGGCCGGATGCGCAATGGTTCGACGAGGTCGCAATTCCCGGGGCTGTCGAAACGCTCGCAAAATACGCTCGCCACGGGGTGACGGTTGCGACCGGGCACATGAGTGCCGCGACGATGACAGTCCTGAACCGGCTGTTCCATGAGGATGACGGCCGCAAGCTCGCCGTAAGGGTTTACCCCGGACTCGACTTTCTGCGGCAAAACCCGGAAGGAGAAAAGTACCTGAAACGCATCGGCAATCTTGTCGACTTTTCCCTGACAGACGAGAGAGGCCCGATGGTGACTATCGTTGGCGCGTCCGTCGGGCCGCATTCAGGATCGCCCGATGCCGCCGCCAGCCTGTTGACGATTGAGCCCAAGACGACGGTTATTCCCGAATTAAGTCCGAACGCGCACGGTTTTAATCGCTGGACGGCCGAGTGGTTCACAGGGTTGGGGCAGGGCGACCTGAGCGAAAAACAGCAGACACAGACTGACTATCACAATGTAATGCTCGCCCGTCAGCACGGCTGGAACGTTACGGGCGTGCACAATATGGGCAGTGAAGCTATCCGCCTGGCGATTCAAAATGTCGCTGCCGCGGAACGGCAGGACAATCTCTATGTCAAGGAACTCTGGCGGCCCCAGGGCTTCGATCACAATATCGACTGGTTGTCCGATGTCATCGACTATTACAAGGAAAATCCCGAGGTACGGGACATCATCCGGTTCGGAGTCACGCTGCGTACCGGGATCAATCAGCGTGATGCGCGCCCGCTCGGAATCAGTAAAGTGATCGAGGCCCAGTATGGCCGCGAAGGGCTGGAGCGAATGGCACCGCTGCGCACCCTTTTGGACAACGGCATTCCGTTTCACATCGAGGGTACCGAGCCGGAGGATGACGAAGACTACCCGACCTGGTTTATGCAACTGGCAGTAACGCGCCTGTCCAAACACGGCGATGTCGTCGCGCCGCAGGAGGCGCTGGATCGAGAAGCTGCATTTCTCGCGTTGACGCGCTGGCCGGCCCGGTTTATCGGGGCGAGCGATACGCTCGGATCGATCGAGCCCGGCAAGCTCGCCGACCTCGTCGTTTTCAACGGCAATATCATGGACGTGCCGATCGAGAGACTGGCTGAATTGAAACCCGTGATGACGCTCGTTGGCGGCAGGGTCGCCTATGAGTCACCGGATCTGTAGCCGGATATCCTGGCATGCGCAGCGCGCTATCAGCCGGTGCGATACCGGCATTGGTATTGTTCGTCACGTCATTGCCCGCGCTGGCGGGCGACGAGGTCAATTACTCGGCGCCATACCTGACTGTCGAGAATGGCGAACTGGTCACGAAGTATCCGGCCAGGGAGCACGACAGCGGTTCCGGGGAAACGGACGCGCCTGCGGACGTATCGGCCAAGATACCCGGACCCGAGACGCGGCCGAAAAGGCTGTGGGTATTTGTTGCGGCACTGATCGGCGCTACGGTCGCGTTGCTGTTGCTGGTAAAACAGCGGCGGAGAAAGGCTTTTCGGGTCGAGTAGGCCTTACGTTCCGAGCGTGATCACCTCGGGCGTGCGCACGCCGAGCTGTTCAGCGCCGGTGTCGGTGATCAGCACCGGACTGCCATACTGCGCCGACGGTGTCTCGACACCTTGGATGGCGAATCGCGGTTTGATCGTGAATACCATGCCGGGCTTGATGACGAGGTCGCCGTTCTCGTCAGGCCGGTTCGGGCCCATGCGTGGACCGTCGCCGGATGCGCCGCCCGTGTGGAATACCACGCCCCAGTAGGCGGTACCACGCTCCTCCACCTTTTTCTGGTAGATCTCGCTGTATTCCTGAAAGCTAAGCCCCGGCCTGGCCGCGTCGACGAGGGCATGAAACACCTCGATACAGTATTTCATTGCCGACTCCCAGTGCGCCGGTGCGGGCGTGCCGACGCAGATCGTCTGGTTGACCTGCGATGCGTAGCCCAGGACCTGGGCGGCCAGCTCCTGGCTGCAAATCTGTCCTGCAACGAAGCGCTCGTCAAGCGGGCGCCCGCCCGCCGTATTGCCTTCGCCGCCGCCGCGAATCGACAATCTCTGCGGTTCCTCGCCCGACGCATTGAGCAGCGTTTTGAAAACCTCAAACCAGACATCGCGCTGCACGACACCCGGAGCCGCGGTTTCAACGATTGCCCTGATGGCGAGTTCGCTGACCCTGCTCGCGAGGCGCAGGACCTCAATCTCCTCCGGCCCGCGTTCGAGCTTCACCTCCATCAGCAAGGGCACTGCAGACTCGAAGGTCGCTTTCGGAAAAGCGTTCATCACGTTGGTCATCGTGATATAGCTGACGCCGCCTTCATCGTTGCGCATTTGCCCCGAAAGGTTGCCGACGCCGATTCGTGCGCGCTCCATGCCGAGTTCTCTGAGTCGATCGATGATGACTTGGGAGCGCTTGAAACGGCTGACGCGAAGGTCGAACTCGACAGGGGAGTTTTCCTCAACCGATCGGCTATCGTCGCCGCCCCGAAAAATCAGTGTTGGCGTGCCATCCGCCGGAAATACTGCCCAGTTGGCGTTGCTTTCGGAGACCCATTTGACATCGGCATTGCCGTCAGGGCGACGAGGTATGATCAGGCAGTCGAACTTCTCCCGATTCATCCACGCACGCAGTTTTTTAAAGCGCCGCTCCATTTCGTTCTTCGAAAAGCCTTTGGGCATATTTTCGGGCACAAGCTCGTCGGCGCCCGGCAGCTCGATCGTTCGAGCTGCATCGGCACTCGCGCGGCTCGGACCGCCCGCGAATAAAGATCCGACAGAGACAGCAGCGCCGGCTTTCAGGAGTTCGCGGCGACCGATCGTTGATGGCGGTAGTTCGATTAGCGGTTGATCATCGGTTGGCATGGTACATCCCCGTTGCGGCCTGTCAGCGGGCCGGATTGTCGTCAGGTGGGTCAATGCAAAGAATCGGGATCAGATCGATGTCGCCGGGTCCTGCCAAACCCAGCGGCGTGCGGCCCCCTTTTTGCTGCACCGCGTAGCGAGGCTGCGGCATCAGCTCCTCAACAGACTCGGGCGTCTTCAGATAATCAGGGAGTCTCGCGGTCGGATACGGTGTTTTCGCGCCGGGCCGGATCAGGCCCATCTCCTTGCTGAGTTTTTCCATGTCGTTCGGATCCCAGGGCGCATGGACCTGGTTGCGCTCAGCTGCGTTCATCGCCTGCTGTGCCGCCGACAAATGCTGCTCGGCCATCCCGGGACCGGCAGTCAGGCATGAGCCGGCGATTGACCAGGCCAATACCGTGATCGGACAAATCGACTTCACTGCACCATAGTCCGTTCTACCAAATCATCAGCCAGGGCAGGGGTATGCATTTGCTCCTCAGAATGTGCCGCTCATTCGCAGCCAGATACGCACGCCATTCGTCCCTTCACGAATTTCGCGGCGCTTTACCGGTGTCAGGCTGCGTTCACCCTCGAAGATGGTGCGATCGCGGTAGAATACGCTGTCCAGCATGTTCTCACCTTCCAGGCTGATCCTCATGCCAAGCCAGCGGGTTGTCTGAATGAAAGCCGTGGCCTGATAGTCCTCGTCAAAGACATCCAGCTCATCGGCTTTAAATAACGGTCGATCCGCGCGCCAGCCGAGACCGAGGCCCCAGGATACTTTCTGTGATTCGAGGTCCTGGCGAAACTTGACGTCGAACGCATAGCGATTTTCGTTGAGGAACGCCATGTCGTCCCTGAATCCGCCTTCACCGGATAGCACTCGGTCATCACCGGTTACCGGATCGACGACGGTTGAATCCTGCCAGCGGGCCTTGAAATCGAGCCGTGCATTTTCTAGCCTCGCCGGGAAGACCGGCAGGGTCGTCTCGAGTATCACTCCCCATCGCCGTGCATCGCCGATGTTGCCGTTTACTTCGAACGTCGGCGTCAGGGGCAGGAAGTCCAGAGTATCCTCGACCCAGTTATGAAAAACCGTGCCTTTGACCACGGCGACATCTCCGAATCGTCGTTCGTGAGACAGTTCCAGAATCCAGGTGTTGTCGGGCCGCAGATCCGGATTGCCCAGCGCAATGTCATCGTCTTCGAACACGGCCGCGCTGACAAAGTCGTCAAAATCGAGCTGAGAGACCTCTCGTTCCGCACGAAGCCGGGTTTGCTGTCCCTGCCGTGGCGAGTAGGTCAGGATTGCACGCGGCTTGATGAATGAGAACGTGCGCTCCTGGTTCGCATCGCCGGTCTGCGTGATCGTCGAGCGCTCGTAGCCAAGGCCGTAGTCGAGGCTGAAGTCGCCGAGAGTCCAGGTGTCCTGGGCAACGAAATTCCAGCGCTCTTCTTCGACCCGGACGTTGCCGCCAGGGATCTCGATGACAACGGGGCCGTCGCCCGTGTCGTCCGTAAATACCTGTTCGTTATCCAGGACATTAAAGGCTCGCTCCAGATTGACCTGTATCGCATGGTCATCGAGGCCGGCCCAATTGAGTTCGAACCGGGTAATCAGTTCGGATTTGGTCGCGCTCTCGTCTTCGAGGCGAAACCGGGTCTGCTGCCCGTCGGAGTCGAGGTCCTGCTGTGACGATGATGGCTCCTGCTCGAGCAGTGAATACAGGATGATCGCTTTGCCGAGCAGATCCGACGACAGTATGCGTTCGCCGTCGAGGCCGATCTCAAGCCGCTTGTTGTCTCGCACCGTCGCGATGATTTCCTGACTCGGCAGTTCGCCGGGAACCTGCGGCGTGGTCGTCGACTGCAAGAGAATGTCGCGATTCTCGCTGTTAATCCTCGAATTGAGGCGCACGAAGTTGCGACCCAGCCACGTGGCAGCATTGAGATAGCCATTGAAGTCGGGACCTTCGGCGTGATCTTCGTCAACGCGCACCTCGGTAAGGACGCCGTCGGGATCGAAGGTTTCGATCGCGCCCGGATCGCCGAATCGCGAGTATCGCGCGTCGAAGCCGACGTTGTATTCGATATCTTTCCAGCGATCGGAAAAGGAAATTCCCGCAAACGGCGTCAGTCCCTGGTCGAAGTTGTATCGAAAGTAGACTTCCCAGCGAATGGTCGCTGGCGCATCGGCGCGGAGCCTGACGTTGATGACCTCCGGATAGCCCTGAAGATCGATATCGCGGACGCGAACGCGAATCAGTTCAACCCGTTCGACCTGTTCCGCGGAAATGCGGTTGAGTATCGCGGACGGAGAATCCTGCTTGGTGCTGGGCCGGCGGTCATTTATCAGGACATTGCCGGCAGCGCCGCCAAACCCGCGCTTGTCGCCGCCGTCATCAAGCGTGAAACCAGGAACGCGATTTACGATATCGAGCGCCGTCTTGGGTTGGTAGCGGGTGAAAAACTCGGCCGGATAATTGACGAGGCTATCATTACGCTCCTCCGCGGCAGGCGGCGCCGAATCGTTCGCAGGTTGCGACACCGGCAGACTCTCTTGCGCAAATCCCGCAACGGATAAGCCGGTCAGCCATGCCGGGATCAGCACGCGCGCGCACTGCCGTAAACACGATGTCATCAGTCAAACCTCTCGTAAAGCGTCGTGCATTGTTTACCGTGTATGCTGGCGTAGCCAAACTTCAGGTGGCAAAAGGCAGAGCCGGTCGTTGCATGTCAGGACAGTAATATCGGCAGCAAGAATTTGCGATACGAGTTAGCGATTCGTCTAATCTGCCGATTCGATACCCGCTAAATCAATGTTTGGAGCAATCCCTGAAGCCGGATCAACCGACCCTGGCAGATTGTGAAAGTTTACGTCGTTGCTGCATGCATTCATAGAATGAAAGCCGATGTTCGATGGAAAGAATTGTTTTAAGAGAAATGGTTGCGTTGGTTTCGATTGAACGGCGGGCCTATTGGATTACCGTGAAGTCTAAGGCTGCGCCTTGGTCGCGTTCGACAGGCGCAATTTGAGAAATGAAAGGGTCCAACGCACGTCTTTTATCGAAGTCTCGCGGCGACAGGGTTGGCGACCAGCAGGATCGCGCAGGTCCGCCGGTTCCCCGTGCAGGGCCGGCGGCTTTGAAGTCTATGGCGCAGCTTTGTATGGCATTGGCACCCTGCAAAGCGTGATACGCACGAGAGATGTTGCGGCAGGGCAGGAGCGGAGCTGACGAATCTGAATGTTTATCTTGCCCGTATTCTCGGCAAACGATCATTCAGCGTATTTCTTTTAGTAACGTTTCTTGTCGTTACTATTCTCGCCACGGTCAATATCGCGTCTCGCTATGCTCTGAAACAGTATGTTGAGGACCAGTTAGGGCGGCTGCAGTGGGACATATCAGCCTACCAGTCGGGAGACGTAAGAGCGGTTCCTGATATTGCTGAAGCGCTTCAGCAGACGGCTGGCGTTGTCGGCAGCAACAGGCTGCTGTTCCTCCGCAACTCGATGACGACGGAGCACATTGCCTATGTCGATGGGCATGGCGGCTGTATCCCCGCTGTCACGGCGTGGCGACACGACGGGAATGATCGTGCCGGGCTCAGAGGTCGTTTAGAGCCGGGATGTCTTCGATGGGCGGCGGCTCGGGGATGGAGCGCAGGTACTCATAGATCGAACGGAGCTCGTCGTCGCTCAGCAATTCGGTTGTGTACGCCGGCATGATGTTCGGATAGCGAACAAAGCGCACGAAGGCCTCGTACGGGTACTGTGTCGGTGCGACACGCGCCGCCCCGCCCCCCTGACCTTCGTAACCGTGACACTGCCAGCACTGGTATCGCAGGAAAAGTTCCTGTCCTGCATCGGCCGACTGATCGTGTCGCTCCGCATCGGCTGAGAGCGAAATGAAGGCCAGGCACGTTGCCAAGAGACAGCGATCAAGGCGGGCTGAGATAGTCATCGCTGATGCTCCTTCTAACGCGGCTGGCACACGACGTCGATAAACGCCGGTTCATTATTGTCGATCACATCGAGTGCGCGCCTGATCGCCGGAGCCACCTCATTCGGATCGGTGATCGGTCCGGTTGACCAGCAGCCCATTCCCGCGGCGATCTTCGCGAGATTCGGTTCCGGGTCTGTCAGCGTGTTACCGATGTGCGAGCTGCCTTCGAGTCCGCGCCGGCGCCGCGACGCCATGCGCTGCAGATGCATGAATTCCTGGTGATAGCCGCGGTTATTGTGCGTGATCGTCAGCAGCGGAATTCCGTGATGCGCGGCTGTCCAGAAGGTGCCCGGCACGTACATCATGTCGCCATCCCGCTGGATGTTGATCGGCAGCCTGCCTTCGGCACGATGCGCAAGCGCCGCGCCGACCGCGGCCGGTGCGCCATAACCGACGCCGGCGCCGCCCGAGCCGCCGATGAACTGGTAGGTCTTTTCCAACGGCCAAAGCCGGCGGGCCCACTGGCTTTGCTGCCGATCTTCCGAGACCATGGCCCAGTCGCGATCCTTGACCAGTTGCCACAGCTCCATGTAGATGCGCGCTGTACTGACCGGGCTCGCCTCCCATGCGTAGCGCGCTGCATCGAGCGATGCCGCGCGCCGTTTTGCGTGACTTTCTTCCCAGCGCTTGCGGCGATCGGAATTTTGCCTTCGCCTGGATCGCGACATCAGCCTCTGAACGGCCTCGGTGAGCGCGGGAAGCGTTGCCTGTGCGTCGCCGGCTATGGACAGATCGGCTGCGAAATAGCGCTGGAAGTCCTGGTAGTTGGACTTCATGAACAAGTCCTGCACGCCGATGGTGATTACGCGGGCGTCGGCACGCGCGCGTCTTTGCGCAACCCGATGTGCACGATCCGGTATTCGGTTGACAAGGGACCAGGGGTCGTTGACCTCGAGACCGAGTATGACATCGGCCCGGGCGAACTCGCCGCTGGACTGCCAGAGCGGATGCGTATTCGGAAAGTTGAGGCGCCCTCGCAGGTTAACGACGGGTGCCTCGAGAGCTTCGGCCAGCGCGACGAGCTGGTCCATGCCGGCCTGGCTGTGCACTGCGCGGTCGGCGGCTATCACGGGCGCCTCGGCCTCGACGAGCCAGCGTGCGGCCTCTTCAACGGCCTGCATGTTGCCGACGGGTGCCTGCGTCGGTGACATCCTCGGAATGTTGAACGCCTTGTCCCCGATGTCGGCTTCCTGCAGGTGACCATCGATCATGATGACGACCGGGCCCATGGGTGGCGTCATCGCAATCTTGTAGGCGCGCATCATCGATTCGGCGAAATGCGCCAGTGAATGCGGTGTATCGTCCCACTTGATGTAGTCCTTGACGACCGTGGCCGCGTCCTGGGCCGAGTGTGCCCATTCCACGCCGGCGCGACGCTCCGTCGCATCGTAGTGATTGCCGCCGAGGATGACGATCGGCACGCGATCGCACCAGGCGTTATAGACAGCCATGGAGGCATGCTGGAATCCGACAGTGCCGTGCGCAAGCATGGCCAGTGGTTTGCCCGCGACCTTGGCATAACCGTGCCCCATCGCAACCGCCTGCTCCTCGTGCGGGCAGGTGAGCAACTCGGGCTGCCGGTTGCCGCCGTAATTGACGATCGACTCGTGAATGCCGCGAAAACTCGAACCCGGGTTGGTCGTGATGTACTCGATGTCGAGGCTCTTGATGACGTCGACCATGAAATCGGAACCGGGCCGCTCGACGAAGTAGTCGTCTATCTGCTCCGCGCTGTAGCCGGCGGGGTCGTCGTACTCCATCGCCAGTTCGGCTTCGGACGGGGGTTGCGGCGAAGTGCCCGACGCTGCGTCCTGCGCGGAGGCCCGGCTGCCGCCCGTCAGCGCCGCCGCCGCAACGCTCGCTGCAGCGGCCGATGACAGAAATTCTCGTCGATTAACGCGGTCGCTCTTATCCTTCTCGGACATCTTTATTCCCCCAATGTCGATCTGGCTCAGGCCGATTGCAGTGCGGCCTTGACCCGCTCGCGCGTGAACGGCGCGCGACGCACTCGCACGCCCGTCGCGTCGAAAAACGCGTTTGCGATGGCGGCCGGTACGACACGTGTCGTCGGTTCGCCGGCGCCCCTGGGATCGAGCTCCGGCCGGTTGATTTTTCGAATCTTGATCTCGAGCGGCGCGTCGGCTGCTTCAAGGATCGGATACGACACCCAGTCGGAGATTTCGACCATTTTCCGGTTGAATTTCACTTCTTCGAACAAGGTCCGGCTCGTCGCCTGGATAAGATTGCCCTCGATGACCCGGTCGAGCGTGAACGGGTTGATGATCAGCCCGTGATCCGCGCCAACAAACATGCGCCGGACCCAAAGGCGGCCGGTATTCGGATCGACCTCCACCTCGGCGACCAGGGCGTTCACCGAGCCGTTGCGCGTCGCATACGCGATGCCGTGGCCAACGTAGTTGCCATTCGCGTCGCGCCGGCGTCGTGCCGACGCGTGAGGTTCCCAGCCGGCCAGGTCAGCGGCCGCCTCGAGGACCGCGGCGTCGCGCGGGTCGGTGACCAGCCCGAGGCGGAACTCGAGCGGGTCGGTCTCGGTTGCAAAGGCCATTTCGTCGATGAACGACTCGGAGGCGAAGTGCACCTCGGGGCCGTATGGGTCACGGAAGTGCGCGGTGCGCAGCGGCGAAGCCTGCTGGCGCAGCGGCGCAAGGGCGTCCCAGCTGTAGCGTTTGTTCGGAAAGCCGTACGACTCGGCCGGGGTCTGCATGCGCCACTCGGGCGTATTCGAATGCCCGATCAGGTGCCCGGCGAGCACTTCACTCGGCGCGTTCTCGCGCGAATTCTGGTCCGCGCGCGAAAAGCCCTTGATGTGAAAGTGGTAGCCTGCCACGTTACCGCTGCCATCAATCGCGGCGCGGCAGGTCACGACAGACGCGGGGCCCTTGGGATCCCAGGCGTGGCCCTCGTTTCGCATCCACTGCACTCTTACGGGTGCGCCCACGGCCTCCGACAGCAGAACCGCGTCCATAGCGCCGTCACCGGCATCCGAGCGGCCATAAGATCCGGGGCCCGGTTTCCAGATACTGCGCACGCTGTAGTCCGGCGCATTCTTGCGCCGGCCATTGATCGGCGTTTCGAGCAGTACCTTGGCGCCCTTGCCGGTGTCGTAGGGTTTTTGCGAATCAGTCCAGACGACAATTGCGTCGTCGCGCACATCAGCGACCGACGCAGCGCCCGCCATGCGCGCATGGCTCTGGAACGGCCATTCGAACTCCGCGACGATCGTTCTCGCGGCGCCGTCGAAGGCAGCGTCGACATTGCCGATATTTTCCTCGACGACGGACTCGCCGGGTTCGGCGGCGCGGATCCAGTCGAATAGCTCGTCAGACGTCGTTGGAAAACCGGAATCCCCGTCGTCCCACTCGACTTTGAGCTGTTTCGAGGCTCGAATCGCATCCCACTCGCTTGGCGCGACAACGCCGACGAAATCGTTTTCGACGACCACCTGCACGTCCGGTATGTGTTCGACTGACGCCTCGTCGACGCTTACAACGCGTGCGCCGGCCACGTCGGGACGGACCATTCGGCCGTGGAGCATTCCGGGTACGCGAACGTCGTGCAGGAACTCCGTGGTTGCTAGGATCTTGCCGGCGATGTCCTTGCGCCGGACCGAAGTGCCCACGACGCGATAGTCCTGCGGATCTTTTGGCTTCGCGCGGCCCTCGAGCGCAAGGCTGTTGCCATAACGGCCGTTCCAGCTGATCGGCTCGTTGAACATGCGGTCCGCGACAAGTTCGGCATAACTAATCGCCTGCGTCCGATCGCCGATTCGATGCACGACGCCGTCGCTGACGGTCAGTTGTTCGAGCGGCACGCCCAGTTCGACCGACCCCTTCTCGAGCAGCACGAGCCGGGCTTCCGCTGCTGCCGCCCGAAACGCCGCGCCGGAGAGATTAACGCCCGTCGAACCGCTTGCACCGCCCTGGTCCGCGCAGAGCGCGGAGTCGCCGGCAATGATATCGACGATATCGACATCGATATCGAGCTCTTCGGCGATGATCTGCGCGATTGCCGTGTCGACCCCCTGGCCCATGTCCATTTTGCCCCAGTAACCCGTCACGCGGCCGTCGGCGGCGATGGCCAGCCAGGTATCCAGCTGAGCGGGGTTCAACGTCCGGGTCACGACACTCGCTTCGGCTGTGGCCGAGGAAATCGTCGCGAGGGGCGGAACCGCGACGCCTATGATCAGGGCGGAGGTTCCTTTGAGGAGGTCCCGTCGCGTGACTGAGACCAGGCCATCTTTATCCTGTAAGTGCTTAGTCGTCATTGCTTATGACCTCATTTGCCCGGCGGCGCGCTTGATCGCGCGAAGGATTGCCATGTGCGTGCCGCAGCGGCACTTAAGTCCCGCAAGCGCCTCACGGATTTCACTGTCGCTCCGGTCCGGGTCTTTTTCGAGCAACGCTGTCGCCGTCATGATCCAGCCGCCAATGCAGTATTCACACTGGCCGGCTTCCTCTTCGATAAAAGCCTGCTGCACGGGGTGCGGGTTGTCGGCCGTGCCGAGACCATCAAGCGTTCGCACGTTGCCGGTTACCGCCGCCACCGGGAATACGCAAGAGCGAACAGCGGTACCCTCGTGGATGACCGTACAGGCGCCGCACTGGGCGAGACCGCAGCCGAACTTCGGCCCCTTCTTGCCGAGGTCGTTGCGCAGTGCGTACAGCAAGGGCATTGTCGGGTCGGCGGAAAGCGTGTGCTCGACGCCGTCGACAGTGATCGTGAATGTCTTGTTCATTGCAGTCCCACCTTGGCCCGGATTCAGCCGAGCAGTCGTTCAATTATGAGTCCCTGGAAGAGCGGTATCTCCATGACGTTCTCGAAGAAAACGTAAAGCACGACAAACGTGCCCGCAGCGCTGATCAGCCCGACTGTCAGCGACTCCTTTTTGCCCGCAAGCATGAAGGCCAAGACCAGCAGCGGGGCGGCGTAAACGAAACCGAAGCACAGGATGCCGACAAAGAACACGAAGACCCAGCCGAGCATCGCGCGCTCCGCTTTAGTCACGTCATTGCTGTTGTCACCACTCGCCGCCTGCTTGGCCGAGGCACGCATTTCGTTGATGAGCTCGACGATGCCGAGCAACGTGCCCGGTATGCCGATCAACAGCGGCATGAGCCTCGCTTTCTCGGTAAAGCCGAGCGCCAGCAGGCTCATGCTCAGAAAGATCAGCAGCATGACAAGTGCCGTCGCGACGCGGCCATTCAAAATTGCGTTAATCGTCATCTTCGTGCATCCATTCCGGCGCGTCCTTGTGCCTGACCAGCCGGTATACATAAATGCCGATCGTCAGGACGATCAGGCCAATCATGACCAGGGCTCCGGGACGCAGCAGGAACGCAGGGCCCCACAGCGCCATCGCCTTGTGGAACGAGTCCTCGGCGATCGGGCCCAGGATCAGGCCGATGACAAACGGCGGCCGTGGCCAATGGTACTTCTTTAAGAAATAGCCGAGCACGCCGAGCGCCATCAATAGCGCCATGTTTTCCCACGAACGGATGGCGAGGTACGCGCCGAGAAACGTCAGGGCGAGCACGAACGGAATCAGCAGGTTGCCGCGAACGTAGCTGAGATAGCCCAGGCCCGGCGCGACGACGATGAACATGATCACGGCGAGGATGTTGGCCAGCATCAGGCCCCAGATCAGGACCCAGACAATGTCCATGTTCTCGGGTAATGCCAGCGCGGGTCCCGGCTGTATGCCCAGCATGATGAAGGCGCCGAGCAGGATGGCCATGCCGGACGAGCCGGGCACCGCGAAGAAGAGCGTGGGCAGCAGCGAGCCGCCCTCCTTGGAATTATTGGCGGTCTCCGGTGCGATAACGCCCTCGACGGCGCCTTTGCCGAAACGCTCCGGCGTCTTCGACGATTGGGCCGCATGGCCATAACAAATCCATGATGCCGCATCGCCGCCGAGGCCCGGAATCATGCCGATGAACGCGCCGATGAGGGACGTGCGAATAGTCAACGTCCAGTGCCTGAATACGTCGCCGATACCGCGCAGGACACCCGCCAGGCCGTAACTGGCATTGATTTTCGAACCGCCGGCCATCGAGCCGCCGGCCGCCCCGAGTGCGATCATTTCAGGAATTGCGAAGATACCGAGCACGGCGGCAATGATGTCGATTCCGTCCCAGAGGAACAGTTGGCCAAACGTGTAGCGTTCGATACCGGTCTGCGGATCCAGCTTGACGAAAGCCATCATCAAGCCGAAAAACCCGACCATCATGCCTTTCACGAGAGAATCGCCCGACAGCATCGCGATTAGCGTAATGCCGAACAGCGCCAGCAGAAAAAACTCTGCCGGGCTGAATGCCAGCACGATGGGCTGCAGCAGCGGCAACAATGCGAGCAGAAACAGGCCGCCGATCACGCCGCCCACGCCCGACGCACCAAACGCTGCGCCAAGTGCGCGACCAGCCTCGCCGTTTTTCGTCATGGGCAAACCATCGACGATCGTCGCGGCATCCGGGCCTGTGCCCGGCACGCCGAACAAAATGCTCGGCACCGAGCCGCCCGTGTGCACGACGGAGTGCATTGCGATCAGGAACAAAGCGCCCGCCACCGCGTCCATGCCGAATACGAACGGAATAACGAGGACTATGCCCAGTTTGCCGCCGAGGCCGGGTATCGCGCCGAAAAACATGCCGATGGGCACGGCGATCGCGAGCAGGAACAGGTGATAGGGCGATCCGACGATCGTCAGCAGCGCGTCAAAAATTCCGCCAAAGTCCAATTCAGTCCCCTCTCCGGTCGTGTGGACAATGAGCCTGGCCCGACCCGGCTAAAGCCGGGCGAGCGAGCGTCTTATTATTCTGTGCCGTCGATCGCTTTTTTGATCATCGCGATTGTTTCCGGCGTCTGGTCGAGTGCGCCAATAACGAGTTGCTCGACCTCTTCGCCGTAGGCCGGGTCTATCGGCAGGCCCAGCCTCGCAGCCTCGGCGCGCAGCTGTGGGTCCTCGAGCGATGCTTTGTAGGCGGCACGAAGCGCTTCCAGCCGGGCCGGTGGCGTCCCTGGCGGCGCGGCAGTGATCCGACCCAGCTTGGCCAATGCGTCGACGATCGCTACAAGCCGTTTTGCGCGCTCGGTTTGGGCTACATCTACAGCGTTGGGCACGCCTTCCAATTCACCGCCGACTGTGAGGATCAGGTGGCCGTAACCCGAATCGAGGAAATTCTTGAATGAACTCGTCGAACCCATGATCGCGCAGATCTCGCCGCGCATCATCGACATCTCGCCCTCGTTGCCCTCGAAGCCCGGCACGATCTCGACCTTCAGCTCCAGGGCATCGGCGAGCAGCATCATGTCGCTCCAGGACGCCGACCCGAGACCGGCCGAGCCAAATTTGACGGGCTCTTCGGCGGCGATTAGATCGTCGATACTCTGTATTACGCAATTATTGGAAACAACGATCGATCGCGGCTCCCCTGCAGCCTTGCCGACCCACGCCAGGTCCCTGAGGTCGAAGGCCATGCCGGCTTTGCCAAGAAGCTGCCCGTATATCAGGCCTATGTTAAAGGTCCCGATCGTCAGGCCATTGGGCTTCGAGCGGTGCAACGTGTTTGCCCCGACGAGATGACCGGCGCCCGGCGTATTCTTGATGACGACATTGTCGACCGGCATATACTTCTGAAGATAGCCGCCGATCAGCCTCGCGTAAGAATCGTAGCCGCCGCCAGGGTCGGTTGCGACGATGTAGGAAATCGTCTTGCCCTGATAGAAATCGCTGTCGTCACCGTTTCCCGTATCCTGCGAGCAGGCGGCGAGCAGCACGACGGCAAAGGAAGCGACAACGGTTCTACGCATGATTCAGGCCTCTGACTTCAATCTCGCCGGCAACTCAGTCCTCGGGTGGAACCCAGAGGTCTTCAAATCCCTTGGCGGGCTCGAGCTGGTCGAACCAGTCGAATCCAATCGCTTTCATCATGCGGCTGTTGACAACGACCACTCGCGCCTCGCTGTTCGGGTCTGAGTTGAATCGTTTGTGCGCGCAGTAGGGCGGAATGTAGATGAAGTCGCCGGGACCCCACTCAAATTTCTTGGGCTCTGAATCCCATTCCCAGATGAACTCATCGGCACAGTGGAATTTGACGTCCCAATGCAGGTCATAGCCGGTACCCTCGACGACGAACGCCACTTCTTCAGTCAAGTGCCGGCTCGTGCCCGTGGAGGCATTGGGTTCCAGGAACTGCATATAGATATCGATGCAGCACTCCGTCGTATTCATGCCCTCGTTGATGATGTGCTTGATAAGGCCGTCAGCGGTCCGCTCCATCGGCATTTCATGCGATTTCACGACATTCTTGCGGGTCTTGTAGTCCTTGCGGAACTGTTTAGAAGCCTCGAGCGCCTGGGCGTAAAAATCCGCGGTGACATCGGTCTTGGCTCTCTGCCTTTCAGTCTCGTCTGCGAATGATAATGATGTAGTACTGTCCATTTTGTTCCTCGTTAGTCTCGCGTCAGTGTCGCGGACATCAAAGCGATGCCGGCGGCGCGTAGTCTTCGTGTCCGGGTACCGGCTCTTTCGGCGGGTACTCGACCATCTTCTGGAAGATCAGGTGCATGAAGAGGAACAGCGGCTTCGCCTTCATGATAAGAACAATCGACTCGTCATCCGGATCATCGGAAAAGTGTTGATGCACGCAGCCGTTCTCCACGATCAGCGCATCGCCAGCCTCCCAGTCGATACGACGCCCGTCGTGAACGTCGTGCCCTTTCCCTTTGAGCACAAAGAACACGGCGCTGTTCATATGACCGTGTTTCTGGCCGTGGCCGCCCGGCGCATAGGCGTCGACATGAGTTTCGATCGACTGGGCGATACGCACAGCCTGAGGGTTGATCACTTTCTTGCCGAAGTTCTGCGGACCGCCTTTCCACTTCATGTCACGCGTGTGGTAAATCCTCGGCTGGGAAAATAATTCTTCCTTGAGTTCGCCGTAAGTTCCCTCCAAAGCGCGGACAAAGGTCCGTTTCTTCTGCCACCTTTCCCAGGTGACTTCAGTGCCCTCGGATTCTGAATCCTTTGGATTTGTGTCGTTCAAAGTTATTACTCCTGAAGAATTGAACAATCGGCCGACGCCGATTAAGGAATTGATTATAGCCTAAGGCCGCGTAAAGAATTATTTCCCGTGTAACGGCCGCAGGTCCCGTCTCAAAAGCTGGTGATGAGCATGGCAGCGGTCCCGGCAATAATCGGCAATGCGGTGACCGAGAGCATCCGCAGCCTGACGAAATGTGCGCCGAGCAGCGGTATTTCGAAGATAAGAACGCGGTGCGCCGCGAAAACACTCCAGCCGGTCAGGAACGACACCAGTGCCGGCACCGACGCACCTTCGAGCGCGAACGCGGCCGCGATCGCGAATGCGACGGCGGGCCCCGAGGGCACGATCAGGCCGGTCAGCGATCCAATCAGAATGCCTTTGAATCCCGATTCTGCGCCCAGGTAGCCCACGATAACCTCGGTCGGAATCAGTTTGACGATGAAACCGGCTGCGATCAGCGCAAAAATCATGCGCGGCAACAGATTGATCGACTGTTCGAGTGCGCGTCTCAGACCGCGGCGGAAACTCGCGTCGCGACGCGCCAGCGCCACGACACCCAGCACCAGAGCGCCGCCGTATAAAATCAGGGCGCCGAGATCGTTCAACGAGGGCCACCCTCTGGTGGCGGGCTTATTTCGAGCGTCACAGAGAACGGCAGGCGTCGTGCGACCATGCCGGCGATGATGGGCAGCGGCAGCCCGATCAGGAGACGCAGCATCGAGAAATCGATGCCCATCAGCGGAATGTCCCAGACGATGATGCGCTGGATGCCGAGAAGCGCCCAGCTCGTGATGTAGGCGACGAGGATGCCGCGATCCGCGCCGGTGCCGGCAAGAATCGCAAGCAGGGGAAACGCCGACGCCGGGCCACCGGGGGTGACTGAGCCGGCTAGCGTCGCGAGCACGAGACCGCGCTTGCCGCGGTTGTTTTTCATGAACTGTGACATGCGATCCCGCGGCAGCAGGACCCAGACGAACCCCGCCACGACCTGTGCCGCGGCAACGCGCGGCAGCAAGTCAGCCATCAGGTCGCCATTTCGTTCGACGACGCTCGCAAACGCGTCCGGCCCAAGCACGGCGTAGCAAATCCCGGCCGTGGCGGCCGCCACGGCGACAAATAGCCAGAATGACCGGCCGAAACTCTTGCTCAGCAGCTCTAACCAGCCCTCACGCTCTGCCGATGTATCGCTGCTCACCGCATGCGCCCGTTAATGGCGGCCCTTCGGTTCGCTGTGTCCGTCCACGATCGCACTGATGACGGTTCGGAACAGGTCAGCCTCGGGCGGAAACTGGGCTGTCAGGAAGCCGGCGAGCCTCGCGAATACGATAGCCTGACCGGCCAGCGCATCCATGCGTTCGCCAAAGGGCAGATTGGCGGCGTCGGTCACGCAGCGCGTCAGCCCGGCCTTGAAAAGCTGTTCCATGTACTCCGCGCGCACAACCTCGGTATCGAGTTGCGTCGGTGCGCCGGCTGCAGAGTCGGCAGCGGTCACGCCGAAGCGACTTATCTGCTCGATAAACCGTTCGAACAGCTCTTCGTCAATGCGTTCCTGATCGTCAAAATCACCGCACATTATTACAAGTCTCCTTGAGAGATTAACCCGGGTTTGTAAGGCCGAACTTCGCCAGGTAAAAGTTCCAGCATTTTTCGAACAGCCCGCGCTTCATCAGGCCTTTCCTGCAAGCCGTCGTTTCTTCCGATGAGAAGATATAGGGCTCGCCGAT
>JAACFB010000030.1 GCA_009937615.1 Gammaproteobacteria bacterium | reverse complement strand
TGGCGAGCGAAAGGTTTTGATTGTTCGTCACGATCAGGTTCGCACCCGAATCTTTAAAGAGGTACGTGTTCCTGTCTCTTGGATAGTGCGAATCCAGAGCGACGTAAAATTTGCCGCTTTTGAGTATCGCCAGAATCGCTGCGGGAACACAGGCCGCATGTTCGAGCAGCAGGCAAACGGCCTCTTGCTCAGACTGACTTCGCTGTAAAATCTCGTTCGCGATACGGTTCGAGAAAAGATTCAACTCACGATAGGTCAGTGCGATGCGTTGCGTCTCGAGTGCCACATGATCGGGGCTGGCGGCCACCTGGCGCAGGAACCTGTCTGGAATGGAATGCTCAACCCAGTCGTTCGTCAGTGATCGAAAGCGGTTGCTACTCAGTTGCAGATAGCTTTCTGTATCGAAATGGCCGGTTTTAACGTCAAGCATTCGTCCTGTTCCGCTATTTCAACTGCCACAATCTCGGTTAATCAGAAAACGTTTCGCGTAAACAAGGGTCGAATAGTCAAATGTTACATGACCGTTGACCTGGTGCGTCGCGAACATCTCTTCGATTCGCTTGACCATTGATTCAAAATCCGGGTCCCCCTCATTTGGTGAGATAGATAATGACAGCACAAGCCCTTTAAGCTGTTGCAAATTGACTTGATGCTGAAAATCAATGGCGTTAAATCGGTAGCCCGACCGATCCAAATACTCTCTTGCAATGCGACGTCTCTCCATCTGCTCGCGGAAATTGCCGCAGAAACTGGTCAAAAACTCCTTATACGCAAGGTTGAAGTCGGTTTCCGGTTGTTTGCGGCGGTTCCAGACGAACACAGCCCAGCCCTGCGGCCGCAGGATCCGCGATGTCTCCGCCAGGGTAGCTGAGACATCGAACCACTGCAGGGCCCGGCCTGCCGTGACGAAATCGACACTACGATCCGGAAGCGTTGTAGCCTCGGCCGTCGCATCGATGCTCTTAAAGCCATCATTTGTGCTGAACAATCGCTCCGCAACAGCGCGCATATCCGGATTAGGCTCAACTGCATATACCGAGTTCACATGGCCAAGCAGCATTCGCGTGAGTGTTCCCGTGCCTGAGCCCAGGTCTGCAACGACTGACTCGGCAGTCAGCCCACACTCTGAAGCCAAAAAGTCCAAGAGCGAATCGGGATAGCCAGCACGATACTTCAGGTAGTTCTCCGCCTTGTCGGAAAACGCATCGACACGGGAGTCCATCGATAGTCCTTTAGTCGGTCTGGAGCTGGTCAATTCGAGAATTGCTGACATTTAGGGATGGGTGGCGAAGAAAAAGTCAATATTTTCAGAGTTTACCGAGATTTACTTCGCATAACCGGTCAATTCGACATAACCGCGCCCATCGACAGAGGCGCCGTCGCGCGTACCCGTCACATCCACGGCACCTTCCCAATACCGCACCGTTGTGAATAATTCCTGGTCGTCCAGGACAGGGGCAACTTTCAGACTCAGCCCGTAGCCCGGCAGCTCGATCGTCCAGGCAGACGGATAGGCGCCGCCTTCGGGGCTCGCCCAGGTCTCGTCAGCTTCGATCGAAATTTCATCGCGATCCAGGTGCCGCGCTGTGCCATCCGGCGAGACCCAGGTGCCGGCGCTGTGTTCGTCCTGCGAGCCGTCGGCTTTTCGCAGGTTGTAGAACATCAGCTCGCTGCCGTCGGCGAGCTGCAGCGCAAACCAGTCCCAGCCCTGTTGGTCGGCGCCGAGCGCGCTGCTGCTCCACTCCCGATCCAGCCAGGCGAGACCCGACACCGTGTAGTCGTCGCCGCCGATCTGCACGTTGCCCTGGGCCTGCCAACGCGTGATCGAGTAGTAATACGAGGCGTTGCCCGGTTCGGACGATTTTTGGGACAGACCGTCAATACCGTTCAGGACCGGCGGTTTCAACGCATCAAGCGACAGCTCGAGTGCAAACTCGGCATCGCTTGCGCGCAGCCGCCATTGTTCGGAAGCACTGCCATCGCCCGCCGCAGCAATTTCCCAGTCGTCTATCCACACCCGGAAGGGGTCCGCCGCGGCGCCGGCGAGCCCGAGCGCGCCGCGCGAATAGCGTTCCGCGACATGGAAACGCCCGCGCCCGGCATCCGTCATGGCGAAGTGCGCGATGTACACCTGGTTCGTCCGCCAGGCCGAGATCGATTCCGAAGCCTCGGGCGCAAGCGAGAAACGAAAAATCGTCAGCTCGAAGCCAAACCGGCGGCCGTCGTTGGCATCGAGGTTGCCGGTCATGTACCACCATTCGTTGCGATACTCCGGATGCGGTCCATGGTCCGCTGGAAACGTAAACGAACGCGGTGCTGTCGCTTTTTTGAAGCCCTCGTCGCTGTTACCTCCAAGCAGGTCCGCCAGCTCCGAGCGCTGCGGATCCTCTCCGGCAGCGGTGCCGGCCAGCACGGCGCACGCAACCAGCAAGACGGCTGTCAATTTGAAGATGCACTTCCGCCATTCCTGCAGGACGATCGACATCGCTTACTCCTCGCGCATCGCGAGCGCCGGCTGACTCTGCGCAGCGCGCCAGGCAGGATAGAGGCCGGCGAGCAACGCTGCGGCAACGGCAAATACTACGGCCGAAACCAGTATCCCGGGGGCGATCGCCATGTCGATCTGCCAGCCGAACGCACGCCGATTGATGACTTCGATCAGCACGTAGGCCATAACGAGGCCGAGCGGTATTGCCGAGATGCCGCTGAGCAGGCCGATAACGCTGGTCTGCAAAGTGATCATGCGGCCCAATTGGCCCGGCGTCATGCCGAGCGCCCGCAGCACCGCCAGGTCGCGGGCACGCTCCAGCTGCAGTGCCAGCATCGCGCTCAGAATGCCGATGAATGCGACGCCGATCGCCAGCCAGTAGAGCACATCGGTGATCACAAAAGTCCGATCGAATATCTCTAAGGATAGCTCGCGAATCCTGACGTTCGAATTGATGAGCAGATCCTGCCGGCCCGCACTGATCGATTCCAGTTCCGCGATGACATCGTCAACATCGGCATCATCGGCAAGGTAGAGGCCGATCGAGTCGATGCCGTCGTCATCAAAGTGCCGGTCATAGGTTGCGCGACTCATCAATAGCGCGCTCGCGTTTAGGTCGTAGCTTTGATAGGTCGCGGCGACCCGGAATAACTCATCGCCTGTTCTTGTTCGCAGCCGCACGTCGTCACCCGGACCCACCCCGTTGCGGTACGCATAGGGTTCCGACACGAGCACGACGTCATCCCGATCAAAGGACGGCCAGACGTCCTCCGGCTCCGCATCGAGGACCTCGGTGCCCGCATAGCTGCCCGGCGCCATCCGGATCGCGAGTATCTGCGTTCGGCCATCACGGGTCTCGAGCCAGGCACGCCGGCTCGTGCTGATCGCCTCCACGCCGGGCGTACGAGCAAAATCCGCGATCAGATCCCGATCCATATCGCCGCGGCGTACGCCGGCATAGACATCGGCCTGCAGCGTCTGCTGCAGCCAGTCACCAACCGACAGGCGAAAGCTGTCTACCATGACGCTGACTCCGATCGTTGCCGAAACTGCAACGGCAAGCGCCACGATGGCGACGCCCGTGCGGCTGAGGCTTGCACCGATCTCCGATACCGCGAGCCGCGCCCAGACACCCCCGGCAAGTCCCGCGAACGGGGCCAGCAGTGCGGTCGACATCTTGACGACAAGCGGTACGCATAGCGCGAATCCCAGGATCAACATGAACACGGCAGCAAGGCCAGCAACGAGGCTACGCCCTGACAGTGCTAACACGCAGACAGCGACCACTATCGTGCCGGCGCCTGTCAATGCCACCACTGGCAGGAGCCGCCTCGAATGCTGCTCGAGGACCGACCGCACCATTGCAAGGCGTGGCTGGTATGACGCCGCCTCGATGGCAGGCACGGCCGCCGCAAACAGCGACGCGCCGACACCGGCCGCCACGCCTTTGCCGATTGATGCCGTGCTGATCGAGATATCGGTGACCGACACGCGAAAATAAAAATCGTTTATCGACTGCGCGACGAGGCCCAGCAGCTGCTCGCCCAGCCAGACGCCTGCGACAACACCGGCCGTGGCGGCGACAAGACCTATGCCCGCAGATTCGGTCAGAATCAGCGTGAACGTCTGCCGCCGCGTCATGCCCAACGCGCGCAGGATTCCAATCAGGCGACGCCGCTGCAGAACTGAAAAACTCACGCTGTTATAGATGAGGAACAAACCGACGAGCAGCGCCAGCAGGCTCATCGCGGTGAGATTGGTCATGAACGCCTTGCTCATCTCCGCCGTCGTGCGCGTGCGTCCTGCCGCCGCAAGTAACGTCGTGTCAGCCGGCAATACGCTCTCGAGCTTTTCGCGATAGGCGATGTCGCCGTCGGCGATGCGCACATCGATGCGCGAGAGCCGCCCCGGCGCATCGAGCCAGGCCTGCGCGTTGGCAATATCGGTGGTCACGAGGTTGTCCAGGCCCTGCGACGAATCGGCGTCGAAGAGCCCGGCCAATAGCGCCCCATGACGGCGGCCTGCGGCCGAAATATCGAATCGTTCGCCGACGGCAATCCCGAGCGTGTCCGCCGTTGCCACAGACATCATGACGGCGCCCGGCTCGACAAGCATTGTCCGAAACAGCGATCTTGTCGCGTCATCGTTCTCCGCGACTGTGGACCGGCGAGTAAACGAGCGCATCTCCTGCTCGGCAAACAGGTCGACACCCAGCACCTGCAGCGAGACGTCGTCAACGGTAACGTTGCCCTCAACGACCGGCGCCAGGCTGCGAATTCCGTGTTCGACGCGCAGCCGTGTGTAGAGCGTCTCCTCGATTCCGCGCGGCCCGCCGATCACCTGGTGAGTCGCCTCGCCGGTAACGGCATCCATCGATAAAAGGAAAGCCTTCCGGGCACTGTCGTTGGCGAGATCGACAGCGACGATCACCGCAACACCGATGCTGATTCCGAGCAGCGACAGGCTAAGCTGCCACGGATGCCGAACCAGGTAGCTGAAATTTGCGCGGTAGACGACCGGGATCACGTCGCTGCCGGCTCGCCCGGGGTCGAAGTGAACTTGCCGTTATGCAGTTCGAGCACGCGATCGCAAAAGGAGGCAACACGCGCACTGTGCGTCGCAACCAGCATCGTGCCGCCGGCCTGGCGTACCAGCGTATCGAGCAGTCTGAGCACATCCTCCGCGGACGCGTCGTCAAGGTTGCCGGTGGGCTCGTCAGCCAGCAACACGGCCGGCCTGTGGCTGAGCGCCCGAGCAATCGCAACGCGCTGCTGCTCACCGCCCGAGAGCACGTCAGGGTAGCTCCCGTCGCGATCCGAAAGTCCAACTGCCTCGAGAAGCATTTCGATTCGCGGGGCGATTTGTGGGGCCGGCACCTCGTTGAGCTCGAGCACGAGCCGAATGTTGTCGGCCACGGTCAACGTCGGTACGAGATTGAACGCCTGGTAGACAAAACCGATATGGCGCCTGCGAAACAGCGTGCGATCGCGTTCAGACAGTTGCGTAATATCGATACCCGCAACGATGACCTGTCCGTCGTCGGGCGCGTCGATGCCACCGACCAGGTTAAGGAGGGTCGACTTGCCCGACCCGCTGCGGCCCCGTATCGCGACGGTCTCGCCGCGCCGAAACTCTGCGCTGACCCGGTCGAGCACGCGGTGCTGGCGCGTTCCTTCCGTAAACTCGCGACTCAGGTTTTGCAGGCTGATTTCGACACCGCCCGGCGTCGTCATGACGTTGGCAATCTTGCGTTAGCCTCTGCAAAAACCGCCGCGTTCTTGTCGATGTCGTAGGGCTCTTCCTCGAGGCTCAGGGGATCCCACATGCTGCGTTCCTCGGTGAAGAAGTCGCCGCCGTAAATGTGCAGCGCCGCGGTTAATTGTGACGTCGGGTTAGTGACCGAGTGAATGATGTCACGGCCCAATGGACGCACATCTCCCGGCCCAATCGTCTTTGCGCCGGCCGCCTCGATGCGCCCGGCCGGATCGTCCTTGCGGCGACGCCAGAAAATATTGTCTTCACGCCCGCCGTAAACGCCAATCACGGCCCACATGTTGTGATTGTGCGGCATCAACGTCATGCGCGGCGCCCAGACGACATTGAGTATTGTCAGCTCATCCGAGACATGCAGGCTCTGCAGCTCGCCGCGCTCCGGCGTCCCCAATGCGCTCGTCAGCGCGGCAGGCTCTCTTACCGCGCGCTCGACCAGTTCGCGTACTGCACGCGATGAATCGCCGCTTTTTACGGCTGCGCGGCAATCGTCGATGAAGCGCTCAAGTTCGAAGGCCATTCAATTCTCCAGCTTTTCCTTTAAAAGGTCCCGAAATTCGATGGTTGCATCGTGGTGCTGCACCAGGACCGCACCGTGATACTTGCCCCATCCCGAGACCCAGGACGTGATATTTGCGCCGACCGGATTTTTCAACATGCGTTCGGCGTCGTGGCGCTGCACGTATCCGAAGGACGGGTCCTCGGCCTCGGTCACGGAATGATGCTCGCCGCGAACGCTTGGCTCGAGGTACGACCACTCCATGAACTCGGGCGCAGCCGCGAACATGAATCCCAAAGCGTGCTCCGCGCTGAATGCCGCGGCGTCGTAAGACCTTTGAAAACGGCCGATAGCCGTTCGAACCGACACGTCGCGTATCAGCGAAATATTACCGGTCGACTGCAGCTCCCGGATCGTGATCATGTTTGTGACCGGCGGAGATATCCATCCCACCGAGTTCAGGCCAACGATAAGTCGATCGGGATCGACGTCATCGAACGTTCCGGCACGCTGGATCTCGGCAACGTAATCCGTCGCGGCAAGGGACGCGTCAAAAATGCGTTGGTCATTGCGCTGCGCCTCGATCGACTCGTCCATGTCGGCGAGCAGTCGCTCGAGGTATTCCCGCTCGATCTCACGGTCTTTCTGTGCCGACATCCAGGCATCTGCCTGCAGGCCGATGTAGATGCCGGCAACAACAACGACGAGGTCAAGCCAAACCGCAAACCAGTTTTGCTGCTTCACGTGCTCGGTGAACCGGCGCAAGATCATCGCCCACTCCCCAGGGGTTTATTGCACCACAACAGTTTAACCCACTCCGATACGAGAAGCGGCGAGCCTTGCTCGCCGCTTCCGCTCGAGCGTGCCTGGATTATCAGTCGTCGCTCTCGGCCATGCGCCTGTTCGTGGCGCTGTAGACGCGGGAGGAGTCACAGTCAAGCTTACCCGCAAAAAGCTCGTCCGCTTTCTGCCAGCCGCTGGCGCTGTACTGATCCCAGTCGGCGCCCTGGTCCTCGTAATTCGCATAGCTCTGGACGAATTTGAAATCAAATTCCTCACCGCCGCCGCCGTAGGCCGGGAAGAGTACCCACATGCCCGACGACGAGCCTTGTTCGTCCAGGTAGCTCCCCCACTCGGCAAGTGCTGGACCGATCGCGTTGAAGTTCGTCCCCTCGCTCATGGCGCAGTCCGAAAAAGCAATCACGACGTGCGCCGAATCTTCACGTTCAGCCGGGGCTTTGAACTGCAGCGCGGCAAAATTTGCATGGATACTGCAGCTGGAAATCCTCGCAAATTCCTGCTGGACCTCGCCTCCCTCCGCCAACCACGTGTCCTGCACCGCGCCGAGCGACTTGGCACTTGCCGATCCGCCCAGCCAGAGGAAGTCATAGTTATAGTTGGGACCGAAGTAGTACGGCACGAGCGTCCATGCCGAGTAGCCACTGAATCCCTGCTCGTCGGCCCAGGCATTCCAATTTGCGGCAGCAACATCGAGATGAGCAGGGCCATAGCCATCATTGTAATTGCAGGCGTAGAGTTCGATCGGCGTTGCCGGTGCCGCTTCCTGCTCCTGGGCCGAAGCGCTGCCAAAGCCCAGCGCAACGAATACGCCAGCCGCAGCGAGCCCTCGTAAGTATTTCCTCATGGATATCTCCTTGTTGTTGTTTTGGCGAGCGCTGACGACGCCCACAGCGGACAGTATAGACAGATGCCGTGCAGCGCAGCGAATCCCGGCCCCCAACAACCGAGTTTCGGCTGCCGCTCAGGTACCGAAAAAGTCGCAGATGACAGGACGGAAGGCGTCCATATCCACCAGGAACGAGTCGTGACCTTTGATGGAATCGAGCTCGACAAGCTTTGTGTCAGCACAGGTGGCTAAAAGGCCTTCAGCCAGTTCGCGCTGCTGATGAATCGGAAACAGGATATCGGTCTCAACGCCGATCACCAGGGCCCGCTCAAGCTCGAGCCGCTTGAAACCGGCCTGGAGCGAGCCGCCGTGTTCGGCAAGATCGAACAGGTCTGACGCGCGCGATAGATAGAGATAGCAGTTCGCGTCGAATGCGCCGCTGAACTTGTTGGCCTGGTTCTCCAGGTACGACTCCACGGAAAAATCAATCTTGAATTTATAGCCCGAATCGTCCTGAAAAGTGACTCGCTCCCGTCCGAACCGCTGCTCCCATTCGGCCGCAGACCGATAAGTGATCATGCCGAGCTTGCGGGCCAGACGCTGCCCAACGAGCGGCGGATCGGAACGATCGTAGTTGCCGTCGCGCCACTTCGGGTCCGAGCGAATCATCTCTCGTTGCAGGGATCGCACAGCAATCGAGAACGGCAAAGCCCTCGTGGCCGATGAAATAGAGACGAACGAGCGGGTCGAGCCGGGATGTCTTACGCAGTAGGCGAGTCCGCTCATGCCGCCCATCGAACAACCGACAACGGACTCAAGCTGCTCAATGCCCAGGTGCCGAACGACCAAATAGGCAGCCTCCGCAACATCCTCGAGTGTCAGAACCGGAAAGCTCAGACGATAGAGATCACCGGTTTCCACGTTGACTGAAGCCGGCCCGGTCGACCCAAAACAACTCCCGAGCGAGTTAACGGCAATGACGTAGAACCGATCCGTGTCGAGCGGCAGACCCGAGCCGATCATATCCTCCCACCAACCCGCCGACTGATCCTCCTCCGACGAGGCCGCGTGCGCGGACGGCGAAAGACCGCTAAAAACCAGGATTGCGTTGTCTCGTGCCTCGTTGAGCTTACCCCAGGTCTCGTAAACGAGCGTCGGCGACTCGAGGTGCCCTCCGCGGTGCATCGCAAAGCGGCCTTCAAAGGTCACGGACTTGGCCGCACTGCTCATCGATGTGCTCCGATATTCATGGCACTGTTATAACACGCTATTTTTTGACGTGCCGCATGAGCCGCTTACGTTTTTGTTCCTGGCGCGGCGTCAGCTTGTTGCGCTTGCCTGCATAGGGGTTCTTGCCGGTCTTGAACGCAAGGCGCACGGGTGTGCCCTTGAGCTTGAATGCCTTGCGAAAGCGATTGATCAGGTAGCGGCGGTAGGCCTCCGGCACACGCTCGGTCTGGTTGCCGTGGATCACGATGACGGGCGGATTGCGGCCGCCCTGGTGGGCGTAGCGGAGGCGGATGCGACGCCCCCGAACGAGTGGCGGCGGATGCGCCGTCACCGCGCTTTCGAGTTCGCGGGTCAGATCCGTCGTCGACAGGTCCCTGGTCGCGGCGCGGTACGCGCGCTCGACGGCCGGCAGCAGGTCGCCGACGGCCGTACCGTGCAGCGCCGATATCGTCATGCGCTCGGCAAAATCAAGAAACGGCAGCCGGCGATCGAGCTCGTCGCGAACGTGCTTGCGTTCGGCGGCCGTCAAACCGTCCCACTTGTTCGTTACAACCACGAGCGCGCGCCCACGCTCGAGTATCAGGCCGAGCAGGCTTACATCCTGCTCGGTAACGCCCTCGTGCGCGTCGAGCACCGCGATGACGACCTGCGCCCGTTCGATAGCCTGCAGTGCTTTGATAATACTGAACTTTTCAACAATTTCATGCACCCTGGACTTGCGCCTAATCCCGGCCGTATCGATCAGCTCGTACTTGCGGTCGTTGCGCACGAACGGTACCGACACGCTGTCCCGCGTCGTGCCGGGCTGGTCGAAGACAACGAGCCTCTCCTCGCCGATTAGCCGATTGATGAGCGTGGACTTGCCGACATTCGGGCGACCGACAACCGCAATTCGAAGCTCGCGTTCATCGTCGTCTGCGCTCTCCTCGGCGTCGCCGGCCTGCTCGGTATCGAAATCAGCGAGCACCACCTCCATGAACGCGGCAACCCGGTCACCATGGGCAGCCGATATGGCCACCGGCTCGCCGAGGCCGAGACCATGGAATTCGCCGGAAGCGATCGCGCTGTCGAGCCCTTCCGATTTGTTCACGGCGAGCCACGTCTTGGCCGCATGTTTTCGAGCCAGTTCGGCGACATGCTCATCAGCCGCGGTCAGGCCGCTGCGGCCATCCACCATGATGATCGCTGCGTCCGCTTCCTCGAGCGCTCGCACGGTTTGCTCGACCATGAGCTCGTTGATGCCGACCTCGCCGCCCGCAACCCCGCCCGTATCGATGACCAGGTAAGGAATCGGTCCAAGCTTGCCGAACCCGTACTGTCGGTCGCGCGTCAGGCCGGGATAGTCGGCAACCAGCGCATCTCGGGAACGGGTCAGTCGATTGAACAGCGTCGACTTGCCGACATTGGGTCGACCAATGAGCGCTATAACGGGAAGCATCGGTCTACGCTCGAGTCCCGGCGTCAGGCGCCTTCGTCGGCGATGTCGGGCGCATTGCGCTGCCGCTTCGGCGGCGGCACTTCATACGCGGCAAGCGTTCCTGAATCGCTTTGCACATACAGTTTGTCGGCTACGACAACCGGGTCGGCCGAGATCGCCGCGCTGCCTAACCGAAGGCGCGCAACCGGCTCACCATCGACATTACTGAAGAAGTGCAGGTAGCCCTCGAGATCGCCTACCGCAACCGTCGTCAAAAATGAGACTGGCAACGTTGGCTCACGGCGCAGCAGGGAGCTCTGCCGCCAGGTTTCCTCGCCGTCGCGGCGCGACAGGGCGACGATCTCGCCCTGCTCGCTCACCGTGTAGACGCTGTTCCAGTCCACCGACACGCCCTCAAATGACGAAATCTCCCGCGCCCAGAGAATCTGCCCGGACTCGGATGCAACGGCCGCAACTCGTCCCTGGTATCCGGCGGCATAGACGTCCTGGCCGACGGCACTGATCAGGCCGTCAATATCGGCCAGGCGTTCGAGATCCGAACGGCCACTCGGCGGCGAAAGCATTGTCTCCCACTCGGTGTTGCCCGTCGTGATATCGACGGCGGCAAGGCGGCCATTATCGAAGCCTGCGATCACAAGGTTCCCCACGACGACCGGCGTCGCAGAGCCTCGCATCGTCAGGCGTGGCGTCGATTGCTCAACGAGCCAGCGCTCACTGCCGTCGAAGACAGACAGACCGCGCAGCAGGTTATCGATCGTCAGTACGACAACCACCTCATTCTTGATCACCGGCAGCGAGAGCGCCTCGCCCGACAGGTCTGTGCGCCACTGCTCGCTTCCCGAGGCGGCATCGAGGGCAATGACGTAGCCTTCGGCCGCAGTAACGATCACCAGGCCCTCTCCGACTCCGGGGCCCGCGGACAGCTCGAGATCGAGTTTGGTACGCCAGGCCGTTTTGCCCGATTCGGGATCGAGCGCGACCACGTTGCCGTCACGGCTCGCCGCGTAGATGCGATTGCCGTCCCCCACCGGACGCAGCGCGACGCGCAAAAACTCAGCGTCGCCACCGACCTTGGTGCTCCAGATCTTCCTGACGTCGAGCTTCGTTTCTATTTTGACCAGTTCGAGCGGTTCCAGCTCGGCATCGTCGTCGTCTCCACCGAAGATACCGCAGGCCGACAGCGCGAGCGCAGCGCAGGCCACCGATACAATGCGCATTGCCGCGGTCACTCGGCGGCTCCGGCCTCTTCGCCAAGCTCACTCACGGCCACCGGCAGATCGGCGAGCTTCATTTGCACGAGCGCGCGGTCGGTCGTCGGCACCTGCGACGGGTCCGCCAGCGCCCTGCGGTAGGCATCACCAGCCTCCGCGATTCGATCAAGCGCAAGATACGCATCGCCCATCAGTTCGGCGTTTAGCGCGTTGAATGCAGCAGCGTCCTGCTGCGCCAGCAGGTCAAGAACTTCCTGCGGCTTATCCTGGTAAAGCAGGATCCGGGCAAGCCGCAGCCGGCCGACGTGTTTGAGTTCCTCGTTACCGCTCAACTCGAGCAGCTCCCGCAAAACGTCGGCGGCATCCTCGTCGCGATTCTTGTCCATGTAAAGCCTCGCCATGGCAAGTTTCGATTGAGCCGCGTATGTCGTATTGGCGTAGTCATTCGCCAGGTCATCCGCGACCGACTCGGCTTTGTCGAGATCGCCGGTACTTACGTGTTCCGCAAGCGTCTCATAGAGGCCTGACGCCGCAACCTGCGTCTCAAGTTTGCTGCTGTTGTATCGATTGATGCCGACCAGCGAAACAATTGCAATGACAACACCGGCTATCACGTAGCGGCCGTATTCCGACCACCACGCACTCATTTGCTCGAGTTGTTCCTTCTCCGAAAGTAGATCGTCCACGTTTACGCCTTTATATGTTCATCCAGCATGGCCTGCCGTAAGGCCACTTTCCCCAATTTCTGTGCCAGTGTCGCCACCAGCTCGTTTATCGCGATACTGCTTTGATCCTCAGTACGGCGTAATGGTTTCAAGCCGATTGTTCCATCGGCCAGTTCCTGTTCGCCGAGTATCAACGCGTATTCTGCCGCGCTCTTGTCCGCGCGTTTCAACTGGGATTTGAAGCTGCCACCGCCCAGATTCAGCTCGACCTTGATGCCCGCTACGCCGTCACGCAGCGTTTCGGCAACCACAATCGCGCTCCGCAGAGCGTCATCACCGACAGCGACGAAGTAAACGTCGGCGGCATCCGGTGGCGCGCTGCCCCCGCACTCGGCAAACAAGGCCACAAACCGCTCGATCCCCATCGCCCAGCCCACAGCCGGCGTCGGGCGCCCGCCCAGCTTTTCGACCAGACCGTCGTAGCGCCCTCCCGAGCAAACGGCTCCCTGCGAACCCAGCGCGTCGGTGACCCACTCGAAAACGGTGCGATTGTAATAATCCAGCCCTCGCACGAGCCGCGGGTTGACCGAGTACGCCACGCCGGCAGCATCCAGCAGTTCCTTCAATTGCTGAAAATGCCCGGCCGATTCGGCATCAAGAAAATCCAGCATTACCGGCGCTGCCGCAACAATGGCCTGCATGTCCGGGTTCTTGCTATCCAGAATCCGCAGCGGATTCTGGTCAAGGCGGCGAATACTATCCTCATCAAGCTGGTTTTTCACGCTTGAAAAGTAATCGACGAGTGTTTCCCGATACCGGCTCCTGGATCCGGGAGAACCGAGCGAATTGATCTCGAGCCTGATCTTGTCGATGCCGAGTCGCTGCCAGATCCGGGCCGTCATGATAATCAGTTCGGCATCGATATCCGGCCCCGCGTAGCCCAGGGCTTCGACGTCGAACTGGTGAAATTGCCGGTAGCGCCCCTGCTGGGGCTTTTCGTAACGGAACATCGGCCCGGCGGTCCACAGCTTCTGCTTCTGGTTGTGCAACAGTCCATTAGTGATGCCGGCGCGCACGACGCTCGCGGTCGCTTCAGGCCGCAGCGTGAGGCTCTCGCTGTTGCGATCGAGAAACGTGTACATCTCCTTCTCGACGATATCGGTGACCTCGCCGATCGAACGCCGGAACAGTTCCGTGTGCTCGAGCAGCGGCAGGCGGATTTCCTGGTAACCGTACGACTGCACGATGTCCCGAACGGCGCCCTCTAGGAACTGCCACGTGCCGGATGCGCCCGGCAGGATGTCGTTCATTCCCCGTATGGCTTTTGGTTTCATGGTCTGCTCAGCGGCCGAATACTGTCAGCCGGGCAGTTCGCGTGTTGCGATTGGAGGCCTGAATCGCATAGTTCTCGCCGTTGACGAGCAGGCTGACGTTGTCGCTGTTACCGAACAGCATGGACACTGGCGCCTTGCCGCGAAGCTCAACCTCCTCGCCACTGCGCCCCATGTCAAAGAACAGCTGACGCCCGTCGGCGTCTTTTATTTCTGTCCAGCAGTCACCGGAGAAGCTCAGCGTCATACGCAGGCTGCTGTCCGACGAGACCTGTAAAGCGGGTTCTGGCAAGGCTTCAACGGGCTCGGGCTGTGACTCGACGACGGGTGCTTCGTCCGTCGAGGCAGCGACCGGCTCGGTATCGGGCACCACGGCAGCCAGCACCTCGGTATCGTCAGCGACCGAACTGTCGCTCCCGGGCCCTGGCACTCGAGGCTCGGCCGGCCGGGACTCTCGTGCCTGCGCCGGCTCGGGCTCCTGCGGCTGTGCCGGCTCGGGCTCCAGCGCAACCGAATCGGTATCCCGGACCGCTAACCACCAGAAGACAGCCACGGCGACAATCATGACAATGAGGGCCGCCAGCCACGGCCCGAACGAATACTCCCTCGCGACCTTGGTCCGGCCGATGAAGATCGGCGGCAAGGCCTCCGCCCGGTTCAGTTCATGATAGTCAGCAAGGACGTCCTCCATTGCGACACCGACGATCTCTGCATATTTTTTCAGGTGTCCCTTGGCAAATACGGGCGCACCGAGGACGTCGAAGTCGTTTCGCTCCAGCGCACGGACTTTCGGCTCGTCGAGGTGCAGCTTTTTGGCGACATCGAGGATGCTGATCTTTTGTTCGCGACGCGCCTCGGCAAGCCGCTCGCCGCACCTCGGTTCCTGCTGCTCTTCCCCGGCCGGTTCGTCGAGGGGCTTGTCCCGATCGTCGCTCACGACGATCCAGAGCCCAGAATGCGCCGCGCCTCCGGAGACCCCGGATACTCGCGAACTATGCGGTCGGCATATTCCGCCCTGGCACGCTCGTCACCGAGTTTTTCCTCGATCTCGACGCCCAGATACAGCACGCTCGCCGAGGCCGGGTTGCTGGACAGAAAGCGCTGCAGAAATGCGCGCGCGATGAGGTCGTCTCCCTGCGAGTGCTTCAGCAGGCACATCTGCAGCAGTGCTTCGCCATAGTTGGACTTGCGATCGAGCGCCCCACGAAAAAATGCCTCGGCCTTCGCCAGATCCGGTTTCTGCGCCATGCAGACTCCGGCATTCGTCAGCGTGATCTCCGCGTTGTCGTTCTCGGGAATGCTCACCGCACGATTGAAATGGACCTCCGCCTCGTCAAAACGGCCCTGGCGGCAAAGGAACACGGCATAGGTATTGAGCACGTCGAAATCGCGCGGCGAGACCTTGACCGCCTGCTCGTACGATTCACTGGCGAGTCGCGAATTGCCGAGCTGTTCATACGTCAACGCAAGCGTCGAGTGGGCAATCGCGCGATCAGGGTCGAGCTCGATTGAATACAGCAGGCGATCGCGCGCCAGCTCGAAGTTACCGTTCCTGTAATAACGGGCGCCGAGCTGATAATTGAGTTCAGCCGCGTCGCCCTCGTCGGAATCCGGCCTGGCCGGGCCGGTTGTCGTCGATACGCAGCCCGCTAACAGCATGCCGGCAGCTATCATTCCCCATACACGGTCGCTTTTCTTCACGCGGACGCCATCCTTATGGTTTTTTCGCTCAAACGCTTTCGAACCCGGTCGCTAACTTTACCAGCCAATTGGCCGCAGGCCGCATCGATATCGTCGCCGCGCGTCCTGCGAGTTGTCGCCACCAGTCCGCGTTGCCGGAGCCGGGCCTGGAAATGCCGTATCGTATCGGCTGCCGAGCGCCGGAATTCCGTACCGCTGAACGGGTTGAACGGAATCAGGTTGACTTTCGCCGGCTTGCCGTCGAGCAGGTCGGCAAGCTCGTCCGCATGCTGCAGCGAATCGTTGACGTCGCGCAGCATGACGTACTCGAATGTTATGAATCGGTTGGCGCGCTTGGACGCATAAAGCCAGCAGGCCTCGAGCAGACTTGCGATCGGGTGCAGCTTGTTGATCGGCACCAGGCGATCGCGCAGCGCATCGTTCGGGGCATGCAGCGACACCGCCAGGGACACGTTGCATTCGTCACCGAGCCGATCGATATGTGGAACGATTCCCGATGTGCTGACCGTGACGCGGCGACGCGACAGCCCGTAAGCAAGGTCCGACAACAGCAGATCGATTGCAGGCAAGATGTGCCGGTAATTCGCGAGTGGCTCGCCCATTCCCATGAATACGACGTTGGTCACGGCAAAGTCGCCGTTGCTGCGCCGCGGCAACGCCTGGTTTGCGCGCCAGACCTGCCCGATGATTTCGGCGGCCGCCAGGTTTCGGTTGAAACCCTGCGCGCCCGTGGCGCAAAAAGCGCAGTCCAGTGCGCATCCAACCTGCGAGGAGATGCACAGCGTGCCGCGATCGGGCTCGGGGATGAAGACAGTTTCAATCGCCTGACCGGAACCACTGGAGAACAACCACTTCACCGTGCCATCAGCAGATTCCTGCTGTGACAGCACCTGCGGCAATTCGATGCGGGCCGACTCGATCAGCCGCTGCCGTAAAGACTTTGACAAGTCCGTCATCGCCTCGAAGTCCGTGATTCCGCGCTGGTGGATCCAGCGCATCACCTGGCGCGCGTGAAAGGGTTTTTCACCCATTTCGCTAAAGCAGGATTCCAGCTCACCCTGCGGCAGACCAAGCAGGTTCTTCTTGTCGGTCACCTGGTGCAACGCGTTTCCTAGCGTGTCCTGGGGCAAACGCCGCCGTCGGCGAAGAAGAAAGCGATCTCCGCTGCCGCAGTATCCGGGCCATCGGAACCGTGAACGACGTTTTCTTCGATACTCGCGGCAAAGTCCGCGCGAATCGTGCCCGGATCCGCCTCAGCCGGATTGGTTGCGCCCATGATCTCACGATTCCTGGCGATCGCGTCCTCGCCCTCGAGCACTTGCGCGATGACCGGACCCGAGGTCATGTAGCTGACCAGGTCGTTGAAAAAGGGGCGCTCCTTGTGCACGGCGTAGAATGCCTCGCCCTGCTCTTTGGTCAGGTGCATCATCCGCGCTGCAACGATCTGCAACCCGGCTCGCTCGAAGCGGCCGTAGATCTCACCGATCAGATTTTTCTGTACTCCATCAGGCTTGATAATTGAGAGCGTCTGCTCAACGGCCATCAGCGTTTCCTTATCTTCAGATCAAAAAATGATGGGGCGCCCGCCATTCCTGCCGGACCCGTGGACGTAAACGGTTAATTTTACTTCAGATGTTGAAGCTTTCGCCACAGCCGCATTCGCCTGTGACGTTCGGATTTCTGAAGCTGAAGGCTTCATTGAGGCCATTTTTGACGAAATCGACCTCGGTACCGTCAATCAGGGCGAGGGCATCGGGGTCGACCACGATCTTTATCCCACGGTCCTCGAACACGACATCGCCGGCGTCGACATCGTCCGCATAATTGATCACGTAAGAATAGCCCGAGCAGCCGGTCTTCGTGACTCCCAGCCGCAAACCTATGCCCTGCCCCCTGGCGGCAAGGTGACTCTGTACGCGCTGTGCTGCCGATTCCGTTAACGAAATTGCCATTGCCAGTCTTCTTCACTCATCCGGTTGTCAGATCTTGCCGAGCATCTCTGCAAGCGAGCGCGCGGCATCTTCTATGACTAGTATACGTCCGGTTTTCTCCACGGGTACAGAAAGACTTTGCATGAGCTGCCCGGCCTCGAAGGACTTGAGCTCCGAAACCGGCCGGCGCTCGTACTGCGCACAGAGCGCTTCGGCCGCCGCAATCACGTGCGGGCACCCCCAGGCGAGAAACCGCAGCTCGAGAATCCTGCCATCGGCGACGTCGGCAAAAAACTGCACGCTGACACCCTGGTCGTCGACTCGCGCTGCGTGCGCACCCGCCAGGCTGCCCGCATGGGCCGGATTACCGAACAGTTTTCGCACGCGAGCGCTGTAGATTTCGCTGGTCATGCCGGCGGTTCCGGCGCGATGCCGCGCAGTCTGGATATGGCGTTGCAATACAGCTCGACCGCCGCGGCAACGTCCTCGCCGCGCGTCGGCCGGCCAAGACTGAAACGGATCGCGCTTTGCGCCTGCATATCGCTGAGGCCCATGGCCCTGAGCACGCCGGACGGCTCCTGGCTTTTCGAATTACAGGCCGACCCGGTCGCGACGCAAAGCGGCTCGAGCGCAAGCAACAGGCTCTCGCCCTCGACGCCGTCGACGCTGACATTGAGGATGCCGGGAAAACCATCGATGTCACCGTTGAGCGTCACGCCGGGCACATCACGGATTCCGCCCCACAGCTGATCGCGGAGTTCTGCCAGGTGTTTCAGGTCGTCGGCCTGACAGCTTGATGCAATCTCTGCGGCATGCCCGAAACCCGCAATCAGCGGCGCCGCAAGCGTGCCGGGACGCAGACGTTTCTGTTGCCCGCCGCCGTAGGTGAGCGGTTCGATATGGCAGCCCGGCCGGTCCGCGATAAACAGCGCACCGACGCCTTTCGGGCCATAGACCTTGTGGGCGGTCATCGACATCAGGTCGATCGGAAGGTTGCCGACGTCCAGCGGCAACTTACCAAGCGACTGCGCCGCATCGACGTGGTAAAGCACGTCGTGTTGCCGGCAGACCGCACCGATTTGCGCAATATCCTGCACGATGCCTGTTTCGTTATTGACGTGCATGATCGAAACGAGCTGCGTGTCCTCCCGAATCGCCGCCTCCAGCTGCGCGATTTCCAGCAGACCACGTGAGTCCGGCGCAAGCCAGCTGACCTCGAATCCCTGTTGCTCCAGGGCAGCAAAGGTATCGGTCACGGCCTTGTGCTCGGTCGGCATCGTAATAAGGTGCCTGCCGCGGTGAGCGCGGGCTCGCGCTGCACCGATGATCGCCAGGTTATCCGACTCGGTTGCGCCTGAAGTCCAGATCAGTCGGTCCGGATGGGCGTTAATCAGGGCGCCGAGGCGCTCGGCCGCATGCGCAACGTGGGCCCTGCTGCGCAGTCCGGCCTGGTGATTCGACGACGGATTGGCAAAGTCGCCGTCGGCCGTAAGCAATGCAAGGATCGTTGCCGCAACGCGCGAATCAACCGGTGTCGTCGCCGCGTAGTCGAGATAAATCATGTCACTGTGCCCGCTCAGGAGCTCTCCCCCCTGTCCTTGTCGATCGCAGCGAGAATGCCCCGCAGGATATTGACCTCGTTCTTGTCCGGCGCAGCGCGAATGAACAGGCGCCTCAAGCGCCGCATCAGGTGGCGGGGATTGTCCGGATCGAGAAAACGAAGATCAGTCAAAACCTGCTCGAGGTGCGCGTAGAAATGCTCTAGCTCTGCGCTCGTCGCCAGTGGCGCGTCGGGCTCGTAGCGCACCGGCTTACCCTGGAGCCCTGCAACCCGCAGCTCGTAGGTTAGCACCTGGACCGCCATGGCGAGATTGAGCGAACTGAAGTCCGGGTTGGTCGGGATCGTCAGTAACGTGTCGCAAAGATCGAGATGGGCGTTTGTGAGCCCATACTTCTCCGGGCCGAAGACGGCCGCCACGTTACCCGCCTGGTTTTTTTCGAGAAGCTCCACCGCACAGTCTCGCGGCTCGAGACAAGGCCAGTTGATCGCGCGTGCGCGTGCGCTTGCGCCAGCCACGAAAACGCAATCCTCGATCGCCTCGGCCAGGGTATCGAAAACAGCTGCGTTTTCGAGCACGTCGACGGCACCTGACGCGCGCGCCGTTGCCTTCGCATGCGGGAAATGCCGCGGCTCCACGAGAGCCAGCTCGGTGACGCCCATGTTCTTCATGGCGCGCGCAACAGCCCCGATGTTCCCGGGGTGAGTAGTCCCTACGAGTACGATGCGTATCGACATATCTGGCTAAGACGACCTAAAGTCCGCTATTCTAGCGCCGCGGCCCGCTGCGGCCGAGTTCTTTCACACTGATGGGTTCGTTGAATGCACGCACTACTCAACGTGGCGGTGATGGCCGCGCGTAAAGCCGGCCACACGCTGATCCGGAAGATGGTCAATCTCGACAAGCTGAAGGTTGAGCAGAAAGGGCACAACGACTATGTCAGTGATGCGGATCGCGCGGCCGAGCGTGCCGTCATCGATACGATCCGCAGGCATTATCCGGATGACGCCATCCTTGCCGAGGAAAGCGGCGCGGACGGTGAATCGGACACGGTCTGGATCATCGATCCGCTCGACGGCACCACCAACTATCTGCACGGCTTCCCGGTATTTGCGGTCTCGATCGGCGTCCAGCACAAGGGCCGCATGGAACACGGCGTCGTCTATGACCCGCTACGCCAGGAGCTGTTCACTGCCACGCGAGGCAATGGCGCCCATCTCGACGGTCGGCGAATCCGCGTCAGCGGCCAGAAGCAGCTGGAGCGCGCGCTGATCGGCACGGGCTTCCCGTTTCGCCAGGCCGATATGGAAATTGCCCCGTACCTGGACATGCTCGGCAAGACAATTCGCAGCACCTCGGGCGTCCGGCGCGCCGGCGCCGCCGCGCTCGACCTCTGTTACGTTGCGGCCGGACGCCTGGACGCATTCTTTGAAACAGGGCTGGCACCTTGGGACCTCGCCGCTGGAAGCCTGATCATCCGCGAAGCCGGCGGCATCGTCAGCGGACTCGGCGGCAGCGAAAACTTTATGGATACAGGCCACATCCTGACCGGAACCCCAAAAATCTACGCGGAGCTCGCGAAACTCTGCGCCCGCGAAATCGCCGAACTCGTCAAGCCTTCGGGCGGGGCAGGCACGGGGCCCGGAAACAACTGACCGGGCAGGACAGGGCCGAGACCCGCGTCGAGCCGGCGCCCGAACGGATCAGGGCAAATCGTCGATCAGGTCGGGGTCTTTGACGGGCTCCAACAGGTCCTGCGCGTTGACGCCGAGCGCCAGCGCCGTCGCGCTCGCCGTGTAAATCGACGAATAGGTTCCGACGACGATACCGACGATCAGCGCGATCGAAAACGGCGCGATCGACTCGCCGCCGAACAGCAACAGGGCAACCAGCACCAGCAAAGTCGTAGCACCGGTAATCAGGGTCCGGGCGAGCATTTCGTTAATCGACGTGTTCATCGATTCCTCGGCCGATACGCCGCGCAGCTTGAAGAAGTTTTCACGAATGCGGTCGAACGCCACGACGGTGTCGTTGAGCGAATAGCCGATCACGGCCAGTACCGCAGCAACGACGGTCAGATCGAACGGAAACCGAAAGATCGAGAAGAAACCGACCGTGACGACGACGTCGTGCGCAAGAGCAGCCACGGCGCCAGCTGCGAACTTCCACTGAAAGCGAACCATGACATAGATAAAAATCAGCAGCAGGGCAATGATCATGGCGAGCCCGCCGCGCTCGGTGAGTTCCTTGCCGACCTGCGGGCTCACGAACTCGACTCGCCGCAAATCGACGCCCGCGGTGCCGGCGGCTACCGTGAGTCGCAGGTTTTCGCGCAACTCGTCGGGATCGATCCCTTCCTGCGGCGCAAGGCGGACGAGGACGTCATTATCGGCGCCGAATCGCTGCACCTGGGCATCTTCGAAACCGGCTTCCGCCAGGTTGCTGCGGATCGCCTCCAGGTCGGCGGCTTCCGGATACCCGACTTCCAGCAGGATGCCGCCCGTGAAGTCGATGCCAAGTTCGAGCGGCCGCTCATGCGTGAACAGCGAAACGATGGATACGACTACCACGAGCGCCGAAACGGCCAGCGCAACCTTACGCCGGGTCGCCCCGAGGAAGTCGATTGTTGTCTTGTGCTTGATCAGCCGCATCGTCGCTCCCTAGACCGGCACGCTGGCGATCTTGCGGCCGCCAAATGCAAAGTTGACGATTGCGCGCGTACCGACGATCGCGGTAAACATCGACGTCAGGATGCCGATCATCAGCGTGATCGCGAAACCCTTTATCGGCCCGGTGCCGAAGGCCAGCAGGACGATTGCGGCGATCAGGGTGGTGATATTGGCATCGGCAATCGACGACAACGCTTTTTCGTAACCCGAGTTGATCGCGGCTTGCGGCGATGTGCCCGCCGCTATTTCCTCGCGTATGCGCTCGAAGATCAGCACGTTCGCGTCGACGGCCATGCCAACCGTCAATACGATGCCGGCAATGCCGGGCAATGTCAGTGACGCACCGAGAAGCGAAAGCACCGCGACGATAAACACGAGATTCGACAACAGCGCGACGTTCGCGATCATGCCGAACCACCGGTAATAGAGCGCCATGAAAAAGATGACTGCAATAAAACCGATCTGTATCGCCCTGAATCCGCGGTCGATATTGTCCTGGCCGAGGCTCGGCCCAATGGTGCGCTCATCGACCTTGTAGACCGGCGCGGCCAGTGCACCCGCGCGCAACAGTACCGCGAGGTCCCGGGCCTCCAGCTGCGTCATACCGGTGATCTGAAACTTGTTCTTGAACACGCCGCGAATCGTCGCCGAGTTGATGATCTCCTCGGTCTTGACCTTGCGCGTCTCGGTGACGCCGCCCCGCTGCACCGTTTCTTCACGCCACTCGATAAACAGGGTCGACATCAGCTTGCCGAGATTTTGCTGGGTATTGGCCAGCATTCGGTCTCCACCTGCCGAGTTCAGCGTGATACTGACCGCCGGCTGGCCCTCGGGGGTAAACGTAAACCCGGCATCGACGATCTCATCGCCGGAAGCGACCACCTCGCGCATGAGAACCTGCGGGGCTTCCTGGTCGCGTCCCGGGTAGCGGCGTGAGCCGGACGAATCGCCGGTCACGTCAACCATGCGAAACTCGAGTGTCGCTGTTGCTGTGAGAATCTTTTCCAGTTCCGTTGGATCCTGCACGCCTGGCAGCTGCACGACGATACGATCGACGCCCTGCCGCTGCACCAGCGGTTCGGCGACGCCAAGCTGATCCACGCGATTCCGGAGCGTCGTCATGTTTTGCTCGATCGCGAAATCCTGGCGCTCCTTGATCTGCGCCTCGGTCATGCGCATCGTCAGGGATCTGCCGTCGGCGCCATCGCCGATCAGCAGATTGGGGTCTGCATTGACGATGATCTGCCGAACCTGCTCCAGCTGATCAGCGCTGGTCAGTCGCACCGTGACGATACCGTCCCGCAGCTCGACGCGATGGCGAATTCTTGCCTCCCGCAAGCGATCATCGATGTCCTGTTCATAGGATCGCATGCGATTTTCGATCGCCGTCGCCATGTCGACTTCGAGCAGCACGTATATGCCCCCGCGAAGGTCCAGGCCGAGACTCATCGGATTCAGACCGATCGCCCGAACCCAGGGCGGCAGCTTCGGCGCGAGCGTCAGCGCAACATTGGCCTCGCCCTTATAGCGGCTGCGCAGCAGCTCGCCGGAGCGCTGCTGGTCTTCTATCGAATTGAAGCGGATGACCGCCCGGCCGTCCTTCAGGTAAGCGTCCTCGGGCTCGATGCCATCGTTCGAGAGCGAACGCACGTAGTTATCCAGCTGCCCCTCGGAAATCGCGTTACGATCGGCATCCGCAAGCTGCACGGCTGGCGCCGAACCATAGAGGTTCGGCAATGCGAAGAGAATGCCGGCAATGAGGATGCTGACCACCAGGACATTGAGCCAAACCGGATACTTGTTCATCTGAGGGTGCCAGTCAGGGATCAGGCGTTGTCGTAGGTATCTTTTGGCACGACCTGGGAAACACTCGCCTTCTGCATCTTGATCTCGGTACTGTCGCTGATCTGCACGACGAGGTAGTGCTCGCTGACGCCCGTAATCTTGCCGAGAATACCCCCGGCCGTGAGTACTTCATCGCCGACCTTGAGGTTGGCAACGAGGGCTGCGTGCGCTTTCTGCTTCTTCTGCTGCGGACGAATCAGTAAGAAGTAGAAGGCGACGAAAATAACGATCATCGGCAGCAGAAAACCGAACGGGTCACCTTGTGTTGCGCCCTGTGCATGGGCATTTTGAATGAAGAAATCCATGGGTCTCAGTCTTTATCGTGAAGGGCTAACGAGGGCAGCCCGGAAAATAAGCGCGGTATTATGGCATACAGCGAAGGAAATAAGGGCAGCTTGGGCATTCGCAAGGTCAGATGACCGAAAAGCGCCGGCACTTCGACAGTCATTCGTACGTCTTGCGCAGGCGATCGACCACGGCATCCACGTTGCCGGCGTCGATTGCGGTCCGCAAATTCATCATAAGACTCTGATAATAATGAAGATTATGCAGAGTCGCGAGCCGTGGCCCGAGTATTTCACCACACTTTTCCAGGTGCCTAAGGTAGGCGAGCGTGTAATGCCGGCAGGTGTAGCAATCGCAGTCCGCGTCCGGGGGCGACGTATCGTCCGCGTATTTGGCATGGCGAAACTTGACGACGCCCGTTGACGTGAACAGCTGGCCGTTGCGGGCATGGCGCGTCGGAATCACGCAGTCGAACATGTCGACGCCGCGCCGCACCGATTCGGCGATATCGACGGGCGTGCCGACGCCCATGAGATAACGCGGATCGCCAACCGGCATGCGCGGCATCAGTTCGTCGAGCACAGCGATGCGCTCGTCTTCCGGTTCTCCCACGGCCAATCCGCCGATCGCATACCCGTCAAAGCCGATATCCTGCAGGCCCGCCAGTGACTCTGCACGCAGGCCGGCATAGACGCCGCCCTGCACGATACCGAACAACGCCTCTCCGCGATCCGGATCTGCGCGGCGAAGTTCGTCGAAACGCCGCCGGCTGCGGCCCGCCCATCGCAGAGACAGCTCCATCGACTCGCGCGCCTCACCTTCGCTGGCCGGATAAGGCGTGCACTCGTCGAAGATCATTGTCACATCCGAGTTGAGGTCGTGCTGAACCTCGATCGACTTTTCCGGGCTCAGGAAGACTTCATCGCCGTTGATCGGAGACTGAAACCGAACGCCGTCTTCGCCGAGCTTGCGGATTGCAGCCAAAGAAAAGACCTGGAAGCCGCCCGAGTCGGTCAGGATCGGACCGGGCCAGTTCATGAACTCGTGCAGGCCGCCATGTTTCCGAATCACCTCGGCTCCGGGCCTGAGCATCAGGTGGAACGTGTTACCGAGTATCATTTCCGCGCCGTCCGCCCGGACCTCCTCGGGCGTCACGCTCTTGACCGTGCCATAAGTACCAACGGGCATGAACGCGGGCGTTTGTACGTCACCGCGACGAAAGCTCAGGGTACCTCGGCGGGCAGCGCCGCACTCGGCATGGATTTCGAACTTCATGCCGGCGAGCCGGGCGTCAGGAACATCGCATCGCCATAGCTGAAGAAGCGGTATTTTTCGCGAACGGCGTGTTCATAGGCCTGAAGGATACGCTCAGTGCCCGCAAATGCAGCAACGAGCATCAGCAGTGACGATCCAGGCAAATGAAAATTGGTAATCATCGCGTCGGCGCCGCGAAATTGGTAACCGGGCCGGATAAACAGATCGGTTTCACCGTGAAACGGCTCCGGCGCACCGCGCGCGGCCGCGCTCTCGATAGCACGTACCGACGTCGTGCCGACGGCTATGACACGTCCTTCGGCAGCCCGGGTTTCACGGATTGCATCGCACACGGACACGTCGACCTGCACGCGTTCGCGGTGCAGCCGATTCTCGACGAGGTTCTCGGGCCGCAGCGCCTGAAAGGTCCCGGCCCCGACGTGCAGCGTGACCCAGGCATGCCGGACCCCCATCGCCCGCGTTTCTTCGAGCATGTCAGTGTCAAAGTGCAGGCCGGCCGTCGGCGCCGCGACGGCGCCGGGCTCCCTGGCATAAACGGTCTGATAGCGGTCTCTGTCCGCCTGCTCGACCGGGCGATTGAGATACGGCGGCAACGGCGTTTCGCCGTGCTGCTCCAGCAGCGGCAAGACCGCTTGACTGAATCGAAGCATGAACAGCTCGCCGTCACGGCCGGTGACCTCGGCTTCGATGTCGTCGGCGAAAACGAGCCTGCTGCCAGCCTTCGGGGATTTGCTGGCGCGAACGTGGGCAAGGGCGCCCGTTTCGGCAATTACGCGCTCGATCAGGACCTCGACACGTCCGCCGCTGTCCTTGCGGCCGTGCAGCCGGGCCGGAATCACGCGCGAGTCGTTGAAGACCAGCAAGTCCCCCTCGCGCAGCAATGCCGGGAGATCCGCAAACGTACGGTCGCTGAGCCCGTCACTGACATCGAGCAATCGACTGTCACGGCGCTTTGCGGCCGGGTGTCGAGCGATCAGCTCGTCGGGCAGTGAATAATCGAAATCGGCAATGCGCATGGGCGCGCATGGTAGCAAAGCCGGCGATTAGTCGGCGAACAGTAAAGCGGCCGGTCCGTTCATCTCAGGAAATGAACCGGCCACTTTTCTTTATTGCCTAGGTCCGCTCGATCGGGGCCGCGAGCCGCGGCCCAACCGGTGCTGCGGCCGGGCGCGCCTCGGGTGCCGCACCGGGCAGCAACATGCTGCTGCGATCATCGGGTATTTCCACATCGAGGGTACGACGCTTTTTGTCGCGCATAATATCGAGCGTGAGCTTCTCCCCGGCCTGGTAGGAGCCGAGAATACGCATCGCGTGCCGCACCGAGCTCGGTGTTCGCCCGTCGATCTTCTGGATCACGTCACCGTCCTCGAGCTTCAGAGTACCGGTTGTCGGAGCACGGACCACCAGCAGGCCATCGTCCGTTCCGAAATAACGGCCCAGGCCTTCGTTGAGCTCGACGAGTTCCATGTCGCCCCAGCCGGCGCTACTCCAATCGAAGAGCAGGTGTCGCTTTACGTCGACAGAAACGTCCGGCATGACATGCACACCCGGAGCGCCTGGAGCGCCTCTCGGCATGCCTTCACCAAGGAAAGCGAACATGTTCATTTCCACTACCTGCGGTTCGACCTCGACTTGCCCGACTTTGCCATCGCGCAGGTACTGGACATCGATCGTATCGCCTTCCTCGACGCCGTCCATGAAATCGAGCAGCTTGTCATTGGCTGCGTCGGCATTTTCGGCGCTGAGCGTCTCCCCGTTCACCGACGTCAGGATGTCGCCGGCCCTCAATCCGGCCTCGCTGGCCGCGCTGCCGGGGGTGACGCCCATGACACGCACGCCCTCAACCGGCCCTGCATCATCATTACCGATCGTGACACCGAGCCGGGGCCGACCGCTGTCGACGAGTTCGAGGCGGCGCTCGATGCGGTGAATTTGCGGCAGCCGTTCAGATGTCAGCTCGGCGATCTGCCGGGCTGCTTCGGCCATACGCGCTTCCGCCTCGCGCAGCCGGCGCGCCACCTCCTCTTCACGCGCTTCCACCTCGCGAGTAACCACGGCCTCCTCTCGTGCGGCGGCCTCGTCGTCACTCTGCGCAATAGCCGGCCCGGCCAACAGCAGGACCGCGGCGACCGGCATACCAAGTATTGATCTCTTCATCACTATTGTCTCCTCGGTTAGTACGCCGCCTGTTGCGCCTGCGCATAGCGCAACTGGACCAGCGAATTCATCAGCCTGACGCGTTCACGCCAGAACAGCTCGGTTTCCTCCTGCGTCATCCGGATGCCAGGATCGTTGAGCTGGTAATCGATCGCAGCGATGCGATCTTCAATACCGGACAGTGTTGCAGCCGTGCTGGCGCGCACCACGCGCGGCTCTTCGGGCAGCGCGCGAAGATCGCTCTCGAGCTGCTGCGACTGCACCATCAGCGCCTGCAAGGCGGTCAACTGGACCTGGTTGCTCTGCTCCGTAATGGGCGGCTCGGTCCGCAATTCAGGCTGCGTCTGGTTCAGCATGGGTACGATCATGACCGCGAGTACGATCGCCGCCGCAAGACCGATGCCACCGTACCAGCCCGATCGCCGCTGCACGCCGGGCCGCCGCAGCAGGCCCTCCGCCTCGCCCTGCTCGCGAATACGTTCCCAGACGATTCGCGGCGGCATCGTATCGGGCAGCGCTGCGAGCGACCGCTGCAGCTCTGCACGCTCATCCGCTGTCAATCCGCAAATCATTTCTTCATCCTTATCCACATCATTATCAGTCATGCTCAGTAACTCCCGGCGGCCGCGCCCTCTCCGCTCTCCGCTTCTGACCCGGCGGCAAGCATCGGTCGCAGTCGCTGATAGGCCCGCGACAACTGAGATTTCGAGAAACTCTCGGTACGGCCCATCAGTCGTGCAATTTCCTTGTGCGTAAATCCTTCAACATCGTGCAACCAGACCACGGTGCGGCTCATCGACGGCAAATTCGCCAGCGCTGCGTCGAGATCGAGCGCCTGGTCGGGCCGGCTCGAAACACCGTGTCTCGACACGTCACCTGGCGTCATGTCGTCCCAGCCATCGCCGAGGGTTTGACCTCTGGCGGTCCAGGCGGAGCGCAGAAACATCAGTGCTTTCGTCACGGCGATACGCCGTATCCAGCTACCCAGTGCCGCCTCACCGCGAAACCGGGCAATCGACCGCATGATCTCGATGAAGGTGTCCTGCACGAGATCCTCGGCATGCGCCGGTACCCGCGTGAACCGGAGGCACAGCGAGTACACCGGTGCCGCAAAAGCCCGATAGATGATCTCGTGAGCGCGCGTATCACCCCGCGCCGCCCGCCTGATGATCGCCGGGTCAATCTCGATGTCGGCAAATTTGCTCATATCTCGATAGCTTAGATGCACCACGATTCAAAAGGGTCGCAGCTGGCCAATATTTCCTGAACTCTGGCGACAACGCCGAACCGCGCATATACTGTGCGGCTTCCGGCCGGGTCCGTATTTTACCGGCCTCTTCGAACACGGCATGCCGGGGTGGCGGAACTGGTAGACGCGCCGGACTCAAAATCCGGTTCTGGAAACAGAGTGAGAGTTCGATTCTCTCTCCCGGCACCATGCCTCTGATGGCCAAAAAAGCTCCCACGATGAAGTATTGCTCCAGTTGCGGACAGCAGGTTTCCCGGCAAGTTCCGGATGGAGACACCCACGAACGCTGGGTTTGCAGTGCCTGCGGCATGATCCACTATCAAAATCCGCTTGTCGTGGTCGGCTGTGTTCCTGAGCGCGACGGCAGGATCCTGCTTTGCAAACGTGCGATCGAACCGCGCTACGGATACTGGACCGTGCCTGCCGGATTCATGGAGCTGGGCGAGTCGACAGCCCAGGGCGCTGCCCGGGAGACGCTGGAGGAGGCCTGCGCCGAAGTCGAGATCGGGCACATGTTTGCCGCTGTCGACGTCATCGACGCGGGCCAGGTGCATCTCTTCTATACCGCGAAGCTGATCGGTGACTTCGCGGCCGGCACGGAAAGTCTCGACGTCCGCTTATTCAGCGAGAACGAAATCCCATGGGACGATATCGCGTTCCACAGCGGCCGCTATGCGCTGCAAAAGTATTTCGAGGACAGGGGCGAAAACAAGGGCGTACACATTCACGAGCTGCGCCGTGCGCGCTCGTAGAGACGGCTGAATCTCGCAGCTACTGGTGACTGGCGCTAATCTGATCCAGGCGCATCTTTAGCTGGTCAGGCGTCAGGTATCCGCTGATCAGGGTACCGTCGTCGAGCACGATTGCGGGCGTGCCGCTGAGGCCGACGTCGCGGCCCATGACGTAGTGGTTCTGAACGATCGACGTGTCGCATGCCGTGGAGGCGAACTTGCGATCAAGTTTTGCCATCGTCAACGCGTTGTTGCGATCAGTTGCGCACCAGACTTCCTCGGACGTGTTCCAGGAACGTGACGCCGGGCCGTTACGCGGATACAGGAAATAGCGTACCTCGATACCATGCGCAAGGTACTCGTCGATCTGGCTGTGCAGTCGCCGGCAATAGGTGCACTCGACATCGGTAAAGACGGCCACCGAATATTTCACTTCCGCAGGAGAGAAACGTATCACCTCGTCGTCGGAAACGGTCGACATCAGCTCGCGGCGCGCCAGGTTGCGGCTGCGCTCGCTCAGGTTGACCTGGTTGTCGAGATCGATGATGTCGCCCTGCATCAGGTACCGGCCATCGGCCGAAATGTACGCGACGACCGAGCCCTTCTGAACCAGGTACCAGCCGTCAACGGGTCCCGGCTTCACATCTTCCGGCTCCAACGTGTCGAACATCTCGGCGACCTTCGAACGAACCTGTTCGAGCTCCGTGTCGACCTCCTCGGCCAGCGCCGCAGACATCGCCAGCCCGGCCACGAAGGTGACTGCAACGCAAAAACTGTGTCGTATTGTGGTTTTGCTACTCATCATCGATCCTGGCTTCCACTGCCCATGGTTATGGACATCGCACCCCGAGACAGGTTCCCGGCGCGGAATTGTAGCACTAGCCCCGCGGATGATGTTCGCCGTGCAGGTCCTTGAGACGCTCACGCGCGACATGCGTGTAGATCTGGGTCGTCGACAGGTCGCTGTGGCCCAGCAACAGCTGCACGACACGCAAATCGGCGCCACGATTCAGCAGGTGCGTCGCGAAAGCGTGCCGCAGGCTGTGCGGTGACAGCTTATTGCGAATATTGGCTTTTTCCGCATAGCGCTTGATGATGTGCCAGAACGCCTGCCGCGTCATGCGGTTGCCGCGCCGCGTCGGAAAAAGATAGTCCGTCTGTCGCTCGAGCAGGATCTCCATACGCGGGCCGTCGATAAAGTCCTGCAGCCAGCGTTGCGACTCGTCACCGAGTGGAATCAGGCGTTCCCGGTCTCCCTTGCCGATGATTCGCAATACGCCTTGATTGAAATTGATCTGCGACTGCCTGAGGTTGATCAGCTCCGACACGCGCAGCCCCGTGGCGTACAGCAATTCGAGCATCGTCCGGTCGCGATGGCCGAGCGGTTCTTCGGTGTTCGGTGCGTTCAACAGCGCCTCCACCTCCTCTTCGGTCAGGGTCTTCGGCAGCGAACGTCCAATACGTGGCATTTCTATATCCGCAGTCGGATCACTCGCACGCAGTCCTTCCCGCATGATGTAGCGAAAGAACCGTCGAAAACTCGACAGTTGCCGCGCCGTCGAGCGCGGCTTCGCCCCGCCTTCGACTCGCCCGGCGATGAACGCTAGCAGGTCTGCTTTGTCCGCCTTGTCGATGGACTTTTCCTGTCTTGACAGGCCACGGCCCAGCGTCATGAGATCAGCGCGATAGGCGCCCAGGGTATTTTGCGAGAGACCGCGTTCCATCCAGATCGCATCGAGGAATCGATCGACAAGCTCCTCCGAACGCGCAACAGTCTCTGATTTCGGTGTATTCTGCTGGTTAGTAGTCATATCATCCATATCTGTCAGTATCGCAATCCCTAGCGTTCGCCGCGACCAGAACCGTCTTGTACAATTCTTTCGGCAGGCTTATAGCGTGCGCCGGATTCCAGGTCCCGGTAAAAGCGCCTGGCCAGTCTTTCCATCTTCAACAGACTCGCCAAGCGACGGATTTTTCAAGGGTTTGAGTATGCTGACGATGCACTGCGTCCGGCGTGATCGCTGTCACATATTCCAGAAGGCATTAACATAACGTGAGCTACGTCACACTACCCACCGTGATCAATGACTCTCGAATGCTGCGTGCCGGGCCACCATGAACGAACCGGGCCCTTCGTTCCCAAGACGTTGCGGTGAGTTTTTGTTCGGCGTCTGGGGCTGGACGGTTCTCGGCCTGTGCGTGCTCTTCGGACTGCTTGTCGCGTTACTGATGCCGGGCCATGAGCGCCGTGGCAGGATACTCGCCGGCACCTCCAAAGCCGTGTTTGTGCTGTCCGGTGCTTCGGTGTCGGTCAGCGGCCTCGAGAACCTGCCGGACGGTCACAGCGTCGTAGTATCCAACCACGCCAGCTACCTCGATGGGCTACTATTAAAAGGCTACCTGCCGGCACGTTTTTCGTTTGTCATCAAAGGCGAGATGCGCGATATTCCGATCGCCCACTTCCTGCTGCGTCGTGCCGGCTCGCGGTTTGTCGAACGCTTCGAAGCCGCGGGCAGCTCTCGCGATGCCCGGAAGATTGTCCAGGCTGCAAAGGGGGGTGAATCGCTCGCTTTCTTCGCGGAGGGTACCTTCCGCGACTTCCCCGGTATCGGCCGTTTTCTGCCCGGCGCTTTCGTCGCAGCGGTCAGGGGCGGGATGCCCATAGTGCCGGTTGCAATATCCGGGACACGCGAAATGCATCCCGGCGAACCGAAACTGCCGCGGCCAGTGCCGCTGCGAATCCAAATCCTGCCCGCGATCATGCCCGATGATCCGGCTTTCGAGGATCATCGGCTGCTGGCGGAAGTCACGAGACAGCGGATTCTGGCCGTGGTCGACGAACCCGACCTCTGCGCCGAATAGCCGCAGGGTGCGGTTGCGTCATGAGATAAAATGCAGGACAGTAACGCTTCAAAATTCTAATCGGAATTAGAAAAATGACACCAGACCCAGTCGTTATCGTCGCTGCCCGGCGGACACCCATAGGCGCATTTCAGGGTGTGCTGACCGACGCCACAGCGACCGAATTGGGGTGTGCCGCCATCGCTGCAGCCGTTAAGGATTCCGGGGTCGACGCCGACGAGATCGACCAGGTGCTGATGGGCTGCGTGTTGCCTGCCGGTCTCGGCCAGGCTCCGGCACGCCAGGCGGCGCTGGCCGCGGGATTGCCCGTTGGCACGCCCTCTACCACCGTTAACAAGATGTGTGGCTCCGGCATGCAGACCATGATCCTCGGTCACGATATGCTCAGCGCAAACAGCGCCAGCATCGTCGTTGCAGGCGGCCTCGAATCGATGAGCAACGCGCCGTACCTGTTGCCCAAGGCACGCAGCGGTTATCGCATGGGCCACCAGCAGGTTATTGATCATATGTTTTTCGACGGCCTGCAGGACCCCTACGAAGGCGAAATGATGGGCTACTTCGCCGAGAAAACGGCCGACAAATACGGTTTCACACGCGAACAGCAGGACGCGTTTGCGATCGAATCAGCCACGCGCGCCAGGGGATCGGTCGCAAACGGGGCTTTTGCCGCCGAGATTGCGCCAGTAACGGTAGCCACGCGCAAGGGCGAGCACAGGGTCGAGCAGGACGAAATCCCGGGCACAGTCAATGTCGACAAGATACCGGCACTTCGGCCTGCGTTCCGCAAGGACGGCACGGTCACCGCTGCGACCTCGTCATCGATCGCCGATGGCGCGGCGGCGCTCGTAATGACCACGGCCTCGGAAGCCGAACGCCGCGGCCTCGAGCCAATCGCAATGCTGAGCGGGCACGCGTGCTTCGCGCAGGAACCGGCATGGTTTACGACGGCCCCGGTCTCGGCAATTCGAATGCTGCACGAGAAACTGGGCTGGAATCCCGACAACGTCGACCTGTACGAGATCAACGAGGCGTTTGCCGTCGTCACGATGGCCGCTATGACCGACGTCGGAATCGACCACGCGAAAGTCAATGTCAATGGTGGCGCCTGTGCGCTCGGCCATCCGATCGGCGCAACCGGCGCACGAATCGCGACGACATTGCTTTACGCGTTGCAGGCCCGCGGCCTGAAGCGCGGGATTGCCTCTCTGTGTATCGGTGGCGGCGAGGCCGTTGCCATTGGTGTCGAACGACTATAAAGGAAAGCAACATGCAGTTAGCAACCGCAAAAGCCGTCATAACGGGCGGCGCATCGGGTCTCGGGTTCGCAACGGCGCAGCGCGTGACCGGCGCCGGCGGTCAGGTCGTGCTGCTCGATATCAACGAGGACCAGGGCGCATCCAGCGCAGCAAGCCTTGGCGACCGGGCGGCGTTTTGCCAGGTCGATGTGGCCGACGAGAGCTCGGTCCAGACTGCGGTCCGCAAGGCGGCTGAGCTGATGGGCGGCATCACGCTGGCGGTCAACTGCGCCGGCATTGCAACTGCTGGCAGGGCCCTGGGCCGCGAGGGCCCGTGGCCGAGCGCGTATTTCAACAAGGTCATCCAGGTGAACCTTGTCGGCAGCTTCAACGTGAGCAAAGAAGTAGCGGCAATCATGGTCAACAACGAACCGAATGAGGACGGCGAACGCGGCGTCATCATCAGCACGGCTTCGATTGCGGCGTTTGAAGGTCAGATTGGCCAGGCCGCATACTCCGCCTCGAAAGGCGGCGTCGTCGGCATGATGCTGCCGCTCGCTCGCGAGTTCGCGCAGTTCGGCATTCGCGTCAATACGATCGCGCCGGGCGTATTCCTGACGCCCATGGTTGCCGGCATGCCCGAGGAAGTGCAGGTGTCCCTCGGCAAGCAGGTTCCGTTTCCGCCGCGGCTCGGCAGGCCCGAAGAATACGCTGACACCGTTCAGTTCATATACGGCACGGCCATGGTGAATGGCGAGACAATCCGCGTTGACGGCGCAATCCGCATGCAGCCCAAGTGAGCCAGCCATCGGGAAAATGCGCTCATCCGGCCTCGCTCCAAGTCGCTGCCTCGTTCAAACCGGCGCTCAGGTCGGCGCCTGAACATCGACAGCAACCAGGCGGTCACATTCCGGTGTAGTTGGGGCCACCTCCGCCCTCGGGGACCGTCCAGACGATATTCTGCGTCGGGTCCTTGATGTCGCAGGTCTTGCAATGCACGCAATTCTGCGCGCTGATCTGGAACACTTTCTGGCCCGCTTCCTCGACGACCTCATAGACGCCTGCCGGGCAGTAGCGTTGTGCGGGCTCGTCATACATCGGTAAATTGAAGGCGATCGGCACCGAATCGTCTTTAAGCCTCAAATGCGATGGCTGGTCTTCTTCGTGATTGGTACTCGACAGGAACACCGACGACAGGCGGTCAAAAGTGATGACCCCGTCGGGCTTCGGATAGTCGATCACGCTGGCTTCGCTGGCCTTCAGCAGCGACTCGTGATCGGGCTCCGGGTGGCGCCAGGTAAAGGGCAGCTTGCCGAAAAAGATGTTCTGGTCGATGAACGTGAATGCGGATCCCAAGAGCGTGCCAAACCGGGTCAGCGCCGGACCGAAATTGCGGCCGCGGTGCAGCTCGGCGTAAACCCATGACGCTTTGACCTTGTCTTCGTAATCGCCGAGTTCCGCCTGACCGCTGTCACCCGAAGACAAAGCCGCGTGCACGCTCTCGGCTGCGAGCATGCCGGTTTTAATGGCCGTGTGAGCACCCTTGATCTTGACACCATTGAGGAAGCCTGCGCCGCACCCAACGAGCATGCCGCCCGGGAATGCGAGCCTCGGCAGCGACTGCAGGCCACCCTTGTTAACTGCCCGCGCGCCATAAGCGATGCGCTCGCCGCCGTCGAGGTATTGGCGGATTTTCGGGTGCAGCTTCCAACGCTGAAACTCGTCGAATGGCGACAGGTGCGGGTTCTTGTAGTCGAGCGCAATGATCAGGCCGAGATAGACCTGATTGTTTGCCGCGTGATAAAGAAAGCCGCCACCCTCGGTATGGTTGTCGAGCGGCCAGCCGGCCGTGTGCACGACCAGCCCCTCGTCGTGCCGGTCCGGGTCGATCGTCCAGACCTCCTTGATGCCGATGCCATAGTGCTGCGGATCCGCATCGGCACGCAGATCGAATCGATCGATCAGCTGCTCGCTCAGATTGCCGCGAACACCCTCCGCAAAGATCGTGTACTTCGCGGTCAATTCATACCCGGCCTGGTAGTTGGGCTTGTGCTGACCGTCTTTGCCGATCCCCATGTCGCTCGTCGCAACGCCGGTCACGCGGCCTTGATCGTCGTAAAGAACCTCGGATGCCGCAAACCCGGGAAAGACATTCACGCCCATCTCTTCGGCCTTCTCGCCAAGCCACTGGCACAGACGGCCGAGGCTGATGATGTAATTACCCTTGTTATGCATGGGCCTTGGCACAAATAAGTTCGGCGTGCGAATGCCCTTCTGCGCGCTGGTCAGGTAATAGATGTCATCACCCTTGACCGCGGTTTTGACGGGCGCGCCCGTCTCTTTCCAGTCGGGAAACAGCTCGTCGAGCCCCGTCGGCTCGAAGACATTGCCGGAAAGAATATGAGCTCCGATCTCGGAGCCCTTCTCTACAACCACAACGGACAATTCACTGTCCAGCTGCAGCAGGCGGCACGCCGCTGCGAGGCCCGCCGGGCCGCCGCCGACCACAACGACATCAAATTCCATCGACTCGCGTTCTGTTGTCATAGTATTGTCTCTTCGCCCGCTCGCTTCGGCGCAAAAGAGGATATATCGAAACTTGAACATTCGCGAGGCTTACGAAGAGAGCCTGCGTCGCGAGGGCCACGAGCGCGACGCGGGGCAGGAGGAAATCGTCTCACGCCTCGAAAATCTGCAGCACCGGCTGCTCTCTGCCGCACCGCGCAAACGCGGATTGTCAGGACTGTTCGGGCGCTCGCCCGCGATCGCGGGCGATACGGTAACCGGCATCTACCTCTGGGGCGGCGTTGGCCGGGGCAAGACCTTCCTGATGGACCTGTTCTTCGAAACGCTGGCGATCGATGCAAAGCAGCGCATCCATTTTCACCGCATGATGCGTGACGTACATGCACGCCTCGCCACGCTCGACTCGGTTGCAGATCCACTGGACCGGGTCGCCGCGGACATCGCGGCGAACACGCGCGTGCTGTGTTTCGACGAGTTTTTCGTCAGTGACATCGGCGACGCGATGATCCTGGGCCGGCTGCTGGACGGCCTGTTCCGCCGCGGCGTCACCCTGGTCGCGACGTCGAACGCCCGGCCGGACGAGCTGTACAAAGACGGCTTGCAGCGGCAGCGGTTCCTCCCGGCCGTCGAACTGCTTAACGAGAATACGAACGTCGTGCACATAGGCGATGGCGTCGACTACCGGCTGCGACTCCTGCAGCAGGCGGGAACCTACCTGGCTCCGGATGACGACGAGGCCCGCCGGAAATTGCAGCACTTTTTCGACGAATCGGCGTCCAGTCAGGTCGCCGCCGATAAGGAGCTCGAGATAAACTCCCGGCTGATTCGTGCGCACCGGTGCGCGAAAGGCATCGCCTGGTTCGAGTTCGCCGACATTTGCGACGGGCCAAGAAGCCAGGACGACTACATCGAAGTCGCGCGGTGGTATCCGGCCGTGATCGTTTCAGCCATTCCTCAGCTCGACCACGACCTCGAGAACCAGGCACGCCGGTTTATCGCCCTGGTCGATGAGTTTTACGACCGGCGCGTGAAATTGATCGTCTCGGCGGCCACGGATGTTCATTCCCTGTATACCGGGAACCGCCTCGGGTTCGAGTTCGAGCGTACGATCAGCCGCCTGATCGAGATGCAGTCGACCGAATACCTCGCTGCGCCGCACCTGGCATGATTCTTCACGACTCGCGGACTTGTATGCGCCCCGTTGAGCCGTTAAGTTGACTGGCAGGAGCGAACCATTACCCGAAGCTTGCCGACCATGAAAGAAGAACTCATTCTCGAAGAATTTCTCCCCTATAGGCTTTCGGTCCTGTCGCACACGATCAGCACAACCATTGCAAAGGCTTATGAAAAGCAATTCGGTATTTCGATCCCGGAATGGCGCGTCATCGCCATTCTGGGCCGGTTTCCCGGACTGTCGGCGGTCGAGGTTGCCGATCGCACGATGATGGACAAGGTTGCAGTCAGCCGTGCCGTCTCCAAGCTGATCGAGACCGGCCGCATCGACCGTGAATTTGCAGATGCCGATAGACGGCGCTCGATACTGAACCTGTCTGACGAAGGCCGGCGCGTTCACAACGAAGTCGCCCCGCTCGCCCTGGCCTTCGAACGCGAGCTTCTCAATGGCATCGACGCCGGCGATCTCGGCGTCTTTGACACCGTGATCAATGAGCTGCTGGAGAAGGCCCGTCGTCTCGACACACCGCGAACCTGAGCGTGCGAGCCGCCGACGTCGATCCCTTGCCAGGTGCCGATTCCCTTGCGGGCCCCGATCAAGCCCGGACATGAAGCCTAAATCGATCGGATTTTGAGAAACGATGCGCCGAACAGGCGGCCGCTCCGTGACGAACAGCAGGTCGCAACGCCAACAGGCCATTTAATCGCGGTCGCGCGGCAATGTGGACTGAATGACATCATCGAGCTGTCGCTTTTCTATGACTATCGGGTCCGTTTAAGCGCGCGAGCAGCGATGGTTTCCGCAGCGATTATTGTATAATGCCGGCGCTTCGAACGGCAGCGATTCGCGCCGGAGATCATTAGTGGCAACAAAAAAATTACGCCGGGGCAGCGATCGCAAGGCCAGCATCGTGCATGACATTCTTGCTGCCCGGATGTCCTCCCGCGTGTTACCGAACCGCAAGCAGCTCAGGCTGTTTCTCAGCGAGTATTTCGCGAACGTGCCGGTCGAAGACCTCCTGGGCCGGTCGCCAGCCATCATGGCGCAAATCGCGCTGGCGCATCTCGAATTCGCCGCAACGCGCCGTAAAGACCAGGTCCGGCTTCGACTTTTCAACCCGACGGAAGCCGCTCACGGGTATACCTCCGCGTTTACCTTCGTGGAAATGGTCAACGACGACATGCCGTTTCTCGTCGACTCGGTTACCGCCGCCATCCACCGCCACAATCTTGCCGTGCATATCACGGTTCACCCGGTAATTTCGGTGCGCCGGGATGCGCGCGGCCGTGTCCAGAGCATTGTCAGCCCCGGCGACCAGCGCGGCAAACGCGAGTCCTTCATCCGATTCGCGGTCGAACGCGAAACCGATCCTCAGCAGCTCAAGCTGCTGGAAAAAGACATCCGCAAGGTTCTCAACGACGTGCGCGTCACGGTACGCGACTGGCACGCCATGCGCGAAAAGATGCTCGAGGCGCGCGACCTGCTCGAACTCGGTCCTCCGGGCGTCCTGGCAGAGCTGCGAAGTGAAACGCAGGAATTCCTCAAATGGATGGCTGAAGATCACTTCACATACCTCGGCTATCGGGAGTATCGATTGGCGAAGCGGGACGATAAGGTTTTGCTGCGGCCCGTACCGAACACCGGACTTGGATTGCTCTCGCAGGACTTGAACGGCGGCCATCAGATCGAGCTGACGCGCGAGATGCGGCGCCTGACGCGCGCCAAGGACTGGCTGATCCTGACCAAAGCGAATTCCCGATCGACGGTTCACCGCAATGCCTACCTCGACTATGTCGGCATCAAGATCTATGACAAGGACGGCAAGACAATCGGCGAGCGGCGATTCATCGGCCTCTACACGTCGATCGCCTACAGCGAAAGTCCGCGTAATATTCCACTGCTGCGCCACAAGGTTGCAAAAGTCCTGGAACGGGCCGGCATCCATTCCTCGGGCCATCGCGCCAAAGCGCTGATGCACGTGATCGATACGTTTCCTCGCGACGAACTGTTCCACAGCTCGATACAGGACCTGACGCGAACGACCATCGGCATACTCAACCTGCAAGACCGGCAACGGGTCCGTTTCTTTCTGCGCCGCGACACGTTCCGCCGTTTCTTCTCCTGCCTGGTCTTTGTGCCGAAGGATAAATACACGACCGCGGTGCGCCGGCGCATCGAGGACATCCTCAAGGACGAGTTCGACGGTACCTCCGTCGATTCGAGCGTTCAAATCTCGGATTTGGCGCTGGCGCGCGTGCACATCGTCGTGCATACGACGGCCGGCGATCGCTCCCATATCAGCATCCAGAGAATCGAAAAACATATCGCTGACGTCGTTGTCACCTGGTCCGACCGGCTGCGAGACCAGTTGAACCAGGTCTTTGGACCCGATCAGGGCCCGATCCTTCACCGAGCTTACCGCGACGTTTTTCCACTGGGTTACCAGGACGATGTCAGTCCGCACGAAGCCTGCAGCGACATCAAGCAGATCGAGTGGATGCTTGCCGAAGGCATCAACCGATCAGTTGACCTGTACACGCCCGACGGAGCCCTGCCCGACGAATTGCATTTCATGATCTACAGCTTCGGTGAGCCGCTGGCCTTGTCGGATGCACTGCCACCGCTGGAAGAAATGGGTGTCGCTGTCTACACCGAACACCCTTATGAGCTCGAGTTGCAGACGGGCGAGGCCTTCTGGATTCAGGACTTCCATCTTCGCCACCACAATGGCTCCGAACTCAAGATCGAGGTCGTAGAAGAGCGCTTCGAGGAATGCTTTACGCAGGTGTTTGCCGGGCGAGCAGAAAATGACGGCCTGAATCGTCTTATCCTGAGCGCGCGTCTCGACTGGCGCCAGATTTCCCTGCTGCGCTGCTACACCAAGTATCTGCTGCAGCTTGGCATGCCTTTCAGCCAGTCCTACATGGAAGATGTCCTCGTAAGACACTCGGCTCTCGCCGGGCTGCTGGTTCAGCAATTCGAGCTGCAGTTCGATCCGGCGATCGGCAAATCGAGGCGTAACCGGGAGCTGGACACGCTCCGGCCCGTCGTCGCGCGATCGCTTGCCAAAGCCAAAAACGTCGATGAGGACCGCATATTAATGGCGTTCGCGGGCGCCGTGAACGCGACATTGCGCAGCAACTATTTCCTTACCGGCCCTGACGGCGAATCAAAGCCCTGCCTATCGATCAAGCTCGATTCGCGGCAGCTGCGTGAGGCTCCGCTGCCGAAACCCAAGTTCGAGATCTTCGTCTACTCGCCCGAGGTCGAGGGCGTGCACCTGCGAGGCGGCGACATCGCCCGCGGCGGTATACGCTGGTCCGACCGCCGCGAAGATTTTCGTACCGAGGTGCTTGGCCTGATGAAGGCGCAGGTCGTCAAGAATACGATTATCGTGCCGACCGGCGCTAAAGGGGGCTTCGTTCCGAAGCGCCTGCCGGACGGCGATAGCGATGCGATCATGAAGATCGGTATCGACTGCTACAGAACCTTTATCGGCGGCCTGCTCGATATCACGGACAACGTCGTCGACGGAAAAGTCGTTACGCCGGATGGCGTCGTTCGACGCGACGGAGAGGACCCTTATCTCGTTGTCGCGGCCGATAAAGGCACCGCGACGTTCTCCGATATCGCGAACGAGATTTCGGCGAGCTACAACTTCTGGCTCGACGACGCCTTCGCCTCCGGCGGTTCCGCCGGCTACGACCACAAGAAAATGGGTATTACGGCCCGTGGCGCATGGGAAGCCGTAAAGCGCCACTTCCGCGAACAGGGGCTCGACACACAAAAAGACTCGTTCACAGTCGTGGGGATCGGCGACATGAGCGGCGACGTTTTCGGTAACGGCATGCTGATGTCGCGCAAAATCAGGCTGGTCGCCGCGTTCAATCACCGGCACATATTTATCGACCCCGACCCCGATATGGCCGCGAGTTTCAAGGAACGGCAGCGGTTGTTCAAGACCCGGCGTTCTACCTGGGCCGACTACGATGACAAGCTGATCTCCAAGGGCGGCGGCGTGTTTTCACGGCAGGCCAAGACGATACGGCTGGCGGCAGAGGCGCGCCGGCTGCTGGATACCGAGAGCGTTTCCATGCAGCCTGACGAGCTCATCCGCGCGATACTCACGATGCCTGCGGACCTGCTTTGGAATGGCGGCATCGGAACCTACGTCAAGGCCAGCAGCGAAAGTCATATCGACGTCGGCGACCGCGCCAACGACAGTGTCCGTGTGGACGCCGACGAACTGCGCTTCAGTGTCGTCGGCGAAGGCGGCAACCTTGGCCTCACGCAGCGCGCCCGCATCGAATACAGCCTGGCAGGCGGCCGCATCAATACCGACTTCATCGACAATTCCGGCGGCGTGGACAGCTCGGACCGTGAAGTCAATATCAAGATTCTGCTGAGCGACGTGGTAAAGACGAAGGGCATGTCGCGCAAGAAACGCGACGAATTGCTGGCATCGATGACCGATGACGTCGCCCAACTCGTGCTGCGCAACAATTACCTGCAGACCCAGGCGATCAGCATGAGCCAGGTCCGGTCGGTCGAGCGTATTGACCTGATGGCACGCCTGATCGCAAGCCTCGAGAAAACCGGCCTGCTCGATCGCGAGCTCGAATTCCTGCCCGACGAGACTGAGATAGAAGATCGCCGTGCCCGCAAGCAGGGATTGACGCGCCCGGAACTCGCCGTCGTGCTGAGCTATGCGAAAATCGATCTCTACGACGGGCTGATCGCATCGGGAGAAACGCTCGAAGATTTTCTGATCGTGGACCCCCAGCGCTATTTCCCCGCCGTACTGCGGAAGCGCTACAGTGACCTGATACCGGGCCATCGCCTGAGCCGGCAGATATTGGCGACGCTGATCGCCAATGATCTCGTCAACCGGATGGGCCCGGCTTTTGTTCGGCGAGTACAGTACGACACCAACGCGGAAATCGTCACCATCGCACGCGCCTATACGGTCGCCCGCCAGATATGCGGCGTCGGCGGTCTCATCAAAACCATTGAATCGCTCGACAACGAGATCCCCGCGTCGGCACAAATGACAATGCTGTTCGAGCTGAGCCGAACACTGCGCCACGCCTGCTACTGGCTCATTGAGCAATATGGCGACGAGTTGGAAATCGCACCGACGGTTGCGCGCATGAATGCAGGAATGACGGCCGTTTACAACCGTACTACCAGCGTCATGTCGACCGCGGCCCGGCAGCGGCATCAGAAATCGGCCGCCTACTACATGCGGCTGGGCGCATCCGAGGCGCTCGCCAACAAAATGTCGGCACTGTTGCTGACGCGAGCGGCGCTCGATATCAGCGAACTCGCGGTCGGTCACAAGCGTGACGTCATAGAAACCGCCGGCCTGTATTCGGCGTTTAATGAACATCTCGGTTTGTTCTGGCTGCACGTTCAGGCCGAGGACCTGAAGGTCACAGGCCGGTGGCAGGCAATTGCACGCAGCAAGCTGCGCGAGGAGTTTTATCGCATTCGCCGCGATCTCGCGGCACAGTTCATGCGCAAGCGCAGCAAGCAAAGTCTCGATGCGGCCATTAACAAGTGGCTGGTGCAGCATGAGAGGGAAGTTCGCCGCTTCATAGATACGGTGGAGGAAATGAAGTTGCGCGGACCAATAGACGTCTCAACGCTGCTGGTCGCTGCGCAGGAGCTGCGCAACCTTATAACGGACTGAATCGGGTCAACTAACACCATCGGAGAAGACATGGCAGGCAAGCTCGTACTTTGCCGTCACGGCCAAAGTGACTGGAATCTGAAAAATTTGTTCACAGGTTGGCAGGATGTCGACCTGACCGAACAGGGCATACGGGAAGGAATCGAGGCCGGCAGGTTGCTCAAGGAGCTCGGTTACGACTTCGACATCGCCTTCACGTCGGTGCTCAAGAGAGCCATTCGCACGCTGTGGCTCATACTCGACGAAATGGACCTGATGTGGATTCCCGTCATCCGTGACTGGCGCCTGAACGAGCGCCACTACGGCGCGCTCACCGGCCTCAACAAGGCCGAGACGGCTGCAAAATATGGCGAGGAGCAGGTGCATATCTGGCGTCGCAGCTACGACATACCGCCGCCCGAGCTGGAGCTCGACGACGAACGCCACCCGTCTCATGACCCGCGTTACGCAGGCATCTCATCACTGCCGGCATCTGAGTCGCTGGCGACAACGCTGGAGCGCGTCGCGCCCTGCTGGGAACAGGTAATTGCGCCAGAGCTCCGCGCCGGCAAGGACGTGCTGATCTCGGCCCACGGCAACAGTCTGCGCGCACTGGTCAAGATGCTCGATGCGGTGACCGACGAGGCCATCACGGGATTCAACATCCCTACCGGCATACCGCTGGCCTATGAACTCGACGACGACCTGAAGCCGACATCCCGGGAATTCCTCGGCGACCCTGAGGCGGTGGCAAAAGCCGCCGCCGCCGTGGCGGCCCAGGGCAAGGCGCAGTGAGGTATGCGCTGGGGGACCGGCTGCCGGTGCTCGAGGGAACGGCGCACTACATTGCCGACGGCGCCCGGCTGATCGGCCAGGTGCGGCTGAAGCAGGAGAGCAGCGTCTGGTTCAACGCCGTACTGCGAGGTGACAACGACTGGATCGAGGTTGGTGAGCGCAGCAACGTCCAGGACGGCTGCGTGCTGCACACGGATACGGGCTTCCCGCTGACAATCGGGCGCGGAGTCACGGTCGGCCACAACGCCATGCTGCACGGCTGCGCGATCGCCGACAATTCGCTGATCGGAATCGGCAGCACGATTCTTAACGGCGCGGTGATCGGCAGCCACTGCATCGTTGGCGCGCATGCCCTGGTTACCGAGGACAAGACGTTCGCCGAGGGCACCCTGATCCTCGGCGCTCCGGCGCGGGCTATCCGCGAACTCACGGCCGCAGAAATTTCGATGATCCATGAAGCCGCGGATCACTACGTGGAAACTGCCGCCCGCTATCGGGGCGAACTCGAACGCGTCGAATCGGCCGGATCAGGCCTGTAGCCGGGGATCGCTGCGATCCGTCCGCGCCTCGTCGAGGACACGCATGAGACCTTCCTGGGCCGTCGATGCAACGAGCTGCCCGTCCTCGGTAAACAGCTGGCCGCGGGCAAACCCTCGCGCCCCCGACGCATTCGGGCTGTCCATCGCGTAAAGCAGCCACCGATCGATCGCAACGTCACGGTGAAACCACAGCGCGTGATCGAGGCTCGCCATCATGACCCTGCCGCGGCCGAACGGCAGGCCGTGCGGCAGCATCGTCGTGCCGAGTAATTCGTAGTCCGATACGTAGGCCAGCAGGTTCTGATGCAGTGCGCGGTCGTCCGGCAGGCTGTCGACTGCCCGGATCCAGACATGCTTGCGCGGCGGCTGCGGTTTTGCATCGAGGAAGTTCAGGGTTTCGACGGGCCTGAATTCGAAAGGTCGTTTCGCCGTGATAAAACGGCTCATCTTCTCAGGCAGCTCTACAGGCAGGTCGGCCGCCAGTTCGACGATGTCCTTCAGTCCGTCAGGGCCCGCGACGTCTGGCATATCCGCCTGATGCTGCAGGCCCGGCTCCGGACTCTGAAACGACGCCGCCAGGTTGAATATGGGCCGTCCGTGCTGAATCGCGACAACGCGGCGGGTCGAGAAACTGCCGCCGTCTCTTGCGCGATCCACCTCGTAGATGATCGGTGAACCCATATCGCCGCGGCGCAGGAAATAGGCATGTAAGGAATGCGCCACGCGATCCTCGATCGTGTGCTGCGCCGCCGACAATGCCTGCCCCAGCACCTGTCCGCCAAACACCTGCGCGCTGCCTATATCGCGGCTATCCCCGCGGAAGATATTTTTCTCTATCCGCTCCAGCTGCAGCAGCGCAATCAGATCTTCGAGAACCGGGTGCATCGGCGGTCAACGCATGGCGCGGCCGCCATCGACCGCTATGCCGGTGCCGCTGACGAAGCCGGCGTCGTCGCTGGCGAGAAACAGCGCGACCTTGGCAACGTCGACCGGTTCGCCGAGACGATGCGCCGCCGAATTCGCGATGCAGAAATCCCTTAGCGTCGTGTCATTTCTGAACACTTCCCGGCTGACCGGCGTCATGATAGCGCCCGGCTGTATGTAATTCGCGGTAATGCCGAACTCGCCGATCTCGCCGGCCAGCGCTCGCGTCAGCGCCGCAAGATCGTTCTCGGCCTGCGCACTGGCCTGTTCTCCATCCGCGGAAAAAGCGCTGCGCAGAAAACCGATAGTGACGATACGGCCGCCCGGGCTTTTCTTGAGGTGCGGCAGCGCCGATCGGCAAAGTGACATCACGAGCCCGGCGCGGGTTTCAAGCAGCTCGGCCAACGCGGGGTCGCCGTCGGCCAGCGGTGTCCCGGGCTGCAGCGGAAAATCGCAGATCACGATGTCGAGACCGCCGGAATGCTCGAGCACCTCTTCGACGAGCGCCGGCATGCGGGTCGCGTCGCCCAGGTTTGCTGCAAGCCCGACGATGCCCTTGACCGAAGCGAAGTGCTGCTCGACGCCACTCCCCGGCACGTCAACAGCGATCACGCTCGCACCATGCTTGACGAGGGTTCGCGACACGGCCTCTCCAATGCCGCCCGCCGCGGACGTAACGAGCGCTTTCAGGCCATATAGGCGCAGCCTTTCGGCCATGATGTCTCCGGGCGATTATGAGCGCGGCCGCCGGCCGTCACTCGGGAAACCGATACTCTGCGAATTGCCGCCGCAATTCAATCTTCTTCACTTTTCCGGTCGCCGTATGGGGAAGCTCATCGACAAAAACGACGTCGTTCGGCGTCCACCACCTGGCGATCTTGCCCTCATAGTAAGCAAGCAGCTCGTCCTTGCTGACGTCCTTGCCTTGGGCCTTGACGATGACGAGCAGCGGGCGCTCGGTCCACTTCGGGTGCGCGATGCCGATCACGGCCGCCTCGGCCACGGCCGGATGCCCCATCGCCGTGTTCTCGAGCTCGATCGAGCTGATCCATTCACCACCCGATTTGATGACATCCTTCGTGCGGTCGGTGATCGCCATGTATCCGTTCGGGTCGATCGTCGCAACGTCACCTGTTTCGAACCAGCCGTCCTCGGTGTGCGCGCCGGCAGCCCCGTCGAGCTTGAAATAGTCCCTGCAGACCCACGGGCCACGAACCTGCAGGGCGCCGAACGCCTCGCCGTCCCACGGCAACGCGGTGCCCTCATCGTCAACGATGCGCATCTCGATGCCAAAAAGGCCGCGACCGGCCTTGGCCGCAAGATCCAGGCGCGCATCGTCGTCGAGGTCCTCCAGCCCCGTCTTGATCGTATTCACGACGCCAAGCGGGCTCGTCTCGGTCATGCCCCAGCCCTGGCGAACCTCCACGTCATGCTTGTCACGCAGCACCTGGATCATCGATCGCGGCACGGCCGCTCCGCCTATGACCGCACGCTTCAGCGAATGCAGCGTCTTGCCCACCTGGTCCATGTATGCGAGAAGAGCGAGCCACACGGTCGGCACGCCGAGACTGAGCGTCACTCCCTCGGCCTCCATGAGGCGATAAAGGGTTTCGCCGTCGCCCATTTTCGGCCCGGGTAATACCAGCTTCGCGCCGGCCATAAGAGCTGTGTAAGGCGAGCCCCATGCGTTCACATGGAACAGCGGCACGATCGGCAGCACGCAATCCCTGTTGGACATGTTCATTACGTCCGGCGCACCGGCGGCATAGGCGTGCAGAATTGTCGAGCGATGGTCGTAGAGAACGCCTTTCGGGTCCCCGGTGGTGCCTGATGTATAACAAAGCGCAGAAGCGGATCTTTCGTCGAATTGCGGCC
>JAACFB010000084.1 GCA_009937615.1 Gammaproteobacteria bacterium | reverse complement strand
CAGTTTCGAACTGCCGGATGACTAGCCTGGCCGAACAAGACGTCGCTAACGGGCACCGTCGAAATATGACTTGGCCAGTGTAAAGGCCCTGGGCTCTATCTGCGCGCCGATCAACCGACCGGGAGTGTCGTCGGCAGGCGGATGGATGCCGCCTCATATGCGCGACAAGCTGCTCTTATCCGCAGCGTCGTTGAGGTTTGATTTCATCGCGAGACGCAGGAGCATACAGTTGACCAAGTTTCGCCCGCATACTATCCGGAAACACCTGTGGCGACCACCGGAGACACGCAAGCAGTGACGCGGAAAAAATGTGCCTATCTGACCATGGCGGACCCCGGGGATTTCGTTACGGACTACGATCTGAGCTTCGAGCCCATGTCGGCACTGGGCTGGGAGGTTGAAACGCTTTCATGGCGAAAGCCGGGTATCGACTGGGATCATTATGACGCGGTTTATATCTGCACGCCCTGGGATTATCCGCAGCACGCTGACGAGTTCATCGAGGTACTCGAGACCATCGAGCGATCCTCGGCGCGCCTCGTCAATGCGCTGCCGCTCGTTCACTGGTCTCTCGGCAAGACCTACTTGCGCGATCTCGAAAAACGAGGCGCCGAGATCATGCCGAGTATCTGGTATGACGATGTCGACGCTACGGACATTCCGGGCTGGTTTGACACATTCTCGACCGACACCGTCGTCATAAAACCGGTCGTCGGCGGCAATGCCGTGGACACGTACGTCCTCGCGAACCCGGTCGGCAAGGACGTCCTTGCGATGCTGACGGAGACGTTCGCAGGCCGGCCGTTTTTTGTGCAGCCCTTTATCGAGACGATTCAGACCGAGGGCGAGTATTCGCTGTTCTTTTTCAGCGGATCGTACAGCCACGCGATAGTGAAGAAACCGAAAGCCGGAGACTTCCGCGTGCAGGAGGAACACGGGGCCGACATTCAAAGTATCGAGCCCCCTCCAGACCTCATCGCCACCGCGCACCGGCTCCTGGAACTTGTCGAGCCGCAGCCGGTGTATGTGCGTGCAGACTTCGTGCGCGGCGGAGACAACCGCTTTTTGCTCATGGAACTCGAGTTGATCGAGCCATCGCTGTATTTGCGGACCGATGCCAACGCCGCATCACGATTCGCCGCCGCATTCGATGCGCATATGCGTGCCGGAGCTACGGCATGACCACGGTGCCTTTATCGATGCGGAATTCCCCGATACTTCTGTTCGCGCTGCTCGGCGTTACACTGAGCTGCATGGCCGAAGCGCAGCAAAGCGTGCGGGTGTCGATGACGACTTCGCTCGGAGACATCGAGGTGGAGGTGTATCCGGAGAGAGCGCCGATCACTGCCAATCATTTTCTGCGCCTTGTCGACGGGGTCCATCTGGACGGCGGCACTTTTTACCGGGCCGTGTCGCCTGAAAATGACAATGGCAGCCCACCCATTTCGGTGATCCAGGGTGGAATCGGCGAAAGGGCAGCACCGTTCCCGCCGATTGCGCATGAATCGACCGAAACGACCGGGCTTCGGCATCTCGACGGCAGCATATCGATGGCGCGCGCCGCTGTCGGCACGGCAACGACCGAGTTTTTTATCTGTATCGGCGACCAGCCTGCGCTCGATTTCGGAGCAGCGCGCAACAGCGACAAGCAGGGCTTTGCGGTCTTCGGCCGTGTCGTCCGCGGCATGGACGTTGTCCGCGCAATTCATGCGGCACCGGCCGACGCGCCCACCGATATCGAGTACGTGAGAGGCCAGCTTCTCGAACAGCCGGTCGTGATCAGGCGGGTCAGGCGATCCCAGTAGGCTGACCGGCCGTCGACACGGTTTGTTGTCCCGGAATTTTTCAAGCCGACCTGGAGGCCGTTCGGCGATTGCTTTCAGGCGCGTCGTACGTTGGGATGTGCGGCTATCAGCGGCTTGAGATACTCGCCCGTAAACGAGGCCTTGTTGGCGGCGACGTCTTCGGGCGTGCCGGTCGCGATGATTTCGCCACCGCCGTCGCCGCCCTCGGGCCCGAGATCGATGATCCAGTCGGCCGTCTTGATCACATCGAGGTTATGCTCGATGACAACCACGGTATTGCCGCGGTCGCGGAGCCGGTGCAGTACACCGAGCAGCTGCTCGATATCGTGGAAGTGCAGGCCCGTGGTCGGTTCATCAAGAATATACAGCGTGTTGCCCGTGTCGCGTTTCGACAACTCCTTTGCGAGCTTTACGCGCTGCGCTTCACCGCCTGACAGCGTTGTGGCGTTCTGGCCGAGGCGTATGTAGCTCAGGCCGACATCCATTAGCGTCTGGAGCTTCTTCGCGACCACGGGGACGTTCTGGAAGAACACGGCCGCATCCTCGACGGTCATGTCGAGCACCTCGTGGATGTTCTTGCCCTTGTAGCGAATCTCGAGCGTCTCGCGGTTGTAGCGCTTGGCGCGACAGACATCGCAGGGCACGTAGACATCCGGCAGAAAGTGCATTTCAACCTTGATTACACCGTCGCCCTGGCAGGCCTCGCAGCGGCCGCCTTTGACGTTAAAGCTGAACCGCCCCGGCATATAACCGCGCGAACGCGCCTCCTGCGTTCCCGCGAACAGCTCACGAATTGGAGTGAACAGCCCGCTGTAAGTCGCAGGGTTGGAGCGCGGCGTGCGCCCGATCGGGCTTTGGCTGATATCGATGACCCGATCGACGAGCTCGAGCCCGCGAATCTCGTCATGGGCTGCCGGATTGCGGCTGCTGCGATTCAGGAGATCGGCGGCAGCCTTGTATAGAGTGTCATTGACGAGCGTTGACTTGCCGGATCCTGACACGCCCGTGACACAGGTCATCAGGCCCACCGGAATCGACGCGTCGATGTTCTTGAGGTTGTTGCCGCTGGCGCCGACGATGGTTATCTGGCGAGCCGTATCCATGGCTGCGCGCGTCTCGGGCACGGCGATCTTGCGTTTGCCGGACAGGTACTGCCCGGTTAGCGACTGCGCGCATTTGCAGATGTCTTCAGGGGTGCCGGCGGCGACGACCTTGCCGCCGTGCACGCCCGCGCCGGGGCCCAGGTCGACAACGTGATCAGCGGCCAGGATCGCTTCCTCGTCATGTTCGACAACGATGACCGTATTGCCAATGTCGCGCAGGCGCGTCAGCGTCCCGAGCAGGCGCTGGTTGTCGCGCTGGTGAAGTCCGATCGAGGGTTCGTCGAGGATGTACATCACGCCCACGAGGCCGGAGCCGATCTGGCTGGCCAGCCGGATACGCTGCGCTTCGCCGCCCGACAGCGTATCCGCGCTGCGATCAAGCGACAGGTAGTCCAGCCCGACATCGCTCAGGAAGCCGAGACGATCGCTGATCTCCTTGACGATTTTTTCGGCAATTGTGGCGCGCCAGCCTTCGAGCTTCAGGGTGTCGAAAAATTCGCACACATGGCCCACCGACATCGCCGTGATTTCGGGCAGCGCCAGGTCGAGAATAAATACGTGCCGAGCCGATCGGCCCAGGCGGGTACCGCCGCAGTCCGGGCAGGCCTGGCTGTTCAGGAACCTTGCCAGTTCCTCGCGAACGGCACCCGACTCGGTCTCGCGGTAGCGGCGCTCGAGATTCGGGATCACGCCTTCGAACCGGTGCAGTTTCTTGATCTGCATGCCGCGCGAGTTCTCGTAGAAGAATTCGACTTTTTCGCCGCGGCTGCCGAATAACACGACGTTGCGCAGATTCTCTGAGAGTTCCTGGAACGGCGTCTCGAGGTCAAACTCAAAATGAGCCGCGAGGCTCTTGATCATCTGGTAGTAGTACGTAGTCTTGCGATCCCAGCCGCGGATAGCGCCGCCGGCCAATGACAACTCCGGGTTGACGACGACGCGCTCGGGATCAAAAAACTGCTTGACCCCAAGACCGTCGCACGCAGGGCACGCGCCGCTTGGATTATTGAAGGAAAACAGGCGCGGCTCGAGCTCGGTCAGCGAATAGCCGCAGATATTGCAGGCGAACCGGTCGGAGAATACGATTTCGTCGCGGTCAGGCTCATCCATCCAGGCGATGCGCGCTACGCCGTCGGCCAACCTGAGCGCAGTTTCGAACGATTCGGCCAGCCGCAGCCGCATGTCCGTCTTGACCTTGAATCGATCCACGATCGCATCGATGCGATGCTTTTTGCGCAGATCGAGCGCCGGCGGCTGATCGAGTTCGTAGACCTCACCGTTAATTCGCGCGCGAATGAAACCCTGAGCCATGAGGTCCTGCATCAGGGCGACGTGCTCGCCCTTGCGATCCGCAACGACCGGCGCCAGCAGCATGAGGCGTGTGCCCTCGGGCATCGACAACACCTGGTCCACCATCTGGCTGACGGTCTGTGCCTCGAGATCCGTGCCGTGATCGGGGCAGCGCGGCACGCCGGCGCGCGCATACAGCAGACGCAGGTAGTCGTAGATCTCGGTAACCGTGCCGACCGTCGAGCGGGGATTGTGGGACGTGGACTTCTGCTCAATCGAGATCGCGGGCGACAGGCCGTCAATGTGATCGACATCCGGTTTTTCCATCATCGACAGGAACTGACGCGCGTAGGCTGACAACGACTCGACATAGCGGCGCTGGCCCTCGGCATAAATCGTGTCGAAAGCGAGCGAAGACTTGCCCGAGCCCGACAGACCCGTCAGAACGATGAGTTTGTCGCGGGGCAGGCGCAAGTCGAGGTTGCACAGGTTGTGCGTTCTTGCGCCGCGGACATCGATGTACTTCATAAGACTGATTCAGTAAACGCCGACCAACCTGCTAATATACGCCGCCCCCTAACTCCGGCGCAAAGAGTGCCCGCGATGTCTACAAAAAACGGCGGCGAAACCGTCGCGATGCTGCCTGCCGAAAGGCGCGCCGTCAGCGTTATTGCGCTGATTGCCATGTTGCGCATGTTCGGATTGTTCGCATTGCTGCCCGTGTTGTCGCTGTACGCCGCCCGACTCGATGGCGCGACGCCGTTGCTTATCGGTCTTGCGGTCGGCGCCTATGGCCTCACCCAGGCGGGCCTGCAGATCCCTCTCGGCGCGCTGTCGGACCGGATCGGACGCGGGCCGGTCATCGTCGGCGGGCTTGCGGTATTCGCGGCCGGCAGCGCTGTCGCGGCGCTGGGAGATTCGATCTGGACCGTGATCGCCGGCCGCCTGCTGCAGGGAGCCGGGGCGATCTCGGCGACGCTGACCGCATTGATCGCTGACGCCACGCGCGAACAGGTGCGCACCCGCTCGATGGCCGTCATGGGCATTGGTATCGGCCTGTCCTTCATGATCGCCCTGATCGCGGGTCCGGTGCTGGCAGGGTTCTTCGGAGTGCCTGCGCTGTTTTGGCTGGCGGCCGCGCTGGCGGCCGCCGCAGCGCTGATGCTGCTGACGCTGCCCGGCAGCATCGAGCCGCCCGCCACGCCCCAGAGCTGGAACCTGCGGCCCGCCCTGAGGCCGGATCTGCTGCGTCTCGACGGCTACGTATTCCTGCTGCACGCGATTCTGACCGCAAGCTTCGTCGCTTTGCCGTTCCTGCTGACGGACAGGCTCGAGCTGCCGGTTGGCGCGCACTGGAAAATCTACGTCGGTGCGCTCTT
>JAACFB010000083.1 GCA_009937615.1 Gammaproteobacteria bacterium | reverse complement strand
TCCAGCATTCGCTGCGTGCGATCGAGATGGTGCAACATCCAGTGCGGCTTGTTACCCAGTGTCTTGTCGTGGTCGTAGCCATAGCCGTGGCTTTCGATATTCGCTTCATCCACGACGTAAAGTCCGTATTTGCTGGTCAACTCGTACCAGCGCTCAGGCTGCGGATAATGCGAGTTGCGAACCGCATTCATATTGGATGCCTGCATGAGCCGAATGTCAGTCAGCATCGTGTCCTCATCGACGACATGGCCCTTTTCGTGATGGTGTTCATGCAGGTTGACGCCCTTAAGTCGTACATGCCTGCCGTTGATGAGAAACCGCCCATTGGTAATCTCCACCGTGCGAAAACCGATCGGCTGGGCGATCGATTCACCGTTCTGTATGGATATCAGCAGGGTGTAAAGGTGCGGTGCTTCGGCTGACCACTGCTTGACCTGTGGGAGGCTCGCTGTACATCGATGCGTCGATTGTCCCGGAGCGACGCTGATCGTTGACGTTATTTCCTCGATCATCGTGTCGCCGTCATGAATCCCGCAGCTGACGGTGCGCTCGGCGGGCTCCAAATCGTCGTTTACCAGTTCAATGTCGACCTCGAGCCGGCCGTCCGCGTAGTCGTTCTCGAGCCCGGCATGGGCGAAAAAGTCGCGTACGCGTACTTTCGGTCGTGCGTACAGGCTGACGTCACGCTGTATCCCGGACAATGACCAGAAGTCCTGGTCCTCGAGGTAGCTGCCGGTGCTCCAACGGTACACCTCGACAGCAATCGTGTTCGCGCCCGGCCGCACGAATTCGGTCACGTTGAACTCCGACGGTGTCTTGCTGCCTTCGCTGTAGCCGACGTATTCGCCATTGAGCCAGACATAGAAAGCCGAACTTACGGCGCCAAACTCGATGAATATCTCGTCACCATCCCACTCGCGGGGCACGTCGAAATCGCGACGATAGGACCCCACCGGATTCTCGTCTGTCGGCACATTGGGTTCGTCGATCTCGAAGGGATATGGCACGTTGACGTAGATCGGGTAGCCGTATCCTTCGCGCTCCCAGTTCGACGGCACGGATATATCTGCCCATTGAGAGACGTCGAACCCCGTTTCATAAAACTGCGCGGGCCGCGCCGCGGGTGAGGGCGAGTAGCTGAATTTCCACTCGCCGTTCAACGACTGGCGCCACGGGCTATTTGCGCGCGCGAGTGCCGCTTTTGCTGAACGATGGGGAACGAAGTGCGCGCGCGGCGCCTCTACATTTTCCCGAATGACATCGATATTGTTCCAGTGCGGGCGAGCACCGTCGCCTGAGCAACCTGCGGCCAGTACCGGTATCGACGAAATCATCACGGCTCGTAATCGGGCCAATACCCTAGCTTTTCGAATTATTGCCTGCATCTTCAATCGCATCTCTTAATTTTTGTGCCGCCACTTCAGGTGTCAGGTCACGCTGCGGCATGCCCAGCATCTCGAATCCCACGAGGTGTTTGCGAATTGTCGCGGATCGCAACAGCGGTGGATAGATATGCACGTGCAGCTGCCATTCCGGGTGGGACTGGCCATCTGACGGGCGGGCGTGCATGCCCAGGGAGTATGGCGCAGCGACATGAAACAGGTTGTCATAACCCGCGAGTACGGCACCCAGAACCTCGGCAAGTCCCACAACCTCATCGTCGGTCAGGTCTGAGGGTGCCGTCACGCACGCCCGGCGCGGCAGCAATAACGCCTCGAACGGCCAGACGGCCCAGTACGGCACCAGCGCAACAAAGTGCGCGCTCTCCGTGACGATGCGTGATCCATCCTGCAGTTCCGCGTGCAAATAATCCACGAGCAGCTGCGAATCATTGGTCTTCAAATATTCGAGCTGGGCCTGGGTTTCCTTCGCGGGTTCAGTGGGGACATTCGACGTCGCCCAGACCTGTGCATGAGGATGTGGATTACTGCAGCCCATCATGCCGCCGCGATTCTCGAATACCTGTACGTAAGCGATGTCTGCACGGTGGTCCAGTTCGGCAAACGTCTCGATCATGGCAGCGAGAGCGGCGGCCCTCTGCGGGGCGTCCATCGTCGCAAATCGCAGGTCATGGCGCTCGGTATAGCATATGACCCGGCAGCAGCCCGACTCGGGCCGTGCCTGAAACAGGTCATGACCGGGCGCGTCGACCTCGCTTTCTGTGGAGAGCGCCGGGAAATCGTTATCGAACACAAATGGCCCGGTATAGTCAGGATTGATATTACCGTTGGCCCGCTCGTTGCCGGGACAGAGGTAACACGACGCATCGTAGGCGGGCAGAACCGTGGGCTCGTCGGCCTCGAACTGGCCCTGCCAAGGTCGTAACAGGCGATGTGGTGACACCAGTATCCACTCGTTCGTTAACAGGTTGCGACGCGCGTGCGACTGATCGGCGTTACTCATGATTCGCTAATCTCCTGTGCGGGACCCGCAGCATTGACGATATGCATCCAGGGCTCGCTGCCGACATTCGCCGCGTATCGCTCACGAATCTGCTCCGCCGCTCCGGCAATATCGTCGGCTGCCGTGACGACCAGCACACATCCGCCGAAGCCACCCCCGACCATGCGCGAGCCCAACACGCCGTCAACGGAATTGGCCGTTGCCACCAGTGTATCGACTTCGGGACAGCTGATTTCATAATCATCGCGCAGGCTCGCGTGGCAATCGCTGAGTAACGATCCGAGCGCCCTTGCATCATGGTTTTGCAACGCGGTCACCGCCTTTCGGACACGCTCATTCTCACTGACCAGATGCCGGCAACGCCGGTACAGAACGTCGCCGAGCGCGGGCTCGCAGCGCTCCAGCGTCGCCCGGTCGAGATCACGCAACGACTTGATTTGCGGTTGTTCCGCAGCAAGCAGCTTAAGCGCCTCGGCACATTCATCCGCCCGGCTGTTGTAATTTCCATCGGGCAGGCAATGCCGAACGCCGCTGTCAACGACCAGAAAACCAAGATCCCCGGGAATCGGGACCTGCATCGCCTGCAGCGACCGACAGTCGAGCAGTAAGGCGTGACCCTTGCGTGCACACGCGATCGTATATTGATCCATAATGCCGCACTGCACTTTTGCGTAACGATGCTCGGCGCTCTGGCACAGCTCGGCAAGTCTTTCCGCTGGCAATGATCGCCCCGCAAGACCGAGCAACGCCTGGGCTGAGACCAGCTCGAGGGCCGCCGATGAGCTTAGCCCGGAACCGAGTGGAATATCGCTGTCGATCAGGATGTTCGCTCCGCGCAGACGAACGCCCGCCCCTTCAAGTCCGGCCGCAACTCCCCTGACGTAGTCTATCCAGCTCGTTTCTGCGCTCGGTTCGATCCCGTCCAGGCTGAAGTGCGCCACCTGGTCCAGGTTTAAAGACGTGACCTGAACGCGACGGTCAGAGCGTTCGAAGATATGCAACCAGGTAAACAGCGCCGTCGCTGTTGGCAACACGAGCCCATCGTTGTAGTCGGTGTGTTCGCCGATAATGTTGATGCGCGCAGGCGCACGAAACAACCGGCCTCCGGCCGCGTTGTCGACAGCCATATCCTGTATCGCCCTTGTGAATCTCGCGGGCATCCTCACGCGTACAGCTCCAGCTGCAGGGCCCAGGTCCTTGTTTCGCCGGGTTCGAGCCACTCAATGGCGTCATTTGCGATGGCCTCGCTAACGCTATCGTACGGTGTCATCGACGGCTCGAGTCCGAGGTTCAGATACGGCTCGGAACCGCAACCAGACCAGCCGCGATTGTTAATCCACAGGCCGACCCATGGCAGCTCATCCGGATCGAAAGTCATGACGAGTTGCTCGCGCGGGTCGTTCAGTCGAACCTCGACCGAGCCGCTGTCCGGCGAACGGACAAACAGTTTCTTTGCGAAGCGGCGTGCGGCACCCTTTATTCCGAAGCTCTCTGCCAGGTTTACCGAATCGCCGCCTTCGAGCTGCAACTCGGGCCACCGCTGAGTACTGCAATCACCCCGACCCGTTTGGGCCGGCGCGTCTTCGACACGCAGCGGCATGTTACCGGGGATGCCGATCGCGGAACCTCGCTCGACAGCCAGCAACGGATGTGCACACCAGTAACACGGGACCGGCGTAGCGCCCTCGTTACTCAGGGCGTAGTCAAGTTTCACGACAGGACGATCACCCAGCAGACGTATACAGCGCCGAAATCGATACACAGCTGCCGCTCCGATGGCTGTCATGTCGCACACAGCATCAGCATCGGGACCGGCATGCAGTCCCTCTACCGACCAGTCAGCTCCTAGCAGGTCGCCATGATCGGAAACCCGCAGGACCGTGCCAGCGTCAGTCTCGATATCGGCTGGGCTGGTCGACAACAGGATTTCATCCCAGCCGCCGGAGTCCTGTTCAAGATTGAAGTCAGCATTCGGATGCGGTCTTGTCGGAGCAAGATGCGGATTGTGCCAGAGCCAGTTGCGGCCGCTGCGCCGATCGATGAGATCGAAAATTTTGCCACCGACACCTGGCAGTACTGATAACTCCAGCGCCTGACTGCGCAGCTGAATCCGCTCCAGTCCTTCGTCCGACAGATTTTGCCGAAAGCTGCTCAAAGATCCCTGTCCGCCGTTCCTCTGAAATTCTTCTTAGGATAGGCATGCGCCATCGCCTCTGAAAATGGACATTAACGGAAACATGATGGATATTCTTACGGTAAATCTGATACTGCGATTACCAATCGATGACTGCGTTGCAACTCAGGGATGGTTTTGCCGGACAGGAAATGTTCGTGATCCCGCGTCCGATCCTCGCGCGTGCGCGCCAGCATCCGCTGATTCGTTCGGTGCACCCGACCGACATCGGCTGGTTTCCGAAGGCCAGCCATCACTATCGGCATCGTCCAAACGGAGCGAAGCAAGACCATCTGATGCTGTGCGTCGGCGGCCACGGATACGTCATGGTCGACGGTCAGAAGGCTCACCTCCAGGACGGTGAGATCATACTTATTCCAAGGAACAGACAGCATACGTATTGGGCGGCCGAAGACGCGCCATGGTCGATCTACTGGGTGCACTTTCTCGGTGATGATGCCGACTACTATGTCGAGCGCATGTCCCGGCCCGGCCAGCCCGTTTCGGTCGAGGCGTCGGCCCGGCACGAGGCCGTGCGCCTGTTTCGCTACTGCCTCGATGCACTTCAGGACGGTTACGGCCTCCCGACCCTGATCTATGCCGCACAATCAACGCAGCACATCCTGTCGTTGCTGCTGTACCGCAATCAGTCGCTGCCGAGAGAACAGCGCTCCGGCCCGCGCCGCAACAGGCTCGAATCCGTCATCGACTACATGCGTGAGCATCTGACCGAGAATCTGCGACTCGATGACTTTGCCCGCGAGGCCGGTATGTCCGTCAGCCACTTCTCCGAGCGGTTTCGCAAACAGACCGGTCAATCACCCATGGCCTACTTCATTCAACTTCGCATGCGGTTAGCGTGTCGTCTGCTGGACCTCAGCGGCAAGCCGATCAAGACCGTCGCCATGGAGACCGGCTACCGCGACCCGTACTACTTTTCGAGGGTATTCAAGAAAAGCATGGGAATCTCACCCGAGAAGTACCGCGATATCAAGAAGGGTTAGCCGGCGGATAGTCCAAAACAGCAGTTGCGGGATGCTCTAATCCTCAAGAAATGTCATAAGCAGGGCCAAAACC
>JAACFB010000029.1 GCA_009937615.1 Gammaproteobacteria bacterium | reverse complement strand
GGCTGAACTGCTTCTTTACGAGCCAGCCGGCAAACACGACAGTCAGCATGCCGCCGATCGGCATCAGGAACTGGGTTACGGCGTAGACGAAGAGGTCGAAGAAGCCCTTGTTCTCGAAGATTGAGATCGTCCCGAGCGGATAGAAGCCGGCCAGTTCGTTGAACGAGAGTGCGGCGAGAAGGCACAGTGTAAAGGCGATCGATCCCGCGGTGAGCGCTGCCATGCGCCGCGACAACCTCGTCGCGTCGCTGAGCCACGCGACAGGCGCCTCGAGCATGCCGATTGCCGATGTGAGCGCTGCGAAGAACAGGAGTACGAAAAACACGGTCCCGAACACAAGTCCCCCTGTCACCTGGCCGAAAGCGAAGGGCAGCGTCATGAAGACGAGGCCCGGGCCGCCGGCCGGTTCCAGGCCGTACATGAAGATGATCGGGAAAATCGCGAGACCGGCGAGCAGTGCCACTGCCGTATCGGCGCCAACGATCATGGCGGCTGACGCCGGCAGATTCGTGCTGCGATCCATATACGCACCGTAGGCCATCATGTTCGCAATACCCACGCTCACCGAGAAAAACGCCTGCCCAAACGCGGCGAGAACAACCTGGCTGTTGACTTTGCTGAAGTCCGGCTGAAACAGGAAGGTCAGGGCGCGACCGAGATCACCGACCACCGCGGCGTAGATCACCATCGTGACCAGCATGAAGAACAGCGTCGGCATCATGACCTTGACGGCGTTTTCGATACCGGCATGAAGCCCCCTGGCGGAGATGAATACGGTCGCGGCGAAAAACGCCGTTACCCATGGCAGCAACGACCCGGCTTCGCCGTTGAGGTCATCAAAGATAAGCGTCGCGGCCTGCGCATCGACGTCCTGGAACTGGCCGGCGGCCAGCTTGAACGAATAGGCCATTGTCCAGCCGCCGACAACGCCATAGAAAGCCAGCGCCAGGACTGCGCCCACGCCGCCGAGAAAGATACCCATCCAGCGCCAGTTGCGGGAGCGTCCCGATTCCCTGGCAACGGCCTCGATTGCGGCCGGCGGTCCGGCCGCGCCGCGCCTGCCGATCATGAGCTCAGCCATGAGCACGGGCAGCGCCAGCACGACGACGGCCGCAAGGTAGATAAGCACGAACGCGCCACCGCCGCTGACGCCTGCCGTGTAGGGAAACAGCCAGATATTGCCGAGACCGACGGCGCAGCCGACGGCTGCCATGATGAACGTGAATCGTGATGACCAGTGCAGGCCACTCGCTGTGGTCATGATCGCTCCCCCTCGCTGATCAATTTGCTTGCCTCGTGTCCTCGTTCCCGCCGGTCCGGGATCAGGGTAATAGTACCGTCGATCCGACGGTTTTACGGCCTTCGAGATCGCGATGCGCCTCCGCTGCGTCCTGGAGCGCGTATGTCTGGCCGATGCGAATATCGGGGTTGTCGTTCCGGATGAACGTAAACAGCGTATCCGCGGCCTCGAGCAGTTTCGCGCGTGTCGGGATGAAATGCTCGAGGATCGGCCGGGTCACGTACAGAGAGCCGCGCTTTGCGAGTTCGGCGGGCGCGAACGGTTCGACCGCCCCGGACGAATTGCCATAGGTAACCATCGTGCCGTGCGGACGCAGGCAGTCGAGCGACGCCATGAACGTGTCCTTGCCAACGGAATCGTAAACCGCGGCCACGCCGTCGCCAGCCGTGAGCTGTTTTACCGTGGCGGACAGCTCCGGATCGTCGGCCATCAGGACGTGATCACAGCCGTTTGCCTTCGCGAGTTTTGCCTTTTCATCCGTGCCGACGATGCCGATCACAATCGCGCCGAGGCGTTTCGCCCACTGGGTCGCTATCGAGCCGACGCCGCCGGCCGCGGCGTAAACGAGCACGGGGTCTCCGGGCTTCACCGCGTAGCTATGGTGCAGCAGGTACCAGGCCGTGAGGCCTTTGAGGAATACCGCGGCCGCAATTTCGTCAGAGACGGGCGCCGGTATCGGCACCAGCAGTGATGCGTCCAGAGTTCGTGCATCCGCATACGAACCGAGCGGCCCTCCCGAGTAGATGACCCGGTCCCCGACCGCAATATCGGTCACGCCCGGACCGACCACTTCGACAACGCCTGCAGCCTCGCGGCCGAGACCGCTTGGCAATTCCATCGGGTACAGCCCGGTACGGTGGTAGACGTCGATGAAGTTGAGACCGATGGCCGTGTGGCGGATTCGTGCCTCGCCTTCGCCGGGTTCTGGCACGTCGACGGCCTCCCACTGCAGGACTTCAGGACCGCCAAATTCGCAGATTCGTATTGCTTTCGACATCGCTTGCTCGTGTTTATCCAGTGGCGAAGGGAAGCCTGGGCACCAGTTTACTGTAATTTTCCGGCTGACCTGCCGAAAGCTCAAGTTCGTTCAGTATTGGATTCGACTCGGGCTATGATCACAACATGATTCGTATCGGCTTACTTGGCGCCTCGCGTATTGCGCGGGAGGCAGTCATCGCGCCCGCCCTGGAGATCGCAGGGGCTGCCGTAACCCGCGTGGCAGCGCGCTCGATGGCGCGTTCGCGGGCGTATGCGGACGAATACGGGATTCCGGGCGTGGAGCCCGATTATGCGGCCCTGGTCGCGAGCGACGACGTCGATCTTGTTTACAACGGCCTGCCGCCGAGCGCCCACAAGGAGTGGACGATCGCCGCGCTGGGGGCCGGCAAGCACGTGCTGTGTGAAAAACCATTCGCGATGAACGCCGGGGAAGCCAGGGAGATGGTTGATGCGTCGGCCGCGACAGGCGGGTTCTTGATGGAGGCTTTTCACTACCGCTTTCATCCACTGTTTGCGAGGGTCATTGAGATACTGCGGACCGGTGAGATCGGTGCCATCCGGAATTTGCGCGCGCATTTTCGGGTACCGATCGCATTCGACGACGAAGAACTGCGTTATCACCCGGAGCTAGGCGGCGGCGCATTGATGGACCTTGGCTGTTACCCGGTGCACTGGGTGCGCACACTGATCGGTGAGGATCCGGTCGTACTTTCGGCTGAAGCGGAGCTGCATCGCAGCGGCGTCGACATTATGGCCGAGGCTGAGCTGGGTTTTTCAAGCGGCGTAATTGCACGGGTGCAGTGCGCCATGGCCGGGAGCCTTCCGGACAGGCTCGACGCCAGGCTTTCTGTGACAGGCGAAACCGGCCGGCTGATCGTCGATAATCCGCTGGCCCCGCATGCCGGTCACGCGCTCGTCGTTGAAACCGCTGCGGGAAGTCGCTGCGAACAGGTCCAGGGCAAGTCCACCTATTACCACCAGCTCCAGCATGTTGTCGACGCTCTAGGCGGCAGAACCGGCCCACTGCTGGACGGGGCCGATGCGATCGGTAATATGCGCGTACTCGATGCGATAGTTGAAATGGCGGGCTTACGCTCGACCCCGCGAAAGGTCGGCAGGAAATCATGATCAAAACGGATGTTGTCATTGTCGGAGCAGGGCCTTGTGGCCTGTTCCAGGTATTCGAACTCGGGCTGCTCGGCCTCAACGCCGAGATCGTGGACTCCATTCGCGAGCCCGGCGGCCAGTGCGCCGAGCTGTATCCGGACAAGCCGATCTACGACATTCCGGGCATTCCGGTTTGCACGGGTGAGGAATTGACACAGAACCTGCTCAAGCAGATCGAGCCCTTCGATTACGGCATGCATCTCGGTGAAGAGGTCGCCGAAGTTCAGCCGACGGGCGACACGTTCCATATCAAGACCAGTAACGGCACGGAGTTCGAAGCGAAAGCGGTTGTCATCGCGGCCGGCGTGGGGTCGTTTCAGCCGCGCCCGCTGCGCGCGCGGGGCGTGGAAGAGTTCGCTGACCGTTGCGTGCACTACCGGGTCAGAGACCCGCAGCAGTTCGCTGGTAAGAAGCTTGTCATACTGGGTGGCGGCGACTCGGCACTCGACTGGGTTCTCGAGCTGGTCAACATCGCCGAGCACATCACGCTCGTGCATCGGCGTGATGAATACAGAGCCGTTGAGGCATCCGTCGCTAAAATGCGAGAACTTGCTGCGGCCTGCAAGATCGATGTCATCGAGAACGCAAAGGCAACCGAGCTGCAGGGCGATAGCGGCGCGTTGAAATCGGTCGTGATCGAGAACAAGGCAGGCGAGTCATTCACGGTTGCTGCGGATCACGCGCTGGTGTTTTTCGGTTTGGCACCCAAGCTAGGTCCGATAGCGGAATGGGGGCTCGACATCAATCGCAAAACGATCAACGTCGATACCGAGAAGTTCGAGACGTCGACGCCGGGCATCCACGCGGTTGGGGACATCAACTATTATCCCGGCAAGAAAAAACTCATCCTGTGCGGGTTTCATGAAGCGGCGCTGGCGGCTTTCGCGATCAAGCAGCGCATCGAGCCCGACAAGAAAGTGCACGTGCAGTACACGACGACGAGCCCGATCATGCACGAGCGCCTGGGGCTCACGGAAGACGAGTAACGCGGTTCCGGTTACCGGACCGACGCCCAGTGCGCATCGGTGGCGACCATTGTCAGCACGTCATACTGGGCGACGATTTCATCGTTCTGGTTCGTTACCTCGGCATCCCAGCGCACTTCGCCGTAACCGCTGTCGCCACGCAAGGTTTTTTGCTTGCAGGTAAGGCGCACGGCCATCGTATCGTCATAATTGAGCGGCGTCAGGAAGCGCAGGTTGTCGACCCCGTAGTTCGCGAGCACGGGACCAAAATCCGGGTCCACGAACAGGCCGGCTGCAAACGATACGATCAGGTAGCCATGCGCTACCCGGCCCTCGAAAAATGGATTTTTCGCCGCCGCCGCCTCGTCCATGTGCGCATAAAACGTGTCGCCGGTGAACTCGGCGAAGTGATTGATGTCATCGAGCGTAACGTTTCGGGATTTGCTCCTGAACGTGTCGCCAAGTTCGAGCTGCTCGAAGGTCTTGCGAAAGGGGTGCACGCCCGGGTCGCGCTCATCCGCACCGCGAATCCAGCGGTGGCCGATGCGCGACAGGGTCTCGGGTGAGCCCTGAATCGCCGTGCGCTGCATGTAATGAAGTACGCCGCGTACGCCGCCCATTTCCTCGCCGCCGCCCGCGCGCCCCGGGCCGCCGTGCACGAGGTGGGCGAGGGGAGATCCGTGCCCTGTCGATTCGGCGGCGCAGTGCCGGTTAATCACGATCATGCGACCGTGGTAGGCCGCCGTGCCGAGTACGAGTTCGCGCGCGACATTATTGTCGTTCGTGATGATCGAGCCGGCCAGGCTGCCTTCGCCGAGCTTCGCAAGTTCGACCGCCTCGTCGAGGCTGCCGTAGGGCAGCACCGTGCTGACCGGGCCGAACGCTTCGACCGAGTGCACGGCTGTCGATGTCAGGGGTTTCTCGCACATGAGCAGCGTCGGCATGAAGAACGCGCCTATCCTGCTATCGGCGTCAACAACGTCGAACGTGTCGTTGCCGCCGAAGACGACTTCGGCCTCAGCCGACAGGTCGGCAACACGCTCGCGGACTTCGTCGCGCTGCCCCTGGCTTGCCAGAGCGCCCATGTCGACGTCCGCGCTGGCCGGGTTGCCGATGCGAACTTCACCGAGTGCCGCGGATAACGCTTTGACGACATCGCCGGCAATCCCGGCCGGCGCTATGATGCGCCGGATCGCCGTGCATTTCTGCCCGGCCTTCGCGACCATCTCGTTGCGGACTTCCTGGATATAAAGATCGAATTCGGGCGTTCCCGGCGTCGCGTCGGGCCCCAGTATCGACATGTTGAGCGAATCGGTCTCGGCTGTGAAAGCAACTGATTCGCTGATTACGCGCGGATGCTGCTGGAGTTTCTCGGCCGTGTGCTTGGAGCCCGTAAACGCTATCGTGTCCTGGCAGTCTAGGTGATCGAACAGGTCGCCGACGCCGCCGCAAATCAGCTGTACGCTGCCGCTGGGCAGGATCCCCGACTCGACCATGCGGCGTACCATCAGCTCGGTCAGGTAGGCCGTGCTCGAGGCTGGTTTGACGATGGCCGGCACACCGGCCAGCAGCGTCGGCGCGAGTTTTTCGAGCATGCCCCAGCAGGGGAAGTTGAATGCGTTGATGTGGATCGCGGCGCCGAGCTTGGGCGTATAGATGTGCTGGCCGACAAACGTGCCGTTTCTGGACAGCTGCTCTACATTGCCGTCGAGATAGACCTGGTCATTAGGCATCTCGCGGCGGCCTTTGCTCGAAAACACGAACATCGTCGAAATGCCGCCGTCGATGTCGGGCCAGCTATCGCGCCTGGTCGCGCCCGTTGCGCTCGACAGCGCATAGAATTCCGCCTTGATTTCATTGAGGTGCTGCGCCAGCGCCTTGAGCATGTCGCCGCGTTCGTGAAAGGTCAGTTTGCGGAGATTCGGCCCGCCGACGGATCTCGCGTAATCGAGCATCGCCTTGAAGTCGAGCCCGTCGCTCGTGATCGCTGCGACCGGTTCACCCGTGACGGCCGACGTCAGCACGCGGCCGTCGCCGTCACCATGGGTCCAGCGATCCTGTACCAGGTTGCCTAGCTTATTCATAGATACAAAAAAAAAGATATTTGAAAAAACCTGTATCACAATATACGGTGATGTGGTCCAAGCGCAAGCCGTGCCTACCATGACGATCGAGTCCGCCAGTCAGAAACTCGTTGCCGAGTTCAGTTCGCGCCGCACATTGCGTACGGGGTCGCTGATTACGACGGTGTTCGGCGATTCGATAGCGCCGCGCGGCGGCACCGTGTGGCTGGGCAGCCTGATCACAGCAATGGCAGCTTTCGGTGTCAGTGAGCGCCTCGTTCGCACCTCGGTATTTCGGCTCGTTCAGGACGATTGGTTACAGGCGACTCAAATCGGCCGGCGCAGCTACTACAGCCTGACAGACGAGGGGCGCGGACGCTTTGAGCAGGCGACGAACAAGATTTACGGTCAGCCGGCGACCGGCTGGGACCACAACTGGTGCCTGGTCCTGCTGGCGGGCCTCGACGCTGAGTCGCGAGACGCGGTGAAAAAGGAGCTCGGCTGGCTTGGCTTCGGTATCCTGTCGGGCAACGTGCTCGCGCATCCGGCACCCGACCATGCCGATCTGGAGACAGCCCTCGGTCGTCTCGGCCTGGCCGGCGACGTGCCGATCCTGTCGGCGCAGACGATGCGTAACACCGAGGCGATGCGCGAGCTGGCGCAAACGGCCTGGAATCTCGAAGACATCGATGTGCGCTATGCAAGCTTCGTAAAGCGTTTTCGGCCGCTGATCGCGGCGTATGGAAAGCACACGGCAGTGAAGCCACAGACCGCTTTCCTCGTAAGAACCCTGCTGATCCAGGAATACCGCAAGGTGCTGCTGCGCGATCCCCAGCTACCGGCTGAACTACTGCCTGCGGGCTGGCACGGCACGGCCGCCTACCAGCTCTGTCGTAACCTGTATCTGGCTGTCTACCGCGAGGCCGACGACTACCTGTCGGCGACGATGGAGACGGCGGACGGACCGTTGCCGCCGCCATCGGGCGCATTCATGAAGCGTTTTGGCGGACTCGACAGGTGATCTCAATACGAGGTGGGGGACACAATGGATGAACTCGGGCGGGCGCGCCGATGCGCCGATTTGATGTATCAGAATGACCGGTCGTCGAAGTCCCTCGGCATTGAGTTCGAGGTGCCCGAGCCCGCCACCGCCGTCGCCCGGATGCGGGTACGCGACGACATGGTTAACGGCTTCGGTATTTGTCATGGCGGCATGGTTTTCGCGCTCGCGGATACGGCATTTGCGGTCGCCTGCAACGCTTACGACGATCTGACCGTTGCGGCCTCCGCAAATATCGATTTCCTGCGGCCCTCGAATGCAGGCGACGAGCTGCGGGCGATTGCCCGCGAGGACCGCCGGGGCCGTCGTACCGGCTTCTACACGATCGAGGTTTTTAACCAGCGAGACGAACTCGTCGCGCTTTTCCGGGGCCGCTCGGTCAGCCGCGGCGAGCCAATTCTAGATCGTGGATAAAGTGATACAAAAATACTTGAAATAATATAAAAAATGTGACATTTTGACAGGACACTGGCTGCGGCCCCGCCGCGCCGAGTTTCATTTTTTAGCGGCTCCCGGCCGCAAACCCGCCGGAGGCATCGGAATGTATACACAAGGCCTGGACCAGCAGGGGCGGCCGGCGGCGAAGCCGGATGCGCTCGAAACGGCCGAGCAGCTTGCCGCTTTCCAGCAGCGCGTCGATGCCGAGGAAAAGATCGAGGCCAAGGACTGGATGCCCGAGGCGTACCGCCGCACCCTGATTCGCCAAATGTCACAGCACGCGCACTCCGAGATCATCGGCATGCAGCCCGAGGGAAACTGGTTGACGCGCGCACCGTCTTTGAAGCGCAAGGCGATCCTGCTCGCGAAGATCCAGGATGAGGCGGGACACGGTCTTTATCTCTACAGCGCCGCCGAGACGCTCGGTGTCTCCCGTGACCAGATGGTCGCCGACCTGCTGAGCGGCAAAGCCAAGTATTCCAGCATCTTCAACTACCCGACGTTGACCTGGGCAGATATTGGCGCGATCGGCTGGCTCGTCGACGGTGCTGCAATCATGAACCAGATTCCGCTGTGTCGCTGCTCATACGGCCCTTACGCGCGGGCGATGGTCCGGATCTGCAAGGAAGAGAGTTTTCACCAGCGCCAGGGCTACGACATTCTCGTCGAACTCTGCAACGGCACAAAAGAACAGAAAGCCATGGCGCAGGATGCGCTCGACCGCTGGTGGTGGCCGTCGCTGATGATGTTCGGACCGAGCGACATCAATTCGAAGCACTCGGCCCAGTCGATGGCCTGGAAGATCAAGCGTTTCTCAAACGACGAGCTGCGGCAGAAGTTCATTGACGTGACTGTGCCCCAGGCCGAATTTCTGGGGCTCAGGGTGCCCGACGACGACCTCGAGCACGATGCGGAGACGGGTCACTACAGGCACGGTGAGATCGACTGGCAGGAATTCATCGACGTGCTCGCCGGCAACGGCCCTTGCAACCAGCAGCGGATGGCCAAGCGGCGCAAGGCTCATGATGACGGCGCGTGGGTTCGCGACGCCGCCAGCGCCTATGCTGCCAAGCAGGCCGCCCGGCACGCCGCCTGAGGAGACAACGATGTCCAGTAAAGAATGGCCTTTGTATGAAGTATTTATCCGCTCCAAGTCGGGCCTAAGTCATCGCCACGCCGGCAGCATACACGCAGCTGACGACCAGATGGCGCTCGACGCCGCACGCGACACCTACACGCGCCGCAACGAGGGCGTCAGTATCTGGGTCGTTCGCTCGAGCGAGATCGTGGCCTCGGACCCGGCCGAGACAGCCGCATTCTTCGAGCCGGCTGAAGACAAGATCTACCGGCACCCGACGTTTTACGACATGCCCGAAGGCGTTGAGAACCTGTGACTTACGACGCTGCCTTGCTCGCCTACGTATCGCGGCTCGGCGATAACGCGCTGATCCTCGGCCAGCGCATGGTCGAGGTCGTGGCCGCATACCCTGAACTCGAGGAAGAACTGGCCAACGCGAACTTTGCGCTCGACTACATCGGGCAGGCGCGCATGTTCTACACGTATGCCGGCGAACTCGAGGGCAAAGGCCGGAGTGAAGACGACTTCGCTTTCCTTCGCGATGAGAATGAGTTCTGCAACTGCCTGCTGATCGAGCAACCAAACGGCCATTTCGGTGATTCGGTCACGAAACTCGTATTTTTCGACGCCTTCTACCTGTCGTTGCTCGGCGCGCTCAAGGGCTGCAAGGACGCACGCATCGCCGAGATCGCGGCGCGCGCCGAGAAGGAAATCCGCTATCACCTGCGGCACAACACACAGTGGATCGTGCGTCTGGGCGACGGTACCGCGGAGAGCCACGCTCGCGTCCAGGGATCGGTTGACAGTCTCTGGAAGTACACGGGCGAGCTTTTCGCACCCGACGTCGTGGACCGGACGTTCGCCGACGAATACGGCGGCCCGGATCTCGAGGCGATTCACGACCAGTGGAAGACGGACGTCAAGACGATCCTGGACGAGGCGACGCTGACCATGCCTGAAGACGGATGGATGGCCATGGGCGGCAAGGCAGGCCGGCATACGGAACACTTCGGCTACATGATAGCCGAGATGCAGTACCTGCAGCGCAGGCACCCGGGGGCGAGTTGGTAGCCGCAGGACACAGCCGTGTTGAAATCCTGGGCTGGCTCAGCGAGGTCGCTGACCCGGAGATACCGGTACTGTCGATCACCGACCTCGGCATTGTCAGGGATGTCGAGGTCAATGGCGGCGTGACGGTTGCGCTGGCGCCGACTTACTCGGGTTGCCCCGCAACGGAAGTGATTGAAAAAAGCGTCGTTGATGCACTGCGCTGTCGGGGCATAGAGGGCGTGCGCATAAAGCGCGTTTTGACGCCGGCCTGGACGACCGACTGGATTTCGGCGGACGGCCGCCGGAAGCTCAAGGCATACGGCATCGCCCCGCCCGCTGAGGGAGGCACGAAGCGCGAGCTGCTGTTCGGCGAGCGTAAAATCCCTTGCCCACGCTGCGAGTCCGGGAACACGCGCACGGTCAGTGAATTCGGCTCGACTGCCTGCAAGGCATCGTACCAGTGCAACGACTGCCTGGAACCCTTCGAGTACTTCAAATGCATCTAGGCCTGCGTTGGAACACGCGCCGGCGGGTTGTCAGATCGGCATGAAGGAATTCCATCCGCTAACCATTGAACGACTCGAACGGGAAACCAGAGACTCGGTCCGGCTGGCGCTCGGCGTGCCCGAAGCGTTTGCCGACGAGTATCGGTTCCAGCCAGGCCAGCACCTGCCGTTCGAGATAACGATCGACGGCAAGCGAGTGCGTCGCACGTACAGCATCTGTTCCGCGCAGGGCGAACGGCCGCTCGAGATCGGCGTGCGTGTTCAACCCGGTGGGCAGTTCTCTGAATTCGCGGCCAATCAACTGCATGTTGGCGATACGCTCAATGCGATGCCGCCGACGGGCCGCTTCTACGTCGAACTCGACGAAAACAATGAGAACGACTACGTGGGTTTTGCGGCGGGCAGCGGCATCACGCCGATTCTCTCCATGATCAAGTCCATACTCGCGACCGAGTCCAAGAGTCGTTTCATACTGTTCTACGGTAACCGGAAGCAGGCAACGACGATGTTTATCGAGGACCTGTATGCGCTCAAGAATCTGTACCCCGAAAGACTGCAGCTGAACTTCGTTTTCAGCCGGGAAGAACAGGAGTTCGAACCGATGGCCGGGCGCCTCGACGCGGACAAGGTCAAGGAGCTTTACAAGCATTTCGGGGCCGGCTTGCGCGTCATCGACGCGTTTGTTTGCGGGCCCGATTCGATGATTAATGACGTGACGCGCGCCCTGATCGATCTCGGCATGACTGCGGAGCAGATTCACTCGGAGCGTTTCGGTGTGCCCCGACAGCGGACGCGGCCGGCAACGGACGCGGCGAAGACCGCTGGCCACGCAACAGTCACGGTCATCATGGATGGTCACAAGAAAGCGTTCGAGATGCATCCTGACGACGAGAACATCGTCGACGCCGCGGCAGAGCAGGGCATCGAACTGCCGTACTCGTGCAAAGGCGGTGTCTGCGCAACCTGCCGCTGCCATGTGAGAAACGGCGAGGTGACGATGGCGGCCAACTACGGCCTCGAGCCCTGGGAGGTCGAACGCGGTTTTGTACTGGCCTGCCAGTCGCGGCCCGTCAGCGACGCTGTCACGCTCGACTACGACAAAGCCTGATCCCTACATAAACGGCGGCGTTTCAGCGGTTGCTTAAGGCTGCAACCTCCAGGACCCGTCAGCCTGGAGGCAAGCTGTTCCGTAGACCTCCTGGCCCGGCTCGCCCCCAACCGTGGCGTCCAGCGTGAATTCGCGGCACGGTCCGCTCTCGGTCTCGAAAGTGCGTGTCGGGGTGACCTCGTAGACGTTACCGTTGTCGGGATTCGTCCAGCGCGTCGTTGCGCCCGTGCGGGAGTCATTGAGCGTCTGCGCCGTGTACATGCGGTCGTTCTGGTCCATCGTTTCACCGACATGCCGGCCGATCATGCTGCCGGCCATCGTGCCTATGATGATAGCGGCGGTTCGCCCGGAACCTTCGCCGATCTGGGAACCGATAACCCCGCCGACGACGCCGCCGATGATCTCGCCCTGTTGTTCCTGCGTTGTGCCGCACGCAGCGAGATGCACGCTGCATGCGAACGACAGTATGACTATGATTTTCGCCCTGGTGCACATGATGGATCCCTCAATTGCCTGGCGCTCTGAAGCCGACAGCGTCGGCTGAGGCAGACGGTATTAAAATGCGTCGGTCGGGCAGGATTGCCAATTGGGGTAATTACTTAGGCGTTTTGCAATGGCCCCGGCAGTCCCTGGTAGATGCGCCATGTCGCCGTCAGCCCTGCCGAATTCCACGCCGCGCAAACGCGCTATCTGAGTGCGCCGGACAAAGAAACGCCTCCCTGTTGAGACGGCGCCGGCCGATCAGTTTCGTGACTAATTGTTCAGAGCGCCCTGATCGATCCAGGCGCGAATCGTGTCGATCTGTTCCGGGGTCAATGAGGCGCCGCGTCCTTCAGCCAGCGCCTCGTCATGATGCGGAGGCATGTGAATTTCGCGCTCGGTCTTATGCGAGATCACGAGGTACAGAACGCTGGACTGGCTGTCATTCGCGATTATGACCGGCCCGAAATTGGTCCCCCGCATGACGGCGTCATAGTCCATCAGGCTGAAGCCACTTGATGAATAGCCCTCGGCTCCGGGGTTGTGGCATTCGATACAATTCTCGGCCAGGATCGGCTGTACGTCCCCGGCGAAGCTGATTTGCCGTTCGCAGCCGCAAAGGCCGATACAGAGAGCGAAGAGACCCACCTTCATCACGTTCGCAGAAGTCATCATCAAGCCCTCCTATATAACCCGTATCACGATAGGCTCGCCGCATTGCCGCATCAATCGTGGCTTTCCACATCGGGAGTCGGCAGCCGGGGGAGACGGTCGGGGCCCCGCATCAGCCAAGCCGACGGTTCGCAAACCGGATCTTCGGGAGCCAGCCGCAAATTGGCGCAAATTCGAAAGTCGCGAGACGATTCAGGCGGTAAACTAGGGTAACCCATGATGTGCACGGATGCGCTGTGCGTGTCTCAGAGGTCCCGGGAGCCCTATGACCAAAACCACCAGCAACGCAGCTTTGACAACGGCTGAGAGGAAAAGCTCTTTCGGCTATGACGATTTGCTCGAGTGCGCGCACGGGCGCCTCTTCGGGCCGACCAATGGCCGTCTGCCTTTGCCACCCATGCTCATGACGGACAGGATTCCGCTGATATCCGCGGACGGCGGCAAATACGGCAAGGGTGAGATCCAGGCTGAGCTCGATATTCGGCCTGACCTGTGGTTTTTCGACTGCCATTTCGAGGGCGATCCCGTCATGCCCGGGTGTCTTGGCCTTGACGCAATGTGGCAGCTGGTCGGTTTCTACCTGGTCTGGCTCGGTCTCGAGGGCCGGGGCCGAGCGCTGGGTGTCGGCAAAGTCAAATTTTCGGGCCAGGTGCTGCGGAGTGCGAAACTCGTAACGTTTCAACTCGATATCAAGCGTGTCATCTCGCGCAAGCTGAATATGGCCATCGCGGATGGTACGCTCTCGGTCGATGGCCGCGAAATTTATACGGCCGAGGACCTGCGGGTAGGCCTGTTCACATCAACCGATAACTTCTAGGACATAGCAATGCGGCGCGTGGTCATTACGGGTCTGGGTGCAGTGTCGTGCATCGGCAATACCCAGGCCGAAATTGTTGACTCACTGAAGGCCGGCCGATCCGGCATCGTAGCCAACGAGTCTTACAAGGAAATGGGACTCCGGAGCCAGGTGTCCGGCTCGATCAATATCGATCTTGCAGAGCATATCGACCGCAAGGTGCGCCGATTCATGGGCGATTCCGCTGCGTTCGCTTACATCTCCATGCAACAGGCGATTGACGACGCGGGGCTTGAGAAGGCCGATGTCTCCAACGTGCGTACGGGACTGATTGCCGCGTCCGGCGGCGCGTCGAGTCGCGAGATCGTGCGGGCCGCAGATGTCCTGCGCGATCGTGGCGTGCGCAAGATCGGGCCCTATTCGGTTACCAAGACCATGAGCAGTTCGGTATCAGCCTGCCTCGCGACGCCGTTCGCGATCAAGGGGCTCAACTACTCGCTGACATCGGCCTGTGCAACCAGCGCGCACTGCATCGGCGTTGGTGGCGAACAGATCCAGTTTGGCAAGCAGGACATCGTGTTTGCCGGGGGTGGCGAAGAGGAGGACTGGACGCTGGCCTGCCTGTTTGATGGCATGGGCGCTCTCTCCTCCAAGTACAACGACAGCCCGGCCACGGCATCGAGACCGTACGATGCAACTCGCGACGGCTTCGTCATTGCGGGCGGCGGCGGCATGGTCGTGCTCGAGGAACTCGAGCACGCCAGGGCTCGTGGCGCAAAAATCTATGCCGAACTCGTCGGGTTCGGGGCGACATCGGATGGCTACGACATGGTTGCTCCTTCCGGCGAGGGAGCCGTGCGCTGCATGCAAATGGCAAAGGCAACGGTCGACGCGCCGATCGACTACATCAACACGCATGGCACCAGTACGCCCGTTGGCGATATCAAGGAACTCGAGGGTATGCGTACCGTCTTCGGCGACGCCGTTCCTCGCTTTGGCTCGTCGAAGTCCCTGTGCGGACATTCTCTCGGCGCAACAGGCGTGCAGGAGGCGATACATTGCCTGTTAATGCTCGAGCACGATTTCATCGCGCCATCGATCAACGTCAATGAGCCGGATCCTGAAGTTGTCGGCATGCCGCTCGTGACCGAGCGGGTGGACAGTGCGGGCCTCAGCACCGTGATGACCAATAGTTTCGGTTTCGGCGGCACTAACGGCACGCTCGTATTCCAGAAAGTCTGATGCCCGGGCATAATGCCTGCACCATGACACTCGAAATACTCAGCGAGACGAACTGCTTCGGCGGCCGCATCGGTTTCTACAGACATGCGTCGAGCGTCAACGGCTGTGCCATGCAGTTCTCGGTATTCGTACCGCCGCAGGCGAAGCACGGTAATGTTCCGGTCGTGACCTTTCTGTCCGGGCTGACCTGTACCGAAGAAAATTTCATGGTAAAGAGTGGTGCTCAGCGTTTTGCGGCCGAACTCGGTGTCATGCTGGTTTCGCCGGACACTAGCCCGCGCGGCGAGGGTGTACCGGATGACCACAACGGTGATTACGACTTCGGGCTGGGGGCTGGTTTTTACCTCAATGCCACCCAGAAGCCGTGGTCACAGCACTACCACATGTACGACTACGTCACGACCGAACTGCAGGTTGCCGTTTTTCGCAATTTTCCGGGTGATTCGGGCCGGCATGGACTATGCGGCCACTCGATGGGCGGCCACGGTGCGCTGACCATCGGGCTCCGGAACCCGGATTTGTTTCGGTCTTTGTCGGCTTTCGCGCCAATCTGTACGACGTTGCACAGTCCATGGGGACAGAAAGCTCTGGGTCATTACCTTGGGGAAGATACCTCTGCGTGGCTCGACTATGATGCTGCTGAGGTTGCCCGCCATGTCGCCAACGGCGCGGCACACAGCAGGATACTCATCGATCAGGGCCTGGCTGACATTTATCTCGAGGAACAGCTCAAACCGGAACTATTCGAGGCGGCCTGTATCGAGAGCGGGTTGCCGCTTGAATTGCGCCGGCATGACGGTTACGACCACGGTTACTACTTTATTTCGACTTTTATCGAAGACCATCTGAAACATCACGTCGAATTGCTCGGCGCCTGACGCGGCAGGCCGGCGTGGAGTCCCTGGTCATCCTCGCTGCGGTAATGCTGGTGACTGGCTGCGTGGCTGGCGTGCTCGCGGGCCTGTTCGGTATTGGCGGCGGCATCGTGATTGTCCCCGTCCTCGAAGCGGCGTTGAGCTTTCTGCAGGTCGACGCGTCAATACGCATGCATGTGGCCGTCGCAACCTCCCTCGCGACGATCATTCCGACGTCGATCGCCTCGGCCCGGGCGCACTATCAACGCGATTCGGTCAACCTTGTTCTCGTGAAACGCTGGGCGATATTCGTGCTGCTCGGCGCTCTGCTTGGCGCCTGGATCGCGTCGCAGGTCCATAGCAGGGTACTCGCAGGCGTGTTTGCGTCGCTGGCCATGCTGATCGCGATCAAGATGCTGCTGTTGCCGGAGAGCCGTAACCTGACTGACGAGGTCCCGCGGGGACCCTGGGTAGCGGTTGTACCGACGCTGATCGGTGGCCTGTCCAGCATGATGGGCATTGGTGGCGGCACCTTCTCGGTCATGACGCTAACCTTGTTCAACGAGGCGATTCATCGCGCCATCGGCACGGCCGCACTGTTCGGCCTGGTCATCAGTCTGCCGGGCACGCTGGCATTTATCATCGGCGGCCTCGGCGATTCCCGGCTGCCGCCCGGGAGCCTCGGCTACGTCAGCCTTGTCGGTTTCGCGCTGATAGCGCCGGCGACGGTTCTGGCGGCCCCGGTCGGTGCCAGGATTGCGCACACTTTTTCCAGGCGCCACCTGAGCATGCTGTTCGGACTGTTTCTGGTCGCCGCTTCGGTCCGCCTTTTCTATCAAATGTTTCAATAGGTTAAGAGCGAGCGAGCACGACGACCGAAACGAAGACCCCGCCGTGCGGCGGGGTCCGTCGAGAGCCGGGGCCCTGTTAGGGCGCCCGCAAAACTAGCCTTTCCGCAATGCGTCCCGGATTTCGGTTAGCAGGGCTACTTCTGCCGAAGGTTTCGGAGGCTCTGCCGGCGCTTCTTCCTCCTTCTTCTTAAGGGAATTCATGCCCTTGATCACCATAAAAATTGCAAACGCGACGATGAGGAAGTCGAGAACCGTATTGATGAAAATGCCGTACTTGATGATCGGTGCACCGGCTTCTTCAGCGAGCGCCAACGTGGCGTAACCCGTTCCGCTCAGATCGAGAAACAGGTTACTGAAGTCGACTCCGCCCATCAGCATGCCGATGGGCGGCATTACGATGTCGTTGACGACAGAACTGACGATCTTGCCGAAAGCGGCGCCGATGATGATACCTACGGCCATGTCGACGACGTTGCCGCGCATGGCGAATTGCTTGAACTCATTTAGCATGTTTGTCTCCCTGGGACTTTCCTTCACTACTTTTCATTTTTATTGGGTGCCGAATTACTCCAGCGCCTGATTCGCCATATCTTCGGCCTCATCCATTGCGTCCTGCGCCATGTCTTCGGCGTCGCCCATCGCGTCTTCTGCCATGTCTTCGGCGTCGCCCATCGCGTCTTCTGCCATGTCCTCAGCCTCGTCCATTGCTTCCTGCGCCATGTCTCCGGCCTCGTCTGCCACGTCGCTTGCCGCATCCATCGTGGCCTCAGCAGCGTCACCGGCTGCCTCAGAGGCGTCAGATGCCGCTTCCTCAACGGCTTGCGCGGCTTCGTCGACGGCCGATTCCATTTGAGATGCCGACTCTTCTTTCTGGCCGCAGGCTGCCGCCGCCAGGGCGAATCCAAGAACAATACTCATTCTCACAAACTTCTTCATTGACTACTCCTCTGATGTAAGTCTTGCTGTCGCTATCAATCCCACGCGCTTTGTAATCTGCCATCACCCGGGTCCCTGTAAGGCATCCAGGCGAGACCGAGCAGCGAGACATGAATGTCGGTCGCTTTCGGCCGTATCGGAATTTCTTTCAGTTCTTCCGTCTGGGCATCGTATGCCGTGTCCAGCGCCTCGACGTCTCGCTCGAGCGCAGCACTCAGCTCAGCCAGGTCGGCACGGACCTTTTCTGCAGTCTGCCTGGCACGGGCCACGTCTCCGGCTTCCTTACGGGCCCCGCTGGCAGTGCGAATCGCAGTGCCCATGCGACTCGCCGATGTTGCCGAAACCCGTTTGCGCCCGAGTACGACACCCAGGATAGCGGTCCCGAACGATATGGCCGTATCGATCTTTTTCTTGCTGGATTGCTGCTGTTCGCGCTGAATGGCCTGTTCGGCGCGCAGCAGTCGATTCTCGAGTGTTGTTGCTTTCGTCGCGTAACGCTTACGCAGTGTTGCAATGGCCTTATCACGAGCCTCACTGGCTGCCTGCTGCAGCCGCGTCCGAAAATCGCCCTCGCTTTCACCGGGCTCCGAGGTCAGCCTGTGCTTGGCGCTGCGATAAAGACTGATCGTTTCGTTTTGCCGAATCCAGCGCTTCAGTTCTTTTTCCCAGCGCGCGTAGTTTTTCTCGTTCGTTGCGCAGCCCGGACAATCTGTGAAACTTGCGCCGGATGCGGGGGTGCTGTCGAGATCTGCGGCCCCCAATGCCAGCAGATCCGCGTGATCCCAGTCTACTGCGACCGGTCCGTCTTCAAATTCGACCGAATAGGTGTGTTCACGGCGTTCATCGACGTGATAACGCGCATTGGTAAAGGCAATATCGGTTGTAGCGATCAAGCGCGGATAATAGACGAGCTTTTCGCCCGAGCCGCTGACAAAGTATTGGTTGATGGCCGGCGGCAAAACCGGGGCGGCGGTTGCAACGGCGAGGTTTTGCTTCGCCGGCGCCAGTGCAGCGGGCTCCGATGGCGCTGGTCGAATCGTGGCAGCGAGGGCCCGGATCTGATCGCGCGTCAGCGGCCCGGCGAGATAGGACATCGCCCATCGCGTGTTGAAAACGACGGGCTCGTCTTCATGCACGTTGTGCAACAGGAAGCGCCGTTTGCCCAGTCCCGCGAGCGTTTGTTCCATACGCTGACGATCGAATTTGCCACCGGTGCTTACGCCCTCCAGGCCTTCCATGACACGCGCTTTATCGCGTTCAGTCTGCAGCCGGCCGATGAGCCAGGTCCCGGTATTGGAGAGACCCCGATAATCAAGATCGACAGGATTCTGCGTGGCCAGTGCCAGACCAAGGCCATAGGCGCGAGCTTGTTTCAGCAACGTGAGCAACAGTTTTTTCGACGGTGGATTTTCGACCGGCGGCATGAAGCCGAATATCTCGTCCATGTAGAGAATTGCGCGCAGGCTCGAGGTTCCCTGTTGAGTCCGCATCCAGGCGATCAATTCGTTCAGCAGCATCGAGACGAAAAACATTCGCTCGGCATCGTCGAGATGCGCGATCGACATAATTGATATGCGCGGCTTACCGGACTCCGTGTACAGAAGCCTTGCGGCGTTGAGCGGTTCGCCCTCGGTCCAGGCCTCGAATCCCGGTGCTGCAAGCAGGTTGTTCAGTTTCATCGCCAGCGCAAAACGGTCGGCGGCGGGAAAAAACGAGTCGAGGTCCATGACGCCGATACGCTGCAGCGGCGGATTCTGAATCTCGGCGATAAGCGCCGCTACGCCAAGGTCGCGGCCTTGCTGCCAGGCATGATCAAGCAGGCGCGAGATCAGAATATGTTCGCGGCTGGTGACCGGATCCGCGTTTATCCGCAGCAAGGAAAGAATTCCCGTTGCGGTCGCCTGAACCCTGTCGCGATACAGGTCGGTATCCTCAAGCAGTTCCGCCGCGGGCGCCGCAAACGACTGCAGCACCGAAACCGGCAGTCCCGCGCTGCTGCCGGGCGTGTAGATGGCAAGATCGACATTCTTGCGCAGCTGAGCGATGCGTGCGCCGTCCTGACCCCAGCTGGCCAGTCCCTTTTTCCAGAGTGCCGCCTGTGTTTTCGCGAACTCATCGGCCGTTTGCCCGGAATCCGTCGCCTCGCGAAGGTTCACCCATGGCCGGAAATCGGCCGCATCCAAATTGGGAAATGTCAGCAGCAGGTTACCCAGGTCGCCTTTTGGATCAATGGCGATAACCGGGATGTGGTCCATCGCCGCTTCCTCGAGCATGCCGATGCCTAGCCCGGTCTTACCCGAACCTGTCATTCCGATGATCACGGCGTGAGTCGTCAGGTCTTTCGAATCGTAGAGAACGAGGTCGTCGGTCAGCTCGCCACTGTCCGCGTCGACACGTTTGCCAAGGTAAAAGGCGCCGAGTTTCTCGAAGTCATACATCTTCAGGCCGCCCCAGCGAGGAGATTCGATAGATGCGAAAGCTGCTTTCGCGGGAAATACGCGGTGCAGATCGTTTTTTTTGGAACCTCAGCATAACTTTTTTGATGCTTCGCGCAAATGCTTACACTCGCAAGTATTTTTTGAGCGATCGGCGGACAAAGGTTGGCGGGCCATCCGGCGCATCGCAGACAGACAATCACCGCGGCCAATCCGGACTTTCACCGCGGGCGATATCCGCCCCGTACACGAATCTCGAACGGTTCTAAGTAGTTCTCCCGATGGCATTTTTGCCCCGTCTCTGCGGAAATAGCGCTAACCGCTGCCGAGTCTCAAGGCAGGGGTGCAGAGAGGAGGTTGACGTCATGCGTGATACCGTCCGGACCGCATTGGTTATCGCGATACTGTTTTCACCGGCCACGAGCCTGATGGCCGATCTCGAGAAAGGCCTCGCCGCCTACAACGAGGCGGATTACGCGACGTCATTGGCTGAATGTCTGCCGATCGCCGAGCAGGGCGACCCGGTCGCGCAGTTCTGTGTGGCGCGTCTTTATGGCAATGGCTTTGGCGTGGCCATGGACGACGCGCTGGCGCTCAAATGGTATGGACTGGCTGCCGAGCAGGGGCACAGTGAGGCGCAATTCAATCTCGGCGTCATGTACGCGAACGGCTGGGGCGTGCCGATGAACGACGAGGAAGCCGCCAAGTGGTATCGGCTCTCGGCCGAACAGGGACTTGTTTCAGCGCAGAAAGCGCTTGCCAATGTTTTTAAGAACGGCCGCGGCGTAGCACTGAGTATTGCCGAAGCCTATCAATGGTACTTTGTCGCCGGGGAGCTCGGTGATCGTGACGCTGCTTACAAGGCGGAGGAACTCGCGGGCAAGGTGAACGCGGACGATCTTCTCGCCGCCCAGCACGTCGCTGAGAGCTGGGTGGAGAAGCTGGGTGGCAAGACCATGCAGGCTGGTCGCATCGACTGACGGCAGTGACCTCGGGCGTTCGCCAGGTTCGACTGTTCTCTCTGTTTGGCTTCGAGGTAAAGCTGGACTTCAGCTGGCTGCTTCTCGCGCTGCTGATCAGCTGGTCGCTTGGCGCCGGCATGTTCCCCGAACAGTATCCCGGACTGTCGCGAACGACCTACGCCTGGATGGGCATAGCGGTCGCGGTCGCCGTGTTCTTTTCGATCGTCTTTCACGAGTTCTCGCACTCATTCGTGGCTCGCCGGTTCGGCATGACGATACGGGGTATCACGCTGTTCATATTCGGGGGCGTGGCCGAGATGGAGCAGGAACCGCCGAACCCGAGGGCCGAACTGCTGATGGCGATCGCAGGGCCCGTCGCGAGCTTCATTCTGGCCTATGTATTCCTGGGCATCGAGGCGCTTGGAACGGCGCAGGGCTGGCCGGTACCTGTGACGGGCGTCTGCTATACGATCGCGTTGATCAACCTGACCGTCGCAATCTTCAACCTGGTGCCCGCGTTCCCGCTGGATGGTGGCCGCGTGCTGAGGGCTGTGCTCTGGCACCTGAAACGCGACCTGCGTGCCGCAACACAGGTCTCCAGCCAGATCGGCCGCGGATTCGGGATGGTGCTGATGGTGGTCGGGGGCATCGCGTTCTTACGCGGCAACCTGATCGGCGGCATGTGGTGGTTCCTGATCGGAATATTTGTTCGCGGTGCGGCGACGGCGTCGTACCAGCAGCTGATCGTCGGCGAGATGTTCAGGGACCAGCCCGTCGCCAACTTCATGCGCCGTGAACTGGTTACGGTACCGCCGTCAATCTCGATCGAAGAATGGCTCGATGATTACGTCTACCGGCACCACTTCAAGATGTATCCGGTCGTGGAAGCCGACAGGCTTCTCGGCGGCATCAGCATCGACAGCCTGAAGAAGCTGGCGAAAGGGGAGCGAGCCACTGCACGGGTGCGCGACCTGATGGAACCCTGTTCGGAAAGCAATACCGTCTCATCGGATACCAGCACCAGTAAGCTGCTCGCAGACATTGTCAGCGGCCGAAAATCGCCCCGATACATGGTCGTCGATCGCGGTCAGCTCGTCGGCATGATCTCGCTCAAAGACCTGCTGGAGCTTATCTCGGTCAGAATGACCGTGGATTCCGCGAGCAACTGAGCATAAACCGGCAGCGAGCTCCCGGCGTCACGCCGCGGGCAGCGCGTCGACATAGGCTTCCATCCGCTTTTGCAGCACTGCATCGGGCAGTTCCCCGTAAGCGGCACCGATATTATCGAGCATGTGGTGGGGTTTGCTCGTGGCGGGCGTAACGCAGGTAACGGTCGGGTGTGCCGCCGCATACTTGATAAAGAACCGGCCCCAGGTATCGGCGCCGATTTCCCGGGCCCAATCCGGGACCTCGAGGCCGCTCACGCGCTGCCAGAGCCGGGTACGGCCGAACGGCACGTAGACGAGCACGGCAATACCGAGCTCTTCCGCCAATGGCAGGATCCGCTCGGCCGCGGAGCGATTGTCTACCGCATAGTCGACGCCGATGAAATCGATCGGGTAGTCGCGCATTGCCCTCTCGAGCGTCTCGTACTGGTGCTTGCGCGTCGATGTAACGCCAAGGTAACGAATCCGGCCCGCTTCCTTGTACTCCTGGATGATCGGCATGTGGCCCGGGATGTCGGACACATCGTGAACCTGTATCAGGTCGACCGGCTTCTTGCCGATGCGTTCGAACGAGCGCTCGACCTGCTCCCGAGCCTTTGCCGGGTCTGCCTTCTCGTCGCTCCGGCGCGGCACCACATTGACCTTGGTCGCCCAGAAGATCGTGTCGGTCAGGCCGGCTTCGCGAGCGAGGCGGCCGCAAACTTCCTCCGCATTATTGTATGAGGGCGCGGTATCGAGCACCTTGCAGCCATTGTCGACAAGCGTTTCGACAACGCGCCTGAGCGGCGAGGTGTCGCCGCTCATCGCGACCTGGCGAAACGTGGCCGATGTGCCCAGGCCGACAATCGGCAGTTCCTCGCCGGTCTTCGGAATCGTCCGCTTGATCAACTCGCGGCTTTCCAGGGCATGTAGCAGACTGCCGGGCAGCGTTGCTGCGGCGCCCAGCAGGGCGGTATGTTTCAGATAAGCGCGACGTGTCAGCATTGTGTGTTCCCGATTATTGATGTTGGTGCGTGACCGGCAATATGAGTCCCAGCATCGGCATGGCCAGCGTCAGCAGACCGAGAACGGCGATCAGCAGACCGAGGGCGAGCCGGGTGGGGCGGCGCTGCATTGCCCGAGACAGTTGCGCCGCTCCCAGGCCGGTTGCAAGCATCGCCGGCATCGTGCCGAGGCCAAAAGCTAGCATAACCAGCGCCCCGGCCATAGGCTGGCTGCTGGCTGATGCAACGAGCAGCACGCTGTATATCAGCCCGCAGGGCAGGCAACCCCAAAGCAGGCCCAGGCCGAACGCCGCCGGCGTGCTGGTGACAGGGACCAGGCGCCTCGCGAGCGGGGAGAGCGGCTTCCAGAGCGCCGCGCCCATGCGCTCCAGCGGCTGCAGCAAACGCCAGTCGAATGCTATCTGCAGGCCTATCAACACGATTACGGCGCCGGCCAGGACACGCACCGGGCTCGCCGCGGCCGGGATGGCCGCAACGAGTTTACTGCCGAGCGTCGCGACGAGCAGCCCGAGCAAGGCATAGGTGACCAAGCGCCCGGCGTTATAGGCTGCGGCCAGTGCCAGCCTTGACCTGAGGCTGCTTACCTCCGCACGGACCGCGAACAGTCCTGACATGCCGGCACACATGCCCAGGCAGTGCGCGCTGCCCAACAGTCCGGTCAACCAGGCGGCGCCCAAAGCCGGCAAACTGTCGGTCATGGTGCTATTTCATCGTCCGGCCGCTCGTCGTCGTCCATGACGACCCGTACGGCGGGCGTATCCAGGTCGTCGAACTGGCCGGAGCCGACGGCCCAGAAGAAAGCCCAGACGGCCCCGCCGAGAAGCAGCAGAGCCAGCGGTATCAGCAGGTAGAGAATATTCATCGCATCATTCAGGCAAATCGGCTCAGGCGCAGCGCGTTCAGAACCACGATCAGCGAGCTCATGCTCATGCCGATGGCTGCCGCCCACGGTGGCACGTAGCCGAGCGCCGCAAGCGGTAACGCCGATACATTGTATACGACCGCCCAGAGCAGGTTCTGCCGCACGACGCGCATCGTCTGCCGGGCCGTTCGGACGGCTGTTACGACGGGCTCAAGGGAATCGCCGAGCATGATGATGTCGGCGCTGGTCTGGGCAATCAGGGCGCCATGACTCGGCGCGATCGACGCGTCAGCGCCGGCGAGAACCGGCGCGTCGTTAATGCCGTCACCGACCATGACGACGGTCTCGCCGGCGGCTTGCGCTTGGCGGATGATGTCCAGCTTGGATTCCGGCGTACAGTTGGCGTGAAACTCGGAGATGCCCAGTGCGCCCGCGACCTTGCTGACCGGCGGCCCGGCGTCCCCGCTGACAAGACCCGTCGCCAAGCCAAGGTGATGGAGGGATTCCAGGGTACGAGCCGCATCCGGGCGGAGCCGGTCTGCCAGCGAAAATCGAGCGACCGGCCGGCCGCCAACCGCGAGGTAGACGCTGGTGGCGTCGAGATCATTCGCTGCGGTCGACGAGTCCGGGCCCGTCACAAACTCTTGGCTGCCAAGGCGGCATGTTCGCCCGCTAATCGTACCCTCCACACCGCGGCCGATAACCACGGATTGTGCCGATGCCACGAAAGGATTATCAGCGAGCGCAAAAGCTGACGCGATCGGATGCGACGATACCGTTTCGAGAGCAGCCGCGTACTGCAGGCAGGTCAGCTCGTCGAAATCCTGAACGAGCAACGTCGTCGTCAGGATTTCGGGCTTGCCCAGCGTAAGCGTTCCGGTCTTGTCGAACAGCACGGTAGTCGCCCGCGACATCACCTCGATCGCATTGCCGTTGGTGACGAGCAGACGCAGCTCTGCGAGGCGCGTGCCAGCGGCAGCAAATGCGGCAGGCGTAGCGAGCGCCAGTGCACAGGGGCAGGTAACCACGAGCACCGACAGCGTGATCACGAATGCGCGATCGGGCGCCTGCAGGTACCAGTAAATCCCGACGGCTGCTGCAACCAGCAGAATTGCGACGACGATGTAGCTTGCGATGCGATCGGAAAGCTGGACGAACGCCGGCCGCGCATAGCGAGCACGTTCGCTGAGGCGACCGATGACTCCAAGCGTCGTGTCGTTCCCGGTCGACCGGACGCGCATTTCAATCAGGCCGTCAAGGTTGATGCTGCCTGCAACGACGACGTCGCCCGTCGCGCGGGTAACGGGTTCGGGCTCACCCGTCAGCAGGGCTTCGTCGACAGACGTACGGCCCGTCACTATGGCGCCGTCGGCTGGAATCGCCTCGCCGGGCCGGATCAGCAGACGGTCGCCCGGTTCGAGTCGGGCAACCGGAACGACCTGGCGCTCGCCGTCGCGGATTCGCGTTGCCGTGTTCGGGAGAACGTTGGAGAGCGCCGAGCCGCGGTCGACAGAGCGATGCCGCGCACGCATTTCCAGGAATCGGCCCAGGGTCAGGAAGAAAACGAACATCGTGACCGAGTCGAACCACACGGCAGGCGCATTGGTCAGCATCGCATAGACCGATGCGGCATAGGCGGCGCCGATCGCGATAGATACGGGCAGGTCCATACCGGGGGCGCGCGAAATTACGCCGCGCCAGGCGGCAACGAAGAAGGGCCGCGCCGAATAAAATACGACCGGGGTGGTCACAACGAAGCTGACGAGCCGCAAAAAGCCCTGCATTTCGGGCGCCATGCCCTGGTAATCCCCGGCGTAGAGGCCGATTGCAAACATCATGACCTGCATCATGCCGAGCGACGCGACGAGGAGGCGCTTCAGCGCGAGGCGTTGTTCAGTGACTTCCGGACGCGGTCCGGCTTCAGGTGCCAGCGGCTGCGGCTCGTACCCGAGCCGAGCCAGCGTCGCGAGAATGGTGCCGAGGCCAGTCTCGGCGGTATTCCAGGCAACGATCAGGCGATGCGTGATCGGATTGACATGCGCGCTCGCGACGCCCGGCATTTTTCCCAGCGTGGTCTCGATGAGCCAGCTGCATGCTGCACAATACATCTTGCCGACATAGACCGTGGCTTCGGCCCCGGTGTCACCGATGACCGCGAATGAGTCAACCATGTCGGCTCGGTCAAATATCTGCCACTCGGCCTGGTCTTCAGCGGGCTTGCCCAGTCCCGGCACGGGCGTCTCGCGCATCGCGTAGTAACGGGACAAGCCGGCATCGCGGATCAGCTCGGCGACGGCCTTGCATCCCGGGCAGCAGACGGGTTTGAGCTCACCGTCAATGTCGACCTGGAAGTCATCGCTGGGCGGAACCGGTAACGCGCAGTGGAAGCAGTGGCTAAGGCTCATTACTGTGGCTGTCGGACGTCGTCAAAACAGGCTCCGCCGTACTGACTGCGAGGTAGACCGTGTACAGGCTCGCCGTGACGGCCGAGCCGAGCAGGGCGATGATGAACCACGGCCAGAAATACCGGTACCAGGGCTCCGTGTCGCGATCGGACATCAGGGCGCGGGCCCGAGAAAGCGACTGTCTTCCATCACGACCACACGCTCATCGTCGATCGCCGTAACCGCGAACGCAATGTCCATGATGCCATAGGCGTGGTCACGGTGGGCCCGTGCCCTGACCGGCAGCGACAGCACGCCGCCGCCAGCGACCGTTATTTCATCGCTCACCCCGTCGAGTGACAACCCGGTCACGCCCGCAACGGAAAGCCTGAAGCTTCTCGCGTCCTTGCTCTGGTTGATGATTTTGAGCGTGTAGCTGTTTTCGATCTGGTCGCCCGGTAATTCCCGGAAAAGCGTGTTGCGATCCCGAATAACGTCGAGAATGATCGGCGTTCGCGTCACCATCGAGGTCACGAGGCCGCCGGTCAGAATCGCGAGCAGCGCCGCATAAACGAGCATCCTGGGGCGCAGCACGCGTACGGTCTGGCCCTCCAGTGCTTTTTCGGTGGTGAACCGAACCAGGCCGCGCGGGTAGTTCATTCTGTCCATCACCGAATCGCAGGCGTCGATGCAGGCGGCGCAGGCGATGCACTCGTACTGCAGCCCGTCGCGAATGTCGATCCCGGTCGGGCAGACCTGCACGCAAAGGGTGCAGTCAATGCAGTCGCCCAGGCCGGCCGCCCTGTGGTCCAACGAGCGCTTGCGTCCGCCCCGAGGCTCTCCCCGTTTGGGGTCATAAGAGATGATCAGCGTGTCCTTGTCGAACATCGCACTCTGGAAACGCGCGTAGGGGCACATGTACTTGCAGACCTGTTCCCGCATATAGCCGGCATTGCCGTAAGTCGCGAAGCTGTAGAACAGGCCCCAAAAAAGGGTCCACCCTGAAATGTCCAGCTGGGCTATGGCGACGCCGAGTTCGCGAATCGGCACGAAATACCCGACGAACGAGAACCCGGTCCATAGCGAGAACGTGATCCAGAGAAACTGTTTGGACCCTTTGCGGCGCAGCTTGTCCCAGCTCCAAGGCGCCTGGTCGAGTTTCATGCGCTGGGACCGGGTGCCCTCGGTAAACTGCTCCATCCAGATGAAGGCCTCGGTCCAGACCGTCTGCGGACAGGCAAAGCCGCACCAGATGCGGCCGGCAAGCGCGGTGAAAAAAAACAGCGACAGTGCCGCGATGATCAGCAGCAGCGCGAGATAGGGGAAATCCTGCGGCCAAAGCGTCAGGCCGAGCAGATGGAATTTGCGTGCAGGCAGGTCGAACAAGACTGCCTGCCGCCCGTCCCACGACAGCCAGGGCAGGGCGTAAAACAGGCCGAGCAGCGTGACCGTGGCAACGCGGGACAGGTTGGCGAACCGGCCCCGCATCTCCCGAGGGTAGATCTTGGTCGCGCTTTCATACATTGACGCGCCATGCGCCGCGCGGTTTGACTGATCGCCCATCAGCGCCGTTGCTTGTTGCGTTTCGGCGCAGTACGAACGAGCCAGGCGGTAACGCCCGAACAGAGCGCCGCAATGATCCAGAAAAAGAAAAAGCCGGCTGCATAACCGGCTTCGCGGCCGATCTCCAGTTCGGCGTCGAGAATGCCCGCGAGCTCCGCCGGGTCAAAAATCGCGAAGAACACCATCGTTGCCACAGCGGCCGTGAGGAAAGAGATCCAGATGACGCTCGCAACGGCTTGTGCGTTACGGCTCCATTGTCTCGTGCCCTGATACTCTTCTTCGACCACGTTGTTTTCGGCTAATTCGAGCCCGACAGGCTATAAACGTAGGCCGCGAGAATTTTAGCGCGCTTCGCGCCGAGCAGTTCGCCGTGTGCCGGCATCACGCCATTACGGCCATTGACGATCGAAGAGCGCACGTCGTCCTCTGACGATCCATACAGCCAGGCATCGTCGGTCAGGTTCGGTGCGCCGATAAGCTGGTTGCCACCGCCATCGGCACCGTGACAGGCACTGCAGAGTGCCGCGAACATCGGTTGCACGCTCATCGCCGCCGCATCCGCTTCGACGAGGCCCGAGAGACTCCGTACGTAATTGACCATGTTGTCAACGCCGGTGTCCCCGCCGAGCGCTCCGGCCAGAGCCGGCATGACGTTATTGCGCCCCTGCATGATGGTTTGGGTGATCGCGGCCTCGTTCCTGCCCCAGATCCAGGCGCCATCGACCAGGTTGGGATAACCGGCTGCGCCGCGCGCGTCCGAGCCGTGACAGGTCGTGCAATAACTTGCATACAGGCTGGCGCCGAGCTTGAGGGCGTCAGCATTCGCGGCCAGTACCTCGAACTCCATTCCCGCGAAGCGTTCGTAGATCGGATCGTAGCGATCCGCCGCCGCCTGCATTTCGGCTTCGTACTGGCCTTCCTGCGACCATCCGAGCAAGCCTTCGAATGCACCGATGCCCGGGTACGCGATCATGTAGCCGACGCCCCAGGCGATCGTGATGAAGTAAAGGTACAGCCACCATTTTGGTGCGGGGTTGTTCCATTCCTCGAGATCACCGTCCCATGTATGCCCGACGAGTTCCTCGTCCTGCTTGTTCTGTGGTCCCTGTTTCGCTGACCAGCTGATGAGCCAGACGCACCAGATGACGAATACAATGGTACCCGCCGCGATAAACCAGGCCCAGAAAGCAGGCATCAGACGTTCTCCCGATCGTGATTGGTCATGTGTTGATCCTCTTCCAGCGGCAGCGCCGCGGACTCGGAGAAATCCTCGTTTCGGCGCTTGCTCCACGCCCAGATCCAGACGCCGACAAACGCGAGCATGAGTACCAGGGTCAGCAAACCGCGCAACGTGTTGATATCCATGCCCGTTACCGGCGGCTGCGCCGGTTGGTGCCCAGCGACTGCAGGTAAGCGATCAATGCGTCCATCTCGGTTTTGCCCTCGACGTCGCCCGCCGCTGCGGCGATCTGTTCGTCGCTGTAGGGATCGCCCAGAAACTGAAGGGTCCGGAGCTTACTCGTAATCAGCTCGGGATCGAGTTCGCGTTCTGCGAGCCAAGGATAGCCGGGCATATTCGACTCGGGCACGAGCGCTCGCGGGTCGATGAGATGCAGTCGCTGCCAGTCATCGCTGTAACGGCCGCCGACACGGGAGAGATCAGGGCCGGTCCGCTTCGAGCCAAACTGGAATGGGCGGTCGTAGACGAATTCCCCGGCCGTGGAAAACGGTCCGTAGCGTTCGGTTTCGCTGCGGAACGGGCGGATCTGCTGCGAGTGGCAGCCGTAGCAGCCCTCGCTGATGTAGACATCGCGCCCCGCCAGTCGCAGCGCCGAATAAGGCACGATGTTCTCGTCAGGTTCGGTCGCATCTGAGCTCAGCATCAGCGGTATCAGCTCGACGAGGCCGCCAATGCTGATCGCGACCACGATCAGCACCATCATCAGGTTGACGCTTTTTTCAATGGATTCGTGGCGCATCGCTGTGCTCCTTCAAGCCGGGTCGAGCACCGCGACGGGCGCGGGCTTTGTTTCGCTGACGGTTTTCCAGACGTTGTACGCCATGATGAACATGCCGGCGAGGAACAGCAGACCACCGACCAGTCGCAGGCCATAGTAGGGGTACGTTGCTTTCAGCGACTCGACAAACGAGTAGGTCAGGGTGCCATCGTCATTTACGGCCCGCCACATCAGTCCCTGGGTGATCCCGGCGACCCACATCGATACGGCGTAAAGGACGACACCGATTGTCGAGGTCCAGAAGTGCACGTCGATGAGCTTGATGCTGTACATGCCGTCGCGATTGTAGAGCCGGGGTAACAGGGAATAGACAGAGCCGATGGTCATCATCGCGACCCAGCCGAGTGCGCCCGAATGCACGTGGCCTATCGTCCAGTCCGTGTAATGCGACAGCGCATTGACTGTCTTGATCGACATCATCGGGCCCTCGAAGGTCGACATGCCGTAAAAAGACAGTGCGACAATCATGAATTTCAGGACCGGATCGCTGCGCAGCTTATGCCAGGCGCCCGAGAGCGTCATGATGCCGTTGATCATCCCACCCCAGGAGGGGGCCAGCAGGATTACTGAAAACACCATGCCCAGCGTCTGTGCCCAGTCGGCCAGAGATGTGTAGTGCAGGTGATGGGGCCCGGCCCACATGTAGATCGCGATGAGCGACCAGAAATGAACGACCGACAGCCGATACGAGTAGACCGGCCGGCCCGCTTGTTTCGGCACGAAGTAATACATCATGCCGAGAAAGCCGGCAGTGAGGAAGAATCCGACCGCGTTGTGGCCGTACCACCACTGCATCATCGCGTCCACGACCCCGGTATAAATCACATAGGACTTCGTCAGCGTCACCGGAATAGCGAGATTGTTGAAAATGTGCAATACGGCTACCGTGATGATGAAGGCACCGTAGAACCAGTTGGCGACGTAAATATGCTTGATGCGACGCCTGCCGATCGTGCTGAAAAATACCACGGCGTAGGCCACCCAGACGACCGCGATCAGAAGATCGATCGGCCACTCGAGCTCGGCGTATTCCTTCGACTGGGTGATGCCCAGTGGCAGCGTTATGGCAGCGAGTACGATAATTGCCTGCCAGCCCCAGAACGTAAACGCGGCCAGCTTGTCGAACATCAGTCGCACGTGGCAGGTGCGCTGAACGACGTAATACGACGTCGCAAACAGGGCGGAACCGCCGAAAGCGAATATGACGGCATTGGTGTGCAGCGGGCGCAGGCGGCTGTAGGTCAGAAAAGGTACGTCAAAATTCAGTTGCGGCCAGATAAGCTGTGCGGCCAGCAGGACACCGACCAGCATGCCGACGATACCCCAGATCACGGTCATGATCGTGAACTGGCGCACCACCTTGTCATTATAGGAAGCAGTTGTTTCCAATGGATCGACCCCTGTTTTATTCCATACATATTGCCGCGCGTCGGCAGGCTAGCAGTCAGCTTCGACGATACACATACGTGACGATACGTATAGCGCAGCGGGTGTCAATCGATCATCAAGTATAGCCAGTCGCCATCACGTTATACTCCGACTCCCGATTTCTCCATATGTTACGGTCAATGAGTACAGAATTACTGCCGCCGGAAGTCGCTGTCGAGCTTCTGGAAGCTTCCGCAGAAGCGACGATTGTCGCAAACGCCGATGGCGAGATCATATTCGTCAATCGCGAGGCGGAACTGTTGTTCGGCTACGACGCGGCCGAAATGCTTGGCCAGCCGGTCGAAATTCTCATGCCAGGCGAGTTTCGGAAAAAGCACCGAAACCATCGATCCCAGTATGTCGCGGCACCTCGGTCGCGGCCGATGGTCGCGGGTCTCGAGCTTTACGGCCGCCGCAAGAACGGTGTTCACTTCCGCGCCGAAATCTCGCTGACGCCGGTCAATACCGAGAAAGGCCTGCTGATCGCAACCGTTATTCGCGAGATCAGCCCTGCCGACGAGTCCGAGGCATACTTCCGAATGGTGCTCGAGTCGGCTCCCGATGCGATGATCATCGTCGACGAGCACGGCAAGATTGCAATCGTCAACGGCCAGGCCGAGCAGATGTTCGGCTATGATCGTAAGGAGCTGCTTGGCCAGCCGATCGAGCAGTTGCTCCCGGAGCGGCTCCGGGAGGTGCACGTGACTCACCGCGAATCGTTTGCAAGTGCGCCGACGTTAAGACCGATGGGACCCGGACTCGAATTGACTGCCCGGCGCAGCGACGGCAGCGAATTTCCGGTCGAAATCAGCCTCAGCCCGATCGCGACATCGACCGCTACTTTTGTCTCCAGCGTTATCCGCGATGTCACCGACCGCAAACAGATGGAGCAGGAGATTATCGCGGCCCAACAGGCCGCCGAGCGTGCCAATAAAGCCAACAGCGCATTCCTTGCCGCGGCGAGCCATGACCTGCGGCAACCGGTCCAGGCGCTGAGCCTGTTGAACGGCGCCCTGCGCCGCACGGTCAAGAACGAACGCGCGCTTGAGATGATTGAAAACCAGCAGCATTCGCTGACCGCGATGACTAATCTGCTCAATTCACTTCTCGATATCAGTCGCCTTGACGCAGGCGCGGTTACCCCGGAATTCGAGGAATTTCCGATGCAGCGCGTCATCGATCGCCTGTCGGCGGAGTTTGCACGCCAGGCGCAGCAGAAAGGTCTCGAGTTTTCGTCCCAATCCTGCCGAACGATCGTGCGCAGTGACCCGAATCTGCTCAGCGAGATTATTCAGAACTTCGTAACCAACGCGATTCGCTATACCGACCGAGGCAACGTTCGGCTGACCTGCGTGGAGCGGGATGGCGAGTGTTCCATCAATGTGGAGGATACGGGTGCCGGCATCGACGAAGATCAGCTCGAGGCCATATTCCAGGAATTCCACCAGGGCGCTGCGGCCAAGTCGAGTAAAGAGGGTTTCGGTCTCGGGCTTGCGATCGTGAGAAGGCTCGCCGACCTCCTCGGGCACGAGATTGGCGTGCGTTCCGAGTTGAACAAGGGCTCGTGTTTCTCTGTGTCATTGCCGGTTGTCGACGGTAGCAACGCGCGCCATGAAGACGATGAAGCCGGACTCGACATCGCCGGGCAAAATCCCTCGGGACTTGTCGTCCTGATCGAGGACGATGTCAATATTGCGAATGCCTGGGGGTTGGTTCTGGAAGCGGAGGGCTATCGGGTTGCAACAGCGGCGTCGGCGACCGAAGCGCGTGCCGTCATTCGACATCTTGACGAGATACCGGCGCTGCTGATCTCGGATTTTCACCTTCTCGATGGATCGACGGGCGTCGAAGCTGTTAGCGAAATCCGCGATTTTTATGATCGACACATTCCGGCCTTCATCGTAAGCGGCGATACATCCAAGGTTGTCAAGGACGCGCGGCCACTCGATAACTGCACGATCATGAGCAAGCCTGTCAATACGGAGCGACTGCTGGCGGCCGCCTGCATTGCAACGCGCACTGGCGAGGTGCCCCAGGACTAGCCGCTGTGGCTCACGACGCGGGTAGCGATGCCGCGACGTAGGCCACCCAGCTCGTCGGACTTTTGGATACCGCAACGCCGAAAATATAGGCGAACGCAGCGAGTGCGCCTGCGAATGCGAGCAGCCTGGTGAGTCGTGCGCGGCCGAAACGCAGAGCCACCATGCCGAGGCCGATATAGACGACAAGTCCCCCAAACTTCGCCAGCAGCCAGGCGTGCTGCATGACATTGAGATTCAACTTGAAAATGAGCGCGATGCCCAGGGCGAACAGTGCCGCGTCGAATACGTGCGGCAGTATGCGTGTAAGTCGGTGCTTGAGAATGGGAGATGCGCTCAGCATCCAGTAGCCGCGCAGGATGAATCCGGAAACAGTGAGCAACGCCAGAGTCGAATGAGCCGTTTTCAGCAACAGGTACACATTATTACTCGAGCTGGTTTCTACGCAGTAACCAGCAGGCCATAAGGGAAGCTACCTATAGTTTTTTTTCTGTAATTTGGCAAGGTCGGTCCAGCCGATTAGTCGTGTTGCGAATCCCAATTTCATGCCGCGAAAAGACGTTTTCCCCCCCTTGCCCGCCGTAATAGTCGCGGCGGGCTTTTTTATGTCACTGACAGTGCCCGCCGCGGCTGGCCCCGAGCCTGCCAGCTCCGACTCGATTGACCAGATCGTTGTCGTTGCCCACAAGGATGCCCGGTCGATTCGCGAGATCGCTGCAAACGTGACGGTCGTTTCGCGCGCGGATCTTGTCGACGAGCTGGCCATTTCCGTCAACGACGTGTTTCGCTACCTGCCCGGAATTGATTATGAGGCAGCAGGTACACGCTTCGGGACGGAGGGCATCAACGTTCGCGGTATCGGCGGCAATCGAGTCGCAATCGTCGTTGACGGCGTGGCGCTTTCAGATCATTTCGATGTTGGAAGTTTCTCGAATGCGACCCGCGATTTCATTGATGCCGGTCTCGTACAGGACATAGAAGTGCTGCACGGTCCTGCGTCGGCACTGTACGGTAGTTCCGCGATCGGTGGCGTCGTAGCCGTGACGACGCCGGACCCCTTCGATATCGTCGGACCCGCTGGCCATGGCGGCGACTTGCTCGCGACCTGGCGCGGCAGCGACGACAGCCTGCACGGCCAGGTAATGGCCGGTTGGGGTGACCGTTCGCTGGGCGTGTTCGCCGGTGTCAGCTGGCGGGAGGGAAGCCAGACCGAAGCGGCGGCAGCGCCAACGGATGTCGATACCCGGGATTCGGATCGCCAGACCGCGATGTTCAAGGTGGTTGGCGATAATCGCTGGGGTCACACGTGGCGGACCGGTTTGATTCATCAGGAATCTCGAACGCTTTCGGACTTGAACTCAATGCTTGGTTCAGGGCGTTACCGTTCGACGACGGCGCTGGAGGGCGACGATCGTTATGCGATGGACATCATCATTGCTTCGTATGGATTCGGATCCGACGGCGGCTGGGTCGACAGCGGGCTGGTACGGGGTTATTACGAACTTGCCGACGTCGAGCAGACCACGCTCGACGAGCGCGGCAACGCCCGAACGCCGGCTTCTATCGATCGCTATTTTTCATTCGAGCAACGCATTCAGGGTGTCGAGCTCAATCTCTGGAAGGAATTAGCGGGCGGACGGTCGACTCATCGCCTCGGCGCCGGCCTCGAATATCGCGAGCGGCTCACCGAGGAATACCGGGACGGTTTGTCCACGGACTTGACGACCGGTGAGCAAACGAACGTGCTGCTCGGCGAGGTTTTTCCGTTACGCGACTTTCCGGTCAGCACGACGCGCGAGTTAGGCGCATACCTGGAAGATACAGTCTCTATCGGCGATTGGACGGTCATCGCGGCGCTGCGGGCCGACCGTTTCGATCTCTCTCCTAGGCAGGATCCCATGTACCTCGAGGATTATCCTTTCGCCGATATTGTCTCGCTTACCGAGTCTGACCTATCACCGAAGCTCGGCGTCATCTATCACGTCACGGCAGCGGTCGACATGTACCTGCAGTATGCGCACGGATTTCGCGCACCGCCCTATGCTGACGCGAATATAGGCCTCGATATACCGTTCTTCAATTACCGCGCGATTCCTAATCCGGATCTGAAGTCCGAATCCTCCGACGGCCTGGACTTCGGAATTCGCTGGCGGGGCGCCTCGTCGTCGGCGAGGCTGTCGATTTTCCATACGCGGTATGAAGATTTCATCGAATCGAAAGTGCGGTTGTCGCCCGATGACCCGGTCAGCGGACGAACGCTCTTTCAGTCTTTGAACCTGAGTGAGACACGGATCGAGGGCATCGAGGCGGGTTGGTCGATGCGCTTTGCCGGCGCCCTCCAGTCTGTCGAGTTCGACGGATCGGCTTACTACGCACGCGGTGTCAACAAGGACAACGGCGAGGCGCTGAACTCCGTCGGCCCGCCGCAGGCCGTGCTGGGACTGTCATGGCACTCTGCTGATGAGCGTCGCCAAGTTCGCTTCAAATTGACGCTGACCGATGACTGGTCGGATCGTGACGAATCCTCGGGTGAATTGTTCAAGCCTGCCGGGCATGGCGTCCTCGACCTGTTTCTCACCCAGCGATTCGGCGATCGCGCAACGCTGCGAGCCGGGTTGCACAATCTCACGGACCGCACCTACTGGAACTGGTCCGATGTTCGCGGCCTGGAACCGGACGAACCGATGCTGCCATACCTCTCCCAGGCAGGAAGGAGTGCGTCTGTCAGCCTGAACGTAAATTGGTAATGCACGCAATGACAGGAGTACAAGTCATGCAACTAAGACGATTAAGCCTACTGATAGTCCCGGTTATCGGACTGTCGCTCGGGGCCTGCTCGCAACAGTCCGACGACACCGCGCCGGGCGCCGACGATACGGCCGTGCACACGGCCGAAGTAGCGGCAGCGAGCATCGACGAACTCGCCGCTAAAGGCGAAGCCGTATACCTTGCCAATTGCTCGGCGTGTCATCAGCCGAACGGGCAGGGCCTGCCAGGGGCATTCCCGCCGCTGGCCAATTCCGACTATTTGACGGGCGACCGCAAAAAGGTCATGAGTGCGGCACTATTCGGCCTTTCTGGCCCGATAACTGTCAACGGTGTTGACTACAACGGCGTCATGCCCAGTTTGGGTCACCTGACCGACGAGGATCTTGCGGCCGCGTTGACGTATGTTTTTAGCGCCTGGGGCAATGACCTCGCGGCGGTCAGCGTGGAAGAAGTCGCCGCCCTGCGAGCGGAGCTCGGCCAGGCAGACCGGGCGGCCGGTCAGCGGCATCCCGGTGCTACCGAGGGTGAACTGAAGTACCAGGGGACGCCGTCCGCAATCCCGGCAGAGCAGGCCCGGCAGCTCATGAGCGCCGGCGGCCCGGTGCTTTCGGAAGCTGAATTCTCGACGGCGACGCAGCTCTATTTTGAACGCTGTGCCGGCTGTCACGGCGTACTCCGCAAGGGGGCGACGGGTAAGGCGCTGACCCCGGATATCACCAAGGAGAAGGGTACCGACTATCTCAAAGCGCTGATCACCTATGGCTCTCCGGCCGGCATGCCGAATTGGGGAACCTCGGGTGAAATGACGCCCGAGCAAATCGACATCATGGCGCGGTTTCTGCAGCAGGAGCCACCGGCGCCGCCCGAATTCGGCATGGCCGATATGCGGTCTACCTGGAAGGTTCTCGTTGAGCCTGCAGATCGTCCGGAGAAGCCACAGCACGACCGCAACATCGACAATTTCTTCTCGGTCACGTTACGAGATTCGGGCCAGGTCGCAATCATCGATGGTGATACGAAGGAAATCGTCAGCATCGTCGAAACGGGTTACGCCGTGCACATTTCGCGCGTTTCTGCCTCAGGCCGCTACGTATTCACGATTGGCCGGGACGCTTTGATCAACATGGTCGACCTGTACATGAATCCGCCGGCCACGGTCGCGCAGATCAAGGTCGGTCTCGAAGCGCGCTCCGTGGAGACCTCGAAGTACGAAGGGTACGAGGACATGTATGCGATTGCCGGCGCCTACTGGCCGCCACAGTACGTCATCATGGACGGCGACACGCTCGAGCCGCTTAAAATTGTCTCGACCCGCGGTATGACGGTCGACACACAGGAATACCATCCCGAGCCGCGCGTAGCGGCGATCGTCGCATCGCATGAGCACCCCGACTTCATCGTCAACGTCAAGGAGACCGGGCATATCCTGCTCGTGGACTACAGCAATATCGATGACCTGGCAGTTACCGACATCGGCGCGGCGAAGTTCCTGCATGACGGTGGCTGGGACCGCAGCAAGCGCTACTTCCTGACCGCAGCCAACCAGTCGGACAAGGTGGCCGTCGTCGATTCGCATGACCGTGAGCTGGAAGCACTCGTCGATGTGGAGAAGACGCCGCATCCCGGCCGCGGAGCCAATCTCCTGGACCCTGAATATGGGCCCGTCTGGGTGACCAGTGCGCTGGGCAACGCAAATATCACGTTTCTCGGCACTGACCCGCAGAGCAACCCCGATCACGCCTGGAAAGCGGTTCGCGTTCTGCAGGGAATGGGCGGTGGCTCGCTGTTCGTCAAATCGCATCCACACTCGAACAACCTCTGGGTGGACGCGCCGCTGAACCCGGATGAATCGATCAGCCAGAGCGTCGCTGTGTTCGACATCAACAATCTCGAAGCCGGCTTCGAAAGACTGCCGATCGCTGAGTGGGCCGAACTGGGAGAAGGTCCAAAGCGCGTCGTGCAGCCGGAATACAACAAAGCGGGCGACGAAGTCTGGTTTTCGGTCTGGAGCGGCAAGGAGCAGGAGTCCGCAATCGTAGTCGTGGACGACAAGACGCGCGAACTGAAGGCAGTCATAAAAGGGCCTGAGGTCGTCACGCCGACTGGAAAGTTCAACGTTTACAATACGTTGAAAGATATCTACTGAGTCCGGACTGAAACATTGGAAGAACGATGGTAATGAAGCGTGATTACCGGCTCATCGTAGCTTTGCTTGGTGTGATCCTGCCGATTTCAATGACCGCGGCGGAGGAACAAGCCGCCACGGACCTGGCTTCGGCGATTACATCGGGCAAGGTGACGATTGGCGGACGCTATCGCTACGAGCACGTCAATCAGGACAACGCGCTCGACAATGCCAATGCATCAACGCTGCGACTGCGGCTCAATTACCGGACCGGAGCATGGAACGGCTGGTCCGGATTCGCGGAGTTCGATCATGTTTTTCACGTGCTGATCGACGATTTCAACTCCGGAGAGGGGACGAGCCCCAATCGAAGCCAGTACTCGGTCGTCGCCGATCCGAAGGGCTCGGATCTGAATCAGCTGTATTTCGAGCAGGGTGTCAGCGACGACTGGAAGTTCCGCTTTGGGCGACAGCGCATTTTGCTCGACAACCAGCGATTCGTCGGCGGTGTCGGCTGGCGCCAGAACGAGCAGACCTATGACGCATTGACGCTGAATACCGCCGCAATAGCGAACACGACGTTGACCTACTCGTACGTCAATCGTGTGCGCAGAATTTTCGGCCCGACGGTCGCGGCCGGAAGTGACCGGGTCGACGGGCACCTGTTCAACGCCAGGGTCAGCATTGACGACAGCTGGTCGGTGACACCTTATTTTTACTACCTCGATTATGCATTCGGGAACCTGAATGTGCCGGATCCGGATTCCAACGATCTCCGGCGGGCTGCAAGCTCAACAGCGACGGCCGGCATTCGCGCGGCCGGCAGCCTGGAAGCGGGCGGCGGCAAAGCGACCCTGCTCGCTGAATTCGCGGTGCAGTCCGACGCGGCCGATGCCCCGGTAAAATATGATGCGAACTACCTGCACCTGAGTGCGCTGTGGACAATGCAGAACAGCCTCGCGGTCGGACTCGGCTTTGAGTCCCTGGGCGGCAGCTCGGATCCGGGCGAGGCATTTCGGACGCCGCTTGCAACGCTGCACGCATTCAACGGCTGGGCAGACCAGTTCCTGACGACACCAACGGGCGGCATCGACGATCTCTACGTAACGGTCAAATATGCGTTCGGCCCATGGAATCTGACTGGTGTGTACCATGACTTCTCTGCCGAAACGGGCGGCATCGATTACGGCGGCGAATTGGACGTATCGGTCGGCCGCAAGCTGGGAGGGCGCTATGGAGTACTTTTCAAGGGCGCGTTTTTCTCGGCTGACTCCGGCTCCGCGCTGGTCGATACGAACAAGTTCTGGATAATGCTGACCGCAGATTATTGAGCCACAACGACGTCATATCCGGTGGATCCGGATATGACGCGCTGCTCTGAACTCAAGCGGCTTCGTGCGCCGTTTGCTCCACGGGGGTCTGGAACCAGTCGGGCTTGACGATAACGAGGTCGCACGGCAGGTGTTCGAGCGTTCGCTCGGCCGTGGCGCCTATGAACAGGCGTTTCCAGCGATTTCTCGCAACAGCACCCATGACGACGACGTCCGCGTCGAGTTCTTCCGCGATCGCTGGCAATTCTTCGTGTGCAAGGCCAGCCACAAGGTGCGAATTCTCGTCGGCTACCTCATGGAATGAGGTGATTTCGCTAAATCGCTTCTCGTGGTCCTCGTGCATCTGCTGTTCGATTTCATCGAAAGGCAGGGACACGGGAATGTATGCGTTGGCCGTTGCGGTTGCGACAGCGATTCGAGGATCGTAGGAGTGAAAAGCGTGGACCGATCCATTCGTTAACTCACCGATCATTTTGCTCAAAAGCAGGATTTCATCATCAAGTGCAGCTGGCTTGTCGTGCTGGTTCATCGGGTCGATAGCTGCGACAAAGACCGGACGGTCGTCGAGTTCTCTCGGTTTGACCAGCCAGAGCGGCATCGGGCAAGTCCGGATCAGGTTCCAATCGGTATTGGTCAATAGCGCGCGCGCTGCGACTGAATGATGGTGCGTGTCCTTGAAAACGACATCGGCATGGCTCTCGATCGCATGGCGGACGATGCCCTCGTAAAGCGGGTGATCCCAGATCGCGGTCGTCCTGACCACGATACCGTCTTTACGCAGCGGCTCCGCGAAACTTTCGAGATGTTGCTCGTGATTTGCGATGACTTCAGAGCGGGCTTTTTCGAGCGAGGGTGAATCGAACAGGCGATCACCGCTCAGGTATTCGTTGTAATAGCAGATCAGTAGCTCGAGTTCGGCGCCTGTCTGCTTGGCCAGCCAGGCGGCTCTCTGCAAGGCTGGTTGTTCTTCGACGGTTGGGTCTAGGACCGCGAGAATTTCTTTGATTTCCTTCATGGTTGCACCCGTGGTTTTCCTGCAGTTGGTTTGCCCTCACTGAGGAGCGTATGGCGTCCGGAGCAACCATGCCATAAGGCGTGATGCTTAGGCAGTGTCGGATTTTACGTATCTCGCCGTACGTGGATGTACTAATTCCTGCGCGGCGCGTCTGAGCTTAGATTGTACGCTGAGAACGACTATGGGAAAGGCCATGATACGTGACGTGTACGCAGGGCTGCGTCAGCAACTTGAGCAAAAGAAAAGCGACCTTCTGGCCCGCCTCGAACGCATCACCGCGAATTTGCGTCGTGGTTACGAAGCGGATTCGAAGGAACGTGCGAAGCAGCTCGAAGACAGCGAAGTGGTTGACGCGCTGGGCAACGAGGCCCGGGCCGAGGTTGCCAGAATAACTGCGACGCTGCGCAGGATGGATGACGGCGAATACGGAACCTGCATCGAGTGCGGCGCTGAAATCGATCAAAATCGCCTCGAAGCCTATCCGTATGCCGATGAATGTATCGATTGCGCACGGTTCGACGAGCACCGGCGCGCGAGAATGTAATTTCGGGCTATCGCCCCGTGACCTCGATCCGGCCGCCTAGGCGGTCATGTGCATTTTGACAAGATCCGCCAATGAGCGCGCCTGCATCTTTTCCATGACACGCGCGCGATGGATTTCGACCGTCCGCTGGCTGACACCAAGTTCGTAAGCGATGACCTTGTTCGGTTTGCCCGTGACAACGAGATCGAATACCTCTCGCTCACGGTTCGTCAGCCGAGCGAGACGTTTCTCGACTTCCGTGTGACGTTCATTTTCTTCGCGGCGTTCCTTGTCCGTCATAAGCGCATCGCGTACCCGGTCGAGCAGGTCCTGATCGCGAAAAGGTTTCTGGATGAAATCGACCGCGCCTTTCTGCATGGCCTCGACGGCCATGGGTACGTCGCCGTGACCGGTGATAAAAATTATGGGCAGCATATTGCCGCGCTTGACCAGTTCTTCCTGGAGTTCGAGTCCACCAAGACCGGGCATGCGGATATCCAGGACCAGGCAGCCGGGCCGATGATCTTCGACGCTCTCCAAAAATTCGTCGCCTGACGAAAAGATTTCGTGTTTGATATTGACCGAATCCATAAGCGCCTGCATCGCGAAACGGATCGACGCATCGTCATCAACTATGAAAACAGTCGGATGCTCCTGCTGAATTTGTGCCATTTTTCCCCCGAACCGTTACCTTATCTGCAGATTCCACCAGAATGAGCAAAATATTGCGAATTTTAGCCCCAGCCTGGCCTCATTAATGGACCCCTCAGCCCGCCTTGCGGTGATTTGGGCCGCCGTTTTCGCGGCGGTCCTGTCGGCGAAGAGGACTTGACTGACGCCGATCCAATCCGCCGCCTAGTCGAGACGCTTCGAGAATCTCAACGCCGCCGCCAGCGTAGCGACGACGGCGAAGGCACCCAGGTAGATCAGCGCCCCGGGCAGGTCGCCCAACGTGGCCTCACGCAGCATGACACCGCGGGTCAGGCGGATGAAATGGGTGATCGGCAGGGCCTCGCCAATGTGCTGTGCGATGACTGGCATGCCGTCGAAAGGGAACACGAACCCGGATAGCAGAATCGAAGGCAGAATCAGGAAGAATGTCATCTGCATGGCCTGGAACTGCGTCTTGACCGCGGTCGAAACAAACAGGCCCAGCGCCAGGTTTGCCGCGATGAACAGCGCCGCAGCAAGGTACAGATCGATGATGCTGCCGCGCACCGGCACGTCGAAGAGCAGGCCACCGGCAACGAGAATCACCGCCAGCTGCACGAGGCCGATCGCGATGTAAGGCACCACCTTGCCCACCATGAGTTCGGCCGAGGTTACCGGGGTATTGATCAGCAATTCGAGGTTGCCGCGCTCGCGCTCCCGCACGACCGCGACGGCGGTAAACATCAGCATCGTCATCGTCAGGATCACGCCGATCAGGCCCGGAATGATGTTGATCGGAGTGCGGCGCTCCGGGTTGTAGTATGGCCGGACCTCGATCAAAGCCTGTTCGCGGTCCTTTGCGGCGGTATCGAAGGCAATGGGCATGTTGCGCAACTGGTCCGCTATCCCCGCGATCGTTGGATCACTGCCGTCCACCAGAATGTGGATCGCGGCACGGCGGTCGTCGCTCACCCGCCGGTCGAAATCCGGGGGGATCGCGACCCCCAGAGAAATCTCACCGGAGCGCAGCATGCGCTCGAGATCAGCGGCGGTATCGACCCGGTATTGAATATTGGTTACCTGGGTTGCGCTCAGGCGCGCGACAAACTCCCGCGACAGGTGCGTACCGGCCTCATCGGCGACAGCCGACGTGAGGTTGCGAACGTCGGTGTTGATCGCATAACCGAACAGGAGCAGCTGTATCAGCGGGATGCCGAAAATCATCGCAAACGTAAGGCGGTCGCGGCGCATCTGCCTGACCTCTTTGCGCATTACGGCGCTGAGACGGGAAAGCGATTTCATGCTGCCTGCTGCCCCGGTTTCATTGTGACGGCGACGAAGACGTCCTCGAGCGAGGCGGCGACGACGCGTGATTCAGCGACAACGCGCCCGGCGCGCAGCGCATCGTTAACAAGGCGCAGAGGATCGTTGACGCTTTCAGGTATCAACACCCGCAGGCGGATGCCAAGCTGGGTCACGCTGGCAACGAGGGGAATGTCGATCAGCGCGGTTTGTGCGCGATACGGGTCATCGGCCAGCACCTCGACAACGTGCATGCCGGTATTGTCCTGCAGATCCAGCGGCGATCCGTCGGCGACTTTTACGCCCTTGTCGAGAATTGCGAGCCGATGGCAGCGCTCTGCCTCGTCCATGTAATGCGTGGACACAAGGATCGTCGTGCCGGTCTCCGCGAGCCGAAACAGGTTCGCCCAGAAGTCGCGCCGGCTCTGCGGGTCCACGGCGCTCGTCGGTTCGTCAAGCAGCAGCAGCTCCGGCTTGTGCAGCACCGCGCAGGCGAGCGCGAGCCTCTGTCGCTGGCCACCGCTCATCGTGCCTGCGAACTGTTTGCGCTGCGCAACGAGATCGTACTTCTCGAGCAGCTCTTCGGTGCGCGCCTTGCGCTCGCGCTTCGGGTAGGAATAGATTTCGGCAATGAACTGCAGGTTTTCCATGACGGTCATGTCGGCGAAAAGCGAAAACTTCTGTGTCATGTAACCAATCCTGGGCTTGAGCAAGGTGGCTTTGCCCGGTATCTCGATTCCGAGAACACTGGCGCTGCCCTCGGTTGGCGTCAGCAGCCCGCAAAGCATGCGTATCGTCGTCGACTTGCCGGAGCCGTTCGGCCCCAGGAAGCCGTAAATCGACGCGCGCGGCACGTCGAGATCGAGCTTGTCGACGGCCCGCAGTTCGCCGAAGTGCTTGCTCAGGCCACGTGCGCGGATGGCAAGATCGTCATTCATCGCGTCGCCGTGCCGATTTGCAGCTCGGCCTCGACCGGGACACCGTCTGGCAGTCGCCGGCCGCCGGTATCCAGGTCGATTTTTGCTTCGTAGGTCAGGCGTCCACGGTCGCGCTCTGTCAATGCGAAGTAGGGCGTAAACGCGGCTTCGCTCGCCACCCAGCGTACTTTGCCGGGCAGTAAATCCTCGAGGCCGTCGACGCTGACCGTTGTCTCGGTGCCCGGGCCGACGTGCACCCGCAGCGCTTCGGGAATATACACACGGGCATAGGGCTGTGTACCCGAGAGCATGACCAGCATGGCCTGTCCGGGCGCCGGGCGCTCACCCACTTCGAACAGGCGGCTGTCCAGGATGCCGTCGGTGGGCGCAACAGTGTCGTGGCGTTCGAGGTCGACCCTGGCAAGATTTCGTCGCGCTTCAGCCTGTTTTACGGCTTGCTCCGCCTGCGCGAGCTCTTCGATCGTCGTGCCGCTCAGCAGCTCCTGCAGCTGGGCGCGGCGGACCCTGCTGTTCGCTTCGGCGGCGTCGAGCGCAGCCTTGGCGCGATCGAGCACGTCGGGCGATGCGAGTTCCCGGGCGTGGATCTCCTGCACCCTTGCATAATCGGTCTGGCGAAACTTCAGCTCGTCCGCGGCGCCCGCGAGGCTGGCCCGCGCGGCGGAAATCTGTTCCCGGCGCGGGCCGCGCACGAGTTCGTCGAGCCGGGCTTCGGACTGCCCGAGGGCCGCTTCGGCCTCTGCCAGGCGTGCCTGCGCTCTTGCGGAGTCCTGTCGCAGCAGTAGCTGACCTTTCGCGACGGCTTCGCCTTCGGCAACAAGAATTTCGACGATCGGTTCTGCGGTTTCAGCGCTCAGTTCGATGCGGTCGGAGGCCAGTTCACCGACCACGCTGTTCGGCTTGGAATCGCCCGCACAGCCGGCCAGTAAAACGGCACTCAGGATCCCTGCGAGTTGGGCAGCGCGAGTCATGAGTTGCCTCCTTTCATATGGGCAAGCAGCAGGTCGACCTGGGTATCGATAAGGCGATCGGTATCGAGGGCCTGCTTTTCGAAGAGCAGTCTGAAAATGACCGAGAACACGGCGGGCATGACTAAGAGGTGCGGCATTTCGTTGACGGTCGTCCGCCGGAACTCACCCGCGCGGACGCCGCGTTCGAGTAATTCCGTGATCGCCGACAGACCGCGCGAGACGACGTTGTCCCAGTAAAACTGCACGAGATCCGGGTGCTTCGGGCCCTCGGCGATCATGAGCCGGATGACGACGGCAATCGGCGATCCGGGCAGCGTCTTGACGAAGTCCACGAACGGGCCACGTAAAAACTCCTCGGCCGACAGCCCCGATGTATCGATCGACGCGGCCAGTGCATCGATGCGCGGTATCACGAGGCCACGAACGACCGCCTTGAACATCTCTTCCTTGGTCTTGAAATACAGGTAGAGGAGGCCCTTGCTGACGCCGGCCCGTTTCGCGACCTCCTCGACGCGAGTCGCCGCATAGCCCTTCTCGGCGAACGCGGCAAGCGCGGCCTCGGTGATCTCCTGCGGACGGTCTTCTTTCCGGCGCCGGAAGCGGGGTTCGCTCATGCTTTCCCTCTGTTACTGACTCTTGAGTCAGTAACTATACTTAATGACCCATCAGTCAGCAAGAGAATTCGCTCACGATTTAGCGGCACGACGGACCGCTCACCTCGGGCCGTCAATTCGTTCATAATGCGGCACCATGTTTACGTATATCGATCCCACGGTCCGCGAGCGCCTCGTCGCTGCAGGCAAGCTGATTCTCATCAACCGGGACGGCGAGCGGCTTGCGCCGGACCAGTCTGGCGGTGGCTCGATCAGCATCCTCGGGCCGATTCCTTTGCCGCTCGCCTTTGGCGACAGCCGCTACGAGGTGCAGTGGTATGCCTGCGTGCGCAACACGGAACTGTCCAAGATCGAGGACATTGCCGAGAAACTGCGGGCGCAGCAGGCACAGGAGTCCTTTGCGAGCCTGGCTTCTTCGATGGCGGTCAACAGCGTGTTGATCATCGGCGATCCTGAAACCTGGAAGAACCCCCTGGTCAGGGTCCATTCGAGCTGCCTCACGGGCGACGTATTCGGCTCCGAGCGCTGCGAATGCGGCCCGCAACTGCATTCGGCCGTCGATCTGATCAGCAAGGATGAGCAGGGCGGGATTCTGATTTACATGTCGGGCCACGAAGGGCGCGGCATCGGCCTGTGGGCAAAAGCGGCGACTTACTTGCTCCAGGACAGCGGCGAAAACACCTACCAGGCCAATCGTTCGCTCGGCTTGCCGGATGATTCACGTGACTTTGGCGACGCGGCGTCGTTGCTCAAGTTTTTTCGTGGGCACGGACCGTTCCGGCTGCTCACAAACAACCCGAAAAAGATCGAGGACCTGACGACGGCGGGCCTGACGGAGATCACGCCCGTCAAGCACGTGTTCGGCGTCACGGCTGCGAATAAGCGTTACCTGGCCGCCAAGCAGAATTGGGGCCACAAAATCGAAGACGACGATATTTCATAGGCGCCCGCCGCTGCGGGCGATGACATCGCCAGGCCGTACTGCCCATTAGCACATAATCCTCATCGGGCTGTATCGGCTCAAGATTCTCGATCAGTTTCTCGAACGCCGGTTTGTCGGTCCATAGCGCGTCTTGCGGTTGTTTTCGATTGTGCTCGAGAGCCCTCGCCAGCATGACGGACATGGGAAAAGTTACGAAGTAGAACTTTGCGTCGGCGCCGATTTGGCCTGGACGCTCTCCCACGCTATCGCGTGATTTTCGCAACCCGTATCAAGTATAGATAATGATGTAACGTTTCCCGCCCAGCTGTTGCTCCGCGTCGACCCAGAGCATCTTCTCAATCGATTCGAGACATTCTGAGTAGAACTTTGCCGGGGGCTACGCCCGTAGTGCCGGATCATCAATTTGTAGCAAGAAAAACAGATTGCCGAAGTTCGCCTCTCGAGCTGTCCGGCAAAAGTTATCTTGACGGACCCCATGAAGCTGACGAGAAGGCGAGCAACCGCCGCCAGCCCGACCAGAGCTTACTCGTGGTCGAAATTAAGTGGCAGCGTGCCGTTCCGCGAGCTCGCGTTCCATCCGTGAGATCAACGACGAATCAATGCGATAGAAGTAAATCGCGATGACACCAATGACGGCGAGTATTGCCGGGAAAATACTGAACATGAAGCGAATGCCGAGCATCGATGTCTCGGTCTGGACCTCATTGGCGACGAACCCGAACCAGGCGAGGATGATGCCGGCGAGGCCGGCACCGACCGCCAGGCCAAGCTTGTGCGAGAACTGCACCGTCGAGAAAACCAACGCTGTCGTGCGTCGCCCGGTCTTGTATTCACCGTAGTCAGCCGTGTCCGCGTACATGGACCAGACGAGGGCTGGCGTTGGACCAATCACGAGCGTACCCAGGCAGTTGACGAAAACCATCAGCCAGTATTGGTCTGGAGGAGTAACAAAAAACACCGCCATCGATACTGCATTGAGCAGTGACAGCACGATCATCAGCTTGCGTTTTTCGAAGCGGGCACTCAGAGCTTTTGTCAGCGACACGCCGATAAGCATTGCCAGGAGCCCGGTCGACATGAACACAGCGGTCTTGTCGAAGATCAGAAATATCCGGGAACCGTCGTCGCCGACGTAATACTTGAAGTAGTAAAGCAGCGTGCCGTTCCGAACCGCGACGTTCATCAAGGTGACGATGCCGGTAATGAAGAGCACTCGCCAGGGACCGTTTTGCAACAACGCCCTGAAGTCGGTTTTTAAGTTGGAGTCCGTTGGCGGCGGGATCACACGTTCCTTGGTGGTCGCAAACGTTACCCAGAACAGGACGATCGAGAGCGCGGCAAAGATCGCCATCGTGTACTGGAAGCCGAGCGCCTCGTTGCCGCCGCCGAGGATGTTTTTCAAAGGCGTTACGAACGTGCCGACGAGCCAACCCGCCGTAAATGCACAAAAGAAGCGATAGCTAGCGACCTTGGTACGTTCGAGCGAAGAGGCCGAAATGACGCCCATCAGTGCGGAGTAGGGTACGTTGATCGCCGTGTACGCCAGCATCATGAGCGAGTAAGTCACGTAGGCATAGATGAGTTTGCCCGTATACGCGAGATCCGGATTGGCGAACATCGCATACCCGCAAAGGCCGTAAGGAACAGCGCCCCAGAGCAGATAGGGCCTGAACTTACCCCACTTCGAGTTTGTGCGATCGGCGATGAGGCCCATGATCGGATCACTGGCCGCATCGACGATCTTAGTGACAAGAAACATAGTGCCGACAGCGGCTGCCGACAGTCCGAATATATCGGTGTAGTAGTAGAGCAGGAACACATTGAACGTGGCGAAGAAGAAATTCGACGCTGTGTCACCGAGGCCGTAGCCCAGTTTTTCTCGAAATCGCAGTGGTGCGCTGTCAGTTGCCACGCGTTGCCCTCAGCTTTGCTCTTTTTATGTGCTTTCGCGTTCATCGTGTATGATATTGACAGCGCTGTCAATCATTGCTACAAGCCCGCATGGGGTTAACGCTGGCGCCGCTGGCATGACGCCGCCAGAAGAATCGGACGGTTTTTCACTTGAGCAGAACAACAAAAATCGCCGCACAATGCGGCCTCTGGTGGGTAATGACAATGGGCGTCACAACTGTGGATGCACAACGGCAAGTTGATGATATTGACGAGCGCGTAACGTCTCTCCTCGCACAAATGACCGTTGCCGAGAAGATTGGGCAGATGACTCAGCTCAATGCCAGCGGCCCGGACCCGGTGGAAAACCTGGGGGAAAGGCTGCGTTCCGGGCGGCTAGGGTCAATACTCAATCTCGCCGATGTCGAGGTCGTGAATGAGCTGCAGCGAATCGCGGTCGAAGAAAGCCGCCTTGGCATTCCGTTGCTGGTTGG